>NZ_JAVKLM010000043.1:0-42902 GCF_031539105.1 Limnohabitans sp.
TGACTCATGGGGAAATTCCTTGTTCAAACTAACCAGCCTCAACCTCAACGGCATTCGTTCGGCCGCCCGCAAGGGCGTGGAAGCTTGGCTCGAAAAAGCCAGCCCTGATTGTATTTGCGTCCAAGAAATCAAAGCCCAAGCCCCAGACGTCGAAGGCACGTTCGACACCTTGGCGGGATTGAAAGGCCACTTTCACTACGCCGAGAAAAAAGGCTACTCGGGCGTGGGCGTGTTCACCAAGCACGAGCCCAGCGATGTGATCGTAGGCTTTGACAACGGCGAGTTTGATGCCGAAGGCCGCTACATCGAACTGCGCTTTGACACGCCCACACAAAAGCTGTCGATCATCAGCAGCTACTTTCCCAGCGGCTCGTCCGGCCCTGAACGCCAAGACGCCAAGTTTCGTTTCTTGGCCGCCATGTACCCACACCTCAACGCCTTGAAACAAAACCGTGAGTTTGTGTTGTGCGGCGACATCAACATCGCGCACAACGAAGCCGACTTGAAAAACTGGAAGGGCAACAAAAAGAACAGCGGCTTCTTGCCCGAAGAACGCGCGTGGATGACGCAGCTCACCACCGACGGCGGCGTGGTGGATGTGTACCGACATCTGCAGCCCGACACCACCGACGCTTGCTACACCTGGTGGAGCAACCGCGGCCAAGCCTATGCCAACAACGTGGGTTGGCGTTTGGACTACCACTTGGCCACGCCCAGCATTGCCAGCAAAGCGCGCCATGAGGCGATCTACAAAGACGAGAAGTTTTCAGACCACGCACCCATCACCATTGCGTATGAAGGCTTGATTTAATCAAGTGCGTTGGCGCACAGACGCAAGGCGGCATCGGCTCTAAATTCGAAGTTCTTACATGGGTCACACCAAGGAATTTCAATGTTGCTCAATATCGTTTTGGTTTTGCTTTTCCTGATGTTGCTGGGCGTGATACCCGCATGGCCACACAGCAGAGCCTGGGGTTATTACCCCAGCGGCGGTTTGGGCTTGGTGCTGTTAATCTTGCTGTTTTTGATGCTTGCGGGCCGCATCTAACAGCTTAAACACACCTTTGTTCTAGACACGGGCTATAAGCCCGGATCGATTTACGCTTATGTTCGTCAACGTACATATCAAAATCTGGTTAACCCCTATATTTACTCTTTTCATAGGAATAAATATGGCCTTAGGCATTGATAAATCGAGCAACCATCTATTGGCTGCGTTGCCTGAAGCTGAATGGCAACGTTGGTTGCCGCACATGGAGCTGGTGAACTTAAAGCTCGGCCAAGTCTTATACGAGTCGGGCGGCACGATGCAGTACGTCTACTTTCCAATCGACGCGATCGTGTCGCTGTTGTTTGTTTTAGAAAATGGTTCATCTGCAGAAATCGCCGTGGTGGGCAACGAGGGCATCGTGGGCGTGTCGCTGTTCATGGGAGGCGAAACAACCCCTAGCCGAGCCGTGGTTCAAAGCGCAGGCAAATGCGTGAAATTGAGCGCCTACAAGCTGAAGAAAGAGTTCAACAACTCGCTGCCCGTCATGCACTTGTTGTTGCGCTACACACAAGCCTTGATCACACAAATGACGCAAACCGCGGTGTGCAACCGCCATCACTCACTCGACCAACAGCTGTGTCGCTGGCTCTTGCTGAGCATGGACCGCTTGACGGGCAACCATTTGGTGATGACGCAAGAGCTGATTGCCAACATGCTGGGCGTGCGACGCGAGGGCGTCACAGAGGCTGCGGGTCGCCTACAAAAAGCGGGGCTCATCAGCTATGCGCGCGGAAAAATCGAAGTACTTGACCGCGCTGGCATTGAAGCACGCACCTGCGAATGCTACGGCGTGGTCAAACTCGAGTACGACCGTTTGCTGCCCGATCTGATTGCGATTTAGCCTCTAACTTCTTCAAGCCACGCCGGATATACAAGCGGGCCAAGCTGGCCCACAACGGCTCGTTGATCGAGTTAGACAGCAGTTGCCGAGACACCGCCAAGCGCTGCTTGGCGGTCATCTCACCCATCAGCGGTGCTTGCTTGTTCATTTCGCTTTCGCTTGGCAAATGGCCAGCATGTCCAAGTCGATTTGCTCTTGGATGCCCGCAAACAAGGGCGACATGGCTTGGCGCTTGGCGACGATGCCCACCAAACAACCCGCCGCCAACAGCACGAGTGGCAAGGCCACCAACACCCAAGCGTTGTCGGTATTGAGCGCAGGCAATGCCCCCCACAACAGCAAAGACATCAGGCCGCACAACACACCCAGCCCCAACAACACAGCACTCACCGCGTACAGCAACACGCGCATACGCCAAGCGGCGAACGCATGCTGCAACTCTTCAACGGCAAGGTCTGCATAATTTTTGACGTGGGTCAGCAGCACCTCGGGCTGCATGACGATGAGTTTGAACAGCACGCTGAGCATCAATGTGAGCGATGGTGCGCGTTGGAGCGCGACATCAAACCGTACACCGCCATAGCCGCAGCGCCCACGCCTGCTGCAATCAGCATGGCCTTGAAGGGTTCGTTGCGAATCATGTGTGCCGCGTGGTCGCTCATGTCGTGGCCTGCATGCTCGAGTTGGTGTTGCCCGCGTGCAGCAGCGTCCATGCCTTTTTGCGCCAACTCGCTCACACGGTCAGTCATGCAATCGGCCGCGTGGTACATCAAGGGCTTGGCTTCGCGCATCAGGTCTTGCACCGTACCGGCAATGTCAGAGCCGAGTGCTTCTACTTTGTCGTTCACAGATTTATGGTCGGTCATTTCTTGGCTTCTTTCTGAGTGGTGGGTGAATTCAAACTTGAGCGTAAGACGCATCACACGGGCGGTCTGTCTGATATCGCACAAAGTGTCTAAACGCACAGACCACGCATACGGCCCAACGTACCTTGTGTGTGTTCGCACCGTGCGAACGTCTGTCGATATTTCAAACAAAGAGGCTCACGATGCATACCTTCACCAAAACCTTCGCTGTGCTGAGCGGCACAATTTCATTCGTTTTCTTAACTGGCTGCGCCGGCATGACGGCACAAGAAAAATCCACAGCCATCGGTGCAGGCGCGGGTGCCGTTGGAGGCTCTATCTTGACGGGCGGCAGCACGGCTGGCACTTTAGGTGGGGCCGCGGTGGGTGGCTATTTGGGTCATGAAATTAAGAAACTCAAATAACGAAAAAAAGCCCCGATGCAGATAACCACATCGGGGCAACCTGGAGAACCTTGCCGTTGATTACGGACGAATCGAGAGCTCGTTTTTCACACCTTTGACGCCTTTGACACGCCAAGCAATGTTCTCTGCGTTTTTCTTTTCAG
The DNA here is from genome assembly GCF_031539105.1 of Limnohabitans sp. Classification (GTDB taxonomy): domain Bacteria; phylum Pseudomonadota; class Gammaproteobacteria; order Burkholderiales; family Burkholderiaceae_C; genus Limnohabitans. The sequence continues at coordinate 3,306 of NZ_JAVKLM010000043.1, forward strand.
TGGCATTTTTGGCGAAGCCCGACAGCATGACAGTGCCATTCAAAGTTTCTACGCTGACGGCAGAACCATCGACGCTTTTGTCGTCGAAGAAACGCGCCTTGACTGTGGTGGAGATCACGCTGTCATCAATGTAAGCACCCACAGTTTCTTGGTTGCGTGTGACAGCGCAGCCTGTTGTGGCAACCAGAACCAACGCGGTGATGGAAGCGACGAATGCAGAACGTAATTTCATGGTGTTTCCTTAGAGGTGATATGTCGAAATAAAAGACGACCGTCTTTGGCTGCAAATTTAATGACGCATCTGATAACGGTCTGTGCGCTAGACCACATGTTTAAAAGTTTGATTACGTTCGCTAGCAGACAGACGCAACATGTGAACTCTTCTCAAATCCACCGCATGGAATGCATTCGCGTGAATGCTCCAAACGAAGGATTCATATGAGACTGTCTATTTTTGTTACAGCGCTGTCGTGTTTGCTTGTTGCCTGTGGCGGCGGCGGGGGGCAAGATCCTATTCTTGGTACGCCCAATTCAGACATCACACCACGGGTGATTTCGACCACCCCCGTTAAGCAGTCGCCCATCGTGACAGGGGTCGCCACGGATGCGCGGCTGACGGCAAAGTTCAATGCAGCTATGGCGCCGTCTAGCTTGAACACGACCAGCTTTACCGTCGCCTGCCCAGCTAACACGCCTGTCACGAGCACCGTGACATATGACGCGGCAAACAAGATGGCCATTCTGCGACACGCTGCACCTTTCCCCGCCAATACAACGTGTGAAGCCAAGGTCAGCACCGCAGCTACGAACACGGCAGGTGCTCCGCTAGTGGCCGATTACTTGTGGAGTTTTACTACGCAATCAAATTCAGATGCGACGGTACCGACCATCCTTAGCTTCAGCCCGACGAGTACGGCAACACATGTCTGCTTAACGAAAAGTGTCAGCGTGACATTTAGTAAACCAATGAAAGCATCCACCATCACGTCGGCCAGCTTCTTCGTGGGTACCCTTGCCACGCCGTCTTTACCGGGCACCATCACGTACGACGCGCGCAACAACACCGCAACCTTTACGGCGAATAGTTCATTTATTGACGGTACCGTACACACCATAAATGTGACTGCAGGTGCAAAAGACATGGCTGAAACTCCAGCGGTGCCAGCAACTTCCTTGTTCACCACAGACGCGCTTTCCTGCACGCCGAGTGTCACAGTGAACCTAGGAGCGATTGCCACCTACGGCGCATTCGGCGGCGGTGCGGGCGTGACCAACTCGGGTGTCAACACCGTTATTTATGGTGATTTGGGAACCACTGCAGCTTGTACGTTGATTACAGGCTTTGATGATGCCAACAACTTTTATACAGAAACACCCCTGAACATTGGTGATGTCACCGGTCATGTTTACTGCGCCACCGGCACGATTGGCACAGCAATTACAGGACTAGCTAATGCACGGGCAGCATACGACGAGCTAGCAGCTAAAAGACCAACGGTCTTGCTTGGGCCTACCTCCGGCGAGTTGGGCGGCTTACCCCCAGTGCGACCAGGCACATATAGGCCTTCTGCTTCAACATTTCTTCTTGGTTCAGGAAATTTAACGCTTGATGCTGAGGGTGATGCGGATGCGGTGTGGGTGTTCCAAGTTCCAGCGTCACTCACCATTGGGTTAATCGGAACAAGTCGAAGCGTCTTGCTCATCAACGGCGCGCAAGCCAAAAACGTGTATTGGCAGGTGGGCAGTGCGGCACGCATTGAGAACGGCAGCACGATGGTCGGCACCATCATCGCCAGCGATGGCGTGACCATTTCAACCGCTGGTCAAACCATACAAACCACCCTCGCAGGACGTGCTATTGGCTTAGACGCTTCCGTCACCATGGTCAACACCACCGTCACCGTTCCTTGAACGCCCTCCCCTTTTTAACCCTCGAAAGAAAACTATGAAAAAACTACACGCCTTATGTTTGGCCAGCTTGGCCGCACTGGGATCAACCCATGTGCTTGCACAAAACGAAGGTCACTTTTATGGTGGCGTCGGCGCAGGCCGGTCTCAATCCAAGATTGATGACGATCGCATCAACGCTACCTTGGTAGGTCAGGGCGCGACCGTCACCAGCATGACCCACGACCAGCGCGACGCTGCCTACAAAGTGTTTGGCGGCTACCAGTTCAACCCCTACTTAGGTGTGGAAGGCGGTTACTTCAACCTAGGTGAGTTCGGTTTCAAATCGATCACATCTGCTGGCAACCTAGATGGTCGCATCAAAGTTGACGGCATGAACCTCGACTTGGTGGGCACTATGCCTGTGAACGACCAACTGTCGATACTGGGCCGAGTGGGCATGGTCAGAGCACGTGCACGTGACACTTTCTCAAGCACTGGCGGTCTCACGGTTACCAACCCCAACCCCGAATCCACACAACAAAACTACAAAGCAGGTTTTGGCTTTGCATATAAGTTCAGCCAATCTATGACCTTGCGTGGTGAGCTTGAGCGTTACCGCATCAACGACGCTGTGGGCAACAAGGGCGACATCAACATGGCTTCTTTAAGCTTGGTGTTTCCATTTGGTCGCACGCCTGCACCTGCACCCAAAGTGGTTGAGGTTGTGGTGTTTCAAGAAGTCCCCGTGGTCGTGGTCGTCGCCCCACCAGCAGAAGCACCCGTCGCAGATCGCTTGCGCGTGAGCTTGAATGCGGATGTGTTGTTTGGTTTTGACCGAGCCACCGTGAGCCCATCGGGCAAAGTGGCACTGGACAAGTTCACTGCCGACCTCAGTGGCACCGACTATGACCACATCACGATCGAAGGCCACACCGACCGCATCGGCACACAGGCCTACAACGAAAAATTGTCTTTGCAACGCGCTGACGCTGTCAAAGAATACCTCGTGTCACGCGACGCTATTCCTGCAAACAAAATCACCACTGTTGGCAAAGGCAGCTCGCAGCCGTTGACCAGCGCTGGTGTTTGCAAAGGTCTGCCAACCTCAGCCGCTGTGATTGCCTGTCTTGAACCAGACCGTCGCGTTGACTTGGACGTGATGGGCTCTAAGCCAGCAAAGAAATAACGCACGTTTTATCTTTGATCACATGAAGGCGCACAGCTCAAAAGCTGAGCGCCTTTTTTCATGAGCGCATGGCATGTCCTACCAAAATTTGTATTTTGATTTTCTACTTCGATGCGAACACAAGCAGACATTGATCAACCAATCCTCTGCGCATATTTCATCCAAACTCATGGCCTTGTTTGTGGTGATCGCGACAAAGCACGCTGATGGCCAAGCCATGACCGTGTCACAGACGATGGGGCTGCCAGACATGGCCAGCAGCGCGGCGCTGCACAAACGCATCGATGACCTGCGTGAGGCCGGCATGATTTGTGTGGTGTTCAAAGGATCCGACAGACGCACCAAATATTTAGCGCCTACGGACAAAGGCAATCGTTACTTGCAACTCATGGGCGATCTGCTGCGCGCTGGCCTTTAGTTGGTCGAATCGTGCGTTAGCAGACAGACCGTTTGCTGAGACGTAGAAACAATCACGGTGTAGTTCAGGTGCACATGGCCTACACGCTCCAGTTTTTCCAATTTTGAAAGATATCCAAATGACACTTCACGAAACCAAAGCTCACGACACCTCTACTGCTGCCACCGTGCAACAACATCACACACAAGCAGCCGAGCATTTGGAGCTGGCTGCCAAGTCACACAAAGAAGCCGCCAAGTGCGTGAACAGCAATGACCACACCGCGGCACACGCACACGTGAAAACTGCGCATGAGCATGTCGCCAAAGCACACGACCATGTGGTTGAAGCTGCGAAGAAGACCACTGCTGCAGCTAAGTAAATCTTCACAGATGAACTAAAGAAGCCGCTAGCGCTGAAAAGGGCTAGCGGCTTTTTGATATGGAAAACATGACCCACACCTTCACCGAGCTGTTCAAGCAACTGGGGCTGCCCAACGATGCCATGTCGATCGCGGCCTTCTTAAAGTTGCGTCGCCCGCTCTCAACGGCCACACGCGTAGAAGATGCGCCTTTTTGGAGCTTAGGCCAACGCCACTTTTTGAAAGAGCAAATGGCCAGCGATGCCGATTGGGCTGAGCTGATTGACCGATTGAGCCTGGCGCTGAGGCAAGACTGAGCGTGGTTGTCCACCTACACTTAACGGGTGACTACAAATACCAACCAACAAATCGCCATCATTGGCGCAGGCCCCGCCGGCCTGATGGCTGCTGAAATGCTCAGCGCAGCAGGCGTTTCTGTGCATGTGTACGACGCCATGCCCTCCGTTGGCCGCAAATTTTTGCTGGCAGGTTTGGGTGGGCTTAACCTCACACACGCCGAGCCTTTTGACATCTTCACCACCCGCTACGCCGAGCGCAGCGAAGCTTGTGGCACATGGCTGAAAACATTTGATGCGGCTGCCATTTGCGAATGGGTCAAGGGCTTAGGGTTGGACACGTTTGTGGGCAGCTCGCAGCGCATCTTCCCCACCGACATGAAAGCCGCACCTTTGTTGCGTGCATGGTTGCACCGCTTGCGTCACCCCGCGCAAGGCGTGCCTGTGACTTTTCATATGCGCCACCGTTGGAACGGTGCGTTGCAACACGCCGACAAAAAATTCACTTTGAGCTTTGACACACCGCAAGGCCCACACACAGCCCATGCCGATGCCGTGCTGTTGACGCTCGGTGGCGGCAGCTGGGCCAAGCTGGGCTCGGACGGCGCATGGCAACCGTGGCTGGGCGCACTGGGTATTGATGTGTCACCCCTTCGCCCCAGCAATTGCGGCTTTGATGTGCAAGGCCGTGATGGCCATGCAGGTTGGAGCAGCCACTTGTCGAGCCAGTTTGCAGGCGCACCGCTGAAGTCGGTGGCTTTGTCATTCACCGACAGTGAAGGCCACAGCTTTAGCCGACGCGGTGAATTTGTGGTCACCGCCACAGGCGTGGAAGGCAACTTGGTTTATGCCGCATCGGCTTTGCTGCGTGACGAAATAGCACGCCATGGCACAGCCACGTTGCACCTTGACCTCAAGCCAGACTTTTCGCCCGAGCGCGTGTTGGCCGAGGTGTCGCACCCGCGTGGCACACGCTCACTCAGCAGCCATTTGAAAAGTCGGCTCAACCTCACGGCCTTGCATTTAGGTTTGTTGCACGAAGTGCTGAGTAAAGAAGCCATGAACAACTCTGCCCAATTGGCAGCGGCCATCAAACATTTGCCCATCACACTCACATCCACGCGCCCCATCGACGAGGCCATCAGCAGCGCAGGCGGCGTGCGCTTAGAAGCGCTGGACGCGCACCTGATGGCCACTGCTTTGCCCGGCTTGTTTATAGCCGGCGAGATGCTGGACTGGGAAGCCCCCACAGGCGGCTACCTGCTGAGTGCCTGCTTGGCCAGTGGCCGCGTGGCGGGCCTAGGCGCAGCGCGGCTCTTGGGCCACTGAAGCAAACTGGGCCCTGTTAGCCTCCGCTCAGCTTCGGGCTCTATGATTGAGTTATTGCTTAGTTTCTTGAAACGTTCTCACCATGTTCCGCACACTCCTCAAGTCAAAGATCCACCGCGTTGTCACCACGCAGTGCGAATTGCATTACGAAGGCTCCTGCGCCATCGACGAAAACCTGTTGGACGCCGCCAACATTTGTGAGAACGAACAAGTCCACATCTGGAACATCAACAACGGCGAACGCTTCATCACCTACGCCATCAAAGGCGAACGTGGCTCGGGCATGATTTCTGTCAACGGTTCGGCCGCACGCCGTGCGAGTGTGGGTGACTTGTTGATCATTGCTTCATTCGCGCAAGTGCATGAAGACCAAGTGGCCAAGCATGAGCCTCAACTGGTATTTGTGGATGAGAAAAACCAGCAAGTGGGCTTGCGCCACCATGTGCCCACGCAGGCGGCGCCTGGGCATGGGACGGATGAGTGTTGAGCAATAATCAAGCAAAGAAAAAGCCCTCATATGAGGGCTTTTTACTGGAACGACGATAACTGTTGCATCAATACCTGTAGTTGACACTAAGCTTGGCGATGTTGAGATTTGGATTGACTTTGACGTAAGCCCAATTTTGCGCAACGCCACCATTTATTTGAGTAGAAACGTCAAATTGATGCGATGGAAAATACACCCTTGAGAACTCAGCGTTAAGACTCAGTGACTCTGTTAAAACATGCTCAGCTCCAACTCCAAAAACATGACCTCTTGCTGAGTTACTTGTACTCAGAAAACCATTCGGGAAATTAATGATGTCACCATTGTCATATCTATTGATAAATGTTGTCGTCAATTTTGTCCAAGCAAGACCCCCACTTAGGTAGATCAAGCTATCGCCTAGATCTCGACCCGCTCTTATCTGCAAGGTTTTGAGTGAGTCATACTTTGTTTCTGAAGATTTATATTGTCCAACAGTAGGGAAAATTGCTGCGCCACTAATATGTGGACGTTGAACACTCGCCTCTACACCAAGGATGTAATCTGCTTGAATTTTCCAGTTGTAGCCGATATGGGCACCATAAGTGGCTCCACTCGCTTTTTGCATTGGGTTCGCAATGGGAAGTCCGCTGCAATTCCAAGTACCTGAAATGCACTCCGTAGCTTCAGCCTGGGCTGCATGACTGCTATCTAAACCAATGTAAATCCCGCTCCAATTATTCTTTTTCGATACGCCGACTTCGCTCTCGGTAGCGTTAGCTGGAATGGATAAGAACACGTAGCCGAAAAAAACAGCCGACATAACTCTAAAAATTGACATTTCATTCCTCTTATTTGACTCTAAGTGACAGTCTAATGACTTGCAAAGTTGCACTCGCGCAGGGTTAACCCGATCGACAACTTCTACATGTGTGAACCGCTTGTTCTCAGATGCAACGAGACGTGCATTCAAATCGAAAGAAGAGACCCCATGCTGGACCATATATTTCTATCCGTTAGCGACGTGAACCGCTCCATAGCTTTTTACACCGCAGCTTTAGCACCGCTGGGTATCGTGATACAGGCATGACTATGACGGCAGGAATGGACCTTCCGGCCATCCCGACCTCAAGGGCGTTGGTGCGAACGGACGCATGTTCTTTTGGCTGCGCGAGGGGGTGGTTGAGGGACGTGCCGTCCACGTTGGATTAGTTGCACGAAGCAGGGAAGATGTGAATGCTGCCTATGCGGCAGCCATAGATGCAGGAGCCACCGACAATGGTGCTCCTGGCGTGCGTGCCCACTACGACCCGCGCTACTACGCCGCTAATGTGCTGGATCCAGATGGCTATAGTCTGGAATTCGTTTACAAGAGTTGGCAACATGATCATTGATATGGAAATCCATCAAGCAGCCATCTTAAGAAAGACGGCCGAAGCCTTGGTGGTGGCAACCAATGCCTTTGATGTTGAGCAAACGCTGAAACTGTTTACTTCTAATGCGCTAATTGACGATCCATCTACCGGTCACAGTTTCAAAGGCCATGACGGCATCCGCACATATATTGAGCAGTACTTCATTGGGTATCACACGCAGACCCGCATCATTTCAATGGATATCTTGGGTGACAAGAGGATACGTGTGAGAGTTGACTTCTCTGGCGATTTCGGAAAAGAGATAGGTATTTTGGAGATATCCGTGAATACCGACCAGTTAATCGTTCGTATAGATGCCAATCTCGAATGACCAGTTGATCATTGCGTCATTCGCGCAAGTGCATGAAGACCAAGTGGCTGGCCACGAACCTCAGTTGGTGTTTGTGGACGAACACAACCAGCAAGTGAGCTTGCGCCACCATGTACCTACGCAGGCGGCGCCGGGTCATGGGACGGATGAATGCTGAGCTGAATCACCGCTTACAGCATTGGTTCTAGAGCATTTTTGTTATTGAATTTGCCGATTGCTAAAACTAGGATTCTGGTTTTTCAAATTCAACCAGTCTCATGAAATTTGCCATCGCAATCCTGCTTTTTATTGCAAGCTCCACCACAACTGCTGTGCTTTTTTCCGGCATCACTTCGAAATCAACCACGAAGAAAACTTCGCCTTTGCCCTCAATAGACATCAAATGGGGCGAAGGCACAGAGGCTGGGGCACCTAGCAACACACCCGCCCAATAAAGCCAATCTTTCTAAGCGCCTACCCCGTTGGTTCTAGACCCAATTTTGTATTGAGCGATTGAAACCCCATCTCTAGCATCACCGTCTGAATTCAACCTATGGAGTCAGACTGTGATGAAACAATTGAAAACAGGTGTTTTGTTAGGTGCATGTTTGCTTGCCAGCATGGCGTTGGCGCCCTATGTGGGGGCAAAAATTACACCCACTGCACAGCTTCAAGCTGCGCTTGGCAATGACGAAGAAACTTTCACCTTCGCAGGCCAATGTCCAAACGGCGAGAACTACCGACTGGTGTCTTACGAAAAGGATGTCTCGGGAGTTCGTCAGTCGTTTTACGACTACGAAGGGCCCGCTGGCAAGGGCAAGGTCAGCACAAATGCTTCACCCAAAACCATGTCGGTTCGCGTTTGCCGACAGCTGGCAGAAATCATCAATCAGAATTATTGGGAATAAGCCGCTGATGATTCATTTATCCATTGAATACAAATTCTCGGATAAGCCTACAAGCAATAGGTTGGAGCACCCGCTTATCTTGCTGCTTGAAAGTGTGAGCGAAACCGGGTCCATCGGCAAAGCAGCCAAGCAGTTGAAGCTGTCTTACCGTCACGTTTGGGGTGAGTTAAAGCATTGGGAGACCGAGCTGAACACCAACTTAATTGTTTGGGGCAAAACCAGCAAAGGTGCAAGTTTGACGCCCGAAGCGAATCAATTTTTGCTCGAAGTCAGCCAAACACAAGTTGACTTGCAACAGCAGGTGGCACAGATCAAACAACGTGTTGAGAAATGCGTTTCTGTTCTCAAAAATTCACGCACCACTTCTCTGGCGCTGCATTAACCAGCTATTTATAGTTACTGCCTGCGTGCCAATTGGCGTCTGCGGCCTGTCTACAACCAAAGTTTAGTTGAACAGATGAGGCCGAATGAGTAGCATTACTTATCAATGGACGCAAATAAATCAAAGTCACTTCTCATCATCGATGACCACCCGGTTTATCGCGATGCGCTGCGTGAAAAATTAAGCAGTGAATTTTCTAAAGAAGGCATTGAAGTTGCAGTTGCCAGCAACGCCAATGAAGGTTTGTCACTGCTAGAGCAGTCGAGTCAGACTTGGGTTGTTTTGTTGGATGTGCTGATGCCCGGCTTAAGTGGGCTTGCTGGCATCAAAGTTTTTAAGAACATTGCAAACGTCGAGCACGTTGTGTCAATTTCAGGACTTGATGTGAGCGCGTGGGAACCTAAAACAGCATCCGCAGGCGCCACTTTGTTTTTATCAAAAGACAGCACCGCAGATTTCATTATTCTCAAACTCAAACCACTGTTGGCCATTGATTCAAGCTATGTTGGCGCCAGAGAAAGTGCTGAGCCTAAGGAGTTTCGTCTCACTCAAAGACAACTCGAAGTTCTTGACCTGATTGCACAAGGTCACCCCAACAAAATCATTGCTGACTACCTTGGCATCAGTGAGCAGACCGTCAAGATACATATCAATCAAATCTTCAAAGAGTTGCGTGTTTTTAATCGAACGCAAGCCGTCATCAAAGCCCAAAAGCACCACTTGCTTGTTGAGGCCAGGTCATCGTAATTTATAAATAAATCTATGACAGACGACAGCAAGTATGCAGGTGTAGGTGAAGTTCAATCGAATAACTTTTATTTGTTGCGTGAAAAAGCAAGCCACATCACGAAGGCCGCGCGTTCTGCAACCATTGCCAACGTTTTAGCGCCCCTGCTTTGTATTCCTGCATTTAAGGACGAAGTCAGGCCCATGCATTTGGGTATCTGGCTGACTTATATGCTTGTGGTGGTGGCTGTACGAACATGGATTGTTTTCAAGCTGAAATTCGAATCCAAAGACATTGTTGATCCGCAACACAACCTCAATCTGATGACGTTTGCGCTGGCCAGCATGGGTGTCGGCTGGGGCATGGGCTGGGTGTTGATGGCACCTGACTTAATGCTGGTCAATCGCGTGATCTACGTCTACATGATCACCGTCGCTTTGATGGGAAGCATGTTTGCTTATAGCGTGCACAAACCGACGTTTTATACGTTTACCCTTCCCATCATGATCCCCTCGCTCACCACCGGTTTGTGGTCTGTCGATATTTTCCCTTGGACCTTCTCTGTTGGATTGGCCACTGTCTACATTGTGGTGCTGGGAATTTCTAAGAGTTTTTCGCAAACATTCGAAGACTCGGTTCGTCTGAGATTTCGCAATGAACGTCTTTATCAAGAACTAGCCAATGAGCGGGATCAGTCTGTTGCGGCGAATGTTGCCAAGTCTAAATTTATTGCTGTTGCCAGTCACGATTTGCGTCAACCCATGCATGCCGTGAACGTCTATCTAGACATCGTGAATGAAGACAATTTCCCAGAGCAAGACAAGTTGCTGTTGACGAAGATTAAAAGCAGCGTCACCTCACTCAATTCAATGTTTGACTCTTTGTTGAACATTAGCAAATTAGATGCGCATGTCACGCCGATCAACAACCGCATGTTTGGGCTTCAGGAATTTGCAAACACCTTGCGCGACCTTTACGAAACGCGCGCAGCAAAAAAAGGGCTCAGCTTTTTAACCTCGTCCCTTGATCTGAATGTGTGTGGCGATAAATTGGTTTTGCAGCAAATCGTTGGCAACCTTATTTCAAATGCCATTCAATACACGACATCTGGAACCATTCAGGTCTTGCTTGCAACCCACCAGGGTTGCTTGTCGATCGAAGTGATTGACACAGGCTGCGGCGTAGACGCCTCAGATCAGCAATACATCTTTGGTGAGTTTTACCGTGCCGACAGCACCCGATCTTTGCATGATGGACTTGGGCTAGGCTTGTCCATCGTTCGACGGCTGTGCGACTTGATTGGCGCCGAAGTCACCCTCTCTTCGCAACCCAATGAAGGCTCGAAGTTTGTGGTTCTCACGCCTTACGTCACATTGGTGAATGAAGAGATAGAAAACGCCACTCGACGGTCAGTCAAACCGATGCATGCTCAGCGAATGCTTCAAGGCAAATGCATTGCGGTCATTGAAGACAACCCTGTCATTGTTGACGCCTATAAACAAACGCTTGCCAGCGAAGGCGCCTATGTGCACGTGCTGTCAGAAACAGAAGCAGAACTTGAGGTTCAGCTTGAAAGCATCGACAACATCGATTTGATTTTGAGCGACTACCGTTTGAGCCGAACAACCGGTGACGTTTTGATACAAAAGATCAGGGAAAGCTACAACCAAGAAATTCCTGCATTGATCGTGACAGCCGACACCTCACCCTCCCATTTCAGTTTATTTGCCAATCTGAATGTGCAAGTTTTGCACAAGCCGGTGAGCTTCCAAGAGGTCGCACTTGCGATTCAAAAATTAACAGCCGTAGGTTGACACGCACGTCTGCCATTGGTTTTTGAAGGTTTAAGTTTTTCGCATGTGAATGCCGCTAACATTTCCACATGCTGCAGTACGAAACCGTCCCCGTCACACCCTTCCAACAAAACTGTTCCATCGTCTGGTGCGATGAAACGATGCAAGGCGCCATCATCGACCCCGGTGGTGATTTGCCATTGCTGGAGGCGGCCTGCAAACAACTGGGTGTGACGCTAGAGCAAATTTGGATCACCCACGCGCACATCGACCACGCAGGCGGCACAGCCGATTTGGCTGACAAGCTGGGCCTGCCGATCATCGGCCCACACAAGGGCGATCAGTTTTGGATTGACGGCTTGGCACAAGCTGCTGCCAACTACAACTTTACGCCCTCACGCGCGTTCACGCCTACGCGTTGGCTCCACGATGGCGACACCGTGACGCTTGGCGCACACACGCTGCAAGTGCGCCATTGTCCAGGTCACACACCTGGCCATGTGGTGTTTTATTCGCCCGAAATCAAACGTGCGTTTGTGGGCGATGTGCTGTTTGCAGGCAGCATTGGTCGCACCGACTTTCCGCAAGGCAACCACGAAGACTTGATCAACAGCATCACCCAGCGCCTGTGGCCCATGGGCGACGACACGGTGTTCATTCCGGGCCACGGACCTGAAAGCACTTTTGGTCGCGAACGCAAAACCAACCCGTATGTGGGTGGAACCTAAACGCCAGGCAGCTGATGCGCTTAGATACGCAGACCACCATCTTCATGATCTGCTTCGTGTACGTGATGTTGCACGGAGCCATTTGGCTCGCCCTGCAGGAATACCGCAGCCATCAGGTCAAGTTGTGGTGTGCCTCAGGCATGGTCAGCGGCTTGGCCGTGATTTTGTTGGCCATACGCGGCCAGATTCCTGAGTTTGTTTTCATGTTTGTGGCTCAACTGTTGATGGTGTTGGGCAACTGGGGCCGCATGGTGGCATTGCGCATGTACCTTTTGCCGCAGCCACAAAACAGCGCTTATCGCAGCTACACGATCGCCAACGTGGCGTACATGGCCGTGTTTTGTTATTTGATTTATGTTCAGCAAGCCGAGTGGGAAGCGCTGATGCTGTTCAACGGCTTTTACGCCGTGTTGTGCTTTGACTATTTCCGAATTGGCGCGAAGGTCAACCGCCGCGAAGCGTCGCTTGGTGGGCGCTTGCTGATGTGGGCAGGCTTGAGCTTCAGCATCACGCTAGGCATACGCACCTTGGGTGTCTGGATGGCGGGCACGATCGATGACATTTACTCGCCCAGTTGGCACCAAGCGGTGATGGTGTTTGGGCAATTCACCGCCATCACATTGAGCAACATTGCCTTCTTGCGCATCTTTTTAGAGATTGAAGAACGCAAAAAAATGACCACCATCCGCGAACTGGCAGTGACCACCGAGCGGTCTGAAAACGTGCATCAAAACAGCTTGAAACTGCAAGAGCTGCTGCAAGAGCGTGAAGAAATCATTCGTCAACTGGCGCTGTTCAACAAAACGGCAGGCATGGGTGCGCTTGTGGCCAGCTTGGCGCATGAGTTGAACCAGCCTTTGACTGCCATTCAGCTCAATGCCGAGTTGATTGACTCTGCATTCACGCAAGACAGCGCAGACGCTTTGAGTGATGCCAGCATCAAAGAGGCCATGGTCGACTTGATGAAAGACAACCAGCGCGCAGCCACCATCATCAAGACGCCGCGCAACATGTTTGGCGGCGGTCGCAAGTCGCTGTCCTCTTTTGATTTGAATGAGCTGGTCAACGATGTGCTCTTGCTGTGCAAAGCAAGACTGGGGCGCAACTTGATCGACTTAGAGCTGAATTTGCACCCTCAACCACTGCACTGCACGGGCGACAAATCGCAGCTGCAACAGGTGTTCTTAAACCTCATGACCAATGCCAATGACGCATTTCCCAGTTCGCATACCAGTGGCAAGCGGGTGGTGGTGGTGCGAACTGAATTGCACAACGACACGGCGGTGATCAGCGTCACCGACAACGGCATGGGCATTTCGCCCGATATCGCTGGGTCTTTGTTTGAGCTGTTACGCACCAACAAGATAGAGGGCATGGGCGTAGGTTTGTGGCTGAGTCGCACGATTGTGGAAGCGCATCAAGGCGCGATCCATTTCGTGACCAGCGCAGACAAGGGCACCACTTTTACCGTCACCCTGCCCGTGACGACGGAACCCATGGTTTATTGAAGGCGGCTTATTTGGCTCGCTCGTACAGCGGCATGACCTTGGGCAAGTTGGCCTGAATTTCTTCAATGCGCGTGTTGCCTGAAGGGTGGGTGCTGAGCCACTGCGGTGGCGCACCTTTGTTGGCGGCACTCATTTTTTGCCACAACGTCACGCCAGCGCGTGGGTCGTAGCCCGCGCGTGCCGCGATTTCCATACCCACCAAATCGGCCTCGGTTTCGTCGTCGCGGCTGAACTTGAGGGTGAGCAATTTAGCGCCTTGGTTGGCCACCAAATCGGTGATTTGTGGACTCACACCAAAGAACACCGCCGCCACCGTGCTGCCAATAGCGGCTACGCCTTGAGTCGCCGTGGCTTTGCCCATGCGTTCGCGGGCGTGCTCACGCAAAGCGTGGGCAATTTCGTGGCCCATGACCATGGCCACTTCGTCGTCGGTGAGTTTGAGCTGCGTGAGGATACCGCTGTAAAACGCGATCTTGCCGCCGGGCATGCAAAACGCATTGATTTGGTTGGAGCCCACAAGGTTGACTTCCCACTTCCACTCTTTGGCGCGTGGGTTCCAGTCAATGCTGTGCGGGATGATGTCTTTGGCAATGCGGCGCAAACGAATGACTTCCGGGTGGTTGTCTGGCGCCAATGCATTTTTGCTGGCCGCTTCTTTCATCATGTCGCCGTATTGTTTGCGGGCCGATTGTTCTACCTCCGCGGCAGGCACCAAACCCGCGAATACCGAGGCTTCTCGGTTGACTTCCACACCCTCACGGGCCAACAACACACAGCTGCCCAGGCCGCAAGCGCAGCCAACACAACCGTAAAGAAAAGCACGTTTGGTGAGCATGGAGAAGTCTCTTTGTGAAAGCCTGAAAATAGAGGTATGAACGATACAACAAGTCCAGCCTCCACAACGTCAAGTCCCGTTAAGAAACTGGGCTGGCTCGCCGCGCTGCATGTGTACCTAGAGCCCGCCTCTTGGCGCATGTTGTGCCTTGGCTTCTCCGCCGGTTTGCCACTTTTGTTGGTCTTGGGTACGCTGAGTTTTCGCTTGCGCGAAGCGGGCATTGACCGCAGCACGATTGGCTTTTTGAGCTGGGTGGGTTTGGCCTATGGCTTTAAATGGGTGTGGTCGCCACTGGTCGATCGCTTGCCTTTGCCGCTGCTCACGCGCTGGCTGGGTCGCCGCCGCAGTTGGCTGCTGTTGGCACAACTTGGTGTGGTCGCGGGACTAGTGGGCATGGCGTTGCTCGACCCACAAGTGGCGCTAGAGCCCGTGGTGTGGTGCGCTTTGGTGGTGGCGTTTGCATCAGCCACGCAAGACATTGCGCTCGATGCCTTTCGCATCGAGTCTGCCGACGCCCAGCACCAAGCGGCCTTGGCTGCCACTTATCAAACCGGCTACCGCCTCGCCATGATTTGGGCCGGTGCGGGTGTGTTGTGGGTGGCCGCGCGCGTGGCAGGTGCGGATGAAACGGCTTACCTGCATGCGGCATGGCGAACCGCATATTTGGTGATGGCGGCATCTATGAGCCTGGGCGTGCTGACCGTGCTGCTGTCGCCGGAGCCTGCGCAACGCGAGATGCCCCCTGCACGCAACGCGGCAGAGTGGCTGCAAGGCGCGTTGGTTGAACCCTTTGCCGAATTCATCCGCCGATACCGCTGGCAAGCGGCCATCATTCTTGGCCTGATTGCGGTGTACCGCATCAGCGATGTGGTGATGGGCATCATGGCCAACCCGTTTTATGTGGACATGGGTTACACCAAAGACGAAGTAGCCGCCGTCACCAAAGTGTTTGGTGTGGTCATGACACTGTTGGGTGCCTTCATCGGGGGCGTGCTGTCGATGCGCTTGGGCGTGATGCGCATCCTCATGCTGGGCGCAGTGCTGAGCGCCATCACCAACGTGCTGTTTGCTTGGTTGGCCACGCGCGGACATGACTTGACGGCTTTGGTCTGGGTGATCTCGGCCGACAACCTGGCCAGTGGCATTGCGTCTGCGGCGTTCATTGCGTATTTGTCGAGCCTCACGAATGTGAACTACTCGGCCACGCAATACGCGCTGTTTAGCTCAATGATGTTGCTCGCCCCTAAGTGGCTGGCTGGCTTCTCGGGCGTGTATGTGGACGCACATGGCTACGAAGCCTTCTTCACCAGCACCGCGCTGCTAGGTGCGCCTGTGCTGTTGTTGGTGTGGTTGGCGTCACGCATCTTGCCGGTAGCACACGGCGACAGTGCCGTCGACTCGCGGCCTTGATTTACCTTGTCTTTACGTTAACGACGGACAAGCACACACATCGCAAGGCATGATGAACAGACCATGAACACCTTGCTCTTGATTGAAGACGACCACCGCCTCGCCCACATGGTGAGCGAGTACCTCGAGAAATCTGGCTATGCGGTGCAACACGCCGCCAATGGCCTGAGCGGCCTCAAGATGCTGCAAGACACAGCCCCTGCGCTCGTGCTGTTGGACTTGATGCTGCCCGACATCGACGGCCTAGAGGTGTGCAAACGCATACGCGCTTTGCACGGCGCGTTGGCCCAAACACCCGTGCTCATGCTCACCGCCAAGGGCGACCCGATGGACCGCATCGTGGGCTTGGAGCTTGGCGCCGACGACTACTTGCCCAAGCCCTTTGAGCCACGCGAACTGCTGGCTCGTATTCGCGCCGTGCTTCGCCGCCATTCGCCTGGCGAAGCTGCTGCTGCAACGCATCAACCCCTCAAGTTTGGCTCGTTAGACCTTGATCGCGACGCACGTACCGTGAGCGTGCGCGGCCACGTGTGTGACCTCACCGCCTACCAATTTGATTTGCTATGGGTGCTGGCCGAGCGTGCGGGGCGCGTGCTGTCGCGCGACCAAATCATGGAGGCCGTGCGCGGCAAAGAGCTTGAAGCGTTTGACCGTTCCATCGACGTGCACATGGGCCGCATTCGCGCCGCGATTGAAGACGATGCCAAAGCGCCCAAACGCATCTTGACCGTGCGCGGCGTGGGCTATGTGTTTGCCAAACAACAAGATTAAAAACATGCCCTCAACTTCACCCACCAAGCGCGCATTGCACCTGCCTTTGTATGTGCGCATTTGGCTGGCGGTAGTGTTGGCGGTGGCGGTGCTGACACTGCTCACAGGTTGGGTGCTGCGCGTGACCGCCGAGCCACCGCTGCGCGAAGTGATGGTGCGCAACACATCGGGTGAGCTGGTGGGCCAAGGCAAAGCACGTTTGCGCCCGCCCGATGGCTTGCCGGTGGAAGCACCGCCACTCAAAAGCCCCGACATGTCGCACCCGCCAGGCTACTTTGGTTCAGGCCCCGAGTTCATGGTGCGCATGCACAACGGAGAACTGATGCATGTGCACTTACCTCGCCCGCCACACAGCTTTTGGTCGCGCCCACCGTTTGGATTTGCTTGGACCTTGGGGCTTGTGGCACTTGCCGTGGCGCTGGGCACTTACCCCATCGTGCGGCACCTGACACGCCGATTAGAAAATTTGCAAAAGGGCGTGGAGCAATGGGGCACGGGCAACTTGTCGGCTCGCGTGGCCGAGCAAGGCCATGACGAAGTGGCCTTCCTCGCGCAGCGCTTCAACCACGCGGCCGAACAAGTGGAACAACTGGTCACCTCACACAAATCGTTGCTGGCCAATGCCTCGCACGAATTGCGCTCGCCGCTCACCCGCATACGCATGGGACTGGAGCTGATGGGCGATTCCCCCTCGCCTGCGATGAAGGCCGAAATTTCGCGCAGCGTGGGTGAGCTGGACCAACTGATTGACGAAATTTTGCTGGCTAGCCGTTTGGATGCCAAAGAAGCCGACCTAGGCACGGTGGAGTCTGTGGACCTAACCGGTCTTGCCAGCGAAGAATGCGCACGCGTGGATGCACAGTTAGAACTGGGCCTTGACCCGCACAGCATCATGGTGCCGGGCGTGGCCAAGCTCTTGCGCCGACTGCTGCGCAACTTACTGGAGAATGCGCGTCGCTATGGCACGTCTGACATCGAGGTGCAACTCTCAAACGTGACTGAGAAGAACCGCGACTGGGTGCGACTGTGCGTGTGCGACCGCGGCCCGGGTGTGCCGCCTGATTTGCGCGAACGCATCTTCGAGCCGTTCTACCGACTGCCGGGTGCGAGCGAATGCGAGGGCGGTGTGGGTCTGGGCTTGTCGCTCGTGCGCTCCATCGTGCATCGCCATGGCGGACACGTGCACTGCGAAGACCGCGTGGGCGGTGGCGCACAGTTTGTGGTGATGCTGCCGGCTGGCTAATCGCGTCACAATATTGGGCATGACACATGCCGCCCTGAACACCCGCTTTGCCCAGCGTTTTCACCTCACCACCCCGATTGCCTTAGCCCCGATGGCGCTCGCCACGGGCGGCGCGTTGGCGGCGGCTTGCGCACAAGCCGGTGCATTGGGCTTGGTGGGCGGCGGCTACGGCGACCTCGCTTGGACGCAACGGGAATATGCCTTGGCCACCGAGCTGCTCAAAGACGATGCCGCCAGCCAGGCGCGTTTGGGCTGTGGCTTCATCACTTGGAAACTCGATGAAAACGCCGAGGCGCTCGACTGGGTGCTGACACAAAAACCCTGCGCCATCATGCTGTCGTTTGGCGACCCTCGCCCTTACGCGGCACGCATTGCTGATGCAGGCGCGCAACTGATTTGCCAAGTGCAGCGCCTAGAGCAAGTGGCTCACGCCATTGAAGCGGGTGCCTGCGTGATCGTCGCGCAAGGCGGCGAAGCCGGTGGCCACGGTGCCAACGCACTGGAAGGCCGCAGCACCTTCACCCTCGTGCCTGAGATTGCCGATTACCTAGCCGCCCATTCACCCAACACCTTGCTGCTCGCCGCAGGCGGTGTGGCAGATGGCCGTGGCTTGGCAGCCGCATTGAGGTTGGGGGCAGATGGTGTGTTGGTGGGTTCACGCTTGTGGGCCACAACGGAGAGCTTGGCCGCCACAGGTGCCAAAACCCAAGCCACACACACCAACGGTGACGGCACGGCACGCAGCGAGGTGTTTGACATCTTGCGCCGCAAAAACTGGCCTGCACCGTATGACTTTCGCGCCATTCGCAACGACTTGCATCGTTCACTTGAAAGCAACATTGCTGGGTTGAAAGCCAGCCCAGAAGCAGCACGCGCCAGCTACGACGCAGGCGTGAAAGCTGGCGACTTCGCGCGGGCACACGCCACGGTAGGAGAAGCTGTGGGTTTGATTGCCGACATCCCCGCCGCGCAGACACTGATTGATCGCATCACACAGCAAGCGAAAAGCTTGCTAGAAAACTAAGTTCAGTTTTCGACAAGCAGCGCACGCTGCTCAGCTGTCCACTTTTGATCCAGTGCAATGAGCTTGTCCTTGTCCACAAAAGGTGGATAGCCACCCTTCATGGTCAAGCGGATGTAGTGGTGGTTGAAGCAGTCCAACGCGATGTGCATGGGCCGAATGTCACCCACTTCGCGCGCACGCATGGCCGTGCGCAAAAACAAATCAAAGTCTGCACCCTGTTGGGTTTCATCCCAAGGTCCCAAAATCTGTAACGCGCGGCGCGAGAACATCACGGTGTTGCCCACAAAGCCCTCAACCGCTTGGTGCTTGAACTTGTCTTGGCGATTTTTAGAAAACGCCGCCCAGTTGCCATACATCCACTTGTGCATGAGCAACAAGCTGTTACGGCCTGTGCCAAACAAACCCAGCAAGCCACGTATGCGATTCCAGCGGCGACGCAATTGTTTGGTGGCCGCCTTGCTTTCAATGCGCTCAATGCCGCAAGATGTGATGACATCCAGCTGGTTGTGCTCGGCATTGGCAATGAGTGTGTCATCCCAGCCTGGGCTCACGATGATGTCGTTGTTCAAGAACGCCAACCATTCGCCTTTGGCAATGGCAATGCCTTGGTTCTGCGAAACAGGGTACGAATAGTTGCCCGCGTTGCGAATGACACGTGCGCCGACCGATTCAAAAAAATCGGCACTGGCGTCGGTCGATGCGTTGTCGATGACGATGAGTTCAAACGAATGCTGGGTGTGCTTGACCAAGTTCTCCCAATAAATTTGGTTCATCGCCAGCTGATTGTACACCGCGGTGATGATGCTGAGTTTGGGTTGTTGTTCGGTCATGGCCATTTGAAGTTCAAAGCAAGCGGTACACACGCTCAGCCGACACGTCTTCTAAGCAACGCATGTGGCCCAACGGGCAGGTACGCTCGTAGCAAGGGGAACAAGCCAACGGGGGCTGGTAGCTGCCATCGACACGCAACCACACCACGCGTGCACGGTCATTCAATGGTGGCGTGTGCTCTGGGCTAGAAGAACCAAACACCGCGACTTGTGGCACGCCAAAGGCAGCGGCGACGTGCATGAGGCCTGAGTCGTTGCTCACTACACGGTGCGCGTAGGCAATGAGCGCGAAGGCTTGCATGAGGTTGGTTTGACCGGCCAAGTTGAAGCAGTGGCCAGGCTTGGCAGCGTTGGCGGTCGTCGCAATTTCTTGGCAGATGTCGAACTCTTTGCCTGAGCCCAACAAGAACACGGGTCGATCGATCTTGGCGGCGAGTTCTGCAAAATGCTTGGCGGGCCAACGCTTGGCGGGGCCGTATTCAGCGCCCGGCGCAAACACCACATAGCTGTGCTTGGCCAAAGTCGGCAACGTGGGCATGTTGGTGGCGAGCTCTTCCAGCGAATCATCCAACACACCTACACCCGCTTTGAGCACGGGACGCAAATCGCCCACCAGCTTCATGGGTCCAGTGCGGGTTTGGCCAACAAGGCTCAACGCCGCGTACCACTCCACCATGGGTGGGCGTTCTTCGGTGTCTGGATTGTCTAAGCGGTCGGTCAACAAACCGAAACGCATTTCGCCGGTGTAGCCCACGCGTTTGGCAATGCCGGCCATCCAAGGTAGCAATGCGCTCTTGAGCGAGTTGGGGCACACATAGGCCACCTCAAACTTGCCGCGCAGTTGCTGCGCCAACTTCAAGCGGCCCATCAGTTGCAAGCCGCCGTGTTTGAACGGCATTTCAATCACCTCGGCCACACCGGGCATCACACGGTAGACCGGTGCAATCCATGGCAAGGCAGCGACGGTGAGCCGCTCGCCGCGCGCAGCCAAGCGGCGCAGCAAGGGCTCGGTCATCACTGCGTCCCCAATCCATTGGGGCGCAATGATGAGCGCGTTTTTAATGGCCGTGGCCAACGTGCTCGCCGGCTTTGAGTTTGTACTCGGTGCCGCAGTAAGGGCACTTGGCAACGCCCGTGCTAGCCACATCCAAGTAGACCTTGGGGTGGCTGTTCCAGAGTTTCATGTCGGCTTTGTCGCTGGGGCAATACACGCCGCCATGACCATTCAAGTCTTTCGCCAAGAGTTCAACTGGGTTGCTCATGTTTAAACCTTTGTCAGCCAATGTGCGTACTTGGGGTTGCGGCCATTGACGATGTCAAAGAACGCGGTTTGAATTTTTTCTGTGATCGGGCCACGGCTGCCCACATAGCCTTCTTTGCCGAGCTCGATGCGGTCGAGTTCGCGAATGGGCGTGACTTCAGCCGCAGTGCCGGTGAAGAAGGCTTCATCAGCGATGTACACCTCGTCACGTGTGATGCGCTTTTGCACAATCTCAAGGCCCAAATCTTTGGCGATGTGGAACACGGTATTGCGCGTGATGCCGTTCAAAGCGCCAGCCGACAAATCAGGGGTGTAGATCACGCCATCTTTGACCACGAAAATGTTTTCGCCAGCGCCTTCAGACACAAAGCCTGAGGTGTCGAGCAACAGGGCTTCGTCGTAACCTTCGTCGGTCACTTCCATGTTGGCCAAGATGGAGTTGGTGTAGTTGCTCACGGCCTTGGCTTGCGTCATGGTGATGTTGACGTGGTGACGGGTGTAGCTAGAGGTCTTCACACGGATGCCGCGCTTCATGCCTTCTTCGCCGAGGTACGCACCCCAAGTCCAAGCAGCGACCATCAAGTGGATGGTGTTGCCTTTGGGGCTGACGCCCAGCTTCTTGTCGCCAATCCAAGTCAGGGGGCGGATGTAGCCTGACTCTAATTTGTTCTCACGCACCACCGTGCGTTGGGCTTCGTTGACTTGGTCTTGGGTGAACGGAATGGCCATGCGCAAAATCTTGGCGCTGTTGAACAGGCGCTGGGTGTGCTCTTGCAAACGGAAGATGGCGGTGCCCTGTTCGGTTTTGTAAGCGCGCACGCCTTCGAAAGCGCCGCAACCGTAATGCAGCGTGTGGCTCAACACATGAATCTTGGCATCGCGCCAATCGACCAGCTGGCCGTCCATCCAGATTTTGCCGTCACGGTCAGACATGGATGATGGGATCACGACGCTCATGGGATTTCCTTTGGACTGATGTTGTAGTGGTCGCCAGTTTTGGCGTAATGGTGCATTTTAGCGAGCCTTGAACAGGCTCAGCCTTGGAGTCAATCGTTGGCCGCGTGGCTCGCGGGCTCGACGTCGGTGGCTTGGAAGGGGCGGTCCAAGGTCCAGCTTTGCAGCTTGCCTTGCACAAACACGGCGCGCACCACCGATTGGCTGCCATCGCGCCAGCTGAACACCTCGGGCTGCGCACCCTTTTCGGTTTCAGCTTGGCCCAAGGCGCGGGTCATGGCGATGACGTGCATCAGGCTCACACCCGCTTTGAGCTTGGCGTTGAGCATGACAGCGCTGTCCACAAAGCCAATCGGGCGGTTGCTGGCCCGCTTCATGATTTGCACCAAACGCGTGAAATACAGCAGCAGCCACATGACGCCGCCGGTCACCACCATGGCAATGCCCATCCATTGCCATGTTTGCCACGCCCAAACGGTTAAGCCCACGGTGCCAATGGGCACCAAATATCTTTGAAAGTTCATGCGCTTATTGTCTCAGGCTCGGCTCGGCCAGTTTCAAACCCGTGGATGGCGCAAGGTAACTTGCAAACCCCCTAAGTTGGCCGATTGACCCACCAGAACATCAATGTGCTGCAAGGCCGCAATGTGACGCACGATGGACCAGCCCAAACCACTGCCCGTAGCCGACGTGCCCAGCACGCGGAAAAAACGCTCACCCAATCGAGCTAAGTCGTCGTTGGTCAAACCGGGGCCGCTGTCTTGCACAGTCACTTCGACTTGGCGGTCATCCAAACGTTGGGCTTGAATGCGCACCGTCGCACCATCGGGGCTGTAGCGCAGTGCGTTGTCAATGAGGTTGCGCAGCAAGATGTGCCACAGCGTACTTTGCCCATTGACCTGCAAGGGCTCAGGCGCCAACAGCTCTAGCGTTTGGCCGCGGCGCAAGGCATAGGGCGTGAGATCAGCCAAGATTTGCTGGACCAGTTGGTCGAGGCGGAAGGGCTCAGAAGCCACGTGTTGCGGGCCCTCCACACGGGCCAAGGTCAGCAATTGTTCGACGACGCGCGAGGCGCGGTCGCAACCGACCAAGGTGTCTTGCAGCGCTTGTTGGCGCAGCTGGTCATTCGTGGCCTCGCTCAACGCCACTTGGGCTTGGGCACGAATAGCCGCAATGGGTGTGCGCAGCTCGTGGGCAGCATCAGCTGTGAAGCGGCGCTCGGTTTCCATGCGCAGGGCCAAGCGTTGCAGCAGGTCATTCAGGGCATCCAACAGCGGCTGCACTTCTTGCGGGGTTTCGGGCAGGCTGACGGGGTCTAGCGTTTGGGTGTCGCGCTTCAACAGCACTTGGCGCAAACGCTGCAAAGGCTGTAGACCTGTGCGCACGTTCCACCACAAGCCAACCAACAGAAGCGGCAACGCAATGAACAGCGGCGGCAAAAAACCTCTCAGCACAGCTCGCCAAATTTCGTCGCGGCTGTCCACCCGCTCGGCTACATAGATTTGCACATCGCGGCCTCGGCCCGGTGCCGCAAAAATGCGCCACGCATGGCCATCAGCCAAGGTCAGCGTCTCGAACCCTTGCATGTGCTGAGCCATAGGGGTGTGCGCCACGTTGGGCGAATGCATGACCAAGCGGTCTTCGTCAAACACTTGGTAGGCCACGCGGTGCGCGTATTTGTGGATCGTGGGCGCATCAAGCAAAGGCTCGTCATCGTCAGGCGTGGCGTTTTGCTGCACCACCAGCAATGCGGCGGATTGAGCCAAGTGGGCGTCGAGCAACTCGTCTACTTCGTGCTGGGCTTCATAGCCCACAAAGGCAGCTGTGCCCATCCACACCACCAACACCGCGCCTAAAGTGCGGGTGAGCAAGCGTTGTTGCAAAGAAAATTTTTGGGACATGTTGCTAAGCTGCACTCAAGGCATGACGATGTAACCCACACCGCGCACGGTGTCGATCAGCCCCGCGCCCATTTTGCGGCGCAGGTGGTGAATGTGAACCTCAATGGTGTTGCTCTCCACCTCGTGGCCCCAACGGTACAAGTGCTGCTCCAGTTGTTCGCGGGACAACACGCGCCCAGCGTTGAGCAACAAGGCCTGGAGCAAATCAAATTCACGGGTGGACAAGCTGATGGCTTCGCCGCCTCGGGTCACTTGGCGTGCGCTGGGGTCCATCACCACATCGCGCAGCTGCAATGTGGTTTGTGTTTTGCCGTGGGCACGGCGCACCAAGGCATGCAAGCGGGCCGCGAGTTCGTCTAAGTCCACGGGCTTGACCACATAGTCATCGGCACCCAAGTTGAGGCCTTCGATGCGTTGAGCCACTGCGTCGCGTGCGGTCAGCACCAAGACGGGGGTGTCGATACCGCGCGCGCGCACGGCCTTCAACACGGCCAAGCCATCTTGGCGCGGCAAACCAATGTCAAGCACCGCCGCTTGGTGCTGCGCGCTGAGTAACTCGCGTTCAGCGGCGACACCATCGCGCACCCAGTCCACCTGAAAGCCGCGCTGGTCTAGGCCCGCACGCAGGCCGCTGCCTAGCAGCTCATCATCCTCGGCCAGAAGTATTCGCATAGCCTCGCCACATCGGTCGCAGAGCTTGTGGGCCGCGCCACACGCGCAGCATCACCACCAACCCCACATGAATACACACCACAGCCATGGCCGCATTGCCCAAGCCTTCGTGCAATTCTTGCAGGGCATCGTTCAACCAACCATCGCCTAAAAGTTCATTGTAGGTAGCCCACCCACTGGCAATGGCCACCGTGCTGAAGGCATAAATACCCAGCACCGCAGCGCTCAGCACCCAGCTACTGGCACCCACCCAAAAGTTGCGGGTGAGCCATTCGCCCTGCTTGATCTTGGTAGCCCATACACGCCACATGGCCACGCGGCGCAGCAACAGGCCCCACTTTGCAGATGCGGGCCCCACCCAACCCCACACCAAGCGAAACGCCAGCACTGCGGCCAAGCTGTAGCCGCTGTACACATGCACCAAGCGCCAGTATTCCGATTCGGACGTGACATAAGAAATCAAAAACGCCAAAGCCATGCTGGCGTGGGCCATGCGTGTGCCCAAATCGACCACGGGTTTGCGCTTAGGCTGCTCAGGTGTGGATAAGCTGACTGGAGCAGGGTTTAAAACGGCATCGGTCATTTGGGAATCCTCACACGATCTTCGTCAAAGTCGCCTTGTGCCGCATCGCGGTGGCACGCCGTGCAGTTGGCGGGACTTTTGATGGCGGCACGTTTGAACGTGGCCGCGCTCACCTCGCGGTGCTTGCGCTCAAACCATGCTGAGCGCGTGATGCGGTCTTGTGGCGGATCTTCACGCGCACGCTTGCCTTGACCGCCGTAAGTTTGCAGCCAAGTGTCGATTTGCTTTTGCGTGGCCGCATCCAGCGAGGCATCGCTGCCGTAATGTTTGTCGAGACCGCTCATCACGCGCTGCCAAGATGCCTTGGGCAACAAGCTGGGCGGGAAAGCCAAGTGACAGCTGCCGCACTCTTGGGTGTACACAGCGGGCGGGGTTGGCCCTTTGTAACTGTCGGCCCATGTCGCCGTGCTGATCAACAAGGTTGCCGCAAGCAACGTGCGTACGAAAGATGAAAACCGTGAATGCATAGCAACTCCAATCAACGCACAGAAATGAGCCAAGCCAACACATCGGCTTTTTCAGCAGCGGTGCATTCACGCGCCAGCACGTCTTTGCAGTTACGGCGAAACCATTTTTCTGTTTTGGCGCTATCGGTAAAGCGCTTGGCGTTGGCCGCGGGCGCGAGGGGCTCAATGGCTTTGTCGGTGCTGGCATGACGACCAAACATCATGGGCGATTTGCCGTGACAACTGGTGCATTGCCACTCTTGGCCGTGGCTGGCTTTGAAAAACGCATCACCCTTGGATGCATTGGCGGGCTGACCCGCTTGCGCGGTGTAGCCCGCCAGCAACTCGGCAGGTGTGGCGGCCATCGCATGAAGCGATGCAAAGAGCAGAAGCGCGAATAACTTTTGAAGCATGGTTTTGTGCCTTTCAAAACCGATGCTAGTGAGCGCGTCTTAGGGTTTTCTTAAGAGGCCTCTCAAGCTAATTCACGTACCAAGCTAATGGCCTCATCGACCCTTTCCACCGCATGCACGGTCATGCCGGGAATGGGCTTTTTAGGTGCATTGGCTTTGGGGATGATGGCCACGGTAAAGCCCAGCTTGGCAGCTTCTTTCAAACGCTCTTGCCCACGAGGTGCGGGGCGCACTTCTCCTGCCAAGCCCACTTCGCCAAACGCAATAAAGCCTTGAGGCAATGGCTTACCGCGCAGGCTGCTTTGAATCGACAACATCACCGCCAAGTCGGCCGCTGGTTCGCTGATGCGCACACCGCCCACGGCGTTGACAAACACGTCTTGATCCATGCACGCCACGCCTGCGTGGCGATGCAACACCGCCAGCAACATGGCCAAACGGTCACGGTCTAGGCCCACGCTCAGTCGGCGCGGCGACGGACCACCGCTGTCCACCAAGGCTTGAATTTCCACCAGCATGGGGCGCGTGCCTTCGAGCGTGACCAACACACAACTGCCGGGCACGGGCTCGGCGTGTTGGCTCAAGAAAATGGCGCTTGGGTTGCTCACACCCTTCAATCCTTTTTCAGTCATGGCGAACACACCAATTTCGTTCACAGCGCCAAAGCGGTTTTTGATGGCGCGCACTAAACGGTAGGTCGAATGCGTGTCGCCTTCAAAGTACAACACCGTGTCCACCATGTGCTCCAACACCCGTGGGCCAGCCAATGCGCCCTCTTTGGTGACGTGGCCCACCAACACCACCGCCGTGCCCGAAGACTTGGCCATGCGGGTGAGGTGTGAGGCGCATTCGCGCACCTGCGCCACCGAACCGGGGGCGCTGGTGAGCTGGTCGGAGTACACGGTTTGAATGGAGTCCATCACCACTACCGCAGGCTGCAGTTTGTCAACGGTGGCTAGTATTTTTTCGAGCTGCGTTTCTGCCAACACTTGCACTTGGCTGTGGTCCAACCCCAAGCGGCGCGAGCGCAGCGCCACTTGCGCGGCAGACTCTTCGCCCGTCACATACAAGGTGCTCATGCCGCTGCGTTGCAAGCCATCCATGGCTTGCAAAATCAAAGTCGATTTGCCGATGCCGGGGTCGCCGCCAATCAACACCACGCCGCCTTGCACCATGCCGCCGCCCAACACGCGGTCGAGTTCTTCTTGGCCAGTGGGGGTACGGGCCACGTCTTGCGCTTCGATGTCAGAGAGGATCGCCACTTCTGAGGCGGGTGCCAAAGCGGCCATGCCTGCATAGCGGTTTTTGGCAGGACCGCTGCTGTCGACCGCGGTTTCAATGAGCGTGTTCCAAGCATTGCAGCTTGGGCATTTGCCCAGCCATTTGGCGGTGATACCGCCACAGTCGGTGCAGGTGTATTGGGTTTTTTCTTTGGCCATGCACCGATATTACTGGATGAATAGACAGTGGTCTAGATTTTTGTTTTTTGCCCACAATCAACCAGATATTTATAAAAACCTAAGCGGCGCAAAACACCATGCAAACACCGGTCAATCGATTCAAGCAAGCCCTTCACCAACTGCAACCCCAAATAGGCCTGTGGATGGGCTTGGGCAGCACCGTCACCACCGACATTTGCGCAGGCGCAGGCTTTGACTGGCTGGTGATTGATGGCGAGCACGGCCCCAACGACCTGACCACTTTGCTGGCCCAGTTGCAAGTGGTGGCCGCTTACCCCAACAGCCACGCCGTCGTGCGCGTGCCACACGACCACGCAGCGCTACTCAAACAAGTGTTGGACATTGGCGCCTCCACCGTGCTGGTACCCATGGTGGACACGGCAGCGCAAGCCGCCGCGATTGTGAAGGCCTGCCGTTACCCACAAGACGATGGCCAAGGTGGCATTCGCGGCATGGCGGGCACGCGCGCGTCGCGCTGGGGCCGCTACCCCAACTACGCGAAAGAAGCCAACGCGCAGGTGTGCGTGTTGCTGCAAGTGGAGACGCGCGAAGGTTTGAAGAATCTTGATGCCATCGCCGCCACCCCCGGCGTGGATGGGGTGTTCATTGGGCCGGCAGACTTATCAGCCTCCATGGGACACGTCGGCAACCAGACACACCCCGAAGTGCAGGCCGCCATCGTCGACGCGATCGCACGCATTCGCCAAGCAGGCAAAGCGCCCGGCATCTTGATGGGCGACGAGTCCTTGGTGCGTCAGTACCTGTCTCTTGGTGCCCTGTTTGTGGCGGTGGGGGTGGACAGCATGATCTTGTCGCGCCAAACCTCGGCGCTGGCTGCCAAGTACAAAGAAGGCTTGGTTGAGGTCAGTGCTGGCAAAGGCGCTTACTGAGTAAGCCTCAGTCTTGGGTGAAGCCCACGCGCCCCGACACGGCGCACATCAGCTCGTAGCCCACGGTGCCCGCAGCTTGGGCCACTTCATCAATGGGCAAGACAGCACCACTGCTGGACTTGCCCCACAAGGTGGCCTCGCAGCCATAACCCGTCAACTCACCACAAGGCGTGAGGTCCACCGCAATCATGTCCATGCTCACACGCCCTAAGGTGCGGGTGCGCGCGCCCTCCACCAACACGGGCGTGCCCGTCGGGCAATGGCGCGGGTAGCCATCGGCATAACCACAGGCCACGATGCCGATGCGCATGGGAGCCTCGGCGGTGAACGTCGAGCCGTAGCCCACGGTCTCGCCTGCCTGCAACTCTTGCGTGGCAATGATGCGGCTTCGCAAGCTCAGGGTGGGTTGCAAATCCCATTGCGCGATGGTGCGCTCGGGAAAATCTGGGGCACTGCCGTACAAGGCAATGCCAGGGCGCACCCAGTCGGCCGCCACAGCCACATCGCTGGCGTGGCGCAATAAACCTGCGCTGTTGCAGGTGGTGCGTTCACCGGGTAAGTCTTCGGTGGTTTTGGCGAACACGCGCATTTGTTCGGCCACGCCTTTGGCGCCATCGGCGTCGCTGAAATGTGTGACCAACGAAATCTCATCCACCTGCGGCAGTTGGTTCAAGCGTGTCCACGCCGAACGAAAGCGCGTGGGCGTGAAACCCAAACGGTTCATGCCACTGTTCATTTTGAGAAAAATGCGATGCGGCATTTGGGTCTTGTGGGCACTCAGCATGTCCACTTGCTCATCGCAATGCACGGTGTGCCACAGGTCGAGACGCGAGCACAGCTCAAGGTCGCGCATCTCAAACACACCCTCTAACAACAACACCGGGCCGCGCCAGCCAAGGCTGCGCACGCGTTGCGCCTCGTCGAGGTCAAGCAGCGCAAAGCCATCCGCACCGCGCAAGCCTTCAAACACGCGCTCAATGCCGTGGCCGTACGCATTGGCTTTGACCACCGCCCACACGCGAGCGTCGGGGGCAGCAGCACGCATGCGTGTCAAGTTGTGACGCAAGGCGTCGGTGTGAACAAAGGCTTGTATCGGACGGGGCATGGTCAATATTGTGGCACCCGCGTGATATAACCTTGGGTAGTTAAAAAAGAAAGAAGAATCAACAGGCCCGTGGCCCTCTGCGCGCCTGCCAGACCTATCTATGAAGCGCGGTTTTTACACCATCATGTCGGCCCAGTTTTTCAGTTCGTTGGCCGACAACGCCCTGTTTGTGACAGCCGTGGAATTACTCAAAACAGACGGCTCCCCCGAGTGGCAGCGGGCTGCGCTTGTGCCCATGTTTGCCTTGTTCTACGTGGTGCTTGCGCCCTTTGTGGGGGCGTTTGCTGACTCGCGGCCTAAAGGCGAAGTCATGCTGCTAAGCAACACCATCAAAGTGGTGGGCTGTTTGATGATGCTGTTTGGCGTGCACCCCTTGCTCGCTTATGCAGTGGTCGGTTTGGGTGCCGCGGCCTATTCCCCTGCTAAATACGGCATCTTGACGGAGTTGTTGCCCGCGTCGCAGTTGGTCAAAGCCAACGGCTGGATTGAGGGCCTGACGATTGCTTCCATCATTTTGGGCGTGTTGTTGGGCGGTCAATTGGTGGGCCACAACTTCTCGACTTGGTTGCTGTCGTTTGATGTGCCATTCATCACAACGGGCATCGACACCTCGGCCGAGGCTGCCATTTGCTTGCTAATTCCACTGTACGCATTGGCTGCTTGGTTCAACAAGCGCATTCCGTTGACAGGGGCTGCCTACATTCCCATGCGCGCCGATCCCGACAAGAGCATGGTGCGCAACCTCTTGGTGTTGGTGCCTGATTTTTGGGATTGCAACAAACGCTTGTGGCAAGACAAGCTGGGCCAAATCTCTTTGGCCACCACCACTTTGTTTTGGGGCGTGAGCGGCAACCTGCGCTACATCGTGCTCGCATGGAGCGCTGCTGCTTTGGGCTACACCACCACGCAAGCCTCTAGCTTGGTGGGCGTGGTGGCCATCGGCACCGCCGTGGGTGCGGTGGTTGCCTCGATGAAGATGAGGCTCGACCATGCCACCCGCCTCATGCCTTTGGGCATTGCCATGGGATGCTTTGTGGTGGCGATGAACTTCATTGATAACTTGTGGCTGGCTGTGCCCTTCCTGATTATTTTGGGTGGCTTGGGCGGCTTCTTGGTGGTGCCCATGAACGCACTGCTGCAACACCGTGGCCACAACCTCATGGGCGCAGGCCGCTCGATTGCTGTGCAAAACATGAACGAGCAGCTCTGCATTTTGAGCCTCGGCTTTTTGTACACCTTCAGCACCGGCATGGGCCTGAGCGCCTTTGGTGCCATCACCGCGTTTGGTGTGTTGGTCGGCTTCGTGATGTGGCTCATCAAACTCTGGCACGAACACAACCATCTGCACCACCGCGAAGAGCTGGCGCGCTTGATGCACATCGCCCGCAACGACGACCTACACGGCTAAGCCGTGCACACCCAGCACATGACACGTCCCGTACTGGCCGTGTTGGCTTTGGCCCTGAACGCGTTGGTGTGGGGCCTGTCTTGGTGGCCTCTACGCCAGCTCGACGCCAATGGCCTGCATCCTTTATGGGCCACTGCGTGTGTGTTCACCTTGGCCACCGTGGTGCTGACACTCATCAGCCCATCGGGCTGGCGGCACTTCAAACAACACCCCCAACTTTGGTGGCTCATGGCCGCCTCAGGCCTGACCAACGTGGGCTTCAACTGGGCCGTCACGACGGGCGATGTGGTGCGCGTGGTGTTGCTGTTTTATCTCATGCCCACTTGGTCGCTTCTACTCGCGTGGTGGCTCTTGCACGAGCGGCCCACACGCGGAGCCTTGGCCCGTCTAGGGCTGGCGCTTCTGGGCGTGGTGTTGGTACTCAAAACACCTGAATCGTCGTGGCCACTACCGCAAGATTTGCCCGATGTGTTGGCACTGTTCGCCGGCTTTTGTTTTGCACTCACCAACATCTGGCTGCTGCGCTTGCAGCACACGCCCGAGTCGTCACGGATGATGGCCATGTTTGGCGGCGGCGCATGGATGGCGTTGGCCTGCGCAGCGTTGGCCACTTTGACTGCCGTGATTCCTGCGGTATTTGCGGTGCAGCCGAATGCTGTGGATGTGGCGCAAGCTGCCGTTACTTGGGCACCCTATGTGGTGGGCCTGAGCGTTGCCTTCTTGGTGTCGAACTTCACCTTGCAATACGGTGCGGCACGTTTGAGCGCCCATGCCACCGCCATGGTGATGATGTCAGAGGTGGTATTTGCCAGCGTGTCCTCGGTGGCACTAGGGGCATCGGCGCTGACGTGGCGCGTCGGCCTCGGTGGCGGCATGATTGTTCTGGCGGCGCTTTTGGCCTCTCAAACCCAAACCTCGAAAGACAACACCCCATGACTGTATTGACCGACTTCACCGCCACTCAAATTAACGGCACGCCTTTGTCGTTTGCCGACCTGCAAGGCAAGGTGCTGCTCGTCGTCAACACCGCCAGCGCTTGTGGATTTACGCCGCAGTTTGAAGGCTTGGAGGCCCTACACAAAACCTATGGTGCGCAAGGCCTGGCGGTGATTGGTTTTCCATGCAACCAGTTTGGCGCACAAGACGCGGGCACCAACGCCGAGATTGGCGCTTTTTGCCAACGCAACTACGGCGTGAGCTTTGTGATGATGGAAAAAGTAGAAGTGAACGGCGACCATGCGCACCCGCTGTTCAAGTGGCTCAAGGCCGAAGCACCGGGTCTCTTGGGCAGCGAAGCCATCAAATGGAACTTCACCAAGTTCTTGGTGGGCAAAGACGGGCACGTGCTCAAGCGCTATGCATCAATGGATGCGCCAGCCAAATTGGCGGGTGACATTGAAGCAGCTTTGGCCGCCTGAGATAAGTTACGGCCCGATCGTCGCGCCTGTTTAGTTCAGCGCTTCGTCCAGCACTTCCACCCAATGCTTCACCGGCACGTCGGTGCCGCTTTGCAAGTGTGTGATGCAGCCCACGTTGGCGCTCAGGATAGCTTTGGGTTGCAGCGCATCTAAATGGCCCAACTTGCGGTCACGCAAGGTGGTGCTGATACCGGGATTGAGCACGCTGTAAGTGCCAGCTGAGCCGCAACACAAATGTGGTTCGGTGTTGGCCACTTGAATGGCAAATCCCAATTCGGCCAAGTGCTTTTCAACACCGCCTTTGAGTTGCTGGCCGTGCTGCAAAGTGCAAGGTGGGTGGAATGCTTGCATGCCTGCATTGGCCAACACGTGCGCTTTGAGCTTGGGCTTAAGAACCGGCACCAACTCGGGCAGCAACTCGCTCAAGTCTTGCGTGAGGTCGCTGATGCGTTTGGCCTTAGCGGCGTAAGCAGCATCGTCTTTGAGCACATGGCCGTAGTCTTTCACCATCACGCCGCAGCCTGAGGCGTTCATCACAATCGCCTCCACGCCTTGCTCGACAAACGGCCACCAGGCATCGATGTTGTTGCGCATGTGAGCCATGCCGCCGGTTTGGTCGTTGAGGTGAAATTTCACCGCGCCGCAGCAGCCTGCTTCGGGCGCGACGAGGGTTTGGATACCCGCCGCATTCAACACACGCGCTGTGGCCGTGTTGATGTTGGGCAGCATAGCGGGCTGCACACAGCCAGCCAGCATGAGCACTTTGCGGGCGTGGGTTTGGGTGGGCCACACCACGCCGTTGCGCTCGGCAGTTTGAGGTGCAGGCACTTTGGCTTTGAGCTTGGCGGGCAACACGCCGCGCACCGCTTGGCCCAGTTTCATGGCGGGCGCAAACAAAGGGGATGGCAAGCCTTCTTTCAAAGCCCAACGTAGCAAGCGCTCGCCCATGGGGCGCGGTACTTGGGCGTCCACCACTTTGCGCCCCACGTCCACCAAGTGACCGTATTGCACGCCGCTAGGACAAGTGCTTTCGCAATTACGGCAGGTCAAGCAGCGGTCTAAGTGCTGCTGGGTTTTGCGCGTGGGCTTGGCGCCTTCGAAGACCTGCTTCATCAAATAGATGCGGCCGCGTGGGCCGTCTAGTTCGTCACCCAAGAGTTGGTAGGTGGGGCACGTGGCGGTGCAAAAACCGCAGTGCACGCACTTGCGCAAAATGGCTTCGGCGGCAACGCCCTCGGGTGTGCCGACGTATTGGGGGGCCAGGTTGGTTTGCATGTGTGGGCCTGAATCTGGGGGTTAAGCGCGAGCGGGGTTGAAAATGCCAGCTGGGTCAAACTGTTTTTTGAGTTCGTTTTGAATGCGTTGCTGCACCGCGTTGAGTGGTGTGTACACGCCCGCTTGCTTGTCCACATCGCCCATGGTTTGTTGGCTGGCCGCACTGGTGCGAAACAAGGTGGCGTGGCCTCCGGCCTTCACCGCCGCTTCACGCAGTTGTGCAGCTTGTGCAGCAGGCGCCCAGAGCCAGCGCTGTGCACCGTGCCACTCGACGTATTGCGCACAGGCTGCGCCGTTCACGCGCACATCCAACACAGGCGCAGTTTGTGGCACGCTGAGGCGCCACAAGCAGTCTTGCTCAGTGGGTGCTTTGAAAAAGTCCAGGGTTTGCTCGCCGCTGGCTTTCCAGTCATCCGCCACATCGTCGGCGCTCATGCGTGTGACCTGTGCGCCCAGGGCTTGCACATCGGCGCTCATCTTGATCACGGCAGCATCCACCGCCGCCACGGCACCGCGCAGACGCACGTAGAAAACGTCTTGGGCTGGACTAGCTGTGGTGTCGTGCACCCAAGCGCTGGCGTTCAATGGCAGCGGCTGGCCGCCCCAGTGGTTGATGAGCTTCAAAGCTTGCGCTTGGCTCACACCCGCGCACACCAAGGTGGCTTCGCCGGGCGTCACTGGCAGCACTTTCAAAGACACTTCGGTGATGAGGCCCAACTGACCCCAACTGCCCGCGAGTAAACGCGACACGTCGTAACCCGCCACGTTCTTCATCACTTGGCCGCCAAAGGTCAGGTGCTCGCCTTTGCCGTTGATCACGCGCGCGCCCAACACAAAGTCGCGCACCGTGCCCACACTGGCACGAGCAGGGCCACTCAAGCCTGCAGCCACCATGCCACCGATCGTGGCGCCTTTGCCAAAGTGCGGTGGCTCAAAAGCAAAGCACTGGCCTTTTTGCGCCAAGGCAGCTTCCACTTCAGCCAAGGGTGTGCCGCAGCGCACGGTAATCACCAGCTCGCTCGGCTCGTAGCTCAAGATGCCGCTGTAGGGCGTGGTGTCCAACACCTCACCTTGCAACGATTGACCTAAAAAGTCTTTGGTACCACCGCCGCGCAAGCGCAGCGGCTGGCCGGATTTAGAGGCTTGAAGAATGCGATCGGTGAACTGCTGAAGGATATCTTGCATAGCCGTCATGGTAGCTGCTAGGCCTGACGGTCATTTTGAATTTTTTGCACAGGGCTTTCAAAAATCACTCGCTCCTGCAACGCTGGCGACAAGCCAACCAGACACGGCTAACGTTTATATAAACGCCCACAAAAAAGCCCGCCGTGAGGCGGGCTGTAAAGTCCAAGGGAAACCTTGAAGTACTTGAAAAATTAACGGTGGTAAGCAGTTTCGCCGTGTGAGCTGATGTCGAGGCCTTCGCGCTCTTCTTCTTCCGTCACACGCAGACCCACAACCATGTCCACAATCTTGTAGCCAATGTAGGAAACCACACCCGACCAAACAATGGTGGTCACCACGGCTTCGAGTTGAATCAACACTTGGCCGCCGATGGAGTAGTCAGCGCTGGCAGCGTTGGCCACGTAATCAAAGATGCCTGTGCCGCCGAGTGAAGGTGCTGCAAACACGCCGGTCAACAACGCACCCACAATACCGCCCACGCCGTGCACACCAAACACATCGAGTGAGTCGTCAGCGCCCAACAGGCGTTTCAGACCGTTCACACCCCACAAGCAGAGGAAACCGCCTGCAGCACCGATCACGATGGCACCCATGGGGCCCACGAAACCGCAAGCTGGGGTGATCGCCACCAAGCCAGCCACAGCACCAGAGGCTGCGCCCAACATCGAAGCTTTGCCTTTAGACAATGCTTCACCAGCAATCCAAGCCAAGGTAGCAGCAGCCGTAGCCACCAGTGTGTTCACGAAAGCCAGAGCTGCAACACCGTTGGCTTCGAGGTTAGAGCCGGCGTTGAAACCGAACCAACCCACCCACAACAAAGATGCGCCAACCATGGTCAGAGTCAAGCTGTGAGGAGCCATTGATTCTTTGCCGTAGCCCGTACGCTTGCCGATCACATAAGCACCCACCAAACCTGCCACAGCAGCGTTGATGTGCACCACCGTACCGCCAGCGAAGTCCAATGCACCCTTGGCCCACAACCAGCCAGCAGCGGCAGTCACAGTTTCCAAAGTAGCAGCGTCGGTGATGGCGTCAGGGCCGTCCCAGTACCAAACCATGTGGGCCACTGGCAAGTAGCTGAACGTGAACCAAATGGCGCAGAACAACAACACAGCAGAGAAGCGCACGCGCTCAGCAAATGCACCCACGATCAATGCGCAAGTGATGGCAGCGAACGTCGCTTGGAAAGCCGCGAAAGTGAACTCAGGAATCACAACGCCTTTGCTGAACGTGGCAGCAATGGAGTCAGGCGTGATGCCTTTGAGGAACAGCTTGTCGAAGCCACCAAAGAACGGTGAGCCGCCGCTGAACGCCACGGTGTAGCCGTAGATGACCCACAACACATAAATGAGTGAGCTCACGACAAACACTTGCATCAGCACAGACAGCATGTTCTTGCTGCGGACCAAACCGCCGTAGAACAAAGCCAAGCCTGGGATGGTCATCAAGATGACCAACACAGTCGAAATCGTCATAAAGGCGGTGTCGCCTTTGTTAGGCACGGCAACAGGTGCTGCCGCTTCTGCAGTTGCAGCAGCGGGAGCTGCGGCAGGGGCTGTGACTTTGACGTCAGCAGCGGGGGCAGTTTGTGCCATGGCGGCAGTGCCACCGAGCAACAGGCCAAACCCGAGGGCCAATGAGGCTAAGAATTTTTTCATGATGGTGTCTTCTTTCTTAAAGCGCTTCTGGACCGGTTTCACCGGTGCGGATGCGGACGACTTGTTCGAGGTCGTAAACAAAAATCTTGCCGTCGCCGATTTTTCCGGTACGTGCAGAACCTTCGATGGCTTCGATCGCGCGCTCGACGTGTTCAGCGTCAACCGCGGCTTCGATCTTGACCTTTGGCAAGAAGTCAACCACGTACTCAGCGCCGCGATACAGCTCGGTATGGCCTTTTTGACGGCCAAAGCCTTTGACTTCAGTAACAGTGATACCTTGCACGCCAATTTGAGAGAGGGCCTCGCGGACCTCATCCAACTTGAACGGCTTGATGATGGCGGTGATGAGTTTCATGGTTGCTCCTAGAGAAGACAGTGCGTTGGTTTAGAACGCGTACTTGACGCCAACGACCACTGCGTTTTTGGCTGTGCCGTAACTAGTCGCTGTCGATGTGTAAAAAGTATTTTTCTTTGCAGTTGTACTGATTGCTGCGACGCTTACTGATAAGCCATCACCCAAATCCTTACCCACAGTTAAAGCGAAGTCGCTATAGCTGTTTGGAGAGTTCTTAATCACTTGACGACCAGCGTGTGGTGTCAAGGTATAACCATTGCCCAGATCTAAGTTCGCGCTCAAATCAAAGTACTCGCTGCCTTTCGAATTGGCAGTACCAAACAAATCAGAAAACGCATAAGAATACTTAGCAGTGACCACACCATAAGTTGCTGCGCCATAAACTTCGTCTGTATTTGCATTCACTGCACCGGAAACTTTGTTGTACGTGTTGTTCGCATATTCATAGCGCAAGTAACCAACGTCATATGCAACACCAGCTGCTTCAAATTTATAACCACCGTAAAGATCTAACTCAACTGGGCCTTTAGCATTTGAACCTGCATCCTTGATCCACTTAATAGTCGAACCCCAAGCGCCCAAATAGAAACCGTTGGCGTTTGCGTAATCCACGCCGCCTTGCAAAGCTGCATCACCCTTGGTTTGAGCGATACCGCGGTAACGGTATTGGCTGACCACGCCGACGTTGTAAGTGATTTCTGGAACTTCAGGTGCAGCAGGCGCTGTTTGTGCGAAGGCTGCTGAAGATGTGGCCAAGAGGGCCAGCAAAAGTTTGGACTTGATGTTCATAGTTTTCTCCATTGAAAAATTTAAGAGGGACACACCTACTTAGCAGGGTCCGTGCCAACGTGTTTGTTCACAAAAGTGTTCGCTCCACGCGACCCACGACCCAAAGTGATGCGGTAGTCTGGCTACTTCACCATTTTGATGCACTTTATTGGTGCGTCACTTTGTATTACTTGCCCCGCATTGGGGATAAACACTCAAAAAGAGAAGTTTTATGACGCTTGCGTTAATTCACAGCCGTGCACTGCTCGGTTTACAAGCACCCGCAGTGACCGTTGAGGTGCATTTGGCCAACGGCCTGCCCAGTTTCACGCTCGTGGGCTTGGCGGACACCGAAGTGAAAGAGGCCCGTGAGCGGGTGCGCTGTGCCATTCAAAACGCGGGGCTGGACTTTCCAACAAACAAGCGCATCACGGTCAACCTCGCCCCCGCTGACCTGCCCAAAGACTCGGGTCGTTTTGATTTGCCCATTGCCTTGGGCATCTTGGCGGCCCATGGCCTTTTGGACGAAGCGGCCTTGGCGCTGCACGAGTTTGCGGGCGAGTTGTCCCTCTCGGGCGAGCTGCGGCCCGTGCGCGGCGCGCTGGCCATGGGGCTGGCTTTGCGCGGCGCGGGCGTGCGCACACGGTTGGTGTTGCCACCCGTGAGTGCGGAAGAAGCCGCCTTGGTGCCGACCGCCGAGGTGTACCGTGCCCAACACCTGAGCGATGTGGTGGCGCGCTTTGCCAAGCCCGAGATGAAAGGCTTGGTGGCCAAGCGGGAAGAAGCCAACACGCACCCAGTGCACACCTCCGAAGGCTGGTGCCGCATTCAAGCGCCAGTCTTGCAAGTCAAAGCCATGAAGCACGGCCCCGACTTGGCCGACGTCAAAGGCCAAGCGGGGCCACGCCGCGCCCTAGAGATTGCAGCGGCAGGCGGGCACTCTCTTTTATTAGTAGGACCGCCCGGCACTGGCAAGTCGATGCTGGCGCAACGCTTCGCAGCCTTGTTGCCAAATATGTCGCTGGACGACGCGCTAGAGAGCGCTGCCATCGCCAGCCTCGCTGGCCGGTTTGAGTTGAACCAATGGATGCAACGACCCACACGCAGCCCGCACCACACTGCCACCTCGGTGGCATTGGTAGGTGGCGGCACGCCGCCGCGGCCAGGCGAAATTTCGTTGGCGCACAACGGGGTGCTATTTTTAGACGAGCTAGCTGAAGTCAAGCGCAGCGCGCTCGAAGCTTTGCGCGAACCGCTAGAGAACGGCCACATCACCATCTCACGCGCGGCCACGCAGGCCAAGTTTCCTGCGCGGTTTCAGCTGATAGCCGCCATGAATCCTTGCCCCTGTGGCTACTTGGGCTCCACCCAAAAAACCTGCCGCTGCACACCCGACCAAGTGGCGCGTTACCAAGGCAAGCTCAGCGGCCCCTTGCTAGACCGCATCGACTTGCAGGTGGAAGTGCCCACGCTGGCCACCGAGGTGTTGATGCAAAGCGTGCCCGGTGAATCCACCGCCACCGTGCGTGCGCGTTGTTTGGCAGCGCACGCCAAAGCGCTGGCGCGACAAGGCACGCCCAACCAAGGCTTGCAAGGTCAAGCGCTAGAAGCGCACATGCACCTTGACGCGCAAGCAGCCACGTTTTTACAAAATGCAGCCACCAAGCTGGGCTGGTCTAGCCGCAGCACACACCGTGCGTTGCGCGTGGCACGCACCATTGCAGACTTGGCTGACAGCGCCAACTTGCAAGTGGCACATGTGGCCGAAGCGCTGCAATACCGGCGCGTGCTTGTGTCGCACTGAGCGCACCTCACAAACTCACCATGTGGCACTCGTCACACTTTTGTGTGCATCTGCTGAAATTTCTTTGCGACATTCCCGTCGTCAATTCATCTTCGGCGGATTCAAGGACGAAGTGCAACAAAGATGAACTGGTTATAGGTGGCTGAGGATGCGAGAGCATCATGGCCGCTTTAACCGCCAAGTCGAAGTTGCCCAATGTACAAGCACCTCAGCCGAGAAGAACGATACCAAA
>NZ_JAVKLM010000044.1:0-40191 GCF_031539105.1 Limnohabitans sp.
AGAGAAAGAACGAGGCTGTTATGGCAAAAGAGTACAAAGATTTGGTGGTCGGCTTAGACATTGGCACAGCCAAGGTCATGGTGGTCGTGGCCGAAGTGTTGCCCGATGGTGAGCTCAAGCTCGCAGGCCTCGGTGTGGCCCACAGCAATGGTTTGAAGCGTGGCGTGGTGGTCAACATTGACGCCACCGTACAGAGCATTCAGCAAGCTTTGAAAGAAGCCGAGCTGATGGCCGACTGCAAGATCACGCGCGTTTACACCGGCATCACCGGCAGCCACATCCGTGGCATCAACTCCACCGGCATGGTGGCGGTCAAAGACAAAGAAGTCACCGCAGCCGATGTGGCCCGCGTGGTGGAAACTGCCAAGGCCATCAACATCTCCACCGACCAGCGTTTGCTGCTGGTGCAGCCGCAAGAGTTTGTGATTGACGGCCAAGATGTGCGCGAGCCCATTGGCATGAGTGGCATCCGCTTAGAAGCCAAGGTGCACATCGTCACAGGTGCACAAAGCGCGGCAGAAAACATCATCAAGTGCGTGCGACGCTGTGGTTTGGATGTGGACCGCTTGATGCTCAACCCTTTGGCCTCCAGCATGTCGGTGCTGACCGATGACGAGCGCGAACTTGGCGTGGCCTTGGTGGACATTGGTGCAGGCACCACCGACGTGGCGATCTTCACCAACGGCGCGATTCGTCACACAGCCGTCATTCCCATTGCAGGTGATTTGATCACCAGCGACATTGCGATGGCTTTGCGCACGCCCACCAAAGACGCGGAAGAAATCAAGATTGAATCAGGCTACGCCAAACAGCTGTTGGCCGATCCAGATGTGCAAGTGGAAGTGCCGGGCCTGGGTGACCGCACACCGCGCATGTTGAGCCGCCAAGCTTTGGCCGGTGTGATTGAGCCACGCGTGGAAGAAATCTTCTCGCTGGTGCAGCAAGTCATTCGTGACTCTGGCTACGAAGAAGTGTTGTCATCGGGCATTGTGCTCACGGGTGGCAGCGCGGTGATGCCTGGCATGGTTGAGTTGGGCGAAGACATTTTCTTGAAGCCTGTGCGTCGCGGTGTACCGCAGTACAACAGCGCTTTGGCTGACATGGTGTCGCAGCCACGCGCTGCCACTGTGATGGGCTTGCTGGCGGAAGCCGGCGTGGACCGCCAACGCGGTTTCAAAGTTTCACAAAAGAGTGGGTCGGTCAATTCGTTGATGGATCGTCTCAAAGACTGGTTTGTGGGGAACTTTTAAACATGATTCCTCACACCTTGCTGTATCTCGCGCGGGGCAGCCCGCCGCAACGACCGCACAGGCATCGACGATGTCGATTCTGTGCAGCCAACGCGCCACCCTCATAGAAGGAGCGCGATGAATCACAAGCAAAAAAACAAACGACTTAGGCAACTGCAAATTTTCAGATTAGGAGAAACAACATGACCATCGAAATGATCGAAGTTGAAGCATTCAACTCAGGCACACAAATTAAAGTCATTGGCGTGGGCGGCGGCGGCGGCAACGCGGTTGAGCACATGATCAGCTCTGGCGTTCAAGGCGTCGAGTTCGTCACTGCGAACACCGACGCACAAGCTTTGCGCGTGAGCAATGCACACAAAGTCATTCAACTGGGCTCGAGTGGCCTGGGCGCTGGCAGCAAGCCAGAGCGCGGCCGTGAAGCAGCGGAAGCCGCGATTGATGACATCCGTTTGGCGCTGGAAGGCACCAACATGTTATTCGTCACTGCCGGTATGGGCGGCGGCACGGGTACAGGTGCTGCACCTGTGGTGGCACGTGTGGCACGCGAGATGGGCATCTTGACTGTCGGTGTGGTGACCAAGCCATTCGAATTCGAAGGCAGCCGTCGCATGGGCAACGCCGAAGCCGGTTTGGCCGAACTCGAAGCCAACGTCGACTCGCTCATCGTGGTGCTCAACGAAAAGCTGATGGATGTGTTGGGCGAAGATGCCAGCCAAGACGAAGCCTTTGCCTTTGCCAACGACGTGTTGAAAAACTCAGTCGGCGGCATTGCCGAGATCATCAACGTCGAAGCCTTGGTGAACGTCGACTTTGAAGACGTGCGCACCGTGATGAGCGAAACAGGCAAAGCCATGATGGGCACAGCCGCTGCCAGCGGCCCAGACCGCGCACGCATCGCCGCTGAGCAAGCCGTGGCTTGCCCATTGCTCGAAGGTGTGGACATGTCGGGCGCCAAGGGCGTGTTGGTGTTGATCACCGCAGCCAAGGGCGGCT
Source organism: Limnohabitans sp. (assembly GCF_031539105.1). GTDB lineage: Bacteria > Pseudomonadota > Gammaproteobacteria > Burkholderiales > Burkholderiaceae_C > Limnohabitans. Next base: position 2,247 of record NZ_JAVKLM010000044.1, read on the forward strand.
TGAAGTTGTCTGAGTCTCGTGAAGCCATGAACACCATCCGCAAGTTTGCGTCACCCGACGCACACGTGATTTACGGTACCGCTTATGACGAAAACTTGGGCGACCAAATTCGTGTCACCGTGGTGGCCACAGGTTTGGCTGGCAGCCGCCGCGCTGCACCTCAGTTGCAAGTGTTGCGCACAGGTACAGACGGCATGAGCTTCCCAACGACACAAGCACCTAATGCATCACCTGCGGGCGTCTTGGCTGCTGCTACGGGCGGCTTGGCTGGTTTGGCCAGTGGTTTGGGGCTGGGTTCTGCTGCTGCGCAACCCAACTACGACTCGATGAACTCTCCCGCCGTGTGGCGTGGCAACCGTACCTCGGCAGCTGCCAAGGTCGATGCCCTGTCGTCTGGCGGCATGGACGACTACGAAATTCCAGCCTTCTTGCGCAAGCAAGCGGATTGAGAGGGGATTCATTAAAATCACACCGTGCTTAAACAAAGAACCCTTCAATCCCTCACCAAGGCCGTAGGTGTTGGTCTCCACAGCGGTCAACGCGTGGAGCTGACACTGCGCCCGGCTCAACCCGACACGGGCATCGTGTTTCGTCGGGTGGATTTGCCGCAGCCTGTCGATATTCCGATCACCGCTACGGCAGTGACGGACACCCGTTTGGCTTCGACCATTTCCAATGGTGGTGCGAAGGTGTTCACGGTCGAGCATTTGATGTCGGCCTGTGCGGGCCTTGGCATTGACAATCTTTACATCGACATCACGGCAGAAGAAGTGCCTATTTTGGATGGCTCGGCTTCGTCGTTTGTGTTCTTGCTACAAAGCGCGGGCATCGTCGAGCAGAACGTGCCCAAGCGTTTCATTCGTGTGTTGAAAACGGTGGAAGTGCGTGAAGGCGATGGTGCCAATGTGAAGTGGGCCCGTCTTGAGCCGCATCACGGCTACAAGCTCAGTTTCGAAATTGATTTCCGTCATCCTGCGGTGGACTCCACAGGCCAAAGCGTGGTGTTTGACATGGATGTCAACGACTACACGCGTGACATTGCGCGCGCCCGTACCTTTGGCTTTACGCGTGATGTAGAGATGATGCGTGCCAATGGCCTTGCATTAGGTGGCGGTTTGGACAACGCCATCGTGATGGATGACTACAAGGTGTTGAACAGCGATGGCTTGCGCTATGACGACGAGTTTGTGAAGCACAAAATTCTTGACGCCATGGGCGATTTGTTTTTGATCGGCAAACCATTGTTGGCCTCGTATGTGGCATTTCGCTCGGGCCACGCCATGAACAACAAGCTACTGCGCGAACTGCTCAGCCAACCCGACGCTTATGAGCTCGTGACCTTTGAAGATGCGCGCCAAGCGCCCCCTGGTTTGGCGCAACTGGCACCTGCTTGGTAAGCCGAAGACTGACATCGCCGTCTAGGCGAGGGAGACATTGAGATGGCCATGATTCATATTCCAACGGTCTATCTCTTCCTAAGTTTCATTTACCTCCTGATGCCCATCGCGATTTGGATCGCGTTGCATAACCAAAAGTCACAACCAATGATTTGGTGGTGTGCAGGGGGTGAGCTGTTCGCCATTGGTTTGTTGTTGGTAGGGTTAAGACCCGCTTTGCCAACTTGGATTTCATATACCTTGGCCAACGGCTTATCTTGGCTTGCGGTTTGCATGCAAGCGACTGCACTAATCTTGGCTCTGAGACAAAGACCACCTATCCAATTCATGGCCATAGCTGTGGTGGTTTGGCTTGTGGTGTTTGAATACTTTAGGCAAGGCCTTGAGAATTCACATCTCAGATTTGGCTGGGCCTTGATGTTTTATTTATTGGCATTTATCTACATTGCGCATTTGTCCGCTCGGATTTCAATGGAGCACGGACTTAAAAATGCGCGAACGTTAGCTGTGATTTATGGCGCTGGCGCTTTGTTTTTGTGCATTCGCATTCTTCGCATCGTGTTTGGCTATACAGAACCAGATGCGGCAGCACAGGGCATCGATAGTTTTTTGCTGGTGTTCAGTGGTGTGATGGTCTCTGTGCTGGGTAGTTTTGCGTTTGTAGGTTTGTTTGTCGAGCGAGCGGTCAAGCGAGAAGTGTTGGTTACTGAAGAGCGTGTGCGCCAAGAAGAGAGCGCACGATTGGGTGAGCAAATTGCCCAGTTAGAACGCCAGCGCACCTTAGGAGCTATGTCGTACTCGTTTGCGCATGAGTTGAGTCAGCCGCTCACCGCTATTTTGATGGATACACATGCGATCAAGAGCAGTCTTGCTGCGAACCAACTGAATGTGAACGAGATCAAAGAATCGATTGAAGACGTGGAGCGCAGCGCTAATCGCACAGTGCAGTTGGTGGATCGCATTCGAAGCTTTGTTCGCCCTACGCAGGGTGACTACGAAGATGTGGACATGAAAGCGCTGGTGCATGATGTGCAACATCTGTTGGCGCACGACATACACGCACAGAATGTGCAGTTTGAATGGGATTTTGACGACAGCGCATGCTTAGTGCGTGGCGACAAGATTCAGCTGTCACAAATTGTGTTGAATGTGTATCGCAATGCGATTCAGGCCATGGTGGGTGCTGATGTGAGAAAGATATCGGTGTCGTTAGATCGTGAAGATCAACGCGTCGTTTTGCATGTGCATGACAGCGGTTCAGGTTTGGATGATGCTGTGAAAGACCATGTTGGACAGCCATTTTTCACCACCAAACGTGAAGGTTTAGGGGTGGGTTTGTCAATTTCTAAAACCATTGCAGACATGCACAGCGGCAGCTTAGCGATCACCAATGCAGTGGATGGCGGTGCCTTGGTGGAATTGAACTTGCCAGCCGCCAATCGTTAGCAAAGCTACGTAGCGCAGACTTAACGGCTGCGGCCCGCTTTGTAAGAGCCACGGGTGCTGCCTTGCAGTTCAGTGGCAGCGGCAAGCTTGGCCATCGAATGTCCCGCATGTGCATGCGTGATAGCAATACCCAATGCATCGGCGGCATCTGGCCCTGGCAGGCCAGGCAGGTTCAGCAAGCGTTTCACCATTTCTTGGACTTGCTCTTTTTTAGCCAAACCATGACCAGCCACAGCTTGCTTCATTTGCAAGGCGGTGTACTCGGCCACGGGCAAGTTGCAAGTGGCCAGCGCAGTGATGCATGCGCCGCGTGCTTGGCCCAGCAAAAGCGTCGCTTGTGGGTTGACGTTGACAAACACAATCTCGACCGCTGACGTTTCGGGTTTGTAGCGCTCCACCACTTCATGAATGCCATCAAACAGCACCTTCAATCGCTCGGCCAAATTACCTTGCACTTCTTTGTTGGTTTTGATGGTGCCACTCGCCACATAAAGTAGCTGGCTCCCGTGTTTTTCCACCACGCCAAAGCCGGTGGTACGAAGGCCGGGGTCAATGCCAAGGATTCGCATTACGGCAGTTGTGCGCTGCCCATGCGCATCAAAATAATTTCAGTGCGGCCCGACAGGTATTCAGACTGCGGGAACTTTTGGTAATGCTTGGGGCGCGGCAGCATGACAGCCAAGCGGCCAGCTTCCCAAGCCGAAAGTTGCGAGGCTGGCTTTTGAAAGTAATGTTGCGCCGCCGCTTCTGCACCAAAAATACCTTCACCCCATTCCACATGGTTGAGGTAAATCTCCAAAATGCGTTGCTTGCCCAGTAGGGCTTCCAGCATCACCGTCAACACAAACTCTTGACCCTTGCGGATGAAGGTGCGCTCGCCTGACAGAAATAAGTTCTTGGCCAGTTGCTGCGTGATGGTGGAGCCACCCACCACTTTGGGCGCTGCTTTACCTTGTGCTTTGCGGCTGGCTTGCAGTTCGGCTTTGGCGTTTTTGGCCCAGGCTTTTTCGATGGCGTCCCACTGCACACCATCATGCTGCGCAAAGATGTCGTCTTCAGACGCAATCACTGCGCGCTTGAGGTTGTTGGAGATTTGGGCATAAGGCACCCAATCTTGTCGCCAGCGTAACCGGTCTTTGGTGCTGACGATGCGCCAAGCTTCGGAGCGCTCAAAAGAAGTGGACTCGGGCGCCACACGCGCCATGACCGCAATGCGGGCTAAGAAGAAAAATTGCAGGCCTATCCAAGCCAGCAGCACCAGCAGCAACCAGCGCAGCCATGGGCGAAAGCGTGTCGTGTTCATCGGGCTTCGCCACCTTTGGTTTGCAAGGTGTTGTCACGGCTGAAGATGAAGCGCGACACCACGGCCAGTTGATCGGCTTGCTTGCGCATGTCTTCGGTGAATTCACCAAATGGGCCTGCCGCTGTCGCGATGGCTTGGGCGCGACGGTCGAGGTCGGCTTGGCCCGAGCTTTGCACCACTTCGGTGGCCAGCACACGGCCATCCGTGTTGACGGTGATGATCATGGTCAATTCGCCGTAGAGCTTTTGCCCGCCATTGTTGGCCGGAAAGTAGCGCGTGCCACGGTCTTCAATCTTGCGGCGAAGCGTGTCGTAATACAGCGCATAGGCCACTTGTTTGGTGGCAGGGCTAACGTAGTGCTTGCGCGGACGTGCGTTGTCTTGGTTGATGCGTTCTTCAATCTCTGCCAAGAGCTTGAGCAACTGACGACGCTTTTGCTCAATCGCATCTTGCTCTGCTTTTGATTTCTGTGGCTGCGGTGTGGGCAGTTGGGCAAGCAAGTTTTTCACTTGGGCCAACAGCAGCGATTGCTCTTTGCGCATCGCAGCCACTTGGCGCTGCATGGACTCGGTCATGTCACCCACCGAGGTCGTAGCCGCTGTGGGCAGAGGTGATGCAGCGCGGCCGCTTTTTTGTTCACCGCCACCGGCCAGTTGTGTTTGCGCCAAAGCTTGCGCTTTGTCGGGTGCATCCGCTTTGGCACGGGTGTTGACCAAAATCACGTCCAGCGGCGCATCGCTGAACAAACGGTCAAAGCGCTCTGGGGCAGCGATGCGCAGTGTGAGCAAAGCGCCGTGAATGGCAAACGAAATGAACAAGGCTTTTTGCAGCCTTGACCAATGTTTCCATGACCAACGCGAGTTCATCACGCAGCTGGGCCTTCCGCGGTAGGTGCCTCGTTCACATCCATAGCCAAAGCAATCGGCCCTGCTGCGCTGTCGTCTTCGTCGTCCGTCATTTCGGTTTGTTCGGCGCTGGAGGGCGCGTCTGCCTCCAAGATGTGCAGCAAATGGCCGCTGATGTCGAGGCTGATGTCATCCACGTCGCTCAAACGAATCTGCACGCGCGCACCGCGTGGCAAATCGCCCCCGCCAAAGACGGGTAAGACCAAAGGCAGGTCATCTGCACGCGCCATGGGTGGTTGGCCCGGGAAGGCTTTGAACACCGTGGCGCTGAGTTCGGTGATGTGGTGTTGCTTCAAATACTGCAGTGTCCAAAAACGTTCCATGCCGTTTTGGTAAGCGTTGTAAGCGCCGTACGCGCCATCAAACGCAGAGATGATCGAGAACAACTCTGCATCTTTGGGTTTGAATGGCGCAGCCAAAGCAGCTGTGCTGCCATGCTTGGCGCACGCGATAATTTGCCATTGGTTGACCAAGTCGGTGTAGCGACGCAGGGGGGAAGTGCTCCAAGCATAGCTAGGCACACCAATGCCAGCGTGCGGCAAAGCCTTGGTTCCCATGCGCACTTTCACGCCGGGCAGCAAGCTGGCTTGGCTGCGGTAAATGCCGGGCACGCCTAGCTCGGCCATCCAATTGCCCCAGGTGCTGTTGGCCAAAATCATGGCCTCGGCCACCATCAGGTCCAGGGGCGCACCGCGTTGGCGGATGCTGATTTGCACCTGCTCGCCGCCTTTCGGTTCGGCGCCGTCATTGCCAACCAAGCGAAAGTTGTAATCGGGGCGGTTGAAGTTTTCTGGTTTGCCACGCACCACTTCACGTTGGGTTTTGAGGTGTTGGGCCAAGCGGAACAGAAAGGCCAGTTGCACGCGGGGCATGGCGGGCTCGACGACACTTGTGGCGTGCGTGAAGCTGTCGTCTTTCAACCAAGCTTCGGTCACGACGCTATCGAGTTGGTCGTGACGCAAGTTGGCGGCAATCGGCACGCACTCTACGCGCGTCTCGGTGTTTTGCAATGCGAGCGTGACTTCGTCAAACGTGACATACAGCGACACCGCAGGGCAGTCGCGCCCTTCTTGCAGGGTGTAGCGCTGCACCACATCGTCGGGCAGCATGGTGATTTTGTAGCCCGGCATGTAGACGGTTGACAAGCGGTTGCGGCCCAGCTGGTCAATCGCGTCGCCCGGCTTCAAAGCCAGCGCAGGTGCTGCGATGTGAATGCCTAGGGTGACGGTGCCTGTGCCCAAGCCTTGCACTGACAAGGCATCGTCAATCTCGGTGGTTTGTGAGTCGTCAATCGAATACGCCTGCACATTCGCCAGTGGCAACTCGTCTGCAATTGCTGGAGCTTGCAGATTAGGAAAACCTGTGCCCTTGGGGAAGTTGTCAAACAAAAAGCGCTGCCAATGGAACTGGTAGGCCGAGTTGATGGCGCCTGCTTTTTGCAGCAAAGCCAGAGGCGCGGTTTGTGTGGCGCGGGCCGCCTCGACCACGGCTTTGTATTCGGGCGCATTCTTGTCGGGCTTGAACAAGATTTTGTAGAGCTGCGTCTGAATGGGCGCCGGGCAAGTGCCTTGGCCCAGTTCAGCCGCCCAGCCTTCGATTTGCGCTTGAATTTGTTTTTTCTTTTCGATGCCAGCGAGGGCTTGGGCAATCACTTCGGCTGAAGCCTTTTTGAAGCGGCCTTTGCCGGCGCGGCGAAAGTAGTGCGGTGCTTCATACAAGCGAAACAGCGCCGCAGTTTGTTCGGTGAGGGTGGCTTGTGCGCTGAAGTATTCGCGTGCGAGGTCAGCAAAACCAAACTCGTCTTCCGGAGCGAATTCCCAAGCGAGGTCGAGCTCGATGGTGGCACTCAAAGTCTGAGCCTCGCGTAAGAGGTCAGCGGGCGAGGGCTTTTCAAACTTGAGCAACAAATGGGCGGCCTTGACCTTGACCCGTTTGCCGGATTCCAGCTCGATTTGGGCCGAGCTATCTGCTTCGGAAAGGATGCGGCCCGTCTGGAATTTTCCAGCTTCTTCAAACAATGCGTACATGGGCGCAATTGTCCCATGCCCAGGCGCGGCGCTGGCCTAAAGCGCGGCTTGCAAATCTAGAAATGCCAGCGCTTGGGGCAGGTACTGCTCGAAGTTGCTGATGGCGTGGTCACCACCTTCCATGACCACTTGTGGCGAGCCAGGGTAGCGGGCTGTCATCTCGCGCCAGTCCAGCACTTCATCGCCTTTGGCAATGAGGGCCCAAGCAAGCTGGGGGCTGGGCAGTGGACCGACTTCTAAGGCGCGAAGTTCGTCTACAAATTCGGGCGCGAAGAAAAAGCGCTCGGCTGGGTCGTGCCAAGCCGTTTGTTCGCCAATGTATTTGGCCAAGTCACGCGCGGGGTCGATGGCGGGGTTGAGCAGCACAGCTTTGCAACCGCGTTGAGCTGCTAGCCACGTGGCGTAAAAACCGCCCAGCGATGAGCCCATCACGGCCATGTTTTGACTGGGCCACTGGGCAGTGCCTTCGAAAATCAAAGCGGCAGCAGCTTTGGGCGAGGGGGGCAACTGAGGACACCACCATGTGATGTGCGCAAAGTGCGTGGTCATCAGAGTGGCCACTTGCCGCGCTTTGGTGGATTGAGGGGATGAGCGAAAGCCATGCAAATACAGCACATGGGTCGTGGGTGAATTCGCTTGCAAAGGCTGGCTGGACAGGGTCATGCCCAATGCTAGCAGCGCCAATGTGGACTGCCCCGTGACAGGGGATAATCTGAGCCATGCCCACCGTCATTCACAAACCCAGCCCCTTTCAGCGATTGATGCCCTTGCTTCAAGGGTTTGATGGGCCTTTGGCCTTTGGTGTTTTCTTATTGGCCTGCGCGGGCATGTTGACCATGTACTCGTCGGGTTTTGCCAACGGTGCACGTTTTTTCGACCACGGCCGCAACATGATGATTGCCGGGTTCATCATGTTTGTGGTGGCCCAGATTCCACCGCAGCGTTTGATGGCGTTTGCGGTCCCGATTTATACCGTCGGTGTGGCCTTGTTGGTGGCTGTGGCCTTGTTTGGGCTGACCAAAAAGGGCGCACGTCGCTGGCTCAATGTGGGTGTGGTCATTCAGCCCAGCGAGATCATGAAAATTGCCATGCCGCTGATGCTGGCGTGGTGGTTTCAAAAGCGAGAAGGCCAGTTGCGACCACTGGACTTTTTTGTGGCGGGTATGTTGCTGTTGATTCCTGTGGGATTGATCGTCCGTCAGCCTGATTTGGGCACGGCTATTTTGGTGTTGTCGGCAGGCATGGCCGTTATTTTTTTCGCCGGCTTGAGCTGGTGGCTCATCGTGCCGCCCATCATCATGGGTGTTGTTGGCGTGGGCTTGGTCGTATGGTTTGAGCCGACTTTGTGCGCTGATGGTTTCCGTTGGCCTATCCTTCACGACTACCAGCAGCAGCGCATTTGTACTTTGCTAGACCCCTCGCGAGACCCGCTGGGCAAAGGCTTTCACATCATCCAAGGCATGATTGCCATTGGCTCGGGTGGCTTCTGGGGCAAGGGCTTTATGCAGGGCACCCAAACCCATTTGGACTTCATTCCTGAGCGCACCACCGATTTTGTGTTCGCCGCTTTTGGCGAAGAGTTTGGGCTGGTTGGCAACTTGATGCTGATCGCTTCTTTCATCTTTTTGATTCTGCGTGGCTTGGCCATTGCCGTAGAAGGCCCCACGTTGTTTGCCCGCTTGTTGGCCGGTAGCGTGACCTTGAGCTTCTTCATTTACGCCTTTGTGAACATGGGCATGGTCAGCGGCATGTTGCCGGTGGTCGGTGTGCCTTTGCCCTTCATCAGCTATGGCGGCACTGCCATGGTGACGCTGGGGCTTGGCTTAGGGATATTGATGTCAGTTGCCAAGGCCAAACAGTTGGTGCAGTCATAATTCGCGCATGATTTCACGCGAACCTACCCTTGAGCGATTGGCCATTGCCCGTCAACTGTTGTTAGAGCCTTTCGGTTTGGACGAAACCGACTTGGCCAAAACACTGGCTGAAATCAAAGCGCATAAGGTGGACGAAGCTGATTTGTACTTCCAATACACCCGATCTGAGGGTTGGAGCTTGGAAGAGGGCATTGTCAAAACTGGCTCTTTCAGCATCGACCAGGGTGTGGGTGTGCGTGCCGTGAGCGGTGAAAAAACTGCCTTCGCGTATTCCGACGATATTTCCAAAGCTTCTTTGATGGACGCTGCACGCACCGTGCGTACGATTGGCGCTGCGGCCAAAGGCAACCGCGTCAAAGTACCCACGCGCAAAGTGGCATCTAGCCGTTCTTTGTATGGCGGCTTAGACCCTATCTCTTCGCTGAACAGCACTGAAAAAGTCGAGCTGCTCGGCCGTGTGGAGCAAATGGCCCGCGCCAAAGATCCGCGCGTGATTCAAGTGATGGCTGGATTGGCCAGTGAATATGACGTGGTGATGGTGGTGCGCGCTGATGGCACCTTGGCCGCCGATGTGCGCCCCCTCGTGCGCCTGAGCGTGACCGTGATCGCCGAACAAAACGGCCGTCGCGAAGTCGGCTCAGCGGGTGGCGGTGGTCGCTTTGGCTTGGACCATTTCGATGACGTACTGGCGCAAAGCTATGTGGACGAAGCCGTGCAATGCGCGCTGACCAACCTCGATGCACGCCCAGCGCCCGCAGGCGAGATGAGCGTGGTGTTGGGTTCAGGCTGGCCCGGTATTCTGTTGCATGAAGCGATTGGCCACGGTTTGGAAGGCGACTTCAACCGCAAAGGCTCCAGCGCGTTCAGTGGCCGCATTGGCCAGCGTGTGGCTGCCAAAGGTGTGACGGTGCTGGACGACGGCACGATTCCAGACCGCCGTGGGTCACTCAATGTGGACGATGAAGGTAACCCTAGTCAAAGCAATGTGCTGATTGAAGATGGCATCCTGAAGGGCTACATCCAAGACAACATGAACGCCCGCTTGATGGGTGTGAAGCCCACGGGCAATGGTCGCCGCGAAAGCTATGCCCATGTGCCCATGCCGCGCATGACCAATACCTATATGTTGGGTGGTGACAAATCGCCCGAGGAAATTGTGTCAAGCCTCAAGAAGGGCTTGTACGCCGTCAACTTCGGTGGTGGCCAAGTGGACATCACCTCGGGCAAGTTTGTGTTTTCGACCTCACTGGCCTATTGGGTGGAGAACGGAAAAATTCAATACCCCGTCAAAGGTGCGACCTTGGTCGGTAACGGCCCTGATGCACTGACGCGCGTGAGCTTGATTGGCAATGACATGAAGCTCGACCCAGGTGTGGGCACGTGCGGCAAAGAAGGCCAGAGCGTGCCTGTGGGTGTGGGCCAGCCGACTTTGCGTATCGATGGTTTGACTGTGGGTGGAACGGCATAAATGCCGAGGGCAGCACCGCGTAAACCCCAGTGCCTTGTCAGCGAACTGCCAGATTCCCTGTGCTACATTTCAGTTCATGACTTCAGCCCGTTTTTATTTTGCTTACTTTTTTATCTCACGCCCCCACGGCGGTCGAGAGATCTGAACGTAGCCCAAACGCTCTGAACTCCCAAACCAACCGCCGGACCCCCGGCGGTTTTTTTTTGCCAAATTCTTCAATCACTTTTTTCAAACTTCAGGACGAGACCATGAAAACGAACACCAGTTATCCAAGCCACGTTGAAAACACCAGTCAAACCGACGATCAACGTATCAAGGACATCACCGTGCTTCCTCCTCCCGAACATTTGATTCGCTTCTTCCCGATCCAAGACACCCCGGTCGAGACGCTCATCACGCAGACCCGTAAGACCATTCACCACATCATGCACGGCAAAGACGACCGTTTACTGGTGGTGATTGGCCCGTGTTCCATCCACGACCCCGCTGCCGCGATTGACTACGCGCGCCGCTTGCAACCGCTGCGCGAAAAATACGCCGACACCTTGGAAATTGTGATGCGCGTGTACTTCGAAAAGCCCCGCACCACCGTGGGCTGGAAGGGCTTGATCAACGACCCGTACTTGGACGAGAGCTTTCGCATCGACGAAGGCCTGCGCATTGCGCGTCAGCTGCTGATTGAAATCAACCGACTTGGCCTGCCTGCTGGCAGCGAGTTTTTGGATGCCATCAGCCCGCAATACATTGGCGACCTGATTTCGTGGGGCGCGATAGGCGCGCGCACGACCGAGAGCCAAGTGCACCGCGAATTAGCCTCTGGTATTTCTGCACCTATCGGTTTTAAGAATGGTACCGATGGCAACATCAAGATCGCCACCGACGCGATTCAAGCCGCTGCTGGTGCGCATCACTTTTTGTCGATTCACAAAAATGGCCAAGTGGCCATTGTGCAAACCAAGGGCAACAAAGACTGCCACGTTATTCTGCGCGGCGGCAAAGCCCCCAACTACGACGCAGCCAGCGTGACCGCGGCATGCGAAGAGTTGGCCAAAGCCAAGTTGCCAGCCAGCTTGATGGTGGACTGCAGCCACGCCAACAGCAGCAAACAACACGAGCGTCAACTGGTGGTGGCCAAAGACATTGCCGATCAAATCAGCAGTGGTTCACACCAAGTGTTTGGTGTGATGATTGAGAGCCACATTCAAGGCGGTGCTCAGAAGTTCACGCCAGGCAAAGACGATGTGTCTCAGCTGGAATACGGCAAGAGCATCACGGACGCGTGTTTGGATTGGAACGACTCTGTGGCTTCGTTGGATGTGTTGTCCGGGGCTGTGACCGCACGTCGCAAGCGTTCTTGATTGCGTTTTGCTTTTCCTTGCGTTGGGTCTTCTGACTCGCCCAAGGTGGAGCTTCTTTAATGCCTATGCGCCGAGAGCGCGGTATCTAACTTGGCTTAACGTCCCTTCGGGCCGTGATGGCGCCAAATCAGACACCGCGCTCTCGGCGTTTTGGTGATTCGAAAAACCTCATGCAGACAATATTTAGCATGCAGAGTGGTCAGCGCCTAATGCGGCGCCATCACGGCCCGCGGGGACGTTAAGCCGTGTCAGGTGCTGGCCGCTCTGTCTGCGTGCGAAAGAAGTGACTAAGCCAACGCAGCCAACAACTTCGCGTGAATCCCGCCAAATCCGCCATTGCTCATACAAAGCACATGGTCACCCGCTTGCGCAGCAGCCACGACTTGTGCAATGACTTCATCCACTGAACCTGCCACAGACGCCCGCGCACCCATTGGCAGCAAAGCATCCACCGCATCCCAGTCCAACCCTCCAGAATGGCAAAACGCCAAGTCAGCATCTTCCAAACTCCAAGGCAGTTGTGACTTCATCGTGCCCAGTTTCATTGTGTTGCTGCGTGGCTCAAACACCGCCAAGATGCGGGCATTGGGCCCCACTTTGCGACGCAGGCCGTCGACGGTTGTGCGAATGGCGGTGGGGTGGTGGGCGAAGTCGTCGTACACCGTGATGTCACCGCCGGCGCGAGGCACAGTGCCGCGCACTTCCATGCGACGGCGGACGTTTTGAAATTCGGTTAATGCCGCGGCTGCTTGCGCGGGCGACACGCCCAAGTGCTCGGCGGCAGCAATGGCGGCCAAGGCGTTGAGTTGGTTGTGCACGCCGGTGATGTCCCATTGCACGCGACCTACTTCTTTGCCGTGGCGCAGCACCGCAAAGTTGTCGGGTTCGCCTTTCACACACCAACCATCTGGGCCCGCTGCGTTGGCGCTCACGCCAAACTTGGCCACGCCGCTCCAGCAGCCTTGGTCTATTACGCGCTGCAAGCTGTCCTCGTCCGCATTGACCACCACGCGACCGCTGCCGGGCACGGTGCGTACCAAGTGGTGGAACTGGCGTTCGATGGCGGCGAGGTTGTCAAAGATGTCGGCGTGGTCGAACTCGAGGTTGTTGAGAATCGCTGTGCGGGGGTGGTAATGCACAAACTTGCTGCGTTTGTCGAAGAAGGCGGTGTCGTACTCGTCGGCCTCAATGACGAAGGGTGTGCGCTTGTGCGCTGCCACATCGACGGGGCTGCTCAATCGACCCAAGCGGGCAGACACGCCAAAGTTCATGGGCACGCCACCGACTAGGAATCCGGGCTCCAAGCCAGCGGCTTGAAGAATCCAAGCCAGCATCGAGGTGGTGGTGGTTTTTCCGTGTGTGCCAGCGACGGCCAATACGTGACGAGGTTGGCTGGGGTGGTGCAACACGTGTTCCGCCAGCCATTGGGGACCGCTGGTGTAGGTGGCGCCGCTTTCCAAAATGGCCTCCATCAATGGGAACTTCGGGCTGCCGTCGCCCAAGCGGGCGCGAGAGACCACGTTGCCAATTACGTACACATCCGGGTTGAGCTTGGTTTGATCAGCGCTAAAACCCTCAATCAATTCAATGCCGAGGCTGCGTAGCTGGTCGCTCATGGGTGGGTAAACACCCGCATCGCAACCCGTCACCTTGTGGCCTGCTTCACGCGCCAACGCAGCCAGTCCACCCATGAACGTGCCGCAAATTCCCAAAATATGTATGTGCATCCACCTATTTTAGGAGGGTGTATCGAGGGGCTTCAGGCGAGTCGTGTTGGGTGGCCTCACAATCACGTCCTATATGAATACGGTTCAAGAAGAAATTGCAGCCACAGCGGCCCGCATGGTGGTGGAAGAGGGGCTCGAATATGGGTCCGCCAAACGCCGCGCTGTGAAGCAGCTGGGCCTGAACGCCCGCGCACAACTGCCCAACAACGACCAAGTAGAAGATGCGGTACGCGAATACATCGACCTGTTTTGTGCCGACACCCAACCCGCTGAGCTGACGGCTTTGCGCGAGCTGGCGGCAGTTTGGATGGCGCGCATGGCCGTTTTCAGACCGCACCTTGGAGGCGCAGTTTGGCGCGGCACCGCCACGGGTTTGTCCGATATTTATCTGCAGTTATTCTGTGATGACTCCAAATCAGCGGAAATTAGCCTCATTGACCACAATGTGCGCTACGAGGTCAGCACCGTTCAGGGCTTTCAAGGCGAGGCTGTCGATGCGCTCAGCATTCTGTGCACTTGCCCAGGTTTATCGCAAAAAGTGCTGGTTCATCTGATGATTTATGACTTGGATGACCTGCGTGGCGCCTTGAAGCCAGATGCGCAAGGAAGAAGCTTTCGTGGTGATTTAGCTGCCTTACAGAGATTGATGAAGGAACTTGAATGACGATCAATGCAAATAGACGCACAACCATGTTCGCTGGCGTGGCTACTTTGGCGGCTATCGCAGGTGTCGCCGTGGCATGGAAGCGGCAAGCTGGGCAAGAGGCAGTTGATATCGCATCTGACGTGATGCAATCTTTTTGGTCGGCTGAATTTGACACTCCGACAGGCGAGCCCTTAGCCATGGCAAGTTTCCAGGGGCGGCCTTTGGTGATCAACTTTTGGGCGACGTGGTGCACACCTTGTGTTGAGGAAATGCCTTTAATTGACGCCTTCTTTCGTGAAAACAAAGAAAAAGGCTGGCAAGTGCTTGGTTTGGCGATTGATCAACCTAGCCGGGTACGCCAATTTTTGAGCCAGTTTCCTGTCTCATACAAGATTGGACTGGCTGGATTGAACGGCACCGAGCTGGCAAAACAGCTTGGAAATGAGGTGGGTGGTTTGCCCTTCACCGTGGTATTGGATGGTCAAGGGCATCTGATTCAAGAAAAAGTAGGTAAATTAACGCCCGATGACATCAGAAAATGGGCGATCTAGGTAGTTTTGGCAGGTGTTGATTTGCAAATTGGTGTAAATTAGCACCTTATTTACAACAAATAGGATGTAGTTATGGATTTGCGAAAACTCAAGACGTTGATTGACCTGGTCTCCGACTCCAATGTGTCTGAACTCGAAATTACCGAGGCAGAAGGCACGGTCCGCATCGTTAAGAGTGCACCTGCCCCTGTGGCGATGGTGACGCAAATGGCTGCTGCACCTGTCGCGGTGGCCGCGCCTGTGGCCGCTGCCCCAGCCGCTGTTGCTGCGCCCGTGGTCGAAGCCGCACCTGCGGGTCACACCGTCAAGTCACCGATGGTGGGCACGTTCTACCGTTCTTCTAGCCCCGGCGCCAAGTCGTTTGCCGAAGTGGGCCAGCAAGTCAAAGAAGGCGAGACCATCTGCATCATTGAAGCCATGAAGATCTTGAACGAGATCGAGGCTGACAAGGCCGGCACCATCACCAAAATCTTGGCTGAAAACGGTCAGGCTGTGGAATACGGCGCACCCCTGTTCATCATTGAATAAGGGGCGAGCCGTTCATGTTTAAAAAAATCCTGATCGCCAACCGTGGCGAAATCGCCTTGCGCATTCAACGCGCATGTCGCGAGTTGGGTGTCAAAGCGGTGATGGTCTATTCCGAAGCCGACCGTGACGCCAAGTACGTCAAGTTGGCCGACGAGGCCGTCTGTATCGGTCCTGCGTCATCCACGCTGAGTTACCTCAACATGCCCGCCATCATTGCGGCAGCTGAAGTAACAGACTCTGAAGCGATTCACCCTGGCTACGGTTTCTTGAGCGAAAACGCTGACTTTGCTGAGCGCGTAGAAAAAAGCGGCTTCCAGTTCATTGGCCCAACGGCTGAATCCATCCGCATCATGGGCGACAAAGTGTCGGCCAAGCAAGCCATGATCAAAGCGGGCGTGCCTTGCGTTCCTGGCTCTGAAGGCGAACTGCCTGATGACCCAGCTGCTATCAAGCGCATTGCCAAGAGCGTGGGCTACCCCGTCATCATCAAAGCTGCTGGCGGTGGCGGTGGTCGTGGCATGCGGGTGGTGCACACCGAAGCTGCCTTGATCAATGCTGTGGCGATGACCAAAGCCGAAGCAGGCACAGCCTTTGGCAACCCTGCGGTGTACATGGAGAAATACCTCCAAAACCCAAGGCATATCGAAATTCAAATCTTGGCTGACAAGCACAAGAGTGCCGTGTATCTGGGTGAGCGCGACTGCTCGATGCAACGTCGTCACCAAAAAGTGATCGAAGAAGCGCCGGCCCCTGGCATTCCCCGCAAGTTGATCGAAAAGATCGGTGAGCGTTGCACTGCGGCCTGCAAGAAGATCAACTACCGCGGCGCGGGCACGTTTGAGTTCTTGTATGAAAACGGCGAGTTCTATTTCATCGAAATGAACACCCGCGTGCAGGTGGAACACCCCGTGACTGAATACATCACCGGCGTTGACATCGTGAAAACGCAAATCATGGTGGCGGCTGGCTTGAAGTTGCCATTCACGCAGCGCGACATCCAAGTGCGCGGTCACTCGATCGAGTGCCGTATCAACGCGGAAGACCCGTTCAAGTTCATCCCTTCGCCTGGCCGCATCACCATGTGGCATGCGCCCGGTGGCCCCGGCGTGCGTGTGGATTCACACATCTATACCAACTACTACGTCCCACCAAACTACGACTCGATGATCGGCAAGATCATTGTGCACGGCGACACCCGTGACGAAGCTTTGGCACGCATGCGCACCGCATTGAACGAAACCTTGGTCGAAGGCATCAACACCAACATCCCGCTTCACCGCGAGTTGATGGTAGACGCCAAGTTCATGGCTGGTGGTACCAACATTCACTACTTGGAAGAGTGGCTCGCCGCTCACAAGCGCTGATGTTTGAGTTGCGACTGATGTGCCCCGAAGACAGTGTGGAAGCTGTTTGCGAGGCACTGGATGCACTCGACGCCTTGAGTGTGTCCGTCGAAGATGCCGATGCCCAAACCGATGCCGAACAAGCCTTGTTTGGCGAGCCTGGCATGCCGCCACCCAAAGAAGGCTGGAAGCGTTCGCGCATCGTGGCCTTGTTTGCTGAGGAGGCCACGGCCAAAGACGCTTCGCGTTTGTTGGCCCTGCAAGATTTCTTTGCTGACAGCCAAGTGTTGGGCATTCAGCCTGTGGCCGACCAAGATTGGGTACGTTTGACGCAGTCGCAATTTGCGCCTGTGGAAATCACGCCCGAGTTTTGGATTGTTCCCACATGGCACGAGCCGCCTGAGCAAGCCAAACAAGTCATTCGCCTAGACCCTGGTCTGGCATTTGGCACCGGCACCCACCCCACCACCCGCATGTGCTTGCGCTGGATTGCCACGCACGATGTGGCCAACCAGCGTGTGCTTGACTACGGTTGCGGCTCTGGTATTTTGGCTATTGGTGCGGCTTTGCACGGCGCCAACAATATTGATGCCGTTGACATTGACGATGCAGCTGTGACGGCCACGGTGCTCAATGCCGATGCCAATAACGTGCGCTTGAACGCGGGCTTGCCCGACAAAGCCACGGGCCACTACCAAACTGTGTTGGCCAACATCTTGGCTACGCCGCTCAAAGTGTTGGCGCCACTGTTGCGCAGCCATGTGGCGGCAGGCGGACACTTGGTGTTGGCGGGTATTCTTGAGCGACAGGCCCAAGAACTCAAAGATGCTTACGCGCCGTATTGCACACTGCAAGTGAGCGACACGGAAGACGGCTGGATTTTGATGACCACCACCTGCTGATGCACATCACCCACTGCCCCCAATGCGATACCGCCTTCAAGGTGTCGCCCCAACAGCTTGAGCTGGCCAAAGGGTGGGTGCGGTGTGGTCGTTGTTCGCATGTGTTTGAGGCAGCGTTGCATTTTGAAACGCCGCCCGATATTCCTGCACCACCCTTGCCAAGTGCAGATGCGCCTTCGTTGTTTCGCGCTGCGATGGCGCCTGCTGTGGCTGCCCATGAGGTCAAGCCTTCTTCGGTAAATACAGTGCCTGCTGAAAACACTGATGCAGCTTTACCTTTGGGCTGGCTGATCGGTGCCTGTATGTTGGTGTTGGCTTTGTTGATGCAGTTTGTGGTGGCGCAACGTAATTGGCTGGCTGCTGAAGAGCCCGCTTTGCGCCCCTTGCTGTCGGCACTGTGTGCTTGTGAAGTCACTTGGCCGCGCGAGCCTGAGGCTGTTTTGATTGAAAGCAGCAGCTTCACCGAAAGCCCACAAGGTGGCTACACCGTGCAACTGCGTTTGAAAAACACGCAGCATCATCCGGTGGCCATGCCTGCTTTGGAGCTGAGCCTGACCGATTTACAAGACCAAGTCTTGGTGCGTCGCGTGTTCACTGCAGAGGAACTATCGGGTAAAGACCATGTCCAATCTTTGCGCGACGTGCGCTCGACCTTGAATTTTGATTTGGACGAGAAGGTGAGCCAACGCGTCACCGGTTTTCGTGCCTTTGTTTTTTATCCTTAATTTTTTGAAAGTCCCTGTATGGCATCGCTGATTTGCGGCTCGCTCGCGTTTGACTCCATCATGAGTTTTGAAGGTCGATTTGCTGAGCAAATCTTGCCTGACCAATTGCACATCTTGAACGTGTCGTTCTTGGTGCCTGCTTTGCGTCGTGACTTTGGTGGCTGCGCTGGCAACATTGCCTACAGCTTGAAAATTTTGGGCGGCACGCCCGTGCCCATGGCCACTTTGGGCACCGATGCGGCAGATTATTTGCAGCGCCTCAACACCTTGGGTATCTCGACAGAGTATGTGCGCCAAGTCGAAGGCAGCTACACAGCGCAAGCGATGATCATGACCGACCGTGACAACAACCAAATCACGGCCTTTCACCCCGGCGCGATGATGCAAGCGCATATCACCAAGATTGAAAAACGCGCCGACATCAAGTTGGCCATCATTTCGCCCGATGGTCGCGATGCCATGATTCAACATGCTGAGCAGCTCAAAGCCGCAGACATTCCATTTGTGTTCGATCCAGGTCAAGGCCTGCCCATGTTTGATGGCGCTGACCTGATGCGCTTCATCGATCAAGCGACTTGGGTGACCGTGAACGATTACGAAGGCAAGATGCTGAGCGATCGCACAGGCTTGAGCCATGCTGACATTTCACGCCGCGTGAAGGGCTTGATCGTCACTTTGGGTGCCGAAGGCTGCGAAGTGTGGATTGACGGCGAGAAGACCCTTGTGCCGCCTGTCAAAGCAGCGGCGGTGGTTGATCCCACAGGTTGTGGCGACGCATGGCGTGGTGCGCTGTTGTTTGGTTTGGAACAAGGTTGGTCCTTGGTCAAGTGCGCTGCTTTGGGCAACCAAGTGGGGGCGCTCAAAATTGCGCAGCGTGGTCCACAAAACTACAACGTCGATGGTTTGGTGATCGCCTAAAAGAGTGCGACCTCTCTTGACTAGACCAAAGCTGACCAATCGGCTTTGACACAAGCAGCTGCGCTCACCCGCAGCTGTTTTCGTTTGGATGTCAGTCCGCGTACCAATTCAACATCTCGCTTGGCGATACCCAAAGCATCTGCCAGCCATGCTTGAAGTGCCAAGTTGGCTTTACCGTCGACGGGTGGCGCATGCAACCGCACACGCAGAGCGCCATCGTGCTCGCCATCAGCCTGTGTGCGTGAGGCGTTGGGAATGACATGGATATCTACGATGACAGCACCTGTTTTTTCTAGGCGCAGGTAAGTGTTTTGGGGAAGCAACATGGCTCACAAGAGAAAAGAAAAAGCCCGAGGCCTTGCGGCGTCGGGCTTGAGCTACGGTAAACCGTTGCCTTGATCAGTGAAGATTAAGGCTTGCTAGCTGTTGGGAAAGGCCAAGCAGCTTGCGGGTTCAACGTGGTCTGTGCGCGGGCAGCGGGTGCTTTCGCAGCTTTCTTTGCAGCAGGCTTTTTAGCGGCTTTTTTAGCAGCAGGCTTTTTGGCAGCAGGCTTTTTAGCAGCGGCTTTCTTAGCGGCTACTTTTTTGGCTGCTGGCTTCTTAGCTGCGGCTTTTTTAGCAGCAGGCTTTTTGGCCGCTACTTTTTTAGCAGCTGGCTTCTTAGCTGCAACTTTTTTGGCTGCTGGCTTTTTGGCGGCTACTTTTTTAGCAGCTGGCTTCTTGGCCGCTACTTTTTTGGCCGCTGGCTTTTTAGCTGCAACTTTTTTAGCAGCTGGCTTCTTAGCCGCTACTTTTTTAGCTGCTGGCTTTTTAGCCGCGACTTTCTTTGCTGCTGGCTTTTTGGCCGCGACAGCTTTCTTTGCAGGGGCCTTTTTAGCGGCCGGTTTTTTTGCAGTTGCCATTTTCTGTTCTCCTAGATCGAATTTAGATCATTGGGTGAAAAACACTTCGCACTGGTTTTTGTGTGCAAAGCGATTCATGGCGCTGGACCCGGGTCCAACCCCATGAACAGGGTGCGTCCACCACCACACCTCGATGGGTGTTTGTGGGTGTGGTGGACAAGTTCGTAGACATGTATGTGTTTAAGCCATCAATCCCAAGACAGAGCACCACCAGATTGGTACTCGATGACGCGGGTTTCAAAGAAGTTACGTTCTTTCTTGAGGTCGATCATCTCGCTCATCCAAGGGAACGGGTTCTCTTCGTTGGGGAACAGGGCTTCTAAACCGATTTGCGTCGCGCGGCGGTTGGCGATGTAGCGCAAGTAGCCTTTGAACATGGAGGCATTCAAGCCCAGCACGCCACGTGGCATGGTGTCTTCGGCATAGCGGTACTCGAGCTCGACAGCTTGCATGAACAAAGCGTTGATTTCTTCCTTGAACTCAGCGGTCCACAGCTGTGGGTTTTCGAGTTTGATCTGGTTGATCAAGTCGATGCCAAAGTTGCAATGCATGGACTCGTCGCGCAAGATGTATTGGTACTGCTCAGCAGCGCCCGTCATTTTGTTTTGACGGCCCAAGGCCAAAATTTGGGTAAAGCCCACGTAGAAGAACAGGCCTTCCATCAAGCAAGCGAACACGATCAACGACTTCAAGAGTGTTTGGTCAGTTTGCAGTGTGCCTGTGTGAAAGTTGGGGTTCATGATCGCTTCGATGAAGGGAATCAAGAACTCGTCTTTGTCACGGATGGATTTAACTTCGTGGTACGCGTTGAAAATTTCGCTTTCGTCCAAGCCCAAAGACTCGACGATGTACTGGTAGGCGTGTGTGTGAATCGCTTCCTCAAACGCTTGGCGCAACAAGAATTGGCGGCACTCAGGCGCGGTGATGTGGCGGTAAGTGCCCAACACGATGTTGTTGGCAGCCAACGAGTCGGCGGTCACGAAGAAGCCGAGGTTGCGCATGATCAAACGGCGCTCGTCGTCAGTCAGACCGTTGGGGTCTTTCCACAAAGCGATGTCGCGTGTCATGTTCACTTCTTGCGGCATCCAATGGTTGGCGCAAGTGGCGAGGTATTTTTCCCACGCCCATTTGTATTTGAAAGGCACCAACTGGTTGACGTCGGTTTGGCCGTTGATGATGCGCTTGTCAGCAGCCGTCACGCGACGTGTGCTGGTAGCTGCAGCCGTAGGAGCGGCAGCGGGTGTGGCTTGCGCAGGTGTAGACAAAGGCACTGTTGCGCCGTCATTCAAAGTGCGTGTTGCCGCAACAGGCTGCATGGCAGGTGTCGCAGAAAGAGGTGGGAGGTCCATCGAGCGGTGAGGTAATCCGCTTGCAAGAGGTGATGGCGATGAGGGCTTGACTTCTTCGTCCCAGGTCAACATATATATTTATCCAATGTGTGAATTATGAATGCAACGAAGGCAAACGCAAAGCATTCGTGAACTTCGTTGCTAGTTTTTGTTGTATCACTGACACGATTCGCAGGTGGGGTCATCCACACCGCAGAATTTGATGTCGGTAGCGGGGATGGCATTCATCTGCGCTTGCGCTGCAGCCGCGGCTGCTTCGAGTGCGCTCATGCCACCTGCTGCTGGGCCCGAAGACACAGCGTTGTGCGAGCCAGCTTGCACGGTTGATTTCTCAACTTGTTGTGCGCTGGAGGTGCGGAGGTAGTAGGTGGTCTTTAAGCCACGCAACCAAGCGAGCTTGTAAGTCTCATCCAGCTTCTTGCCTGATGCGCCTGCCATGTAGATATTGAGCGATTGCGCTTGGTCAATCCACTTTTGGCGACGTGATGCAGCTTCGACCAACCAAGTGGGTTCCACTTCAAACGCAGTGGCGTACAAGGCTTTGATCTCTTGTGGCACGCGATCGATGGGGCGCAGTGAACCGTCGAAGTGTTTCAGGTCCATGACCATCACGTCGTCCCACAAACCAAGGCGCTTCAAGTCATGCACCAAGTAGTGGTTGATGATGGTGAACTCGCCAGACAAGTTGGACTTGACGGACAAATTACCAAAGCATGGTTCGATCGATGCGTCTACACCAATGATGTTGGAGATGGTGGCTGTTGGCGCGATGGCTACGCAATTGGAGTTGCGCATGCCGTCTTTGGCAATCTTGGTGCGCAGGGCGTCCCAATCCATGGTCTTGCTGCGGTCAACTTCAAGGTAGCCGCCGCGTGCTTGCGACAACATGTCGAGTGAGTCAATCGGCAAGATGCCTTTGTCCCACAGCGAGCCCTTATAGCTGGCGTATTGGCCGCGTTCTTTGGCCAACTCGGAAGATGCCCAGTAAGCGTAGTAGCAAACGGCTTCCATGGATCGGTCAGCAAACTCAACTGCGGCTTGTGATGCGTAAGGCACGCGCATTTCGTACAAGCTGTCTTGGAAGGCCATGATGCCCATGCCCACAGGACGGTGGCGCAGGTTGGAGTCACGTGCTTTTTTGACGGCGTAGTAGTTGATGTCGATCACGTTGTCGAGCATGCGCATAGCCACTTTGATGGTGCGCTTGAGTTTCTCGTGGTCGAGTTCTTTGCCGTTGGGGCCGTCTTTCAAATGCTGAGACAGGTTGACGGAGCCCAAGTTACACACCGCAGTTTCAGTGTCGCTGGTGTTGAGTGTGATTTCGGTACACAAGTTGGACGAGTGCACCACGCCCACGTGTTGCTGGGGTGAGCGCACGTTGCAGGGGTCTTTGAATGTGATCCATGGGTGACCTGTTTCAAACAACATGGTGAGCATCTTGCGCCACATGTCGGTGGCTTGCACGGTTTTGCTGGGCTTGATTTCGCCGCGCTTGGCTTTGGCTTCGTAGGCCACGTAAGCAGCTTCGAAGGGGGCGCCGAACAGGTCGTGCAAATCAGGTACATCAGAGGGAGAGAACAAGGTCCACTCGCCTTTTTCCATGACGCGACGCATGAACAAGTCTGGAATCCAGTTGGCCGTGTTCATGTCGTGGGTGCGACGGCGGTCGTCACCGGTGTTCTTGCGCAACTCGAGGAATTCCTCGATGTCCAAGTGCCAGGTTTCGAGGTAAGTACACACAGCGCCTTTGCGCTTGCCGCCTTGGTTCACCGCCACGGCGGTGTCGTTGACGACTTTCAAGAATGGCACCACACCTTGTGATTCGCCGTTGGTGCCCTTGATGTGGCTGCCCAAAGCGCGAACGCGCGTCCAGTCGTTGCCCAGGCCGCCTGCAAATTTAGACAACAAGGCGTTTTCTTTGATCAGCTCATAGATGCCGTCCAAGTGGTCAGGCACGGTGGACAAGTAGCAGCTCGAGAGCTGTGAACGCAACGTGCCGCTGTTGAACAGGGTGGGCGTGCTTGACATGAAGTCGAACGATGACAGCACTTCGTAGAACTCAATGGCGCGGGCTTCGCGGTCCACTTCGTTGAGCGACAGGCCCATGGCCACGCGCATGAAGAAGGCTTGTGGCAGTTCGATGCGGTTCTTGCGCACGTGCAAGAAGTAGCGGTCATACAGGGTTTGCAGGCCGAGGTAATCAAATTGCAAATCACGGCTGGCTTTGAGTGCTGCGCCCAAGCGTGGCAAGTCAAACTGCAACATGGCTGGGTCGAGCAACTCGTTGTCCACGCCTTTTTGGATGAACTGTGGGAAGTACTCCGCGTAGTGCTGGCCCATGTCGGCGTGCAGCACTTCTTTGCCCAGCACTTCTTTGGCGATGGTGTGCATCAACAAACGCGCAGTGGCATAGGTGTAGTCGGGGTCTTTTTCGATCAGCGTACGCGTGGCCAAAATAGCGGCTTTGTACACTTCGTCCATAGGCACACCGTCATAGAGGTTGCGCATGGTTTCAGCCATGATCGGGTCAGGTTTGACGTCAGCGCCTAAGCCAGCGCATGAATCGTTGATCAAACGCTTGAGGTTGTTCATGTCCAAGGCCACGCGCTGGCCGTTGTCGATCACGTGCAACACAGGTGCAGCAGGCGCTTGTTCTTCTTTGATATGGGCGCGTTCTTGGTTGCGACCTTCGCGGTACAGCACGTAAGCACGAGCGATTTCGTGGTGGCCACCGCGCATCAAGCCCAATTCCACTTGGTCTTGCACGTCTTCAATGTGGAAGGTGCCGCCGCCTGGACGTGAGCGCATCAGTGCGCGCACCACGGCTTGGGTCAGGGCTTCGACCGTCTCGCGAACGCTGGCGGATGCAGCGCCTTGTGTGCCGTGGACAGCCAAAAATGCCTTCATCATGGCCACAGCAATCTTGGCGGGTTCGAAGGGAACCACGGCGCCGTTGCGACGGATGATTTGGTAGTGCGCCAACAGGGTGGGGGCGTCTGTGGCAACACGGTCGTGTGCGATAGAGGCGTGGCCCATAGATGTTGTGTGCACAGCGGTTTCTGCGGTTTGCATGTTTTTCTTCCTTGTGAGCAGTTCAATCGTGCGTAGAAAAAGCGGTGTCATGACCGCTTTTTAAAATCTCAAGGCGACACTATATCTGGTGTTTGGTCGGATGCCAACACACTACAGGTAGTGTTTTGGTAGGAAATGCTTACATTTCAAATTCCATCAAATGAAGTGCTTTGCGTGCACGATTTTTGACACCTGCTTGAGCTCAGTATTGGTGGGGAATTGAATTGGAAATCTAGTGTTGACGCCGCATTCCAAGTCGTTTGGGTCGCTGATGCGCATGGCGTCTGAAACTGAAATTGAAATGCACAAACTCTGTGCGAAATAACTTTTTTTGCTAAATGATGAAAAATTAATTCTTCAAAGGAAAACTTGCGTCAGACCAGCCCAAAGATTGCTGTAAAAGTGGCCAATCAAACCCTGCGCCTGGGTCTTGTTTGCGCGTCGGTGCCACATGTTCGTGGCCTGCCATGTGGTGCAGCTTGTAATGTTGTGCGATGGCTGCGCTCACGCTGCTGAGTGTTTCGTATTGGGAGGCTTCAAAGTTGTGACCTTCTAAGCCTTCGAGTTCAATACCAATTGAAAAATCGTTGCAGTTGTCGCGTCCTTGGAAGCTAGAGCGCCCAGCGTGCCAAGCACGGTCGTCGCAGCTGACAAACTGAATCAGTGCGCCATCGCGGCGAATCACAAAGTGCGCCGACACCTCTGCCCCACGAATTTGCTGAAAGTAGGGGTGAGCATCCCAATCAAGCGTGTTGGTGAACAGCGCCTCTATTTCGGGGCCGCCATACTGACCGGGTGGCAGGCTGATGGAGTGCACGACCACCAAGTCAATTGAGGTGTTCTCTGGGCGAGGCCCAAAGTTGGGGGAGGGTGTGTGCTTGGCAAAGCGGTACCAACCCTCGTGCCACAAGGTGTTCATGGGCTCAGCCTTCATGGCGATCGCGGTGGCCGGCGCTGCAATACATGCCTTTTCCGCCACGCACTGCATCGCCTTCTGGTACATGAGTGCCGCAGTGTGCACAGGGCACCATCACTTGTGGACCTGGCTTTTGGGTCGTTGCTTGATCGGGCTTTCGCTGCTGGCGAATCCACCAGATACCGCCTAAGACGATCAGCAGCAGCACCAGGTACTTCATGCCACGCGCCCCAACACCACTTCCAACACAAAGCGTGAGCCCGCATACCCCAGCAGCAGCAAGCCTGCGCCGATGTAAAGCACACGCACTGCTTTGCGGCCGCGCCAGCCAAAGCGGCTTCGGCCTACCAACAGCACAGCAAAGGTCAGCCACGACAGCAGCGAGAACACGGTTTTGTGGTCCCAGCGCCAAGCGGCTTGGTCGCCATACAAGCTGTCGCCAAACAGCCAGCCTGCGCCCAAGGTGGCTGTAAGCAATACAAAACCAGCAAAGACAAAGCGAAAGGTCAGGCGCTCGAGCGTGAGCAAAGGCAAGCCCACATGGGTATCAGCCCCTAGGCGCATATTTTTTTCGGCACGCGTCATCAGCCACGCATGAAACACCGCGGCGGCAAACAAACCATAAGAAGCCACGCCAAGTGCCAAATGCAGCGGCAGCAGGGGCGAGGTTTGTGTGTGCAGCGCCGTACCGGGGAAAGCTGCCGCCAACAACACGACGGCCGCGCCCACGATCGACAACGTCCAGCGCGTGCGTAGCTCTGGAAACCAGTGCTGTTCCAGCACGTAAAACGTGAGCATCAGCCAAGTCGTGACTGACAGCGCGGGCGCAAAGCCAAAGCGCAATCCACCGTCTTGTGGCGCAAAAAGGGCAAACACAAGGCCCAAACCGTGCAGCGCCCAAGGCACGCTCAACAGGCGGTGGCCCATGCTGAGCGCCACGCGCGGGCCGATGAGTGCCGTCAAAGCGTATGCAGCTGCCGTGGGCAGCGAGAGCCAAAGGTTGAGCGGGATGTCGCTGGCTAAAATCATGGCAACAGTTTAGCGTTTCGCTACACACGCAAAAACCAGCCCTTTTAAGGGGTTTATATGGCCTCAGCCCTTACCGACAAACTTTCGCGCCTTGTCAAACACATCAGCGGACAGGCCCGCATCACCGAAAGCAACGTGGCCGACATGTTGCGCGAGGTGCGCATGGCCTTGCTCGAAGCCGACGTGGCGCTGCCCGTGGTGCGCGACTTCATTGCACGCGTCAAAGAAAAAGCCCTCGGCCAAGAAGTGGTGGGTTCTTTGCAGCCCGGCCAAGCCTTGGTGGCCATCGTCAACCAAGAGTTGGCCGCCACCATGGGCGAGGGTGTGAGCGACTTGAACCTCGCCGCTCAACCCCCCGCCGTGGTTTTGATGGCTGGTTTGCAAGGTGCGGGTAAAACCACCACCACCGCCAAGCTGGCGCGTTGGCTCATCAACCAGCGCAAGAAAAAAGTGCTGACCGTCTCAGGCGACGTCTATCGCCCTGCGGCCATTGAGCAGCTCAAAACTGTCACCGCCCAAGCTGGCGCCGAATGGTTCCCCAGCTCACCCGACCAAAAGCCCGCCGACATCGCCCGCGCTGCGCTCGATTACGCACGTAAACATTACTTCGATGTGTTGCTGGTCGACACCGCGGGGCGCTTGGCCATTGATGAAGCCTTGATGGCTGAGATCAAAGAGTTGCACAGCGTGTTGAACCCGATTGAAACCTTGTTTGTGGTGGACGCCATGCAGGGTCAAGACGCCATCAACACGGCCAAGGCGTTCAGCGATGCGCTGCCCTTGACCGGCATTGTGTTGACCAAGCTCGACGGCGATTCACGCGGCGGCGCGGCGTTGTCGGTGCGCCAAATCACCGGTGCACCCATCAAGTTTGCGGGTACCAGCGAGAAGCTGGACGGCCTAGAGTTGTTCGACGCCAACCGCCACGCTGGCCGCGTGCTGGGCATGGGCGACATCTTGGCCTTGGTCGAGCAGGTCACCGCGGGTGTGGACATGGCGGCGGCGCAAAAGCTGGCCGACAAGGTCAAACGCGGCGACGCCTTTGACTTGAACGACTTTCTTGCGCAAATTCAGCAAATGCGCTCCATGGGCGGCTTGTCCAACATCATGGACAAATTGCCCGCGCAAATGGCTGCCAAGGCGGGTCAGGTCGACATGGACAAAGCCGAGAAAGACATTGGCCGCAAGCAAGGCATCATCCACAGCATGACATCGCTGGAGCGCCGCAAGCCTGATCTCATCAAAGCCACGCGCAAGCGCCGCATTGCCGCAGGTGCTGGCGTGCAAGTGCAAGACGTGAACCGCTTGCTCAAAGAGTTTGAGCAAATGCAAAGCATGATGAAGAAGATGAGCGGCGGCGGCATGATGAAGATGATGAAGAAGCTCGGCGGCATGAAAGGCATGATGGGGGGCGGTGGTGGCTTTCCTGGTATGCGCTGAGCTTCTTGCCATCCAAACAAAAACCCCCTGAGGCCTTGCAGCTTCAGGGGGTTTTTTCATGACGCGGGCTGTTTAGGCAGACTCGCTCACCAACACCTCACCACGCAATGAATGCGGGTTGGCTTCCGTGATCTTCACGTCAATCAGTTGGTTCATCAGGCGCTCAGGGTTGGGACCGCCTTTGAAGTTGACGATGCGGTTGCACTCGGTGCGGGCACGCAGCTCGGTGGCGTCTTTCTTGGCAAAGCCATCGACCAACACGCGTTGCACCGTGCCCACGCGTTGCACGTTGATGTCACGCATGTTGTCTTCGATGATTTTTTGCACCTCTTGCAAGCGGCGCAGTTTCACTTCGTGGGGTGTGTCGTCGTGCAGGTTGGCCGCAGGCGTGCCGGGGCGGGGGCTGAAGATGAAGCTGAACGAGTTGTCAAAGTACACATCGTGCATGAGCTTGATGAGCTTTTGGTGGTCTTCCTCGGTCTCGCCCGGAAAGCCCACGATGAAGTCTGAGCTCATGGCCATGTCGGGGCGAATGGCGCGCAGCTTCTTGATGGTGCTCTTGTATTCCATGGCGGTGTAGCCGCGCTTCATGGCCATCAAGATACGGTCGCTGCCGTGCTGCACGGGCAGGTGCAGGTGGCTCACCAGTTGTGGCACTTTGGCGTAGACATCAATCAAGCGCTGTGTGAACTCGTTGGGATGGCTGGTGGTGTAGCGGATGCGCTCGATACCGGGGATTTCGGCTACGTACTCGATCATCAGCGCAAAATCGGCGATCTCAGACGTGCCGCCCATGGCACCTCGGTAAGCGTTGACGTTTTGGCCCAAGAGCGTGACTTCTTTCACACCCTGCGCGGCCAAACCTGCCACTTCAACCAACACGTCGTCAAACGGGCGGCTCACTTCTTCGCCGCGTGTGTAGGGCACCACGCAATAGCTGCAATATTTGCTGCAGCCTTCCATGATGCTCACATAGGCGCTGCCGCCTTCGACGCGGGCAGGGGGGAGGTGGTCAAACTTTTCAATTTCGGGAAAGCTGATGTCGACTTGCGGCTTGGCCAAGCTTTCGCGTTGGTTGAGCAAATCAGGCAAACGGTGCAGAGTTTGCGGGCCAAACACCACGTCCACATAGGGCGCGCGGGCAATGATGGTGGCGCCTTCTTGGCTGGCCACGCAGCCGCCCACGGCAATTTTGACGCCTTTGGCTTTCAAGTGCTGGATGCGGCCGAGGTCAGAGAACACCTTTTCTTGGGCTTTTTCGCGCACCGAGCAGGTGTTGAAGACGATCAGATCGGCTTGTTCGACATCGTTGGTTTTTTCGTAACCTTGGGCCTCGCCCAGCACGTCCACCATCTTGTCCGAGTCGTACTCGTTCATTTGGCAACCGAAGGTTTTGATAAAGACTTTGCGGCTCATGGCTGAGCCTCCCCGTGGGGATAAAAGCAGCGGTTCATGGTGTTGATCCAGAGGCTGTGGAAGAAGCTGGCCATTGTAATGTTGGCGCGGTGTCGACTTATTCTTTGCACGTTTATTGCTCTTGTCAGTTGCGGCAATAATTTGCCGGTCTCTGTGGCGATTAAAGCTTGTGTCACATCAAGCCGATACCCACTGACTTGCCCGAATAGGAGCGTGCGCTGTGCGTTGCTGTTTGGCTTTATCAAAATGCACCCACTCAAGTGAATGGCCATGAAAAAATATTTACGACTGATCATTGAAATCGTCATGGGCCTGCTGCTCGCAGGCGCTTTGGCGTTTGGCTACTGGAGCTACACCGGTAAAAACCACGTCATGCACGAGCTCACCGATGCGAGCGAAGGCATAACCGAAGCGCAAGAAGAACTCGAAAAGCTGACCAAGGAATTGGAAGAGGCCAAAGAGAAGCTCGAAGAGTCTGAGCCAGCCGCCAAGCAGCTGGAAGCGGTCAAAGAGTCGTTTGCCAATGGCATCGTCTTGCAAGATTACGAAGCTTTCATCAAGGCCCAAAAAGGCCCGGTGACCAGCGAGCGTCAGTTGGGCTTGGGCGCCTTGCGTTTGCTGACCAAGGGCGCAGAAGACCCAGACACCATCAGCGCTTTCCAAAAGGCACTGGAGATGGCCGAGTGGTCGTCACGCGTGAAGTCCATCTGTGCGGCACAAAACGCTTTGGCCGCTGCCGGTCAAAAAGTGAAGGTCTTGGCAGACTGCGCCGCTGAGAAGCCTGAAGCCAAAGGTCACAAAAAAGGGCATGCGGTTCATTGGGACTATGCCGGTGACATGGGTCCAGAAAACTGGGGCGACGAGTTCCCCACCTGTGGCAAAGGCCAAAAGCAATCACCTTTGAACATCACCGGTCCTTTCGAGAAATCGAAAGACGTGTTGGTGGTCAACTACAAAGAAGGCCCGCTGAAAATCTTGAACAACGGCCACACCATCCAAGTCAACGTCGAACCAGGCAGCACTTTGAAGATCAACAAGGATGTGTACACCCTGTTGCAATTCCACTTCCACCGTCCTAGCGAAGAGCAAATTGACGGCAAGCCCATGGCCATGGTGGCGCATTTCGTGCACAAAAACGCCGATGGCAAGCTGGCTGTGTTGGGCGTGTTGTTGAATGACGGCAAAGACAACGCTGCGATCCAAACCCTGTGGAACAACGCCCCCAAAGCCGAAGGCCCCGAGGTGGTGGTCGACAAGGTCAAGTTTGACCCAAGCAGCTTGGTGCCAGCTGCATTGACGCACTACAACTACGAAGGCTCGTTGACCACGCCCCCTTGTACCGAAGGCGTGAACTTCTACATTCTGAAGACACCGGTGGACATTGGTAAAAAGCAAGTGATGGACTTCCCCTTCAAGCGCAACGCACGTCCTGTGCAGCCTTTGAACGGTCGCAAGATCAACGCGAACTGATCGGCTTCACAAGCTAAAAAGCCTGCTCTGTTTAGTCAGGGCAGGCTTTTTTCATGGTGAATCCGTATTTGCGATGCGTTCACTTGAGACCCGATTTAAGAGAGTTTGGGCGGCGGCGAGGGCAGGGTGTACAGCAAAGGCATGGCCACGGCCACCAACAAGAACACCAACACCACAAAGATCAGCATCATCTTGAAGAACTCGGGCGAGTCAGGAAACTTGGTTTTAGGTGGCGGTGCTTGCTCAAGCCTGATGTGGGGCAATGTCAGTCCTGCACCCTTTCCAACCGCTCGCGAGCGAAACACATTCACCACGGGCATGCCATTAGGCTGCGCGCCGCTCAAAGTGACGGCAACTTTCAGTGCCGCCTGCACCTTCAAGTCTGGCGTGGCGAATTGGCCGTGCTCGCAGGCCTCCAGTTCACGCACCTGCGCTTCTGTCAGTCCGCACAAGCGTGCCACGCGTGCATGGTCCAGCTTGCAAATCGCTCGCAGGCGAAGCATGGCTTGTGGATCGATCAGGTTGGCGTTCATAGGCGTGGGTGAAAGGTGTTTCGCTTGGGTGGGTTTTATACGCCCAAGAGCGTATAGACCGGCTTGTTTTTTCTTATGACAATCTTGACGGATTTATCAATTCACTCATCAAAGAATCGGCTCGTCAGCCCAGTGCTTTACCTCAAAGAAAAAACAATGAACAATCCCAACGACATGACCAAAGAAAACAGCATCTTCATCGGTGAAGGTGTGGTGTTCAGTGGCTCTATCAAGGCGCCCAATCAGGCCATCATTTCAGGCAAGTTTGACGGTGAGCTCGAAGCACGCGATGTGCTGATTGGCGCTTCAGGCGTGGTGAACGGAAAAACCACGGCGCAGTTTGTGGACGTCAAAGGCGAGCTGAACGAAACCGTGACCAGCCGCGAGTTGCTCATCGTGCGTGGCACAGGCCGCGTGAACGGCTCTGTGACGTATGGAGAGATTGAGATTGAACGCGGTGGTCAGGTCAAAGGCGACATGATCCAGCGTTAAACCGCATGCGCTGTTAGATCAGCTTGAGGCGCTCGGAGGAGGGCACCACACGCGTCAGGCGAACACCGTAGCGGTCGTTCACCAACACGATTTCGCCTTGAGCCACGACCGAGTTGTTCACCAACAGGTCGAGGGGCTCGCCCGCAATGCGGTCAAGCTCGACCACGCTGCCTTGGGTGAGGCGCATCAAGTCTTTGATCTTGATTTGTGCACGGCCCACTTCGATGGACAAGTTCACAACGATGTTTTGCAACACCTCGGGGTTGATGTTGCCGGGCATGGTGGGCTTGAAATCTTCCAAGCTAGGCTCGTCGTCATCGTGTGCGACAGCCGGTGCCGTAGCAACAGCAGTCACTTCTTCGTGCTCAGCCGGCGCTGCGGCCATCGCTTCAGCGTCGTCGTGTTCTGGGGTTGGGTTTTCTTTTTCGTCGGTCATGATGTGATCCTGTCTCAGGTTTTGCCGTGAACGTGTTCGTGGTCAATTTGTACTGCCACTTGCGAGCCACGTGTGCCCACATTGACGTGGAAGGCGGGCACGCCATCGGTGCTCATGAGGGCGGTGTCGTCCTTCTTGAAGAACAACAAATCGCCTTCTTGCAAATGGTTCAAGTGGTGCAGCGTGGTTTTGATGTCACCCATGGTGACTTGCAACTCCAGCTTCGCGTCGCCCACCGCATCTGCAAGCGCTTTGCGCCATTTCCGGTCGGACTCTTCGTTGCCTTCGCCGCTTTGCACACGGCTGCTGAGCAGTTCGCGCACGGGCTTCAAGGTGGCGTAGGGGTAGACCAAGTCAATAAAGCCTTTGCCGCCACTGGCGGTGGCATCGGCTTCAAAGCGGCTCAAGACCACCAAATCGTTTTCGTCGGCGATTTGTGCGAACTGAGGGTTGATCTCAGAGCTCACATGTTCGCATTCGATGGGCATCAATGGGCCCCACGCTTCGGTCAACGAGCGGAAGAACACCTCAAGAATGATCTTGATGATGCGCGACTCAGTGGGCGTGAACAAACGGCTGGGGGGCAGCTCGCCCACGCCTTTGCCAAAGCCACCAAAGAAGCTGTCCAGCGAACTGAACACCACGTTGGGGTCGATGATGATCACCGAGTTGCCACGCAGCGGGTTCATGCGAATCATGTTGACCGACAACGGGGCGCGCAGGCCTTTGAGGTAGTCGCCAAACTTCAAAATTTGCACGCGTGTGGGGTTCACACGCGGGCTGGTACGCAGAACTTCGAGCAAGCCAAGACGGAACAGTCGGATGAAGCGTTCGTTGATCATGTCGATCGACGAAACGTTCACACCCAGGCTGCTGTCTTCGCTGGCAAGGTCGTGCTTGCGCACCCGCACGCTTGCGTTGAAGCCAGTGTCGGTCTCGATCGAACCGTCGCGCACGCCTTCCGACAGCGCGGCCAGTTCTTCGTCCGAGAGCAGGTTAGATTTCATGGCGGTTCAGAGTTACTGCATCACAAAAGAGGTGAAGAACACGTCTTCAATGCCGCCGAAGTCTTCGTACTTCATGAGCATGTCGTTCATCACCACCTTGATTTTGGCGGCCAGTTCAACGCGGAAGTCTTGCTTGGCCACATCGGCTTCGGTGCTTTGACGCATCACGTCCAAGACGGCCGAGCGAATGGCAAATTCATGCTTTTTCACGTTGTCAAACACGCGTGAGTCGTAGTGCGTCATCACAGCCACTTTCACGACCATGATTTTTTTCGAGCTCGTGATATTGGTCATGAACTCTTTGTCGATTTCCAAGTAAGTGTTCTCAAAGCGCGTGGCTTCGGCTTCCTTCTTGACTTTGGATGGACCGCTAGGTGCTGCGCCGTGCGCATCTTCAGCAGCTTTCTCTAACTCGTCCACTTTTTCGTGGGCGGCTGCTTCGCTCTTGTGCTCGAAGAAACCAGAGAAATACAAGGTGCCGAACATGACGGACATGATCAAGACGATCACGGACAGCACGATCACCAAAATCAAAAGAATCGGTTTCTTTTTCTTCGGTTCGCCTTCGACTTCTTCAGCCGGTGCTTCTACTGCTTCTGTTGCCATTTCGTTCTCCTAGTGTTCAGATTGTCATGCGTAATTTATGCATAGAGGTCAAGCAAGGACGCATTGGCCTTGTTACGTGCAGAGGAAGTACCAGAAGCGCCACCTGTGCCGTTGACTTGCGATGATGAATTGTCTCTAACTTGGGAACGCTTACCTGCGCCCCCCGAGTTGTTCTGTTGGGCATTGCCGCCGCCTTGACCCACGTTGACTTGACCGGCATTAATGCCAAAGTTA
This sequence comes from Limnohabitans sp., assembly GCF_031539105.1. Taxonomy (GTDB): domain Bacteria; phylum Pseudomonadota; class Gammaproteobacteria; order Burkholderiales; family Burkholderiaceae_C; genus Limnohabitans. Next base: position 36,266 of record NZ_JAVKLM010000044.1, read on the forward strand.
CCAAGTGCTTCGCGCAAACGTTGGCTGCTGTTTTGCAGCAAGTCGCGGGTGAGTGGGTTGTCGGCACGGAAGACTGCGTCGAGTTTGCCGTCTTTCATTTCAAGTTGAATTTCCACGCCGCCTAAGTTGGAAGGGCGCAGCGCAAACTTCATTTTCCATTCGCCATCGCTGAGCTGCTTGTGCATGCGTGCGGCCATCTCGGTGGCCATCTTGTCGCTGAGTTGGTCATAGACCTCGCTCATGTTGGCAGATGTTGGGCTTGCGTTGGCGGCGGCCGCATTGGCCGCGTTGTTACTGCGGTTCAGGGCTTGGGCAAAGCTGCTGAAGTTGTTGCTGTCACCTTGCGGGCTTTGTTGGTCTGGCTGGCCATCGCTGCCTGCGTCTTCAGAGAAGCGCGACAAGAGGGCGCTCACCTCTTTTTCATCCACGCCCGTGCCCAAGAGCGACAGCATGTCTAGCGTGCTCGGTATGGGCGCATTAGTCGAGGCTGAGTTGACTGGCAGCACAGCAGCAGGCAACACGGTGATTTGCAATTGTTGGATGGCCGCCATGTCAGTGGGTGTCAAGCCAGGCAACGCGGGGGCCGTCAGGGTGGTGGCCGCTGCTGCCAAACCAGCACCTGAAGCGGCAACCGGGGCTTGTGCAGAGGCTGCCATGGCGGCCAGCTGCGTAGTCACCGCTTGGTCAGCATTTGGGGTACTGCCTTGGTTCGCGCCTTGGAGCACGCTGCTCATGGTCGCTTGTAAGGCGTTTGGCGCTATGGGTGGCAAGCCTGCGGTCAGTCCTGTGGCTTGTTCGCTCGCGGCGCTGGCCAACAAGGTAGCCGGTGCAGCGGGTGTGGCGGGTGTTTGTGCCAATAAGTTTTGAATGGCTGACTCGTCCAAGCCCATGGACTTGGCAAAAGCAGCCAAGCTCTCAGGGCTAGGCGCTTGCTTTGGGTCCGTGATGATGTGCATGTGCGGGCTGAGCGCGACGGTTTGCAGCGCAGCTGCATGTGCCAAGTCAACGCCAGCTGTTTCTGGCGTCGCGCCAGCGGTTGTCATGTCAAGGCTCGCATCGGGCGCTGCCACTGGCGCGAGAGGCGTCACAGGTGCGCCTTGCATCAAGCCTGCAAGCAAGGCGTCTACATCTGTGTGCTGCTTTCCTGCTGCGGCAACCTTGCTGCGCTGGTGCGCGTGTTTGGCAGCTTGATCATCTGACACATCGTCAGATCGGTCAGCGTCTGTGCTTGACTCACGGTTGTCGCGGGCTTCACGCATCGGGCGTTCTGAATTAGATCGGTCGTTGCTGTGCCTGTCTTCGACTGGGCGTGAATCTTGTGTGTGTGCCTCGGTTGGCGGCTGCTCGGGCACGTCAGCGGCAAAAGTTTGCCGCTCCTGAGGCACCAAGCGCGCCATCTGCCGTGCCATGACCTGTGCGAAATCAAACCCCAAACTGCCGCCCGCAGACGGGCCAGCACCAGAGCGTGTGCCTTGTGGCACTGTGCTTGGACTGCTATTTGGCACCAGCGGTGCTGGTGGCATTTGGAGGTAACTGGACAGGTTCATGGTGGTCTTTAAACGAGTTTGCCATCGAGTTAAGCAAGAACCGTGACAGGACAGTTCTTGCCGCTAGCAGCAGAGAGGCACATGAGTGTCAGATTGACTTGGCACATCGATTGCTTAATGAACATGCCTCGACAATTTTTTCAAGGCAAAAAGAAACCTAAACGTTCCACTTTCAACTGGATTCCCTCAATGAGCACTCTCACTCTGTCAACGATTCGACACAACTTGTCGAAATTTGACCTCTCCGGACTAAGTATTCCGGTGGTGGTGCTCGTCATCATGGCGATGCTGGTGTTGCCATTGCCCCCGTTGTTGTTGGACTTTTTGTTTACTTTCAACATTCTTTGCAGCTTGGTGGTGATCATGATCGCCATCGGCACACGTAAACCCCTCGAGTTTTCATCCTTCCCCACGGTCTTGTTGTTTGCCACCATGTTGCGCTTGGCGCTGAACGTGGCCTCGACCCGTGTGGTCTTGGTCAGCGGCCACGAAGGCGCACATGCCGCCGGTAAGGTGGTGCAGGCTTTTGGGGAGTTCGTGATCGCAGGTAACTATGTAGTGGGTTTCATCATCTTCGCGATTTTGATGATCATCAACTTTGTGGTGGTGACCAAAGGTGCGGGCCGCGTCTCAGAAGTGAACGCCCGTTTCACCTTGGACGCCATGCCCGGAAAACAAATGTCGATCGACGCTGACTTGAACGCTGGCGTGATTGACCAAGAAACCGCCAAAACCCGCCGCGCTGAGCTGGCCCAAGAATCTGACTTCTTCGGCTCCATGGACGGTGCCTCTAAATTCGTGAGCGGTGACGCCATGGCCGGCTTGTTGATTCTGTTGATCAACTTGATCGGTGGCTTGATCATCGGTGTGGCCCAGCATGACTTGCCAGTGGCTGAAGCCGGCAAGATTTACACCTTGCTCACCATTGGTGACGGTTTGGTGGCTCAAATTCCATCGTTGCTGCTGTCACTGGCCACCGCCATCATCGTGACCCGCGTCACGACCGCTGAATCTATCTCTGAACAGGCTTCTGTTCAGTTGGCCAACCCCACCGCCTTGTTCATCTCGGCTGTGATCTTGATCATCTTGGGCATGGTGCCCGGCATGCCTCACTTGATGTTCATCACCTTGGCCTTGGCATCTGCCGGTTTGGGCTTGATGATCGTGGCCCGTGAAGCGCAAGACGAACAAACCGAGCAAGCCGTCAAAGACGCCGCACCCACCGACGCCCCCAAAGAACTCGACTGGGACGATGTGGACCAAGTCGACCTCATTGGTTTGGAAATTGGCTATGGCCTGATTCCCTTGGTCAACGCCGAAACAGGCGGCGAGCTGATGACACGCGTCAAAGGCGTGCGTAAAAAATTGTCTGCCGAGTTGGGCTTTTTGGTCCAGCCCGTGCGTATCCGTGACGACCTGAACATTGACCCAGACGCTTACAACATCGTGCTCAAAGGCGTGGTGCGTGGCAAGGGTGAAGTCAAAGTGGGTCGCGAACTCGCCATCAACCCCGGCCATGTGTATGGTCAGCTCGAAGGCATTGCCACCCGCGAACCCGCCTTTGGTTTGGAAGCTGTGTGGATTGAACCTTCACAACGCGACCAAGCGCGCACCCTCGGCTACACCGTGGTCGATGCTGCCACCGCTATTTCTACCCACCTCAACAAAGTGTTGCGCGAAAACGCCTCTGATATGTTGAGCCACGACGAAACCCAACAGTTGCTCGACAAACTGGCCGCCAAGTCGCCCAAGATTGTGGAAGACCTCGTGCCCGGCAAGTTGTCACTCGGCATCTTGACCCGCACCTTGCAAAACTTGTTGGCCGAATCTGTGTCTATCCGTGACATGCGCACGATTGCTGAGGCCTTGACCGAAGCCAGCACCCGCACGCAAGACCCAGAACAACTCACCGCCATGGTTCGCCCCAAGCTCGGCCGCATGATCATGCAAAGCCTGATCGACGGCGACAACGGCTTGCAAGTCATGACGCTGGAGCCCTCCTTGGAGCAACTGCTGCACAACGTGTTGCAACAAAGCCAGCCCGGCCAAGCCGTGGTGATGGAGCCCGGACTTTCTGAAAACTTATTTGCCGGTCTGCGCGAAGGCGCGCGCACCGTAGAAGAAATGGGTCACCCCGCTGTGTTGGTGGTGTCTCCTGTGATTCGTGGCTGGCTTTCCAAAGCCGCCCGATTCCGCGTGAACGATTTGACTGTGCTGTCTTACAGCGAAATTCCGGACGATCAGGCCGTCAAAGTGATCCACACCGTGGACGCCAAAGCCCGATAACCCGTAAACCTATAACAAAGACAGAGTGAGCTGACCCTATGGAACTCAAACGCATCCTTGCCCGCGACATCCGCGCTGCCAACGAAAAGGCCG
>NZ_JAVKLM010000045.1:0-3114 GCF_031539105.1 Limnohabitans sp.
AATAGACACCATCATCGTGGGCGGCATTGCGTTGGACTTTGAAGACAGCAGCGGCGAAGTTGAAGGCGGCGCTGGCTATGAGTATGAGGTGGTGCCCGCTGCAAGCGGTGACGACAGCGAAAAGCGCAAACGCGTGGCCCGTACATTGAACGCCAAACTGAACTTTGGCCCAACCACCAACCCCGACGATTTTGTGAAGATGCGCGGTGTGCAGATTGCTATGCGCGACTCTGCAACGGGCCGTAAGGCGGTGGCACCTAATTGCGGCTTTGCCAAGATGGGGAAGATTGGAGCGGGCACGGTAGACGTGACGTTCAACCTGCTCTCGCCGTTGCAGTGGCTCTAAAAAGCTGATTGCACACTGACCACAAAAGGCCCTTCGGGGCCTTTTGTTTTTGGTGAAGTGTTTCACCGTGACGGTGTGTTGACGAATGCCGACACTGCAAGGCATGGACACAAGAAGCACCCCAACCATTGCCAGCCTTTACGACTTGACCCTTGCGGACGGGTTGCCCGTTCAGTCTGACGGGCGGGAAATTCGCTATCGCACTGTGCGTCTGCGAGAAACAAATATCTTTGATGAGCGTGAAGCCCAAAAGGTGGCAGAGCGTGTAGTAACGGTTGGTGGCCAGCCTCGTTTGATGGTGAGCGACGCCGACTTTCGTTACGCCTTGACCCTGCGCCATGTGGACTGGATGGAGTGCGACGGCAACAAGCTGCACAGCGCGGTGCTGGGTGATGACGTGCTGGGCAAGTTGAGCAGCCATGACTTGGGGCTGATTGAGAAGCGTGTTTTCCTGTTGACGCTTGCCGCTGAGGTGCGCTACGGAAATATGACGCAAGAGCAATTTGACGCGGTGATGCGTGGGCAGGAGGTCAAACCCACCCAAGCCCCACAGCCCGTGGGCCCGACTACAGGAGTGGGAGCGAATGCTGCTGAGCCTGAGTCTGGCCCTACATTGCTCGCCACTTACGCTGGAGCTGGTGCCCCTGGCGCGGCTCAAAGCGATGCAGCGTGAGCTGATGCAACGCAACACGTAAGACCCTATGCGCGAACTCAAGCTCAAGTACTTTATTGATCTGGTCAGCACGATTGGTCAGCGCTCAACCGCTGAGGCAAAGACGCTGGAAAAGGCGCATGAGCAGATGAACAAAGCCGTCGCTGGCACCTCTGCGCGTTTCAACGAGCTGGGCAAGTGGGCCGGTAAAGCAGGCAAAGATGTAGGCCAGATGCAGGGTGAAATCACCGGCACCACCAGCAAGTTTGTGGCGCTCGACCGCGCAATCACTCAGATGGGCGGCAACACCGGAAGCACGCGCCAAGTGGGCTACATCCAGCAGTTAGGCAACCAGATTGACCGCGCACGTAATAGTGCTATGAAGCTGCGTGATGCTTTGAGCAAGCCGCTGGGCGGCGTTGGCGCTGACGGCAAAGACGGTAAAGGCGCTCCAAACTCATTGATGGGTGACGCGCAGCGGCTGGCGGGCATTGTTGGCGCTACGCGCCTTGCACGCACCGCCTTTGACGACAACATGGAGTTTGAGAAGTTGCAGCTCAAGATGAAGTTCAATGCCCAGCTCAGCAATGAGGATGTGGCCGCACTTCGCCAAGACGCCATTGATTTATCAAAGTCCAGTTTGAACAAGCCGCTCGACGTGAGCAAGGCGCAGTTTCGGTTGGCAAACGCGGGCTTGAAGATGGACTCCATCCGTAAGCTCACGCCTGCGGTGGTGAACTCGGCCCAAGTGTTTGACGCCGCGCCCGATGAGATCGCCGACTTAGTGTTTGACATGGTGACCAAATCGGGCATCAAAGAGGAGCGTGTGCCAGCCATGCTGGACATGCTTTACAGCCATGCAACAAGTGGCCGTTTTGAAACGATGGACATGGCGCGTCAAGCGCCTGACTTCTTGAACTCGGCCAAGACGGTGGGCATTAAGGGTGAGCGCGGGTTGAACTTTATGGGCGCTTTGACGCAGCGCATGATGCGCAATGCCACCGTGCGCAACCCAAGTGAGGTGTCGACCATCATCAAAGAGGGCTTGGCTCACATCACAACCCCGCACATGACGGGCCTAGACGGTAAGAAGCATTCACAGGGCGCGACAGGCTTGATGAAGTTTGGCATCAAGGTGACGGACTACTTTGACAAAGACGGCAACTTCAAGGGCGAAGGCGGCGTGGACGGCATTGTGGGGCTAGCCCGTGAGATGAAGAGCAAGCACTTGGATAACCCTTTCATGATGGGCATGGCCGGTATTCGAGAACATTACACACAGCTTTTTTGGCGCGAAATGATGAACTCGATTGATGCGCCTGACACGGACAAAGACCCCAACTTGGTCAAGATGATGGAGCGTGGCCAGCTCGCGCAAAAAAGCGGCCAGCTGGCTAAAAATCTCGAAGACGTGAAGCAGTCGGGTTACGGAAAGATGCTTGATGTGGGCGTGAATACGCAGAACGCGATGGTGGGCACGACTGGCGAGGCCCTGACCTCGGGGGCCGCTAATACGGCGTCGTGGGCGTCCAACCATCCCAAGACGATGATTGCTGCTGGTGTGCTTGGTGCGGGTGCCACGATATTCACGGGCGGCTTGGCCGCCCCTTGGGTGCTGGCCGCGTTGGGCGCGGCTGGTGGTACGGCGGCTTTAGGTGCTGGTGGCGACTGGCTGTCCAACCGGTGGGCGACGCCCGCACAGCCTTCCCCTTTGAATGCAGTGCCAGGCGCAAGACCGCCCTTTGCAGTTTCGGGCATGGGTATGCCGCCTGCGATGGATTTTTTGTCGCTGAGTGCGCCGGGCATGGGCACTCAGCCGTTCGGCGGGCAACTGGGCGGCCAATCTGCGCAAGTGCAAATTGGTCAGGGCCAGCTTGATATCAATGTGCGGGTGACCGATGACCGCGTGACGCTGTCGCCCACCGTGGCGCAGCAGCCCTCATTGATTCGTATCAATCCCGGATCAACTAACCCGGCGGGGTATAGCAAATGAGCTGGATTGATGAGCTTCAACAGGCGAGCTTTCGGGGCGTGCCGTTTCATGTGGAGACCACTGAGCGCAAGCCGGGGTTTCACACGGTGTTGCGGGACTACCCGTTCCAAGACTTGCCGACCG
>NZ_JAVKLM010000046.1:0-12071 GCF_031539105.1 Limnohabitans sp.
CAAGGTTGCCGCGCCCGCATCCACTGGCACGGCTGCGGACGGAACAGGAGAATAAGCATGCTGCAACCAGCACGCCGTAAATACCGCAAAGAGCAAAAAGGCCGCAACACCGGCATCGCAACACGTGGTAACACAGTTGCATTCGGTGACTTCGGTCTGAAATCCACCGATCGCGGCCGTCTGACGGCCCGCCAGATCGAAGCCGCACGTCGTGCGATTTCCCGTCACGTCAAACGTGGCGGCCGTATCTGGATTCGTGTGTTCCCTGATAAGCCAATTTCCCAAAAGCCTGCTGAAGTGCGTATGGGTAACGGTAAAGGTAACCCCGAGTACTACGTGGCAGAGATCCAACCCGGCAAGGTCCTCTACGAAATCGTAGGCGTCCCTGAAGAGTTGGCCCGTGAAGCATTCCGTCTGGCCGCTGCAAAGTTGCCCTTGCGTACCACTTTCGTGGCTCGCATGATCGGCCAGTAATTCAGGAGAAATAAGAAATGAAAGCTGCTGAACTGCGCCAAAAAGACGTTGCCGGCCTCGAAGCGGAAGTCAAAGAGTTGCAAAAAGCTCACTTTGGCTTGCGCATGCAAAAAGGTACGCAACAACTCAACAACACGTCACAACTGCGTTCTACACGCCGCAGCATTGCACGTGCGAAAACCATTCTTGCTGAAAAGCAAGCCGCCAAGTAAGGAAGTGAACATGACGGACGCTAAGAAATCCCTCAAACGCACCTTGGTTGGCAAGGTGGTTAGCGACAAGCGCGCTAAAACAGTGACAGTGCTCGTGGAGCGTCGTGTGAAGCACGCCCTCTACGGCAAAATTGTTGCTAAGTCGAGCAAGTATCACGCACATGACGAAACAGGTGAATACCACTTGGGCGACATGATCGAGATCACTGAGAGCAAGCCAATTTCGAAAACCAAAAACTGGGTAGCAACCCGTTTGGTTGAGAAAGCTCCTGCGGTTTAAATACCAAAGAGCTTCGGCTCTGCAAGGCTAAAGAAAACGACCCACAATGTGGGTCGTTTTTGTTTTTGTAACGTCATAAATTAGGAAACACCATGATCAAAGTTGGAGACACCCTGCCGCATACCACCCTGATGGAATATTCAGAGGTCGAAGGTGAAGGTTGCAGCATTGGCCCGAACGCTGTTGATGTGGCCAAAGCCACAGCAGGAAAAACCATTGCGTTGTTTGCGCTGCCTGGCGCATTCACGCCAACATGCTCAGCCAAGCACGTACCAGGTTACGTGTCATTGCACGATGAGTTCAAGGCTGCAGGCGTGGATGAAATTTGGTGTGTCAGTGTTAATGACGCCTTCGTCATGGGCGCATGGGCGCGTGATCAACACACCAATGGCAAGGTGCGCATGTTGGGCGATGGCAGTGCAGAATTCGCCAAAGCAACTGGCCTGGTGTTGGACTTAACCGCACGTGGCATGGGCGTTCGTAGCGATCGTTACTCCATGTTGGTCAAAGATGGCAAGGTGGTCGCTTTGAATGCAGAAGCACCAGGTAAGTTCGAGGTGAGCAACGCTGAAACTTTGTTGGCGCAAGCGAAGGCCTAAGGTCTGCCGCAATAAAAAAACCGCGCTTAGCGCGGTTTTTTTATAAAGTTAGAAAACGTCCAATCAGTTTGACCCAAGGCTAACCAGTCGATAAACGGTATACACGCAGCCGGCTAGGATGCCGAGCGCAAAGAGACGAGAAGTGAGGGTGTCGCGTGATTCAGGTGTTTGTGTTGGCAGAACCTTGTCGCCAGTAAGCATGGGGGTGATCAAGTCCTCTTTCTTCACGCTTTTATAAAACAGTACGGTTGCGACATGTAGCAATACCAAAATAATTAGCAGCACTTTGCCAATGTCGCCGTGGTAGTGAGTTGCAAGCGAAACTAAGTCGTTAGAAACCAACGCGACCCATGGTCCAGAGTTGCTAATTTCGTCATCACTCATGAGGCCGCTGAGTACCTGTAGCAGCAAGACGGCCAACATGCCCAGCACAGACAATGCGCCCAGAGGGTTGTGGCCAACATTGGGTGCCGCCTGTTTGTTACGAAGTGATTGCACGTATGCCATTAACTTTGCAGGGCCAGGAACAAAGTTCACAAACCTAGACCAGTGTCCACCCACCACACCCCAAACCAAGCGAAATAGGACCAACACCAACACCAAATAGCCAAGCAAGAAGTGAATCTGCATGGCATTGCCACCGATTTCGCCGGTGGCGACGAGGCCGGCCACTGCGAGCGCCAAGATAATGTGGAAAGCGCGAGTGGGGAGATCCCAAATACGAACGCGATACAAAAAAGAGGTGTTGGGCATGCGTCAAATGAAAAACAAAAAGACAAGGTGATACAAACTTCGTAAACTTGCACCCGCTAGATTTGTATTCTCAACCCTAAAGGACATTCAAAATGAAAAAACTTATCGTATCGTTGCTCGCCTTTGGCGCGGCATCCATCAGCTTTTCAGCTGCAGCACAGTTTGCTAAGCCTGAAGATGCTGTGAAATATCGTAAAGCCGCATTCACCGTGACTGGAACTCACTTTGGTCGTTTAGGTGCGATGGCCCAAGGCAAGGTGCCGTTTGATGCAAAAGTTGCAGCTGAGAATGCAGAAATCGTGGCCGATATGGCCAAATTACCTTGGCAAGCCTTTGGCGAAGGTACAGAAACAGCAGATACAAAGGCCAAGCCAGAAATCTGGAAGCAAAGCGCCAAATTCAAAGAGCTGGGCGATAAATTACAGTCTGAGTCAGTGAAGTTGGCGGCAGCAGCCAAGTCAGGCAAAGAAGATGCGTTCAAAGCTGCATTCACAGCAACAGCTGGAACCTGCAAGTCATGCCACGACGATTTCCGTAGCAAATAATCAAACATCTATCTTTGACTCTTGGGGCACTGCAGGGTTGTTGGTGCCCCAATTCACATGTATTTCACAATTTGAGCCGATCTCTCTTGAAAAAGTGTTTTTTGTATATCGCTTGTTGGGTGGGCATTGGTGCAATTGTCGGTTGCACGCCTGAATTGAATTGGCGTGAAATCAGGTCACAGCAGGGGCCTGTACGTGTCTTGATGCCGTGTAAACCAGAGCAGGCCAGCCGCACGGTGACATTGCAGGTGAATCAAAAGACGGTAAGCACAGAGTTGCATTTACAAGCCTGCAAAGCAGGACGCATGCAATTTGCGCTTGGTGAATTAAAAGTACCTTTTGAATCGGCCCCCGACACACTCCTTGACGCATGGCGGCTCGCTAATTTGGCCGTATTAAAGGCGCATCTAAGCCAAAGTGTGACGCAGGCAAGGCAAGTAAATCGAAGCAGCCCGATGCAAGGTTTCGAAACACACGTGAAGACAGATCAGCACCAAGCTCAATGGACATCGTTTGTTATTGGCAAGACCATTTACCAGTTGGGTGTGTATGGCGAGCCCGATGACAAAAAATTGGCTGAAATCGCTGAGGTATTTTTTTCAGGAATTGAATGGCCATGAACGAAGACGTGTTGCCGCGTAAAACCGCTATTTTGGTTTTTTTCTCATTTGCTTTTGCTTATTTGCTCTCTACTTTGTTGAGGGCAATTACAGCCACTTTGTCGCCCATTTTGACTGTCGAATTCGGACTTGATGCCAGCGATTTGGGTCTGCTCGCTGGGGGCTACTTTTTGGGGTTTTCTCTCACGCAGCTACCCATGGGGCATTGGTTAGATCGACATGGTCCCAAGAAAGTGATCATTAGCTTTTTGACGGTGGCTGTACTAGGTTGCTTTGCATTTTCATGGGCATCTAATTTTTCTGGCTTGCTGATGGCTCGCGTGATGATTGGCGTCGGTGTGAGTGCGTGTTTGATGGCGCCTTTGACAGGTTACCGACGTTGGCTGGCGATAGAGAAGCAGCAGCGTGCCAACTCTTGGATGTTAATGACGGGCGCGCTCGGCATGCTCGCCTCTACTTTGCCGGTGCAATGGCTATTACCAGTCATTGGTTGGCGATGGATGTTTCTGGGGTTGGCACTGATGATCGTTGCAGCGATGGCTTTACTCGCATGGCAAGCGCCAAAGTGGCGGTTGCAAGAGATGCCTCAAGATACAGATAAAAATAACCGTGTTGGTATTTTTGCCAGTTACAAACAGGTGTGGCAGCACCCCTATTTCCGAAGTCTCGCGCCTATGGGTTTTTTTAACTACGGCGGCATGATTGCTATGCAGACTTTATGGGCTGGCCCATGGATGGTGAAGGTGTCAGGGTACACGCCATTAGAAGCTGCCACCGGCTTGTTTTGGCTCAACGTTTGCATGCTCATCACATTTTGGATTTGGGGCATGGTCACGCCTAAGTTGAATCAGCGGGGTTACGGTGCAAATAAGCTGATGACTATTGGCGTGCCATTGAATTTTTGCGCACAGTTGGCCATCATCCTTGGCGGGGTAGATGCGGGTGCGTTGTTTTGGGTGATTTTCTGTATCACGGGTTCCTTTGTCGCACTCGCGCAGCCTGCTGTAGGTATGGCGTTTCCCATGACATTGGCGGGTCGAGCCTTGTCAGCATTTAATTTGGTACTGTTTTTAGGCGTTTTTGTCGTTCAGTGGGGAATGGGCTTGATGATTGATGGGTTCAAATCAATCGGCCTGGCGGAAACGCAAGCTTTTCAGTCAGCGATGACGATTTATTTCATATGTTGCTTGGCGTCTTATGCTCACTTTTTGAAGCACAAGTCAGACAGTTGATAATCTGTCTCCTCTTGATTGACCTGGCCTATGTCTAACCGTATTCTTATCATCGCCCATGCACCGCTGGCGCAAGCCTTGCGCGATTGCGCCATGCATGTGTACGCTGAGTGCGCAGACGATGTCATCGCCCTTGACGTCTTGCCTGATGCACAACCAGAAGACACCCTGGCCCAAGCCATCGATGCTGCAGGCGCAGCTTTAGACAATGGCTTGCTGGTATTAACCGATATTTTTGGCGCAACGCCCGCTAACGTAGCGCAAAAATTAGTGCTCGGTAGCAACGCCAAACTCATTGCAGGCGTAAATCTACCCATGTTGTTCAGAAGCGTGTGTTATCGCCATGAGACGCTTGATGCCTTAGTGGCACGCGCCCTCACAGGCGGCACACAAGGCGTGATGCAAGTTGCCATCACCGCCCCTCAAAATCAAAACCGTCGAATCCATGATCAAAACCACAACGACCATCAGCAATAAATTAGGTTTGCACGCACGTGCCTCTGCCAAACTCACCAAGCTCGCAGGTAGCTTTCCATGCGAAGTTTGGATCAGCAAAGGTGAACGCCGCGTGAACGCCAAAAGCATCATGGGCGTCATGATGTTGGCCGCAGGCATTGGCAGCGAAGTCGAGCTCGAAACTAATGGCGCACAAGCGCAAGAAGCCATGGATGCCTTGCTGGCTTTGATGGCAGATAAGTTTGGCGAAGGCGAGTAACGCGCCATGACGTTCTCTGTTCACGGTCTAGCAGTCGCCCGCGGCATCGCCATTGGGCGTGCGGTGTTGGTGGCGTCTAGCCGCGTGGACGTGGCTCACTATTTCATTGAGCCGGAACAAGTCAGCGCAGAACTGGCACGTTTAGCCCAATCGCGTGAGGCCGTGTTGACAGAGCTGCAAAGTCTGCACGACAACCTGCCAAAAGATTCGCCACCTGAGCTATCCGCCATTTTGGAAGTCCACTTGATGTTGTTGCAAGACAGCATGCTGGCGGATGGCGTGAGCGGCTGGATCAAAGAGCGCTTGTACAACGCCGAGTGGGCGTTGACCTCACAGCTCGACGTGGTGGCCCGTCAATTTGACGACATGGATGACGCCTACTTGCGTGAGCGCAAAGGCGATTTAGAGCAAGTGGTCGAGCGCATGTTGCGCCACATGAAGGGCGTGACGCATGTCATGCCACATCATTCGAGCAAGCGCACTAACCAACCGCGCCAGCAAGACTTGCAGCTCGACGATGACATGGATGTGCCATTGGTCTTGGTGGCGCACGACTTGTCGCCTGCCGACATGCTGCAATTCAAGCAAAGCGTGTTCACTGGTTTTGTGACCGATGTGGGCGGTAAAACATCGCACACTGCCATCGTGGCGCGAAGTTTGGATATTCCTGCTGTGGTGGGAGCACGCACGGCCAGCCAGTTGGTACGTCAAGATGACTGGATCATCATTGATGGTGACTCGGGCGTGGTTATTGTCAACCCATCGCCCATTATCTTGGCGGAATATGGGTTCAAGCAACGTCAAGCCGATTTAGAGCGCGAACGTCTTTTACGTTTGCGCCATACGCCCGCTGTCACTCTAGACGGTCAACGCGTTGACCTGTTGGCCAACATTGAAATGCCCGAAGATGCGCCTGCCGCTTTGGGGGTTGGCGCTGTAGGCGTGGGTTTGTTCCGCAGCGAGTTTTTGTTCATGGGTCGCGCAGGGTCGCTGCCCGATGAAGAAGAGCAATACCTGGCCTATAAACGCGCGGTTGATGGCATGCAGGGGTTGCCCGTCACCATTCGAACGGTGGATATTGGTGCAGACAAGCCCTTGGACCGTACCGTTAAAGATGAAACGCATTTGAACCCCGCCTTGGGCTTGCGTGCCATTCGCTGGAGTTTGGCAGATCCAGCCATGTTTTTGACGCAGCTGCGTGCTATTTTGCGGGCCGCCGCGCACGGGCAGGTGCACCTGCTGATTCCTATGCTGGCGCATGCGCGAGAAATCTCGCAAACCTTGGCGCTGATTGAAAAAGCGCGCAAGCAGTTGGATGCTCGTGGCGATGTGTTTGGCCCCGTTAAAGTCGGCGCCATGATCGAAGTGCCCGCTGCTGCCCTGAGCGTCAAGATGTTTCTGCGGCACTTCGATTACCTGTCGATTGGCACCAACGATTTGATTCAATACACCTTGGCCATTGACCGTGCAGATGAGTTGGTGGCGCATTTGTATGACCCCTTGCACCCCGCTGTTTTACGCTTGTTGGCCGACACCATTGCAGAAGCACGCGCACAGGGCAAGGGCGTGAGCGTGTGCGGAGAAATGGCGGGCGACCCTGCCATGACACGTTTGTTGTTGGGCTTGGGCTTGCGCAGTTTTTCGATGCATCCCACGCAAATTTTGGCGATCAAGCAAGAAGTGATTCGTGCCGATGCCTCACGCCTAGAGGCATGGGCACAAGATGTGTTGGCCAGCGATGAGCCAGCCGAGTTGATGGGGTTTAAGCCTTAGAGGCTTCTGACGCTGCGTGGGCCTGCTGGTCTGCATGGTAGCTTGATCGCACCATGGCGCCGACAGCCGCATGGCTAAAGCCCATCTCGTAGGCCTTTGCCTCAAACATTTTGAATGTGTCTGGATGCACATAGCGTCGCACCGGAATGTGGCTTGTGCTGGGTGCCAAGTATTGGCCAATGGTGAGCATGTCAATGTTGTGGTCGCGCATGTCTTGCATCACTTGCAAAATCTCTTCGTCCGTTTCACCGAGGCCCACCATTAAGCCGCTTTTGGTCGGCACGTTGGGGTGAAGTGCTTTGAATTTCTTGAGTAAATTCAAGCTGAACGCGTAGTCGCTGCCAGGGCGTGCTTCTTTGTAAAGGCGTGGCACGGTTTCCATGTTGTGGTTCATCACATCGGGTGGCGCAGCTTTCAAAATTTCTAGTGCGCGGTCATCGCGACCTCGGAAGTCGGGTACCAAAATTTCGATTTGTGTTTGGGGTGACAGTTCTCGCGTGCGTCGAATGCAGTCCACAAAGTGTTGGCTGCCACCGTCGCGCAAATCGTCGCGATCGACGCTGGTGATGACCACGTATTTCAGCTTCAAGTCGGCAATGGTTTTGGCCAAGTTTTCTGGTTCATTCACATCAAGCGGATCGGGGCGGCCGTGGCCCACATCGCAGAAGGGGCAGCGGCGTGTGCACTTGTCACCCATGATCATGAAGGTGGCCGTGCCTTTGCCAAAGCATTCACCAATATTGGGGCAGCTAGCCTCTTCGCACACCGTGACCAATTTGTTGGCGCGCAAGATATCTTTGATTTCATAAAAACGCGTGGAGGGCGAACCAGCTTTGACCCGAATCCAATCGGGCTTTTTCAGTGCTTCACCTTGCTCCACTTTGACGGGAATGCGCGACAACTTGGCCGCCGCTTTTTGTTTGGCCGAGGCGTTGTAGTTTTCGACGGTTTGCGCTTCGCGCACAACTGGGTTGTCAGAGGTAGACATAACGAGTGGCCCTTTGGTGTCAGGGCGCTAAATAGGTGGCAAGCTTTTGGCTCAAAACATCAGCGGCTTCTTGCCAGCTGACCGATACGCCGATTGTAGAAAGATCGACGGTTTGCAGCCCTTGATAGCCACAAGGGTTGATGCGTTGGAAGGGGCTTAGGTCCATGGCCACGTTCAGCGCGACGCCGTGATAAGTGCAATGACGACTGACTTTGATGCCTAGGGCTGCAATTTTTCCAAGTCCGGCAAAGTCTGGCTCATTATTGGCATCTTTGTGCGGGCGTGCGGCCAGCATGGCGTGGCTATGTGGGGCGTCTAAGCGAACATAAATGCCTGGGGCGCCAGACACGCGGTGGCCTGTCACGCCAAAGTGGCCGAGTGTGCGAATCACGGCTTCTTCGATGCGGTGCACGTATTCTTTGACGTAATAGCCCGCATGCTTGAGGTCAATCAGTGGGTAGGCAACGACTTGACCTGGGCCATGAAATGTCACTTGGCCACCACGATCGGTGGGCACCACAGGTATGTCACCCGGGGCGAGCAAATGGTCTTCGTGGCCTGCGAGGCCTTGTGTGAAAACCGGTGGGTGCTCGCATACCCAAATCTCATCAGGCGTTGCGGGGGTGCGGGCTGCCGTGAATTCCTGCATCGCTTGAAAGGTGGGCAGGTAAGGCACAAGGCCGATGTGTTGGATCACAGCACCACTTTCACCATCGGGTGAGAGGTCAACGTGCGGTATAGCTCGTCCAGTTGCTCACGGCTTGTGGCTGTCACTGTGATGGTGACGCCCAAATACTTGCCGCCCGTACTTTCACGCAGCTCGATGGTGGCGGCGTCAAACGTGGGGTCGAACTGCTCGGCAATAGATGTCACCGCGTGCACCATCCCGTCAACTTTGAGCCCCATGACCTTGATGGGGAAAAGGCTTGGATACTCGATCAGCGAGTCTGTGCGTGGATTTTCTGGGAGGGGGGTTGGGGTGGTCATTGCTGAAATTATCCTCTTCTTGGTGTCTAGGGTTGAAAAGAGTATGGGTTATCACGTACAATAACGGACTGTGTACGGAACTGCTGGATGTAACCTGCGCGTAAACAAGCATGGCCAGAATACACCCCGAAGATTTAGACCAACACCAAGCGCATGAGGCTTTTGAGCCGCTGACAGCCGAGCAGGTTGTTGAATTGCGAAAGCATCAGCCCATTTTGTCGGTGTGGCGGGTGCTCTGGGTGCAAGCGGTGCTGGGACTTTTGGTTGCTTGGGTTGTATGGCTGGTGTCGGGACGCGTGAATGCTGTGTATTCGGCAATCTACGGCGCTCTGGCAGTGATTGTTCCGGCGACACTCTTTGCGAGAGGTTTAACCAGCAAGGTTGCTTCTGTCAATGTGGGATCGGCAGTGTTTGGCTTTTTCCTGTGGGAGATGGTCAAGATAGGCCTGACGGTGGCAATGCTCTTTGCGGCGCCGCGTCTGGTGGAAGATTTGAGCTGGCCTGCCATGTTGGCAGGTCTGATAGTGACAATGAAGGTGTATTGGGTGGCACTTGGCTTTCGCAAAGTGTTTTATCCAGTTAGCCCAACTTAAAGAAGAGCGAACGAATGTCTGTTGAACATGGTCCGACCTCTGGTGAATACATCGTTCACCACCTGACGCATCTGCAAAACAAGCCGATGGCCGGCGTCATTGACTTTTCCGTTTACAACTTGGATTCCATTTTTTGGTCTGTGTTGTTGGGTGTGGTGGCTAGCTTCTTTTTGTGGCGTGCTGCCCGTGGTGCAACGGCCCACGCACCTGGCCGCTTCCAAGCTGCTGTTGAGATTTTGATTGAAATGGTCGACAGCCAAGCCAAAGGCATCATTCATAGCGCCGAAAGCCGCAAGTTGGTTGCGCCCTTGGCTTTGACTGTGTTTGTCTGGATTTTCTTGATGAACGCCATGGACTTGTTCCCTGTTGATTTGTTTCCCAAGATCTGGGAATTGATCTACAGCGCAAATGGTGGCGATCCGCATCACGCTTACATGCGAGTGGTGCCTTCGGCTGACCTGTCTACCACGCTGGGCTTGTCTACATCTGTGCTGTTGGTTTGTGTGTTTTACAACATCAAGATCAAAGGTATCGGCGGTTGGGTGCACGAGTTGTTCTGTGCACCATTCGGTGCCCACCCCTTGCTTTGGCCTGTCAACTTCGTCATGCAAATGATTGAGTTCGCAGCCAAGACCGTGTCGCATGGTATGCGACTGTTTGGCAACATGTATGCTGGCGAATTGGTGTTCATGTTGATCGCCTTGATGGGCGGTGCTGCTGCTGCAACATTGCCAGGCATCTTGCTGCCTATCGGTCACATCATTGCTGGTTCAATCTGGGCCATCTTTCACATCATGATCATCACATTGCAAGCCTTCATCTTCATGATGTTGACGCTGGTGTATGTGGGTCAAGCGCACGACGCTCACTGATTTCGGTTTTTTTCTTAACTTTTCTCTCTCATCCATTCTTTAGGAGCAACAAATGGAACACGTCCTCGGTTATGTAGCACTCGCAGCTGGCCTCATCATTGGTTTGGGTGCCATCGGCGCTTGTATCGGTATCGGCATCATGGGTAGCAAATATCTCGAAGCAGCTGCACGTCAGCCTGAATTGATGAACGAACTGCAAACCAAAATGTTCTTGTTGGCTGGTCTGATTGACGCTGCTTTCTTGATCGGCGTTGGTATCGCCATGATGTTTGCATTCGCGAACCCCTTCGTTCTGAAGTAATTCTCGCAACTACCAAAAGAAAGGTGTTGCCGTGAGTATCAATGCAACCCTGTTCGTCCAGATGATCGTTTTTGCGGTCTTGGTGTGGTTCACGATGAAATTCGTGTGGCCACCCATCGCAATCGCACTCGACGAACGTTCAGAAAAAATTGCCCATGGTTTGGCTGCTGCCGAACATGCCAAGATTGAACTGTCTAATGCGCACAAAGAGGTTGAACTCAAGCTGGCTGAAACCCGCAATGAGTCCACTGCTTTGTTGGCTGATGCAGAGCGCCGCGCGCAACACTTGATTGATGAAGCCAAGGCTCACGCCACGGTTGAGGCGAACAAGATTGTGGCTGCTGCTCATGCAGAAGCATCGCAAGAAGTCGTGAAAGCCCGTGAAGCACTGCGTGAGCAAGTGGCTGCATTGGCTGTCAAAGGCGCCGAGCAGATTCTCCGCAAGGAAGTCAATCCTGGTGTTCACGCCGACTTGTTGAGTCGCCTGAAGACTGAGCTGTAAGAGGACAACATGGCCGAACTCGCCACCATTGCCCGCCCTTACGCAGAAGCTTTGTTCAAGGCTTCGGCCGCAGACCTGAGCGGTACCGCTGCATGGCTCGATGAGCTTGCAGCCATCGCTGGGAACGCCCAATTGCTGCAATTTGCAGAAGGCCCCAAAATCACCTCAAACCAAGTGTTTGATTTGATCGCTGGTGTTGCCAAATCCAAATTGCCAACTGCTGCGCAAAACTTTTTGCGAGCCGTGATTGACAACGGTCGCTTGAGTGCATTGCCCGAAGTGGCGACGCAATTTCGCGCACATGTCAACGCGCAAAGCGGTACAGCAGACGCTGTGGTGTACAGCGCTTTCGACATCGACGCAGCAGCTTTGGCTGATGTGAAGACGGCGCTCGAAAAGCGTTTTGGCCGCAAACTCAACGTCTCTGTGGCTTTGCAGCCTGAGCTGATTGGCGGTATTCGCGTGGTGGTGGGTGACGAAGTGCTGGACACTTCTGTCAAAGCCCGTTTAGATCAAATGAAAGTTGCGCTGACGGCTTAATGCCTGTCAGCCCTAACAAGAAAGAAGGAAAGAGTCATGCAACTCAATCCAGCAGAAATCTCTGAGCTGATTAAGAGCCGTATCG
>NZ_JAVKLM010000047.1:0-44538 GCF_031539105.1 Limnohabitans sp.
ATTTGGTATCGTTCTTCTCGGCTGAGGTGCTTGTACATTGGGCAACTTCGACTTGGCGGTTAAAGCGGCCATGATGCTCTCGCATCCTCAGCCACCTATAACCAGTTCATCTTTGTTGCACTTCGTCCTTGAATCCGCCACCTTTTGTTTGGCTTAAGGGACCGCTTCTTTTCTGAGCCATTCAACAAAACTCTTCACTTCAGGCCGGCACGCATGTCGTGCTGGGTAAACCATGAAATGCGCTTGCACCTCAAGGCTCAGCTTGTCGCCAAAAATGGGTTGAAGCTTGCCGCTGTCAATCAAGGTTTGGCCCACGCTAGCGCTTTCCAGCGCCACGCCCAGTTTTTGCACCGCCGCATCCAAGCTCATCATCGCGCGATCAAAGCGAAGGCCCATGCGCTCGGGACGTTCGCTGGCGTAAAAGCGTGCAAACCAATCAGGCCATTGCACTAAATTAACGCTGGACTGGATGAGTGGCACACGCAACAAGTCTTCAGGTTCGTGAAGGGCGTGAGTGCGGATGAACTCCGGGCTGGCCAGGGGCATGATGCGCTCGCTGAAGATTGACTCCACTTCTAAGTTGGGCCAGTTGGGCATGCCATAGCGAATGTCGATGTCCATTTGCCCGAGTTGAAAGTCTGAATGCACATGCGAGGCCGACAACACCAGCGAGATGTTGGGGTGAAGCTCGGTAAAACGCGCAATGCGCGGCATGAGCCATAGGCTGGCAAAGCTAGGGCTGCTGTGCACATACAGCGTGTCCTGTACGCCGTGGCGCAAGTCCTCGGTGGCTGTGTTGATGGCGCCTAACGCGCTGGCTACGCGTTGCAGATATTGCTGACCAGCGGGCGTCATTTCCACACCACGGGCCGAGCGTTCAAACAAGCGCACGTGTAGCAGGCCTTCGAGCTTTGCCACTTGGTGGCTGACGGCAGAGGGCGTCAGGTGCAGCTCCTCGGCGGCAAGTGCAAAGCTTTTGCGACGGGCAATGGTTTCAAAGGCTTGCAGGGCAGCGAGTGGGGGAATCATGACGTGAAATCTGTTCAATTGTTGCGATGCAACATGAATGAAATTGAATTGTTGGTGAGTTTATATCGTTTGCGTTCAAGTGCTTGCTTGTCAAACAATCGCGCCATTCGATCAACGCAGTGCAATCAAAAAAGGAGACATGCATGCTACTTAAGGACAAAGTTGCCGTCGTGACAGGCGGTGCAGGTTTAAACGGTTTGGGCTTTGCTACCGCACGCATGATGGCAGAGCAGGGCGCTAAGGTGGTCATCCTTGATTTGGAAGTGGCCAACCCACAAGCGGCTGCCGCCAAGCTGGGTGCTGAGCATTTGGGTTTGGTAGCCAACGTGACGGACAAGGCATCTTGTGAAGCTGCTGTCGCGCAGATCAAAGCCAAGTTCGGTCGCATTGATGTGTTGGTCAACAACGCAGGCATCACACAACCTGTGAAGTTCTTGGATATCACAGGCGCAGACTACGACCGCATCTTGGATGTGAGCTTGCGCGGCACGCTCTATGCATCACAAGCTGTGTTGCCTTTGATGATTGCGCAAAACAGCGGCTCGATCGTGTGCATCTCATCTGTGTCTGCTCAACGTGGTGGTGGCATTTTGGGTGGTCCTCACTACTCAGCGGCCAAGGCGGGTGTGCTCGGCTTAGCTCGAGCGATGGCGCGTGAATATGGAGGTAACAACATTCGCGTCAATTGCGTCACGCCTGGCCTGATTGCCACGGACATCAACAAAGGCAAGATTCCAGAAGACAAGCGCCAAGCTATTTTGGACGGTATTCCACTTGGCCATATTGGCGAGCCAAACGATGTGGCAGGTTGCGTGGTTTTTCTTGCCAGCAGCTTGTCGAAGTACTGCACCGGAGTCACGTTGGACGTGAACGGTGGCATGTTGATTCACTGACCCACGGGCATAGACCCTTTCATTAAAACCATAGGAGACAAACCCATGAAAACCACTTCCCTCATTCGCCGTACCTTGCTGGCAACTGCATTGCTTGCCGTCACTGGTTTTGCATCTTCACAAACCGTCAAGCTCACCTTGGCACACGGCAACCCGCCTGATAATCCACGTCATATTGCATCTGTCAAATTTGCCGAAACAGTCAAAGCTAAAACCAATGGTCGCGTAGAAATTCAAGTCGCGCACTCAGCCCAGTTGGGTGATGACGCTGCAATGGTCACAGCCTTACGCTCAGGCACTTTGGACTTTTCTGCCAACAGCCAAGGCGCAGTTTCATCCACCGTGCCAGAGTTTGCTGCGTTGGGCATGCCTTTCTTGTTTGCAGATGTGCAAAAAGCCTGGTCCTTGATGGACGGCCCAATTGGCAAAGAGTTGGGTGACAAAGCTGCGGCCAAAGGTATGGTGTTGTTGGGCTTGTGGGATAACGGTATTCGTCAAATGTCAAACAGCAAGCGTCCGATCAAGTCGCCGGCTGACATGAAGGGTTTGAAGATGCGCACGCCACCAGATGCGGTGACTGTGGACATCATGCAATCGATGGGTGCAGATGCACAGCAAATCAAGTTCTCTGAACTCTATGTGGCTTTGCAACAAGGTGTGGTGGATGGTCAAGAAAACCCATTGACCAATATTTCATCAGCCAAGCTGTATGAAGTCCAAAAGTACATCTCGTTGTCTGGTCACAAGTACGAGTCAACCCCCTTCTTGATGAGCAAGCGCACGTGGGACCGCATGACACAAGCTGATCAAAAAGTGGTGACCGAAGCTGCCTCTGAAGCTACACAACTCCAACGCCGGTTGAACAAAGAAGTCGACGACAAGCTGGTTGCTGACCTCAAAGGCAAAGGCGTGCAGATTGACACCATCGATCGCAAAGCCTTCATGGATGCTTGCGCACCGGTTTACACCAAGTGGACAACTGGCCCGATCGGTGAGTTTGTGACCCGTGTGGTGCAAGCTGCTCGCTGATTTGTTTTTAAACCGGACCCGCTGAGTCAGCGGGTCCACAAGGTCTTGCCATGAATCCTTTTTTCAAAGCGGTGGACACGGTCATTTCTTGGTGGTGTCACCTTGTGCTGTACATCACCTTATCTGTCGTATTTTTCATCCTGAGTGTGAATGTCTGCTTGCGCTATGCCGCTGGTAGCAGCTTATCCTGGGCTTCAGAACTTCCTGAACTGATGTTTCCTTGGATGATCATGTCTGGCGTGGTCATCGCTGCACAGCATGGTTCGCACATTGCGATTGTCATGTTGACTCAAAAGCTTGGCGCTGTACGTCGATGGCTGCTCACAGGCGCATCGCTCGTGGTGGCTGGTTTATATCTTGGTTTGGCTTACTCAGCTTTGCCTGTGTTTGAAATTGCTGCAGATGAGCGCTCTCCCATCATGCAAGTCCCTGGCTCTGTGAGCGTGGGGAGTTTGCTGCTTGGCTTTGTGATGCTGGCCATCGTGACGCTATGTCGCTTGCCACAAGTGTGGCGCGGTGAAGAACATAACGAAATTGGAGCAGATGCATGACCACTCTCATCATTGGTTTATTCATTGTCGCGGCGCTTCTGTCGATTCCCATCGCACATTCGCTGGTGCTGGCGTCTGTGGCCGGCTTGCTAATTATTGATCGAGTACCTGTGCACTTGGCCGTGGAGCAGATGCTCACGCAAACGCAAAGCTTCCCGCTGATTGCGATTCCCTTTTTCATGATGACCGGCGCGCTGATGGTCAGCGGCAAGTTAGGTCAAAGTTTGGTTAGCTTGCTGACAATGATGATCGGTCGCGTACACGGCGGTCCTGCACAAGTGGGCGTGTTGTCGTCCACCATCTTTGGTGGTGTGTCAGGCTCAGCTGTTGCAGATGCATCTGCTATTGGTTCTATGTTAATTCCTTGGCTTAAAAAGCTGGGTTATCCCGCACCCTTTGCGGCAGGTACCTTGGCTGCTGCCGCCACGATTGACATCTTGATTCCACCTTCCATTCCCATGATCGTGTATGCGCTTGTGTCTGGCGCGTCGATTGGTGCTTTGTTTGTTGCCGGCATCTTGCCAGGTCTCTTGATGTGCGGCGGCTTTATGCTCGTTTGCTATGTCCAGGGGCGTCGTCGCAACTTCCCGCGTGACACCACACCGTTCGAGTGGGGTGCCTTCATGCATCAGCTCTTGCATGCAGGCCCAGCGTTGGCCATGCCTGTACTGATCATCATCTTCTTGCGCTTTGGCATTGCGACGCCTACCGAGGTGAGTGTGATGTCCACGCTTTATGCATTGGTGGTGTCGGGTTTGGTGTATCGCGACTTGAACCTCCATAAGCTCAAGTCGGCGGCTGTCGAAGCAGGCGTCTCAACTGGGGTGGTACTGCTGATAATCATGGCGTCGAGCGTGGTAGGTTGGATCGTCACTTACGAGCAGTTGCCAGCCGCTTTCACGCTGTACGCCAAAGAAACTTTGCAAGAGCCTTGGCTCATCATCTTGGCGATGAACCTGATCATGTTGGCCACGGGCATGTTCATTGATTTGCCAGCCGCCGTTTTGTTACTCACGCCCATGTTTGTGCCATTGGCTTCTGCGGTGGGCATGGACACGATTCAACTCGGCATCATGATGATTGTGAACTTGTCGATTGGTTTGTATCACCCGCCGATTGGCACCACGCTGTTCATCACCAGCACCATCGCCAAAGTGCGCATAGGTGATGTGGTGGTGGAACTGATTCCTTTTTATGCCGTGGCCATCACGCTGCTGCTTGGTTTTGCCTACTTACCTTGGCTGACCCTGCGCTGATTTGACTTCCATAACTGATACACACTATGAGTACCCTTCAAGAAATTGCCAGCTGCGCTTATCGCATTCGTCGCTATGCCTTGCGTATGGGCGAAGTGCAAGGCCAAGGCTATGTGGGCCAAGCCTTGGGCTATGCAGACGTGCTGGCGGTGGCTTATGGCCATGCGATGAGCTTTCGTCCTAATGAGCCTGAGTGGGAAGGGCGTGACCGATTTCTTCTGTCGCATGGCCACTACGCGATTGCAGCGTATGCAGCCATGATCGAGGCCGGCATCATTCCAGAGTCTGAGCTTGAAACCTATGGCAGCGACGACAGCCGCTTGCCCATGTCAGGCATGGCAACGTACACACCCGGCATGGAAATGTCGGGCGGCTCGCTCGGTCAAGGTTTGCCCATTGCAGTTGGTATGGCGCTGGGTTTGCGCCACCAAGGCAACTCTGCTTTTGTTTACAACTCTATGTCGGATGGTGAACTCGACGAAGGTTCTACTTGGGAGGCCGCCATGTCTGCGGCGCACCACGGCTTAGGTAATTTGATTTGCATGGTGGACATCAATAACCAACAAGCCGATGGCCCTTCGACTAAGGTCATGGGCTTTGAACCTTTGGCTGATAAGTGGGCATCGTTCGGCTGGCATGTGCAGCGCGTCGATGGCAATCACTTGCCCGCCGTACTGCATGCGTTCGATACCGCACGTGCTTTGCTCGATGCCAAGCCGCGTGTGATTTTGTGTGACACCTTGATGGGTAAAGGCGTGCCATTCTTAGAGACACGTGAGAAAAACCACTTCATTCGCGTTGACCCACCTGAGTGGCAACAAGCTTTGGAAGTGCTGGACGCCAACCGTCCTTAAAGGAATAGACATGAACGCTATAACTGAAAAAAAACCTCGGCTGACCACCTCAGCCATGATCGCTTCTATCGCGAGCGAAGGCCAACGCGTAAAAGCAGCGCCCTTTGGCAAAGCCTTGGTCGAATATGCCGCAAGCCATCCCGAAGTGGTGGGCATGACCGCCGACCTCGCCAAGTACACCGACTTGCATTTGTTTGCGCAGGCCTATCCCGAGCGTTTCTTTCAAATGGGCATGGCCGAGCAGTTGCTCATGGGTGCTGCAGGTGGCATGGCTAAAACAGGTTTGGTGCCATTCGCCACAACTTATGCCGTGTTTGGCACACGCCGTGCCTATGATTTCATCCATCAAGTGATTGCCGAAGAAAACTTGAACGTGAAGATTTGCTGCGCCTTGCCGGGCCTCACTACTGGCTATGGCCCGAGCCACCAAGCTACCGAAGACTTGGCCATGATGCGCGCCATTCCCGGCCTGACTGTGGTGGACCCTTGTGATGCGCTGGACATCGAGCAGGCTGTTCCACAAATCGCAGCGCATCAAGGCCCCGTTTACATGCGTCTGTTGCGTGGCAACGTGCCGTTGGTGCTAGACGAATACAACTACAAGTTTGAGTTGGGTAAAGCCAAATTGCTGCGCGACGGAGCCGATGTGCTGGTGATTTCTAGCGGCTTCATGACCATGCGCACACTTGAAGTAGCTAAGCAACTCGAAGCCGACAATATCAACGTAGCAGTGTTGCATTGCCCGACCATCAAACCGCTCGACGAAGCCACACTGTTAGCCGAAGTGCGCAAGCCTGGGCGTTTGGTTGTCGTGGCCGAGAACCACTCGGTGATTGGCGGCTTGGGTGAAGCAGTGGCTGGCTTGTTGTTGCGCGAAGGTGCTGCACCTTCCAAGTTCCGCATGTTGGGTTTGCCCGATGAATTTTTAGACGCAGGCGCATTGCCCACTCTGCATGATCGATATGGAATTTCTGCTGAAAAAGTGTCAGCTTCACTGAAAGCTTGGCTGACTTGAATGATCCTCTTACGAGACGCTAGGCCACTGTCGCCACTTTAACTCGGTGGGCTTGCGTCTTCGCTTTAAACGCTTAAAGTGGCTCAGAACTTTTTGAAAGAGAGCCCATGAAGACCTACAACATCGCGTGCATCCCCGGAGACGGCATTGGCAAAGAGGTAGTGCCTGCTGGCCAGCAAGTGCTGCAAGCATTGGCGTCAGCAAGCCATGAATTCAAATTCGAGTTCACCAGCTTTGGCTGGGGCGGGGACTGGTACCGCGCCCACGGCGAGATGATGCCCAAGGATGGGCTTGACGCCCTGCGTCATATGGATGCCATTTTGTTTGGCTCAGCAGGCGATCCATACATTCCAGACCACATCACCCTGTGGGGCTTGCGTCTGAAAATTTGCCAAGGCTTTGACCAATATGCCAACGTGCGTCCCACGCGCATCTTGCCCGGCATTGACGCACCACTGAAGCGCTGCGCACCCAAAGACCTTGATTGGGTCATCGTGCGCGAAAACTCAGAGGGCGAATACTCAGGCGTGGGTGGCCGTGCCCACCAAGGTCACCCGATTGAAGTGGCCACCGATGTGTCGATGATGACCCGTGCGGGTGTGGAGCGCATCATGCGCTACGCCTTCAAGCTGGCGCAATCACGCCCGCGCAAGCTGTTGACCGTGGTCACCAAATCCAACGCGCAGCGCCATGCGATGGTGATGTGGGATGAGATTGCGGTGGAGATCAGCAAAGAGTTCCCCGATGTGACGTGGGACAAAGAACTGGTCGATGCTGCCACGGCTCGCATGGTCAACCGGCCCGCCACGCTAGACACCATCGTGGCTACCAATTTGCACGCCGACATTTTGAGCGACTTGGCCGCCGCACTGGCGGGCAGCTTGGGCATTGCGCCCACCGGCAACATCGACCCCGAGCGCCGCTACCCCAGCATGTTCGAGCCCATCCATGGTTCGGCCTTCGACATCATGGGCAAGGGGTTGGCAAACCCTGTAGGAACTTTTTGGAGTTGTGTCATGCTTCTGGAGCATTTAGGCGAGCATGCCGCTGCGCACAAACTGATGCATGCCATCGAGCAAGTCACAGCCAACCCCGCGTTGCACACGGGCGACTTGGGTGGCAAAGCCACCACCGCGCAAGTGACGCAAGCGGTCTGCGCCTTGATGGCTTAAATAATTCAAAACAGGAGACAAACCCATGCGTTTCAAATCATTTGTGCAAGTCTTGGCAGCTGCTTCAGCATTGTTCACAGCTGCCGCTTTTGCTCAGCCTTGCCCAGATAAAAATGTGCAGTATTGGCAGGCCTTTCCGCCTGGCGGTGAGTCCGATTTGTCGGCGCGTCACCAACAAATGGTGCTGAAGAAAAAATGTGCGGCCATTGAAACCGTGGTGCAGTACAAGGCCGGTGCCGGCGGTGCGCTGATGTGGACGCAGATGAACACCTTGCCTGCCGACGGCGTCAACGTGGTGGGCATCAACTTACCGCACATTGTGTTTCAGCCCATTGAAGGTCAGGTGCAATACAAGACGGCTGACGTCACACCCGTGTATTGGTTCCACTACACACCCGACATCTTGGTGGTGCCCGTGGCCAGTCCCATCAAGACCTTTGCAGAATTCTTGACAGCGGCGAAGAAAGAGCCAGGCAAGATGTCGCTGGGTGGCTCGGGTTTGAATTCAGCCAACCACGCAGCACACGAGCGCCTGAATGCGGCCTTTAATGTGAAGACGATCTACATCCCCTTCAAAGGCACAGGCGACATGACCACCGCCGTGTTGGGCAGCCAAGTGGACGGTGCCATTACTTACGTGCCATTTGCGATTACCAACAAAGCGCGTGTGCGTCCCTTGGCTGTGGCGATGGAGCAGCGCCATCCGCTGATGCCCGAAGTGCCTACTTTCAAAGAGTTGGGTGTGAACTGGGTGGACGGCGCATATCGTGGCATTGGCGTGCCAAAATCTGCCACGCCCGAACAGAAGAAGCGTTTGTCTGATCTGTGGGCCAACCTCAACAACGACCCTGAAATGAAAGAACTCGCAGCAAAGAACGGCTTTGAGCTGGT
Source organism: Limnohabitans sp. (assembly GCF_031539105.1). GTDB lineage: Bacteria > Pseudomonadota > Gammaproteobacteria > Burkholderiales > Burkholderiaceae_C > Limnohabitans. The sequence goes on from NZ_JAVKLM010000047.1 coordinate 8,691, forward strand.
CAATGTGGGTGTGGAGCAAATGGATGCTTTCATGAAAGAGCGCACCCAGCTTTACACCGAAGGTGCTGCGCGATTAGGGCTAGGAAAAAAGTGAGTGAACTCTGTCTAATTCGTCTTTGATCAATTTTCAAAACCCTGAGGCTGTGACTGCGCAGCCTCAGGTTTTTTTACGCCAGCTTTACGACGCAGCGGTGCTGCGGGCCTTGCCCCTGCACAACACCGCCGCCTACTTGCCAACCCCGCCCAAAGGTCGCACCGTGGTGCTGGGCGCAGGCAAAGCGGGTGGTGCCATGGCGCAAGCAGTCGAGGCGCTGTGGCCGGCGGACAAACCTTTGTCTGGACTCGTGGTCACACGCTACGACCACACGCCACCGCGTCCTGCGGGTGTGCCAGAGCGCATTGAGGTGGTCGAGGCATCGCACCCTGTGCCTGACGCAGCGGGCCTCGCCGCTGCCGAGCGCATCTTGCAACTGACCCAAGGGCTGACCGCTGACGACTTGGTGTTATTTTTGATTTCAGGCGGTGGCTCGGCCTTGCTCACCCTGCCTGCTGACGGCTTGACGCTGGAATATAAGCAGCGCATCAACAAAGATTTGCTCAACAGTGGCGCCGGCATTGGCGAGATGAACTGTGTGCGCAAGCACCTGTCGCGCATCAAAGGTGGTCGCTTGGCTGCTGCGTGTGCGCCCGCGCAGGTAGTGACGCTCACCATCAGCGATGTGCCGGGCGACGACCCCTCGGTCATTGCCAGCGGTCCCACCGTGCCCGATGTGACGACCTGTGCTGACGCATGGGCCATCTTGCAACGCTACAAAATAGAAGTGCCCACAGCCATTGAAGCCGCGCTGAAAGCGGGCGCGTTAGAAACGCCCAAACCCAGCCCCGAGTGGGACAAGCAGTCTGTGCACCTCATAGCCACACCTCAACAGTCGCTAGACGCAGCCGCCGAACTGGCGCGTGCTGCTGGCCTGAACGCCTACGTGTTGAGCGACGAGCTAGAAGGCGAGTCGCGAGAAGTGGGCAAAGTACACGCCGCGTTAGCGAGAGCCGCAGCGCATGGCAAAGGGCCGTTTCAAAAGCCTTGCGTCATTTTGAGTGGTGGTGAAACCACGGTGACGATACGCAAGCAAGCGCCGGGCACACCGAAAGGCCGAGGCGGTAGAGCAGGGGAGTTTTGCTTGGGCCTCGCCTTGGCCTTGCAAGCGCAGGCGGGCGTGTGGGCCATCGCAGCCGACACCGATGGCATTGACGGCATTGAAGACAACGCAGGTGCACGTGTGTCACCCGACACTTTGGCTCGTGCCGAAGTTGTAGGCGTCAAAGCCACCGACTGCTTAGACCGAAACGATGCCTACGGTTTTTTCGATGCCGTGGGCGACTTGGTGGTGACAGGCCCCACGCACACCAATGTGAACGACTTTCGCGCCATGCTGGTGCTTTGAGTTGTAAATCATTCAAGCTAGCATGAAGCCTGCTAGGAGATAGTCATGTTCAAAGTTCACGCCGTTGCCCCCCACCGTTTGCCACAGCTCTTGCGCGAAATGCCCAAGGCTGAGTTGCACATTCACATCGAGGGCTCTTTGGAGCCTGAGCTCATCTTTGCGCTGGCTCAGCGTAATGGTGTCAAGCTGCCTTATGCGAATGTCGAAGCGCTGCGTGCGGCTTATGCCTTTACCAACCTGCAAAGCTTCCTCGATATTTACTACGCGGGTGCGAGCGTGTTGCTGCAAGAACAAGATTTTTACGACATGGCGTGGGCCTATTTACAACGCGCCAAAGCCGACAACGTGGTGCACACGGAAATGTTCTTTGACCCACAGACCCACACCGAGCGTGGCGTGCCTATGGCCACGGTCATCAACGGCTTACATCGCGCGTGTGTGGATGCGCAAGAGCAGCTAGGCGTGAGCGCACAGCTCATCTTGTGCTTCTTGCGCCACCTGAGCGAGGAGGCTGCGCTACAAACCTTCAATGATGCGCTGCCGTTCAAAGATAAATTCATCGGCGTGGGTTTGGACTCCAGCGAAGTGGGCCATCCGCCTGAGAAATTCAAAAACGTATTTGCCTTGGCGCACGCGCATGGCCTGCACCTCGTGGCCCATGCGGGCGAGGAGGGGCCACCTGCTTATATGTGGAGCGCCTTGGATGTGTTGCACGTCGAGCGCATCGACCACGGCGTGCAAGCCGTGCACGACGCAGCACTCATGGCGCGCTTGGCCAAAGACCGCACGCCACTCACTGTGTGCCCGTTGTCCAATCAAAAGCTCTGCGTGTTTCCCGATTTGAAGAACCACAACATTGGCCAGCTGCTAGATGCTGGCCTGTGCGTGACCATCAACTCGGACGACCCTGCCTACTTTGGGGGCTACATGAACGAGAACTTCTTGCAAACCTTTGAGGCGACGGGGCTCAACGCACAGCAAGCTTATGTGCTGGCCAGCAACAGTTTTGAAGCCAGCTTTGCCACGGAGCAGCAAAAGAACCAATGGCTGCATGCGTTGAAGCAAACTTTCCAAAGGTTCTCTGAGCAAGATTAAGGCTTGAGCAGCGCCAACAAATCTTTCAAGTTGGCAGCCTTGCTGAGGTTCCAGCAAGCCTTGATGATTTGATTGCTGCGCTCAGCGCCCAAGATGGGGTCAGCCAAATCGTGGAACTTGCGCTCCAACATGGCGTCGGTCATGGGGCGTTGCAATGAGCCAATGGCATGTTCCACATGCACGTCTACTTTGCGGCCGTCTTTCAAGTGGGCGGTCACGTACACGCTTTCTTCGCGCACCGATGCATCCACCACAGCGTTGACCTTGTCACGCAAGGCCACCACATCGTCACGGCGCACGATGTGGTCAGAAAACTCTTCTTCGCCGGCACGGCCAAAGATCAAGCCCACCGCACAGCCGTGGTACACACTGAACTTGCCTTGCAAGCCGTCTTGCGGCGTCTTCTTGCCTGTGAGTTCCAGCACCAGCGGGTGCACGCGTAAGTCAATGCGGGTCACGTCTTCGGCTTTCACACCTTGCTCGCGCAACTGGGCGCAGGCGTCGATGCTGGGGTGAATCACGATGCCGCAAGCAAACGGCTTGTAGGCGTTGAAGCTGATCTCAAAGCGTTGGCCCAATTCGTCTTGCGCTTCGCGCCAGTCGAACTTGGTCGACACCACTTGGGCCCAACCGCGCGGTGCTTCGAGTGAGCGTGCGCTAGAGGTGAATCCGTGTTGGGCCATGAGTGCGGCCATCATGCCGGCGCGTGCTGCTGCACCTGGATGGAAAGGCTTGGTCATGGTGCCAAACTGTTCGCGCAAGCCAATGGGCTGCGAAGCGGCAATACCCAAGGCCATGGTGGTTTGCTGTTCGTTCAAGCCCAGCAAACGTGCGCAAGCCGCGGCCGCGCCCAGGGTGCCGGTAGAGCCAGTGATGTGCCAGCCACGGTCGTAGTGTTCGGGGTAAACCAAGTTGCCCATGCGGCAAGCCACGTCAATGCCCAACACGATGGCGTCAATCACCTGGCGGCCCGAGCTACTTTGGTGCTCGGCCAAGGCCATCACCGCAGAAGCTACTGGGCCTGCTGGGTGGATGATGGTTTTGAGGTGGGTGTCGTCGTAGTCAAACGTGTGTGACGAGATGCCGTTGATGAGCGCTGCGTTGGCCATGTCCACGCGCTCAGTGCGGCCAGCCAAGGTCGCTTGAGGTGCAGGAGCCAACATTTGCACAGCGGCCAAGGCGGCATCGACTGCCTCGTGGTTCGCCGCGCCAATGGCACAACCCAACCAGTTCAAAAAGGTGCGATGTGCTTCGTGTTCGACGGCATCACTCCAGCCTTGCGCAGGGTGTTGCGATACAAAGTGGGCGAGTTGGGCGGTGATAGCCGGGGCGTTTTGGTCTGCCGCAACGGCGATGTTGACTGTCATGTGATTTCCGTTTCAGTTTTAAAAATTAAGTGTTGTCTAAGTTGATGTTTCGATCGTGGGCGAGCTTGGTCCAGCGCGCCAAATCTTTTTTCATGTAGTCACCGAATTGTGCCGGTGTCATGGGGGTCAGTTCCACGGCTTCAGCGCTGAGCTTTTCGCGCAAGTCGGGCATGGCCAGTACTTGTGCCATGGCGTTGTTCAGCTGTGTTACCACGGCGATAGGCATGCCAGCGGGGCCGACCACGCCGTACCACTGCTGCGCATCAAAGCCTTTGAGGCCAGATTCTTCCATGGTGGGCACATCTTTAAGAGCCGAATGACGTTGTGTACCCGTGACCGCGATGGCGCGTAAGCGGCCATTGCGAATGTGTGGCAACGCAGCGGCTAAGCCAGGAAACATGGCTTGGGTTTGCCCCGCAATCAAATCGGTGGTGGCTGGGGCAATGCCGCGGTAGGGAATGTGCACCATGAAGGTGTTGGTTTGTGCTTTGAACAACTCAGCGGTCAAGTGCGTGAGCGAGCCCGCGCCCGCAGAGCCATAAGACACTTTGCCCATGTTTTTGCGCAGGTAGTCGATGAATGATTTCACGTCCGTCACGGGGAGTGCGGCATTGACCACCAGCACATTGGGCGTGCTGCCAATCATGCCAATGGGTGTGAAGTCTTTGATCGGGTCGTAGGCCAATTTGCGTGTGGCAGGTGCTGTGGCGTGCGTGGCGACGTAGCCTTGCATGAGGGTGTAGCCATCGGAGGCAGCGCGAGCCGTGGCCTGTGCGGCAATCACGCCACCGCCACCACTTTGGTTGTCGACCACCACGGTTTGGTTGAGCACTTTTCCAAAGCGTTCGCAAAAGGTGCGACCAATCATGTCAGAGCCGCCGCCCGCAGCGACGGGCACGATGTAGCGAATGGGTTTGTTGGGAAATGGCGCTTGTGCTTGCGCGGATTCTGATAAACCGAAAAGCAAAGGCGTTGCTTGTAAGAGGGTGCGGCGTTTCATCGTGTTCCCTAAATGGATCAAAAATCATCGTATGCGATAGTTCAAGACACGGATACCGCCCAAAGTCCGCGAGGTGACACGTGTCTAAAATACAAATCCTATTCAAAGGTTGAACGATGAGCATCAAGAGCGACAAATGGATCCGCCGCATGGCCCAAGAGCACGGCATGATCGAACCCTTCGAGCCAGGCCAAATCCGCCAAAACGCAGCGGGCGAAAAAATCGTCAGCTACGGCACCAGCAGCTACGGCTATGACATCCGTTGCGCGCCCGAGTTCAAGGTGTTCACCAACATCTACAGCACCGTGGTGGACCCGAAAAACTTTGATCCCAAAAGCTTTGTGGACATCGAGTCAGACGTGTGCATCATCCCGCCCAACAGCTTTGCGCTGGCCCGCACCATGGAGTACTTCCGCATTCCACGCAATGTGCTGACCGTGTGTTTGGGCAAGAGCACGTATGCGCGCTGCGGCATCATCGTCAACGTCACGCCGTTTGAGCCCGAGTGGGAAGGCTACGTGACTTTGGAGTTCTCCAACACCACACCGTTGCCTGCCAAGATTTACGCAGGCGAGGGCTGTGCGCAAGTGTTGTTCTTCGAGAGCGACAAAGACGATGTGTGCGAAACCAGCTACAAAGACCGTGGCGGCAAGTACCAAGGCCAAGTGGGCGTCACGCTGCCCAAGACTTAATTGCTGAAGACACTCAACGTCATCGGTTGCGGCCGCGTGGGTCAAACCCTCGCGGCCTTGTTACATCAGCACACGCAAGTGCTGATGCAAGATCTGTATTCGCGCAGCTTCACCAGCGCCGAGCAAGCGGCGCAGTTTGTGGGAGCGGGCAATCCCATGGTTGAGTTGGCCCAAATGCGCACTGCCAACGTGTGGCTGCTTAGCGTGCCCGATGCCCAAGTGGCTGCTGCCGCGCAGGCCTTGGCCGAGGCGCAAGGTGCGAAGCTGGCAGGCGCCATCGTTTTTCACAACAGTGGCTTTTCAAGCGCCGCCGAGCTGCAGCCCTTGCAAGCCTTGGGCTGTCATGTGGCCAGCGCACACCCCGTGCTCAATTTCGCCAGTCCTGAGACAGGCGTGCGCCAGTTTGCTGGCACGCCTTGCGGCCTAGAGGGTGAGGCCCCTGCGTTGGCTTGGCTGCACACTGCGCTCACCGCCATTGGCGGCCGTTGCTTCGAGATTGCCAGTGCTGACAAGCCGCTGTACCACGCAGCCGCGGTGTTCAGCAGTAACTTCACGGTGGTGTTGCAAGGCATTGCCCAAGACGCATGGCGCAGCGCAGGCGTGCCACCCGAGTTGATGCGCCCGCTGACCGAGGCGCTACTCAAAAGCACGGTCGACAACGTGCTGGCCATGGGCCCCGCGCAAGCGTTGACGGGCCCTGCAGCCCGTGGCGATACAGCGGTGGTGCAGGCTCAGGGCGAGGTGGTGAAGCGCTGGAGCCCAACAGCGGGCGAGCTGTACACAACCCTCAGCGCGCTGGCTGCACAGCTCAAAAAAGACGGCAAAACACGGGTTTGAGGGCCTGCCGCCCACAATGCGACAATATGCCCCAGACATGACGACTTCTTTTTCCAATTTGCAGCTGGCCCCCGCGCTGGCACGTGCCGTAGCCGAAATGGGCTACGAATCCATGACCCCCATCCAAGCCCAGGCCATCCCCGTGGTTCTGACCGGCCAAGACGTGATGGGCGCCGCGCAAACCGGCACCGGCAAAACCGCAGCGTTCTCGCTGCCACTGCTGCAACGTTTGCTCAAACACGAAAACAGCTCCACCTCGCCCGCACGCCACCCCGTGCGCGCACTGGTGCTGTTGCCCACCCGTGAGTTGGCCGACCAAGTGGCCCAGCAAATCAAACAATACGCCGCGCACACCAACTTGCGCAGCATGGTGGTGTTTGGCGGCATGGACATGAAGCCCCAAACCATCGAGCTGAAAAAAGGCGTCGAAGTGTTGGTGGCCACCCCCGGCCGTTTGCTCGACCACATCGAAGCCAAGAACGTGGTGTTGAACCAAGTTGAATATGTGGTGCTCGACGAAGCCGACCGCATGTTGGACATTGGCTTCTTGCCAGACCTGCAACGCATCTTGAGCCACTTGCCCAAGACGCGCACCACACTGTTGTTCTCGGCCACGTTCTCGACCGAGATCAAGCGCTTGGCTGGCAGCTATTTGCAAAACCCCGTCACCATCGAAGTGGCGCGCCCCAATGAAACAGCCGCCACCATCACGCAGCAGTTCTACAGCGTGAGCGTGGACGACAAGTACAACGCATTGCGTCACCTCATCAAAGCCAACGACATGAAGCAAGCCTTTGTGTTTTGCAACAGCAAACTTGGCTGCGCCCGTTTGGCCCGATCGCTCGAGCGCGATGGTTTTCGCACCAGCGCCTTGCACGGCGACAAGAGCCAAGACGAACGCCTGAAAGCCCTTGAGGGCTTCAAAAAAGGCGAAGTCGATTTGTTGGTCTGCACCGATGTGGCTGCTCGCGGCTTGGACATCAAAGACGTGCCAGCGGTGTTCAACTTTGACATCCCGTTCAACGCCGAAGACTATGTGCACCGCATTGGCCGCACAGGCCGCGCGGGTGCTTTGGGCAAAGCCATCAGCTTTGTGTCGGGCAGCGACCAACGCTTGGTGGGCGACATTGAGAAATTGCTCAAGACCAAAATCACTCTAGAAAACGTGACCGTTGAGCAAGACCGCTCGCGTGAGCGTCGTGAGCCGCGTGGCGAATCACGCGAACCTCGCAGTGATGCACCTCGTGGTGAGCGTTCAGAGCCTTCCAGCCGTCCACGTGAAGGCTACGCCCCGCGCGATGCTCGCCCCCGCGAACAAGACAGCCGTCGCAGCCGCGAAGTGGGCTATGTGCCCGCACCGCGCGTGAAGAACGACCCGTTCTTTGACAAGCCTTACGAAGCGCCTGTGCGCAGCGCCGAAGCAGCTGCACCTGCCGCACCCGACCCACTGCGTAAGTCGGCCAACATCAAGCCCAAGCGGGTGATGGCGGCTTTGTTCAAGTCGACCACTTAAAAAAAAACGCGCCGATGGCGCTTTTTTTTGGTGCGAAGGGGCTACAGCAAAGCGCATGAGATGGACAAACAGATTTGAATCAGTGATAGCCTTCGCTGAAAAGTAGGCGCCTTAAGCTGCCAGAGGGACTAAACGGGACCTAGGGGAGCTAAATGAAAAACCCAAAAGATAGCAAAAACGCTATACTTGAAACTCAGTGGACTGTGACCCTGCATCCACTGGCGGCGCATGAATTACAGACCATTCCCGCCGATATGCAAGCTCGGTTTTTGCACATCGGTGAAATGCTGGTGGACTTGGGGCCACATCGTGTGGGCTTACCGCACATTCGGCCACTAGAAAGCAAACTGTGGGAAATGCGCATGACGGGCCGCGATGGTATTGCCCGTGCCGTTTACGCCGCCGTGCAGGGGCGCACTTTGCTGGTGTTGCATGTGTTTATTAAAAAGACGCAGACCACACCACGAAGGGCCATTGAAACCGCATTGAAACGCTTGGAGGAATCGACATGAAAAGCCTGAAAGACGTGAAAGCCGAACTGCTGGCCAATCCTGCCGTTCGCCAAGCCTATGAAACGCAAGCGCCCGAGTTTGAGCTGGCCCGTGAACTGATTGCAGCACGCACGCAAGCTGGCCTAACGCAAGACGATGTGGCTGCACTTATGGGTACAACCCAAAGCGTGGTGGCACGCATAGAAAGTGGCAGGGGCACGCCATCCATGCGAACAGTCCAACGTTTTGCCAGTGCCGTGGGAGCGCGTGCCGTGGTGCGTATGGAGCCATTGACGGCGGCATAAAGTTGCAGCTGGTTGGCGATTCGTCCAAGCATGACGCTCAACACGGCATTGCTGTGCGTGGGGCCATGGTGGCCAGTCCGCTTGGCTAGGCCAACGGGTCCATCGTCTGCGGGCACTTCACGCTGACCCGCTGCCAAGCAGGTGCATCGCTCATGTTGAGCAAGGTGTCTTCGGCTTCTAGCTTCGCAGCACTTAGGCAACCACCCCACACGCACCCATCGTCTAGGCACATCACGTCTTGGCGGTCTGCAATGTGCACGGTGGACCAATGGCCAAAGGCCATTCGCACATTGGCCGTCAGTCGGTCCGGCACATCAAACCAAGGCATCAAGTGCGCGGGGGCTTTGTCTGCGCTTTCTTTCACGCTGAAATCCATCGCGCCCTGTGCATCGCAAAAGCGCAAGCGGGTCAGGGCGTTGACGATCACGCGCAAACGGTCTGCGCCTTCTAGATCATCACGCCACACATTGGGCATGCCGCCATACATCTGCGGCATGAAGTGCACCCAGTCGTCGCTGCGCAGCAAGGCTTCTACTTCGCCAGCCAGCGCCATGGTTTGCTGTGCTGTCCACTGGGGCAGCACGCCCGCGTGCACCATCAGCACTTGGCCCACTTGCATGGCCATCTGTTGGTGACGCAGCCAGTGCAGCAACTCGGCGCTGTCGGGTGCGGTCAAGATGTCTTGGAAGGTGTCTTGCTTGTTGGGCTTGCGCACGCCTTGCGACACAGCGAGCAAATGCAAATCGTGGTTGCCCAGCAGGCATTGCGCACTGCTGCCATATCCCATGAGGCGACGCAGCACACCTGCGTTGCTGGGGCCGCGGTTGACTAAGTCGCCCAGCAAATATAGCGTGTCGCGGCTGGGTGAGAACGCGATGTGCGTCAACAAACGTTCCAAGGCTTCGTCGCAGCCTTGCACGTCGCCAATCAAGTAAAGTGCCATGTAGGAGATTGTGATGGATGTTTTACTGATTGTTTTCTTAACGCTGCTCAACGGCATGTTCGCCATGTCCGAGATGGCTTTGTCGTCCAGCCGCAAAGCGCGCTTGGCAGCGTTGGCCGAAACGGGCGATGGTGGCGCCTATGCCGCGTTGGTGTTGATGGAGCAGCCCACACAGTTTTTGTCGACCGTGCAAATTGGCATCACGTCCATTGGCGTGCTCAACGGCATCGTGGGTGAGGCCGCGTTCAGTGATGACTTTTCGTATTGGTTATTGACCCAAGGCGTGCCTGACAACTTGGCTTCAGGCTTGGCCACGGCGTTTGTGGTGACCCTCATCACCTTCAGCACCATTTTGTTTGGCGAGCTGGTGCCCAAGCGCATTGGTCAGTTGTTTCCAGAGTCGGTGGCCCGTGTCGCGGCCCCTGCCATGTTGGCATTGGCCACCTTGGCTAAGCCCTTTGTGTATTTGTTGTCGGCCAGCACCAGCGGCATGTTGAAGTTGTTGCGCGTGGATGTGCACGGTGCACGCACGGTGACAGAAGAAGAAATTTCAGCCAGCTTGGTCGAAGGTGTGGATGCAGGCTTGATCGAGCAACACGAACACCAGATGGTGCAAAACGTGTTCAACCTCGACGAGCGCCCGCTCACCTCCATCATGGTGCACCGCTCAGACATCGAGTGGCTCGATTCCAAATTGCCCGTCCCCCAAGCCTTGGCACAAGTGGGTGCCAGCGGGGCGCACTCGTGGTACCCCGTGTGCCGTGGCGATCTCGACAATGTGGTGGGTGCGGTGAGCGTGTCTCAGCTCTTGCGTTTGCCACCCGGCACCGACATGACGGTGGAGGCCTTGGCCAAGCCCGTGGCCTTTGTGCCCGAAACCTTGAGCGGCATGGACTTGCTGGAGCAATTCCGCAAACCCGCCGAGCGCGCCACAGCCCATGGCCGCATGGTGTTGGTCGTAGACGAATACGGTGTGGTGCATGGCTTGCTCACGCCTCGCGATTTGCTCGAAGCCATCACAGGCGAGCTACTGCAAGCCACGCCCACAGACCAAGCGTGGGCTACACAACGCGACGATGGTTCTTGGTTGGTGGACGGCATGATGCCTGTGACCGAATTCAAATCTCGCCTGAGCATCAAAGAGCTGCCAGATGAGGACCGTGGCATTTACAACACAGTGGCTGGGTTGGTCATGGCTATTTCGGGCGAGCTGCCGGGCGTGGCCGATGTGGTGATTTTTGGTGAATGGCGTTTTGAGGTGGTCGATCTTGATGGCCGACGCATCGACAAGCTCTTGGTGAGCCGCATCAGCTAATGCTGTTTGGCAACCGCTTTAACCATCGTCTTAAAGATCGCCTCTCTTTGCACGGCGGTTAAACGGCACCTGGTACATCCACACCGGGCGGCCATCGCGACACGTCAGGATCGCGCTGGGCACCAGCTCTTGTGCTTCAAACTCTAGGCTGATCAGCCAAGCGCCACGGCGCAATTCGGCTTCTGCTTTCTCTACGGCGCGGGGCATGCTCTCGGGGCGTTGGAACATGTAAACCATGTCAAAGCTGCGCCAGTCCACCAGCCAAATGTCGCCTTGACGAATCATGGCAAACGAACAGCGCATGGCGCTGAGCACGCGAAGCGGCCAGCTCATCTCTACGCCATGCAGCTCGGCACGCGGAAACGCATCGCGCAACGCCAACAGTCCGTCGCCCAAGCCGCTGCCTGCATCCAAAATGCGAGCGCCTGCGGGCAGGGTGATGTGTTGCTGCATCTCGCGCAGTGCACGTTTGGGCGTGGGAAACAACGGGGCATCGCGCCAAGCTTTGCGTGGGTAAACCAACACGATCAACCCCAGCAGCAGCAGCCAGCCCAAAGGCGGCACACTGAGGGTGGCCGATGAAGCCAGCATCGACAGCGGAAAACCCAACACGATCAGGGCCTTGCGCATGGGCGTGTTGACCAGGGTGCTAAAAAAGCCGCCCAAGAACGTGGCAGCGATGAAGGCAATCGTCTCGCTTACGCCCAAGGTTTGCAGGCCCTTAAAGATGAGCCAAGACAAACCCCAGACAAGCAGGGCGGGGATGGGCCAATTCATGAATTTCATGAGGAAGAATCATAGAGCCAACGTGACAGCTTGTGCTGGGCGTATGACTGAAAATCAAAGTCTATGAAATTCGTTCACCAGCTCACATGAATCAGCCGTCCACACGCACCCTCAGTACCGTCGATGAAATGCGAGAGACTTTGCGCCGCATGGGGCAGCTGAAAGGCAGACAAGTCGACGACGCGTCATTGCAAGATGTGCGTGACTTGATTGGCGAGGCGCCACATCGCCGTGACTTGCTGATTGAGCATTTGCACCAACTCAACGATGCCTATCGCTGTTTGCACGACCGTCACTTGGTGGCCTTGGCCAAAGAGATGCAGCTGCCCATGGCCGAGGTGTTTGAAGTGGCCACCTTCTATCACCACTTCGAAGTGGTGCGAGGCGACGAAGCTGCGCCCGGCCTCACGGTGCGTGTGTGCGATGGCTTGAGCTGCGAGTTGGCGGGTGCTAAACAGTTGAAAGAGAAGTTGCCCGCTTTGCTAGGCAATGCCGATGTGCGCGTGATCTCTGCGCCCTGCGTGGGCCGTTGCGAACAAGCACCTGTGGCCGTAGTGCACCAAAACCCCGTGCCGCATGCCACGCCTGAGTTGGTGGTTGCAGCAGTTGCACAGAAGCAAACCCACCAAGTCATGACCGAGCATGTGGGCTTGGATGACTATTTGGCCGATGGTGGCTACCGCCTGTTGGCAGATTTGCATGCAGGCAAAGAGGATACCGAGCAAGTGCTCAAGGCCATGGAAGATTCGGGCTTGCGTGGCTTAGGCGGCGCAGGTTTTCCGGCGGGGCGCAAATGGCGCATCGTGCGCGAGCAATCCGCGCCACGTTTGATGGCCGTCAACATTGACGAAGGCGAGCCTGGCACATTCAAAGACCGCACCTACCTAGAGCGTGACCCGCATCGCTTTTTAGAAGGCTTGTTGGTGGCGGCCCATGTGGTGGGCATTGACTCTGTTTATATTTATTTGCGTGACGAGTACCACGGCTGTCGTGAACTGCTCACACAAGCGTTGGCGCATTTGCAAGCCAACCCACCATGCCCACTTCCGCACATCGAGTTGCGCCGCGGTGCAGGTGCCTATATTTGCGGTGAAGAGTCCGCGATGATTGAAAGCATCGAGGGCAAACGTGGCGAGCCCCGCATGCGCCCACCCTACATTGCGCAAGTGGGTTTGTTTGGCAGGCCCACCCTCGAACACAACTTTGAAACGCTCTATTGGGTGCGCGACATCGTGCAAAAAGGCGCAGACTGGTTCAGTGGCTTTGGTCGACACGGCCGCAAAGGTTTGCGCAGCTTCAGTGTGAGCGGACGCGTCAAGCAGCCGGGCGTCAAGCTCGCACCTGCGGGCATCACCCTTCAAGAGTTGATTGACGAGCATTGCGGCGGCATGCTCGACGGTCATGAGCTTTATGCGTATTTGCCTGGCGGTGCATCGGGCGGCATCTTGCCTGCGCGCATGAATGACATTCCTTTGGACTTTGACACCTTGCAGCCCTACGGTTGCTTCATTGGTTCAGCGGCCGTCATTGTGCTGAGCCAACACGATTCAGCACGTGACGCGGCCATCAACATGATGAACTTCTTCGCGCACGAAAGCTGCGGCCAGTGCACGCCGTGTCGTGTGGGCACAGCCAAGGCTTCGCAACTCATGCAAGCCAAGGTGTGGGACAACACCACCTTGGAAGACTTGAACCAAGTCATGACCGATGCCTCGATTTGTGGTTTGGGCCAAGCTGCGCCCAACCCCGTGCGTTGTGTGCAAACCTATTTTCCAGAGGAGATCGTTTAAATGAACGCCTCGATCAAACCCACAGACTTGATGCCGCAAACCGTTGAGTTCAAGCTCAACGACCAGCCTGTGAAAGCCTATGAGGGCGAGACCATTCTGAGAGCCGCACAGCGCCATGGCGTGGACATTCCACACCTTTGCTACAAAGACGGCCTGCGCCCCGATGGCAACTGCCGAGCGTGCGTGGTCGAGATCAAAGGCGAGCGCACTTTGGCGCCGAGTTGCTGCCGCACCGCGACCGCTGGCCTTGAGGTGTTGGTGAGTGACCGTGCGGTGAAGAGCCAGAAGATGGTGCTTGAGATGTTGCTGTCGGATATGCCTGATGTTGGGTACAAGTGGAACGATGCTGCTTCGCCCGCTGCTGCGACGGGAGATACGCCGGGCTCCTCATGCGGCGAGCCAAAATCGTCACCCGGCGCATCTCCCGTCGCAGCGGGTGATGGCGATCGTGGTGAAGCTGGCCAGCATGGTGAGTTGAGTGACTGGGCTTCTCGCATGGGCGTGACCGTGCGGCCTGAGTTGCGTGCTCTGCGCCGCGAGCAACCGGCGAGCGATGTGTCACACCCTGCGATGGCGGTGAACCTAGATGCGTGTATTCAGTGCAACCGTTGTGTGCGTGCATGCCGCGAAGAACAAGTGAACGATGTGATTGGCTACGCCAACCGTGGTGCGCACAGCCAAATCGTGTTTGATTTGAACGACGAGATGGGTAATAGCTCGTGCGTGGCGTGCGGTGAATGTGTGCAAGCGTGTCCCACGGGTGCGCTGATGGCTAAGTCGCAAGTTGGCTCACAAGTGGTGGATAAGAAAGTGGACTCGGTGTGCCCGTTCTGCGGTGTGGGTTGCTTGCTGACCTACAACGTGAAGGACAACACAATTGTCAGCGTGGATGGCCGCGATGGCCCCGCCAACCACAACCGGTTGTGTGTGAAAGGTCGCTTCGGTTTCGACTACATCCACAACCCGCAACGCTTGACCATGCCGCTCATTCGCAAGCCCGGTGTGCCCAAAGACCCAGAGTCGATTGGTCAATTCAACCGCAATGCAGCGGACTGGTCTGAGGTGTTCCGAGAAGCCACGTGGGAAGAAGCCTTGGTCTTGGCTGGCGGCAAGCTCAAAGAGTTGCGCGACACGCATGGCAAAAAAACACTGGCTGGGTTTGGCTCGGCCAAAGGCAGCAACGAAGAAGCGTATTTGTTCCAGAAGTTGGTGCGCACCGGCTTTGGCTCGAACAACGTGGACCACTGCACACGCTTGTGTCATGCCTCCAGCGTGGCTGCTTTGCTAGAAGGTGTGGGCTCGGGCGCAGTGAGTAACCAAGTAAACGACGTCGAGCATGCGGGCTTGATTTTTGTCATCGGCTCCAACCCCACCACCAACCACCCTGTGGCCGCCACGTGGATGAAAAACGCCGCCAAACGCGGCGCCAAAATTGTGTTGGCTGACCCGCGCATCACCGACATTGGCAAACACGCATGGCGCACCTTGCAGTTCAAGCCCGACACCGATGTGGCGATGCTCAATGCCCTGATTCACACCGTGATTGAAGAAGGCTTGGTGGATGAAGATTTCATCCGTCACCGAGCCAACAACTACGAAGCCTTGAAAGAAAACGTCAAAGGCTACAGCCCCGAAGCGATGGCGCCCATCTGCGGCATTCCTGCAGAGACACTGCGCGAAGTGGCGCGTGAGTTTGCCAAATCCAAGGGCTCGATGGTCTTGTGGGGCATGGGCGTGAGCCAGCACGTGCATGGCACAGACAACGCGCGTTGTTTGATTGCCTTGGTCACCGTCACTGGTCAAATCGGCAAGCCCGGCTCTGGCTTGCACCCACTGCGCGGTCAAAACAACGTGCAGGGTGCGAGTGATGCTGGCCTCATCCCGATGATGTACCCCAATTACCAACGCGTCACCAACAAGGCAGCGCACGATTGGTTTGAAAAGTTTTGGGACACACCGCTGGACGACCAACCCGGCTACACCGTGGTAGAAATCATGGGCAAGATCTTGGCGGATGACAACGACCCGCATAAGATTCGCGGCATGTACATCATGGGCGAGAACCCCGCCATGAGCGACCCCGACTTGAACCACGCTCGCCACGCGTTGGCGACGCTGGAACATTTGGTGGTGCAAGACATCTTCATGACCGAAACCGCTTGGCTGGCTGATGTGGTGTTGCCCGCTACGGCATGGCCCGAAAAAACTGGCACGGTCAGCAACACCGACCGCATGGTGCAGTTGGGCAAGCAAGCGATCGATCCACCGGGTGATGCGCGTGCGGATCTGTGGATCATTCAAGAGATAGCCAAATGCGTTGACTTGAATTGGAACTACCAAGGCGACCACCACGGTGTGGCTGAGGTGTACGACGAAATGCGCCAAGCCATGCATGCCGCCATCAACGGCATCACGTGGGAGCGTTTAGAGCGTGAGTCGAGCGTGACTTACCCGTGCTTGACAGCTGAAGACCCGGGCGAGCCCACCGTCTTTGTTGATCATTTCGATACCGATGATGGCCGCGTGCACTTGGTGCCGGCTGACATCATTCCAGCGAATGAACGTCCAGACCGCGACTATCCGTTTGTGTTGATCACAGGTCGCCAGTTAGAGCATTGGCACACCGGCAGCATGACGCGACGCGCCACCGTGCTGGATGCGTTGGAGCCCATCGCCACTGCGTCCATGTGCGGCGCAGACATTCAGCGCTTGAGTGTTGAGGCGGGTGACGTGATCACCATCGCTTCACGCCGCGGCCAAGTGACGCTGCGCGTGCGACGTGATGACGGCACACCGCAAGGCGCTGTGTTTGTGCCATTCGCCTACTACGAAGCTGCTGCCAACATGATGACCAACCCAGCGTTGGATCCCTTCGGGAAAATTCCTGAATTCAAATACTGCGCGGTGGCCATTCATGCAGGCGGCGAGTTGCCGGTCAATGCAGGCTTTGGCGTTAACGCTTAGAGCGTGACCACGCCGATTTTCTTCGCCGCAGCGCGTGCTCGCTCTAAAGCGTTAGGCCCTTTGGCCAAAGCCACCGCCATGCGTCGGTAAGGACGCGTGGTGGGCTTGCCAAAAATGCGCACATCGGTGCCGGGCTCGCTCATGGCTTCGGCCACACCTGTGAAGGTGGGATCTTTGCCATCTTGGTTGGCCAGCACCACAGCGCTCGCACCTTCGACGGTGTCGATGTTCGGAATCGGCAAGTCCAAAATGGCACGCGCATGTAAATCAAACTCGCTCAGGTTTTGGCTGATGAGGGTGACCATGCCCGTGTCGTGTGGGCGAGGGCTGAGCTCGCTGAAGATGACTTCGTCTTTCGTCACAAAAAATTCCACGCCAAACAAGCCAGCACCGCCCAGATCAGACGTGACCTTTTCAGCCATTTGTTCTGCAGCCTTCAAATACTCCGGCTTCATGGGTTGAGGCTGCCAGCTGTATTGGTAGTCGCCGCGTTCTTGCACGTGGCCAATGGGTTGGCAAAACACAGTGGTGCCGTTGCGTTGACGCACGGTGAGCAGGGTGATTTCAAACTCAAAGTGGATGAACTCTTCGACGATGACGCGTCGGCGGTCGCCGCGCATGCCTTCACAGGCGTACTCCCAGCTGGTTTGAATGTCCGCTTCGGTCTTGGCCACACTTTGGCCTTTGCCAGAGGAGCTCATCACGGGCTTGATGACGACTGGGAAACCAATGGCCTTGGCTTGGCTCAGCAACTCTGCGGCTGACTCGGCATAGCTGAACTTGGCGGTGCGCACGCCCAAGCCCACAGCCACATCACGGATGCGGTCGCGGTTCATGGTCAGGTTGGCAGCGCGGGCGCTGGGGATGACTTCAAAGCCTTCTTTTTCTACTTCCAGCAACACCTCGGTGCGGATGGCCTCGATCTCGGGCACGATCAGGTCGGGCTGGTGTTGGGCAATGGCTGCGCGCAGGGCTGCTTCGTCCAACATGCTGAACACGCTGCACTCATCGGCCACCTGCATGGCAGGTGCGCCTGCATAGCTGTCGCAGGCCACCACATAGCAGCCCAAGCGCTTGGCGCTGATGACAAATTCTTTGCCGAGCTCGCCCGAGCCTAAGAGGAGGATTTTTTTCATTGCATGACCTTTAACCGTTGGATTAGCCTTATTTTCCAAGCCCAGCAAAGGTGAACGTATACAAAATAGACAGCCTCAACCGGCCTTTAAAATCTAACACTCATTTTTGGAGACACGTTCATGCACGCTTTTCGCCGTTCTTTGATTGCCCTGAGTTTGGGCTTGGCTTGCGCTTCTGGTTTTGCGCAAAACGACGCGACTGTGAAGGTCGGTTTGCTCAGCACCTTGTCTGGCCCTGGTGCGGGTTTGGGTGTGGACATTCGTGACGGCTTTCAGCTCGCCGTCAAACTGTCAGGTGGCAAGTTCAGCGGCAAGACTGTTGACGTCATCGTGGCCGACGACCAAGCCAGCCCCGATGTGGGCCGCCAAACCGCAGACCGTTTGGTGAAACGCGATAAGGTCGACTTCATGACGGGCATCGTGTTCTCCAACGTCATGTTGGCTGTGGGTTCGCCCACGTTTCAGTCGAAAACCTTTTACATCAGCGCCAATGCAGGCCCCTCGCAATATGCGGGCGAGCAGTGCAACCCTTACTTCTTTAGTGCGTCCTACCAAAACGACAACATGCACGAAGCCGTGGGCAAAGTGGTGACCGACAAAGGTTTTAAGAAAGTCGCCTTGATCGCGCCCAACTACCCCGCAGGCAAAGACGCGATTGCTGGCTTCAAGCGTTTCTTCAAAGGCGAGGTGGCGTCCGAGACCTACACCACCTTGAACCAGCTCGACTACGGCACTGAGCTGTCTAAGTTGCGCGCCACCAAGCCTGACGCTGTTTACATCTTTTTGCCCGGCGGCATGGGCATCAACTTCATCAAGCAGTTTGTGGGTGCGGGCTTGTCGAAAGACATCACCTTGTTTGGCCCCGGCTTCTCGGGCGATGAAGACGTCATCAAAGCCGTGGGCGACCCCATGTTGGGCATGTTCAACACCTCGCAATGGGGCCACGACATGGACAACGCAGCTAATAAAAAGTTTGTGGCCGAGTTCGAAAAAGCCTATGGCCGTTTGCCTACCTTGTACGCAGCGCAAGGCTTTGATGCTGCACGTTTGATCGAAGCAGCCGTGCGTGACAGCAAAGGCAACTTGGAAGACAAAGCCGCCGTGCGCAAAGCCTTGGAAGCTGCCAAGTTTGATTCGGTGCGTGGTGCGTTCAAGTTCAACAGCAACCACTTCCCGATTCAAGACTACTACTTGCGTGTGATCACCAAGGATGCCAAAGGCCGTGTGACCAACCGTACTTTGGGCACGGTTTTCAAAGCGCACTCTGACGCTTATGCAGCCAGCTGCAAGATGCCTAGCCTGTAAACATGGATGGGATTTTGCTGTTTGAGCAATCGCTCAACGGCTTGCAGTTTGGGTTGATGTTGTTCTTGCTGGCCGCGGGCTTGACGCTCGTGTTTGGCATCATGGACATGATCAACCTCGCGCATGGCTCGCTCTACATGGTGGGCGCTTACCTGATTGCCACGGTGGCTGCGGCCACCGATTCTTTTTGGCTGGGGCTGGGCGCGGGTGTGGCGGGTGCGGCGCTATTTGGCGTGTTGCTAGAAGTGTCTATCCTGCGCCGCTTGTATGAGCGTGACCACCTCTCGCAAGTGCTGGGCACCTTTGCCATTCTCTTGATGTGCAACGAAACCGTGCGTTTGATTTGGGGCGCACAGCCCATCACGCTCAACCCGCCTGCTGCTTTGAGCGGCCCTGTGGAATTGGTGAGTGGCTTTTTCTATCCCGCCTATCGCTTGTTCATCATCGGCGTGGGTTTGGCTGTGGCTTTGTTTTTGTATGTGCTCATCACGCGCACACGCGTGGGCATGCAAGTGCGTGCGGGCGCCGCGAACCGTGAAATGGCTTTGGCCATGGGCAGCAACGTGACGCGTTTGTTCACCGCCGTGTTTGGTGTGGGTGCTGCGTTGTGCGCCATTGCGGGCGGCATGCTCGGGCCATTGCTTGCGGTGCAAGTGGGCATGGGCGAGAGCATTTTGATTTTGGCGTTTGTGGTCATCGTCATCGGTGGAATTGGCTCGATTCGCGGTGCGTTCTTGGGCGCGATGTTGGTGGGCTTGGTAGACACGGCAGGGCGCACTTTGGTGCCTATGGTGTTTGATTCGCTGCTCAGCGCCGAGGCCGCGTCTAGCGCTGGGCCTGCTGTGGCTTCGATCTTGATTTACATGCTCATGGCCACGGTGTTGTTCTTCAAGCCGCGTGGTTTGTTTCCCACCCACGGTTAAACATCACACTGTTACAAAGCATGGCTAATTTTTCCGCGCGTACCTCACTTGACCACTCCATGCAGTGGCGCTGGAGCGTGCCTGCGTTGCTGTTGTTGGTGGCGTTGCCATTCATCGCCAACGCAGTGGGCGAGGGGTTTTACATCGCCTTAGCCAGCCGCATTTTGATTTTTGCTTTGGCTGCGACCAGCCTCAATTTCATTTTGGGTTTTGGCGGCATGGTGAGCTTTGGCCATGCGGCGTTTGTGGGCGTGGGCGCCTACAGCGTGGCCATCCTCACGCAAATGGGCGTGACGGACGCGTGGGTGTTGTGGCCTGTGGCGATGGTGGCGAGTGCTGTGTTTGCATTGTTGATCGGTGCCATCAGCTTGCGAACGCAAGGCGTGTACTTCATCATGATCACGCTGGCTTTTGCTCAGATGATTTACTACCTCACCATCTCTATCAAAGCCTACGGCGGTGACGATGGTTTGTCCTTGGCGGGTCGTTCGAAAATTCCGTTTGTAGATGTCAATGACGAGACTTCGTTTTATTACGTGGTGTTGGCTGTGTGCGTGGCCTCACTCTATGCCGTGGCCCGTGTGCTGAACGCGCGCTTTGGCCATGTGCTGCAAGCCATTCGCGAAAACGAGGTTCGCATGCAAGCGCTGGGCTATGCGGTGTACCGCTACAAGTTGGCTGCGTTTGTGGTGGCGGGTGCCTTGGCTGGTTTGGCCGGTGCGTTGTTGGCCAACCAAGGTGGCTTTGTCAGTCCTGCGCTCATGCAGTGGAGCCAGTCGGGCTTGTTGATGATGATGGTCATCTTGGGTGGTGTGAGCCACTTGTATGGCGGTGTGTGGGGCGCTGTGGTGTTCTTGCTGCTCGAAGAAACACTGAGCCACTTCACCATCCATTGGCAACTGGGCTTAGGCGCTTTGTTGTTGGCCGTGGTGCTGTTGGCCCCCAATGGTTTGACCAGCGTCTTGCAACGTCTGCAGCGAAAGAGCCAGCCATGAGCGCACCCTTGCTGCACGTCGACAACTTGGTCAAACGCTTTGGCGGCTTGGCTGCCACTGACCACGCCACGCTGCAAGTGAAGGCTGGCGAAATACACGCACTCATTGGCCCGAACGGCGCGGGCAAGACCACGCTCATTCACCAAATCTCGGGTGCCTTAGCGCCTGATGAAGGCCGCATCGTATTTGATGGGGTAGACCTCACACACACAGCGATGCACCGGCGTGCACGGTTGGGCTTGGTGCGTTCGTACCAAATCACCAGCGTGTTCAAGCGCCTCACGGTGCAAGACAACTTAGGTCTTGCCACTCAGGCGGGTGAGGGAAGTAGCTTCAAGTTTTGGCAAGCCGCACGCAGCGAATACGCGCGTTATGCCCGCGCCGCCGAGGTGGCTGAGCGTGTGGGTTTGCAAGCGCAACTCATGCAGCCCGCAGGTGCGTTGTCGCACGGCGAGCAACGCCAGCTCGAAGTGGGCTTGGCCTTGGCCACGTCACCGAAGTTGATGTTGTTGGACGAGCCCATGGCCGGCATGGGTCCTGATGAATCTGAGCGCATGGTGCAACTGCTGCAAAGCCTGCGCGGCGACACCACGCTGCTGTTGGTCGAGCACGACATGGACGCGGTGTTTCGTTTGGCCGACACCATCTCGGTGTTGGTGTCGGGCCAAGTCATTGCGTGCGGCACGGCTGAGCACATCAAAAACGACGACGCTGTGAAGCGCGCTTACCTAGGCGATGAATAAACCATGAGCGCCTTGTTAGAAGTGAAAGACTTGCACAGTGGCTACGGCAGTAGCCAAGTGTTGTTTGGCGTCAGCCTGTCCATCGAGGCAGGCGGCGTTTGCACTTTGCTGGGCCGCAACGGCATGGGCAAGACCACCACCGTGCGTGCCATCTTGGGCCTCACGCCTGCGTTGTCGGGCACGGTGCGTTTTTGTGGCGAACGTGTGGAGGGTTATAGCCCTGACCGCATCGCGCGCATGGGGCTGGCGGTGGTGCCTGAAGGACGCCAAATTTTCCCGACGCTTTCAGTGCAAGAAAACCTGTTGGCTTTTGCTGCCAACCGTAATAGCAGCACCAACCCATGGACGCTAGAACGTGTGTACGCCTTGTTCCCACGTTTGGCTCAGCGTCATCGACACATGGGCAACCAGCTTTCGGGTGGTGAACAACAAATGCTGGCCATTGGCCGCGCCCTCATGACCAACCCACATTTGCTGGTGTTGGACGAAGCCACCGAAGGTTTGGCCCCCTTGGTGCGTGAAGACATTTGGCGCTGCCTGCATACTTTGTGTGCTGAAGGCCAAAGCATTTTGGTGATCGACAAGTATGTGCAAAAGCTGGTCAAGCTGGCCGACCAACACACCATCATCGAGCGTGGGCAAGTGGTGTGGCAGGGGGCGTCTGCGGAGCTAGAGGCTGACCATAGCTTGTGGCATCGTTATGTGGGTGTGTGATAACTCGTCACACGTTCGACTTCGTTTTTAGAACCCAAGACCACGCTCACACGTTGGTGCAGTTGTGTGGGCTGGATGTCCAAAATGCGTTGGCGTCCGTCGGTGGCTGCGCCACCGGCTTGTTCGATCAACCAGCTCATGGGGTTGGCTTCGTACATGAGGCGCAGCTTGCCGGCTTTGCCTGGCTCGCGCTTGTCCCAGGGGTACATGAACACACCGCCGCGTGTGAGGATGCGGTGCACGTCGGCCACCATGGAGGCAATCCAGCGCATGTTGAAGTTTTTGCCGCGTGGGCCTTCTTCACCTTGAAGGCACTCGTCGATGTAGCGCTTGACGGGTTCGTCCCAGTGGCGCATGTTGCTCATGTTGATGGCAAACTCTTTGGTGTCGGCAGGCACTTTCACGTTTTCTTGGGTCAACACAAATGAGCCTTGTTCGCGGTCGAGGGTGAACATGACCACACCATCACCCACGGTGAGCACCAAGGTGGTTTGTGGGCCGTACACGCAGTAGCCAGCTGCCACTTGTTGGGTGCCAGGCTGCAAGAAGTCGTCTTCGCTCACGCCTTTGCTGGGGTCCACTTTTTTGAGCACGCTGAAGATGGTGCCAATGCTTACGTTGACTTCGATGTTGCTCGAACCATCGAGTGGGTCAAACATCAAGAGGTATTCGCCTTGGGGGTAGCGGTTGGGCACGACATGGATGCTGTCCATTTCTTCGGACGCCATGGCCGCCAAATGGCCTCCCCATTCGTTGGCTTCGATCAACACATCGTTGGCGATGATGTCGAGTTTCTTTTGCACTTCGCCTTGCACGTTTTCGCTGCCGGCCGAGCCCATGACGTCGCCCAGTTCGCTGCCCAAGGCGCCTTTGTTTACGGCGTGGCTGATGCTCTTGCAAGCGCGTGCCACAACTTCGAGCAACAAGCGAAGCTCTGAGGGGATGAGGCCTTTGGCGCGTTGTTGTTCGACCAAATAGCGGGTGAGAGAAACACTCATGGCAAGTCCTTAGTTGGCGAGCGCGCGCGAAACCACTTCGCGCACGTCATTGCTTAAATCGGCTTTGGCGGCGACGCGTTTGATGGCTTCGTGCGCAGCGGTGCGGTAGGGCTCTGCCAGTTTGGACCAACGGTCCAAGGCGCGTGCCAAACGGGCGGCGACTTGTGGGTTGATGGCGTCAAGCTCCAACACGCGTTCACTCCAGAACACATAGCCCGCCGCATCGCTGCGGTGGAATGCGCCGGGGTTGGCGCTGCAGAAACTGAAGATCAGGCTGCGTGCGCGGTTGGGGTTTTTGATGTGGAAGTCGGGGTGCAACATGAGGTTGCGCACCAGCGACAAGATATTGCCGCCACGGTCAGTGCTGCCGGCTTGCAGGGCAAACCACTTGTCCATCACCAAGGCTTCGTTGCGGAACAGGTTGTAAAAGCGTTGCAGGGCATCGCTTGCCAACTCATGGCCAGAACTCACCAAAGCGCTGAGGGCGTTGAAGCGGTCGGTCATGTTGTGTGCGGTTTTGAAGCACTGGAAGGTACGGCCAGGCCACACCACGTCGCCGGTGGCGCGCGCATCCAAGCACAACATGGTGAGGGCCATGCCGCTCAGTGCACGGCGACCACTTGACACGGGGTCTGGGTTGAAAGCACCGTTCTCGCTGTGCGCTTCAAACGCCCACGCCCAATCGTCGTGCAACTCGCGGGCAATCTGCGCACGCATAGCTTCACGCACGGCGTGGATGCGCTGGGGGTCCACCACATCGAGTTGTTCAGCCATGTAGGTTTCAGAAGGCAAGGTGAGCACCAAGTCTTTGAAGGCAGCGTCCAAAGCAGGGTTGCGTAGCACGGTGCGCAGGGCTTGCACCAGGGCGGCGTCCAACACCTGTGTGGGTTCGTTGTTGGCAGCCACTGCAGCCAGTGCGGCACTCAGACACAGACGCTGCGCTGCTTCCCATTGGTTGAATGGGTCGGTGTCGTGTGCGAGCAGCGTGAGCAGTTGGGTGGCCGTGAAGTCGCTCTCCAACACCACAGGGGCGCTGAAACCACGCAAGATGGATGGCACGGGCTCTTCGCCTGCCTGCAATGACAAGTCTTTGAACTCGAAGCTTTGTGTGGCTTCGGTGAGCACCAACAACTGGCTAGGCAACACCTCGCGACCATCGGCAGCCAGCAAGCCAAATTGCACCGGGATGACAAACGGTTCTTTGTGATCTTGACCTGGGCTGGGTGGGCAGCTTTGGCTCAAAGTGAGTGTGTACGCGCATGTGTCTGCGTTGTAGCTGCCAGCGGCTTGCACGCGGGGTGTGCCTGCCTGTGCGTACCAACGCTTGAACTGCGTCAGGTGCGTGGCCAAAGCTGAGCCTGGGTTGGCATCGGCAATCGCTTGGGCGAAGTCGTCGCACGTCACGGCGTGGCCATCGTGGCGCTCGAAGTAGAGCGACATGCCTTTGGCGAAGCCTTCACGCGACGTCAGAGTCTGCATCATGCGAACAACCTCTGAGCCTTTTTCGTAAATCGTGACGGTGTAGAAGTTGTTGATCTCTACATAGCTGTCAGGACGCACGGGGTGGGCCATGGGGCCTGCGTCTTCTGGGAACTGCGCAGTGCGCAACAGGCGCACGTCTTCAATGCGCTTGACGGCTTTGGCGGATGCCGCTGCTTGCGCGTTATCTTTCAGCGCTTCAGCGGCCAAGTCTTGGCTGAACTCTTGGTCGCGGAAAACCGTCAGGCCTTCTTTGAGCGAGAGTTGGAACCAGTCGCGGCAAGTCACGCGGTTGCCAGTCCAGTTGTGGAAGTATTCATGGCCGACCACGCTCTCAATGTTGGCGTAGTCCATGTCGGTGGCAGTGGCTGAGTTGGCCAACACAAACTTGGTGTTGAAGATGTTGAGGCCTTTGTTCTCCATCGCGCCCATGTTGAAGTCGCTGGTGGCAACAATCATGAAACGCTCTAAGTCAAGGCTCAAACCAAAGCGCTGCTCATCCCATTTGATGCTGGCCATGAGCGAGTTCATGGCGTGTTCGGTTTTATCCAAATCACCTGAGCGCACAAAGACTTGCAGCAAATGTTCTTTGCCCGATGGCGCTTTGACGCGCTGTTCGCGGCACACAAACTGGCCAGCGACCAAGGCAAACAAGTAGCACGGCTTTTTGTGTGGGTCGACCCACTTGGCAAAGTGGCGGCCTTCTTCCAGGTTGCCTTCTTCCACCAAGTTGCCGTTGCTCAGCAACACGGGGAATGCCTTTTTGTCGGCGCGCAGCGTGACGCTGTAGTTCGACATCACATCTGGGCGGTCCAAGAAATAGGTGATGCGGCGAAAGCCTTCGGCCTCGCACTGCGTGAAGAACGAGTCGTTGCTGACGTACAAGCCCATGAGCTTGGTGTTCTTGGCGGGCAGGCAGGTGGTAAAGATTTCCAGCGCGAAAGGCTCATGGCCTTTGGGCAAGTTTTCCAGCACCAACTGGCTGCCGTCCATCTTGAACGAGGTGCCTTGGCCGTTCACCAACACGCGGGCGAGGTTGAGCTCGTCACCGTCCAAGCGCAGGGGCTGCGCCGCCACGTCGGGGTTGCGGCGCACGCTCATTTTGTTGAGCACGCGGGTCTTGGCGGGGTCCAAGTCAAACGTCAGATCGACGGTGTTAATCCAAAACGCGGGCGCGGTGTAGTCGGCGCGTTGAATCAATGGGGCTGTGCCTTCACGGTACATGGTGTTCCTTAGATGCCTTGCTTGAGTGACGCTTCGATGAAAGCATCGAGGTCGCCGTCCAAGACTTTTTGTGTGGCCGAGACTTCAACGTTGGTGCGCAAGTCTTTGATGCGGCTGTTGTCCAGCACGTAGCTGCGAATTTGGTGACCCCAGCCCACATCGGTCTTGGTGTCTTCGAGCTTTTGCTGTTCTTCTTGGCGCTTGCGCATCTCAAAGTCGTACAAGCGCGAGCGCAGGCGTTTCCAAGCGACGTCACGGTTGCTGTGTTGGCTGCGACCGTCTTGACACTGCACCACGATGCCGGTGGGCATGTGGGTCAAACGCACGGCGGAGTCGGTTTTGTTGATGTGCTGACCACCCGCGCCCGAGGCACGGTAGGTGTCGGTGCGCACGTCGGAGGGGTTGATGTCGATCTCGATCGAGTCATCAATCTCGGGGTACACAAAGACGGAAGCAAACGAGGTGTGGCGGCCACCCGAGCTGTCAAACGGCGACTTGCGCACCAAGCGGTGCACGCCAGTTTCGGTGCGCAACAAGCCAAAGGCGTATTCGCCTTCGATCTTGATGGTCGCGCCTTTGATGCCAGCCACGTCGCCTGCAGATTCGTCTTCGACGGTGGTTTTAAAACCTTTGCGTTCGGCGTACTTGAGGTACTGGCGCAACAGCATGCTGGCCCAGTCGCAGGCTTCGGTGCCGCCAGCGCCGGCTTGGATGTCGAGGAAGCAATTGAGCGGGTCTGCTTCGTTGCTGAACATGCGGCGGAATTCGAGCTCTTCGATGGTTTTGACCAAGCCTTGGGTGTCGGTCTCGATGGTCATCAAGCCGTCTTCGTCGTTGTCGGCTTTGCTCATCTCAAACAACTCGGCGTTGTCTGCCAGCTCTTGGGTCAGGCGGGTGAGGGTGACGACCACGCCGTCGAGGGCTTTCTTTTCACGACCCAGCTCTTGCGCTTTTTTGGGGTCGTTCCAGACCGTGGGGTCTTCTAGTGAGGCGTTAACGGTGCGCAGTCGTTCGGATTTGGCATCGTAGTCAAAGATACCTCCGGAGATCCACCGTGCGCACGCTCAGGTCGGCGAGGGTAGATCCAATGAGGTTGATGCGTTCTGCTTCCATGATGCGGTCTTCTTTAGGTGTCTAAGTAACCGCATATTTTCTCACGTTCGGACCCGGCTTAAAAGCTGCGCACATAAGCGAAGGTGATGCCAGCCGTTCCCAGCATGAATGCTTGCGCAGATTCTTTGGGTGAGAAGGCATAGCCCAGTGATGGAATGATGGCGGGCGCAATGCCAGCGGAGTTAAATCCGATGTCGTCTTTGTGTTTACCGCGGTAGCCGTAAATGAAACCAGCTGACACTTTGGTAAATAACTTGGGGTTACCCAAAATGTTGTTCCATTGCTGTCCCACATAGACATAAGCTGAGGGTTGGCCAAAGGAATTACTGAACAGGGCAAGGCCGCAGAATCGACCACCCTCGACATGGCGATCAATGGCAACAAGTTTGACGGGTTTATGTTCCGTGCTGTTGTGCCAGTGGTAGGTGAGTGGAGACAGCGTTAAATCCCATGTTTTATCGACTTTTTTCCCACCTTCAACAGCCAAGCTGTCAGGGCAGGGCTGCAAGTCATACAAGCTATCTTCTGCGTGTGCACTGCCCATTCCTAATGCGCCAGAGAGGGCGAGGGTGACCATGAGGGCGCGGAGTTGGGATGGGTTGGCCATTGCGTGTCGCCTAAAAAAATGAATGCGGAATTTTAGTGGCTCATGTGACAGTTTGAAGACTTAAGAATTCTTCTATCAACTGAGCCAGTTGTTCGGGTTGGTCGTGGTGCAGCATGTGACCCGCGTCTTCAATGACGGCATGTGTGATGTTGGGCACAGAGGCAATGCGCTGCATGAACTCAGCCAAGGTGTAGCTGTCTTTCCACCACTGACTCATGCTGTCGGTGCTGGCCACCACGCACAGACTGGGGGCGGTGATGCGTTCGTAAATGACTTGGGTCTCGTCGGTTTTGAAGAGCTGGGCATTGACCACTTTGTGCGCCGCGTGGCCCAAGATGCGCCACTCGCCTTGTTCGTTGGCACGCGCCCAGTGCTGAGCCAGCCAGTGGGCTTTGTCTGTGCCCAGACGTGGGTTGGTTTTGATGAGGCGCTGCGCCACGGCCTCTAGGCTGGGGTAGGGCTTGAGGTCCATCTCGCCGCGTTGTAAGGCGGTGAGCTCGTCCATCCACTTGGCCAAACGGCCTGGCGCTTGTGATGGGCGGGTGGCAGGCATGCCAAAGCCTTCGAGGTTGATGAGTTTTTGAATGCGTTCGGGACGAATGCCTGCATACATAGTGGCTACATGACCGCCCATGCTGTGGCCCAGCAGGTTCACTTGTCGTTTGCCCACGTAGTGGTCTAACAGTTGGTCGAGGTCGGCCAAGTAGTCGGGGAAAAAGAAGTTGTCGGTGTGGGGTGTTTCGGTCAGACCAAACCCGCGCCAATCGGGGGCGATGACCCAATGGTCGTCTTTCAAAGCGTCGATCACGAACTGAAACGAGGCTGCCACATCCATCCAGCCATGCACCATGACCAGTGGCGTTTTGTCTGGCGAGGGCGTGCCCCACTGCAAGACGTGGTAACTCAGGTGACGGATTAGGACAAACGCGCTGCGCGAAGGCTTTTGGAT
The DNA here is from genome assembly GCF_031539105.1 of Limnohabitans sp. Lineage (GTDB taxonomy): Bacteria > Pseudomonadota > Gammaproteobacteria > Burkholderiales > Burkholderiaceae_C > Limnohabitans. The sequence continues at coordinate 37,417 of NZ_JAVKLM010000047.1, forward strand.
TGGGTACATTGTTCGAATCATAAGGACACGAGACATGGCCGATTTTTACGAAGCAATGCAACAAGGCTTTGGTTGGGCAGTGCCAGAGCACTTCAACATGGCAGAGGTATGCAGCCGACGCTGGGCTACCCAGCCCGAGACGGCCGAGGGTGCCGCCATCGTTGAACACAGTGCTGCCGATGAGAGCGGGCGGGCCGTGGCGCCGCGCAGCTACACCTTTGCGCAGTTGCAGCAAGCAGCCGATGCACTGAGCCATGTGTTGGTAGACCTAGGCGTGCAACGCGGCGACCGCGTGGCTATCGTGCTGCCCCAACGCTTTGAAACTGCCGTGGCCTACATGGCTGTCATGCAAATGGGCGCGGTGGCCATGCCGCTGTCCTTGCTGTTTGGCCCCGAAGCGTTGGAATACCGTTTGCAAGACAGCGAGGCGGTGGTGGCCATCGCAGATGCGTCTTCTGTGAGTAATGTGCTGGCCGTGCGTGCGCAATGCCCCGCGCTGCGTGAGGTGATCGGGGTAGACCTGAGCAATGCCGCCGACATGCTGCACGTGGATGTGGACTACGCCAGCGCCGTCGCTGCGCAGCAACGTGCCTTCACGGCGGTGCAAACCAAAGCGGACGAAGGTGCGGTGTTGATTTACACCAGCGGCACCACGGGCCCGCCCAAAGGCGCATTGATTCCACACCGTGCGCTGATTGGTAACTTGACGGGTTTTGCGTGTAGCCAAAACTGGTTTGGCTTTGACACGGTGGATGCGTCTGAGCACTTTCCCAAGGGCAGCGCCGCCGTGTTTTGGTCTCCCGCCGATTGGGCGTGGACGGGCGGTTTGATGGATGCCTTGTTGCCCACGCTTTATTTCGGTCGGCCCATCGTGGCGTGGAATGGGCGCTTCAGCCCCGAGTTGGCATTCACCCTCATGCAGCAGCATGGCGTGACGCACACATTTTTGTTTCCCACCGCGTTGAAGGCCATGATGAAGGCTTACCCAGAGCCGCGCCATCAATTCAAGCTCAAACTGCAAGCCATGATGAGCGCGGGTGAGGCTGTGGGCGATGCGGTGTTTGGTTATTGCAAAGAGCATTTAGGCGTGACGGTGAACGAGATGTTTGGCCAAACCGAGATCAACTACATCGTGGGCAATTGCGCGATGGAATGGGCCTCCCAAGGATCAGAGGTTGCTGCGCACAGAATCAACGTGGGCTGGCCCGCCAAACCCGGCAGCATGGGCAAGGGCTACCCCGGTCACCGTGTGGCGGTGATTGATGATGAGGGTCACGAGTGCCCTGCAGGCGTGCCCGGCGACGTGGCACTGAACCGCTACAACCAACACGGACAACCCGACCCTATTTTCTTTTTGGGCTATTGGAAAAACGACAAATCCACCCAAGGCAAATACACGGGTGACTGGTGCCGCACGGGCGATATGGCCGTGCGCGATGAAGACGGTTACCTTTGGTACCAAGGCCGTGCGGATGATGTGTTCAAAGCAGCGGGTTACCGCATTGGCCCCAGCGAGATTGAAAACTGCTTGGTTAAACACCCCGCGGTGGCCAACGCCGCGGTGGTGCCCAAGCCCGATGCCGAGCGCGGTGCTTTGGTGAAAGCCTATGTTGTGCTGGCCCCCGGTCATGCAGCCAGCGACGCGCTGGTGGCTGATTTACAGCGGCATGTGCGCGGCAAGCTTGCGCCTTATGAGTACCCCAAAGAAATTGAGTTCACGCCCGAGCTGCCCATGACCACCACAGGCAAGGTGCAGCGCCGCTTGTTGCGCTTACAAGAAGAAGAACGCGCTAAAACCAAATAGGCCAAGCCAAATTAGCAACGCCGATGAAGGCGTCTGCCAGGCTTTAGACTTGTCGGGTTTTTACAAGCCTCCCACCTCGGAGTAAACCCATGACTTTTCCACTCGTCCAGCTGGGCACCAGCGATTTGCATGTCACGCCCATTTGCTTGGGCACCATGACTTTTGGCGAACAAGTCAATGAAGCCGATTCGCACGCCATCCTCGACCACTCGCTGGCGCGTGGCGTGAACTTCATCGACACGGCCGAGATGTATTCGGTGCCGCCCAAGGCTGAGACCTGTGGCCACACCGAAACCATCATTGGTAACTGGTTCGCCAAGAACCCCGGTGCTCGCCAAAAGTTGGTGGTGGCCACTAAAGTGGCCGGCCCCTCGCGCGGTATGCCTTGGATTCGTGATCACGTGAACCTGACCGTCAAAGATTTCCTCACCTCGTGCGAGGGCAGCTTGCGCCGCTTGCAAACCGATGTGATTGACCTCTACCAAATCCACTGGCCCGAGCGCCATGTGCCTGCGTTTGGTGGCGTCTACTACGACCCCCAAAAAGAAAACTCTGAGATCACCATCCATGCGCAGCTCGAAGCGCTGGCGCAGTTGGTGAAGGACGGCAAGGTGCGCCATGTGGGCGTGTCCAACGAAACGCCCTATGGGGTGCACGAATTTGTTCGCTTGGCTGAGCAGCATGGCTTGCCACGCGTGGCCACCACACAAAACCCGTATTGCCTGATAAACCGCACCTATGAAAACGGTTTGGACGAAACCTGCCACCGGTTGAAGGTGTCTTTGTTAGCGTATTCGCCTTTGGGCTTTGGCTTGCTCACTGGCAAGTACGACGCCAGCGGCATCATCGGCCCAGATGCGCCCAAAGGTGCGCGCATCTCTGGTTATGAGAGCGTGCGCAAGCAACGCTGGGGCCGTCCTGAATCGTTGGTGGCAGCACGCCGCTACAACGCGCTGGCACTTGAAAACGGCATGACCCCCTCGCAAATGGCGCTGGCGTTTTGTTACACCAAGTGGCAAGTGGCCAGCACCATCATTGGTGTGACCTCGATCGGGCAGCTTGATGCCGATTTGGACGCGTGGGGTACCACCTTGTCGCCTGAGGTATTGGCGGCGATTGATGCGATCCGCTGGGAGATGCGCGATCCCGCGCAATAAAAATTAAAAAAGGAAAGTTAGATGTTTGCTGATTCTTCAGTGGTGGTGTTGCTCGCCGTAGGCGGGTATTTGATGGGTTCTTTGTCCTTCGCGGTCATCGTGAGCCGCGTGATGGGCCTGGATGATCCGCGCACCTATGGCAGCCAAAACCCAGGCGCGACCAACGTGCTGCGCTCAGGCAACAAAAAAGCGGCCATTGCCACCTTGTTGTTTGATGCGCTCAAAGGCTATTTCCCCGTGTTGCTGGTCAAGCTCTATGGCCCAGCCTTTGGTTTGGACGACCGTGCCGTGGCCTTGGTGGCCATCTCGGCGTTCATTGGCCACTTATGGCCCGTGTTTTTTGCTTTCAAAGGTGGCAAAGGCGTGGCCACAGCTGCGGGTATTTTGTTTGGTGTGGAGCCATTGCTGGGCTTGGCCACCATGGGTACTTGGGTGATCGTGGCGTTCTTCTTTCGCTACTCGTCGCTGGCAGCTTTGGCAGCTTCGCTGTTTGCGCCTGCTTATTATTTGTTTGGTGACCAATTGGCGTGGCAAACCAGCCAAACCGAGCTGCTGGCAGTGGCCGTGATGAGCGCCTTGCTGCTCATGCGCCACAAAGACAACATTGCACGTTTGGTGTCTGGGCAAGAAACGAAGATTGGCGCGAATAAAAACGCGCCTGCTAACGAAGGCGTTTAGTCCCGGAAGTTGTTGAACGACAGAGGCAAGTCGGTCATCTCTTTACGGATCAACGCCATGGCGGCTTGCAAGTCGTCACGTTTGGTGCCGCTCACGCGTACCGCGTCGCCTTGAATGGCGGCTTGCACCTTGATCTTGCTGTCTTTGAGCAAGCGCTGAATCTTCTTTGACACTTCGGTTTCGATGCCGTTGCGGATTTTGATGACTTGCTTGACCTTGTCACCCCCGATTTTTTGCACGTCGCCTTTGTCGAGAAAGCGCACGTCTACTTCGCGCTTGGTCAGCTTGTTGCGCAGCACGTCTTCGACTTGCACCAGTTGAAAGTCGGCATCGCCAAACATGGTGATTTCTTTGTCTTTGAGTTCAACAGCGGCAGACGTGCCTTTGAAGTCAAAACGGGTGACGATTTCTTTGGCCGTGTTTTCAACGGCGTTTTTTACTTCAGCCAAATTGGGTTCGAGTACGGTGTCAAAGGAAGGCATGGCGATGGGCTTTCAAATTCAGAATGAGACAATCACCCTATGTTAGTGGAACCCAATACCCCCCTTCAAGCGCACAACAGCTTTGGCATTTCGGCCAAAGCACTGCAACTGGTGCGCGTGCACACCGAGGCCGATGTGCAGGCCGTGTTGGCCCACGAGGGTTTGCGTAGCTTGCCTAAGTTTGTGCTGGGCGGCGGCAGCAACATCGTGCTAACCGGCGACGTGAAGCACTTGGTGCTGAAGGTGGAAATCAAAGGCATGCGCTTGGTCGAAGAGACCGACAAGGTTTGGGTGGTCGAAGCCGCCGCAGGCGAAAACTGGCATGACCTGGTGGCTTGGACGCTGGACAACGGCTGGCCCGGCCTAGAAAACATGGCCCTCATTCCGGGCAGCGTGGGCGCATCGCCCGTGCAAAACATTGGTGCGTATGGTGTGGAGTTGCAAGACCGTTTTCATTCGCTGGACGCGATTGATCTGACCACTGGTCAAGCCTTCAGCCTTGATGCCGCGCAATGTGCCTTTGGCTATCGCGACTCGGTGTTCAAGCACGAAAGCAGTGGCCGTGATGGCGAGAGTAGGGGCTTTGGCTTGGCAGGCAAAGCCCTCATCACACGCGTACGGTTTTTGCTGCGCAAAGACTGGAAACCCGTCTTGGGCTACCTCGACCTCGAACGCAAAATGGCTGACACTGGCATCAGCAATCCCACTGCCCAGCAAATTTTTGAATGGGTCTGCGCCATTCGAAAAGCCAAGCTGCCAGACCCAGCCGTCATCGGCAACGCCGGCAGCTTCTTCAAAAACCCCACCGTCACCCAAGACCAGTGCGACGACATCATTGCCCGCGAGCCCAAGGTGGTGCACTACCTGCTGGATGATGGCCGCATCAAACTCGCAGCTGGCTGGCTGATTGACGCCTGCGGCTGGAAAGGTAAAACCGTGGGCAATGCCGGCGTCTATGAAAAACAAGCCTTGGTGTTGGTCAACGTGGGTGGCAAAGAACACCCGTGCACCGGCGGCGAAGTGATGACTTTGGCCAAGGCCATTCAAACCAGCGTCTACGAGCGCTTTGGCATTCGCTTAGAACCAGAACCCGTCGTGGTTTAAGTTATTCAACAACCATACCGAAGGCGCATGGCGGTGTGTGTTGCAGAGCGAAGTCAAGGGGAGGCTTTGGCCGTGGCCAAAGCCGGAGGATATGAGCGGCGCAACGTACGCCGTCATGTGCCTTCAGCGAATGAGGTAGCGCAATAAAAAAGCGACCCGAAGGTCGCTTCTTGCTTGGGCAAGAAGTGTTTACTTCTTAGACCCGCCTTCCAACTTGATCATGTCCGCACCTTCGCCCAACGACAACAAGCCAGTGTGCGCGTAGATGCCCAGCTTGGCGCGTGTGTCCACGATGTCCAAGTTGCGCATGGTCAATTGGCCAATACGATCCAGTGGGCTGAACGGCGCGTCTTCCACTTTTTCCATGCTCAAACGCTCGGGGGCGTAAGTCAGATTGGGCGACTCGGTGTTAAGGATCGAGTAGTCATTGCCACGGCGCAGCTCTAGCGTCACAGTGCCTGTCACGGCGCGTGCCACCCAGCGTTGGGCGGTTTCGCGCAACATGATGGACTGCGGGTCGAACCAGCGGCCTTGGTACAACAAGCGACCCAAGCGCAGGCCGTTGATGCGGTACTGCTCGATGGTGTCTTCGTTGTGAATGCCCGTCACCAAACGCTCGTAAGCAATGTGCAACAGCGCCATGCCTGGGGCTTCGTAGATGCCACGGCTCTTGGCTTCGATGATGCGGTTCTCAATCTGGTCGCTCATGCCCAAACCGTGGCGGCCACCGATTTCGTTGGCTTTCAGGAACAGCTCAACAGGGTCGGCGTATTCCACACCGTTTAGGGCCACAGGTTGGCCTTCTTCAAAACGGATGCTGATTTCTTCGGCTTTCACCACGCAGTCTTCACGCCAGAAGGGCACGCCCATGATGGGGTTGACGATCTTCATACCGCTGGAGAGGCTCTCGAGGTCTTTGGCTTCGTGCGTCGCGCCCAGCATGTTGCTGTCCGTGCTGTAGGCCTTTTCGGCGCTCATCTTGTAGCCAAAACCATTGGCGGTCATGAACGCAGACATTTCAGCGCGGCCACCGAGTTCGTCGATGAACAGTTGGTCCAGCCAAGGCTTATAAATTTTCAAGCTGGGGTTGGTCAACAAGCCGTAGCGGTAGAAGCGCTCGATGTCGTTGCCTTTGAAGGTCGAGCCATCGCCCCAGATGTTCACGTCGTCTTCCTTCATCGCAGCCACGAGCATGGTGCCGGTCACAGCGCGGCCCAAAGGCGTGGTGTTGAAGTAGGTGATGCCACCGGTGCTGATGTGGAACGCACCGCACTGAATGGCAGCAATACCTTCGTGGGCGAGTTGTTTGCGGCAGTCGATGAGGCGGGCTTTTTCAGCGCCGTATTCCATCGCTTTGCGTGGGATTTCGTTGTAGTCCGACTCGTCGGGCTGGCCGAGGTTGGCGGTGTAAGCGTAGGGCACAGCGCCCTTTTGCTTCATCCACAAGAGGGCCGCAGAGGTGTCGAGGCCACCTGAGAAGGCGATGCCGACTTTTTGGCCTTTGGGGAGGTGTTGGAGGATGGTGCTCATGGTGTGTCGTTGCGCCTTGGATTAACCGAAGTGGCAGATGTAGTGGTACGGCTCGGTCACACGAATGTCGAACTTCGAGTTGCCAGGCACGTTAAATTTTTCACCAGCGCTGGACTTGACCCAGTCGTGGCTGCCGTCGAGCTTGTATTCACAAAAACCAGCCACGCACTCCATCACTTCGGAGGCGGCGGTGTTGAAGGTGAGTGTGGCAGGCAAGATGACGCCGACCGACAGCTTGGTGCCGTTGGCTGTGGTGATGGCGTGGCTGATGCACTTGCCGTCAAAAAACACATTGGCTTGGGTGGTGATGCTGACGCTGTCGATTTTTTCTGTGGTCATGGTGTGCGCTCGGTATGAATTGCAAAAC
>NZ_JAVKLM010000048.1:0-68864 GCF_031539105.1 Limnohabitans sp.
GCATTTTGGAAATCAACGCCGACGCGGTGGCCCTGTACCTGAACACCCAAATCGAAGCCGGCGCACAAGCCGTGATGATTTTTGACAGCTGGGGCGGCGTGCTGGCCGACGGCATGTTCCAACAGTTCAGCATGACCTACACCAAGCGCGTGCTGGCACAGCTCAAGCGCTCGCACGAGGGCGCTGTCATTCCCCGTTTGGTGTTCACCAAAGGTGGCGGTTTGTGGTTGCCAGAGATGGCCGAGCTCGACTGCGAGGTGCTGGGTGTGGACTGGACAGTCAACCTTGCCAAAGCCCGCGCACAAGTCGGCGGCGCTGTGGGCGGCCCCGGCAAAGCCCTGCAAGGCAACCTAGACCCCAACTCACTCTTTGCGCCAGCCGACGCCATCGCCGCTGAAGCCCAACGCGTGCTGGACGCCTTTGGCAAACCGCACACAGACAAAACAACCACCGGCCCGACCCAAATCTTCAACTTGGGCCACGGCATCAGCCAATTCACACCGCCTGAGAGCGTGGGCGTATTGGTCGAAGCGGTGCACAGCCACTCGCGTGCGATGCGCCAAGCTTGATCACCCGCGATGGATGAACCTGACCGCCACGACATGGCGCCCACCCGCAAGCTGTGCACCGACTGTGGCCTGTCGCGCACCGATGACCCCAAGCGCTGCGGTCAAGCCTGCCAATTTATCCAACCCGACTATCCCGGGCTGGAGCTCCAAGTGCATGGGCGTACGCGCCAACAAGCTACCCCCGAACATAAAGCGCAGCCTGATGAGTTGTTTTTTGGCCCTTACCAGCACATTTTGAGTGCCCGTTTGGATCCGCCAGCTCAAGGCGCGCAGTGGACTGGCATCACCACCCGACTAGCAGAAACTTTGCTGGAACAAGGCCTGGTCGATGCGGTGATCGCCATGGCCGCCGATCCACACGACCGCTGGCGTCCTCGCCCCGTGCTGGTCACGCGGGCGCAAGACATGCAGCAGTGCAGAGGCATGCGCATGGGCTATGCCCCCTTGCTCAGCCTGGTTGAGCCCGCTTTGGCACAAGGCCACAAACGCTTGGCTGTCATCGGTATTCCTTGCCAAATTTATGCCTTGCGTGCCATTCAGCCCCAACTCGAACGTGAACAAGGTTTGCAAAAGCTCTTCGTCATCGGCACCCCCTGTTCAGACAACACCACCACCGAGAACTTCCACCGCTTTCTGGGTTTAATCTCGGACCGGCCACAAGATATCTCTTACGTCGAGTTCAGAGCCGACTACAAGGTCGAGGTGCGCACCGACCAAGGCGAAAAACGCCTGATCCCATTTTTGAACTTGCCGTTGTCCACCCTGCCCCCCGACTTTTTTCCACTCACCTGCCGCACCTGCGTGGACTACACCAACGTCTTGTCAGACATCACCGTGGGCTACATGGGCGGACATGGCCAGCAATGGTTGCTGGTACGCAACACACGCGGCCAAGCCATGCTGGATGGGCTCCAAGATGCCGTGATCACCAGCGAGCCGATCAGCAAGGGGCGGCGAGAAGGGGCTGTTCGAGGTTTCATGGCCAACACCGAGCGCGCCGCTGGAGGCCTGCCATTGCGCCGCATGCCCGCTTGGATCAAGCCGCTGGTCAACTGGCTGATGCCCCGTGTGGGACCGCGTGGTTTGGAATTTGCCCGCGCCCGCGTGGAGATGAAAGCCATCGAGTCCATCTTGCATCTGCGCCGCGAAGCACCCGCGCGCCTAAAGCACATGTTGCCCAAACATGTGTGGCAACTGGCAGCACGCTATGGACTGACACCACACGCCAAAAACGTGGATGATAAAAAACTGTAAATTTAACTTGACACTTTGATGCAACTTTTAGATGATGACCTGAGATCAGTTTCCTGGAACGCCCTATGGCATTGACCTTTCCTTTTGCGGCCATCGTTGGTCAAGACGAAATGACCCTCGCCATTCAAGTGGTAGCCGTAGACCCCTCCATTGGCGGCATGTTGGTGCTGGGGGACCGCGGCACGGGCAAATCCACCGCCGTCCGGGCGTTGGCCGATTTGTTGCCGCCCATCCAAGTGGTCAAGGGCTGCCCTTACCGCTGTGACCCAGCCCAACCCGCCCAAGCCTGTTCGGTATGCCAAACCCAAAGCGGCAAAGCCAAACTGGGTGTTGAGCGCCAACCTGTGGCCGTGGTGGATTTGCCGCTGGGTGCCACCGAAGACCGCGTGGTCGGCGCGCTAGACCTTGAAAAAGCCTTGTCGCAAGGCGTCAAAGAATTTGCTCCCGGCTTGCTGGCCCAAGCGCACCGTGGTTTCTTGTACATCGACGAAGTCAACTTGCTCGACGACCACTTGGTGGACTTGCTCATCGACGTGGCCGCCTCAGGCGAAAACCTGGTTGAACGTGAAGGCCTGAGCATTCGCCACCCTGCGCGGTTTGTGTTGGTGGGCAGCGGTAACCCCGAAGAGGGCGATCTGCGCCCCCAGTTGCTAGACCGTTTTGGGCTTTCGGTACAGGTGCGCACCCCCCAAGACCTGGCGCTGCGCGTAGAAATTATCAAACGCCGAGACCGCTTTGAAAAAGACCCAGCAGCTTTCAAAGCCCTATGGCATAAAGACAATATCAAGCTGCAAAAACGCATCCTCAAAGCACGAGAAAAATTGGCGCAAGTGACCGTCAGTGACGGCATGCTGATGTTATGCGCGCGCCTTTGCCAGCAACTCGGCACCGATGGACTGCGTGCCGAACTCACGTTGCTGCGTGCGACTCGCGCTTTTGCGGCGCTGCAAGGTGAATTGACCGTGCAGGCCCAACACCTGCAAAGCATGGCACCTTTGGCCCTGCGCCACCGACTTCGACGCAACCCACTCGATGACACGGACGCTGGCTCACGCGTGCAACGCAGCCTGCAAGAAGTGCTGGCCGCCTGACTCTGCGGGCTGGCCATGGCGCAACCTCACACAACTGCCGACACGCCACTGAACGCGTGGCACGATGCACTGACGAGCTTGCAACTCTTGCAGCTCGATCCGCAGGGCTTGGGTGGGGTGTGTCTGCGCGCTTCGCACGGCCCAGTGCGCGAGCGCTGGCTGAGTGCGCTGGCCAGCCTAGGTCTGCCTCTGGTCAAAGTGCCGGGCTCTGTCGATGCTGAACGCCTGCTGGGTGGCATTGACTTCGCCTACACGCTGCAAACGGGCCAACTGCGTATGCAAGCGGGTTTGTTGCAGCAAGCCGATCAAGGTCTGATCTGCCTGCCCATGGCCGAACGACTACCCCCTGCCTTGTTGGCGCCGCTGGTGCAGGCCCTTGACTCAGGTCTGGTGCCCGCCACGCACCATCGCACCCAAGCCAGCGCCACGCGCTTTGGGGTCGTCGCCTTGGACGAATCCATGCCCGATGAACCCGGCTTGGCAGCAGCGCTGCAAGAACGTTTGGCGATTTGGCTGGACCTGCAGATGCTGTCGCCCTCGGACATCGCGCTGGACTTCAACGCAACATCGACCCATAGGCGTGACAGTCAACATCGCAGTCAGGCTGAAGATGATGATGACGCGCTGCACATCCAGCTCAGCCCTCAAGCCTTGATGCAAGCCCGTGAAAGACTGAGACAGATTGAGGCCACCGATACGCAGCTGCAAGCGCTGTGCGCCAGCGCGATGGGTTTGGGTATTGGGTCTTTGCGTGCGCCCAGCTTAGCCTTGCGCGTGGCCTGCGGCCATGCTGCCTTGAACGGGCGCAGCGTGCTAGAAGACGAAGACTTGGGCTTTGCCGCACGCTGTGTGCTGGCCCCGCGCGCTACGCAGTGGCCGGCCGAGCCATCTGCTGATGCCGCGACCAAGACCGCGCCAGAAGATGACACGCAAGCACCCGAGCCACCCAAACGCCAAGACCCAGAACACCCAAACGTTGCGCCCGACGACGCAGAAACGGACAACGCCAACGCGGACCAAGACCCTACCTCGCCGCCCGAACCCAGCGCGCAAGACCTGCAAGAGATGATGGTTGCAGCCGCGCTAGCGAGCTTGCCGCCACACATGCTGGACGCACTGGTCACCCAAGGCGGTGCGCGGCAAAGCAATACCTCAGGTCGCAGTGGCCAAGCCCGTGCGGGCTCGCAACGGGGTCGCCCCTTGCCCCCGCGCCCGGGTCGCCCCGGCGGCCAAGCGCGCCTGCATGTCTTAGCCACCTTGCGCGCCGCCGCGCCTAAGCAGCGCCTGCGGCAAGCCCATAACACTGGCCGCGTGGCCATTCGCGCTGAAGACTTCCACATCCAGCGCTACCAACAACGTTCATCGAGTTGCCTGATCTTGGCGCTCGACGCCTCGGGCTCAGCCGCGCTTCAACGACTGGCCGAGGCCAAGGGCGCGGTCGAGCTGCTGCTGCAGCAGTCTTATGCCAGGCGAGACAGTGTCTGCATCGTGGCGTTTCGGGGCGCACAAGCGCAACTGCTGCTGCCCATGACGCGATCGCTGGTGCGCGCCAAACGCGCCATGACAGGCCTGCCAGGCGGCGGTGGCACACCGCTGGCCTTGGCGCTCAAAATGGCACACGAACAAGCGGCACAGCTTCACCGTCAAGGCGTCACACCCATCCTGGTGGTGCTGAGCGATGGCCGTGCCAACGTGACCCTGCAAGGCGTGGGCGGGCGCGCCCAAGCGCAAACCGACGCGCAAAATTGGGGCCAACAGTGGCGCATCAGCGGCCATCGCGCTTTGTGGATCGACACATCCATGCAGCCAGACGCGCAAGCGCAGCAACTAGCCACCACCATGGGCGCGAGCTATTTGCCCATGCCGCAAGTGCAGTCCCAGCGCATGGCGCAGGCCATTGAGCGGGTGCGCAGCCCCAGCGCCTAAGCCCCCGCCATGTTTGAAAGCTTTTACCCCGGCATGTCTTGGGTCGACCACCGCAGCCACTGGCCGCACGCGCAGCACAGCCGTTTTGTGCAGGCCGGCGGCATCCAATGGCATGTACAGCAGCTGGGCCAAGGCCCCTGCATGCTGCTCTTGCATGGCACGGGCTCGGGCAGCTTCAGCTGGCGTGACCTGTTGCTCACACTGGCCCAACACTTCACCGTGATAGCGCCCGACCTGCCAGGCCACGCCTTCAGCAGCCGAGGGCCCGAGGGCGCACTGTCGCTGCCCGGCATGGCTGAGAGTCTTTGCGCGTTGCTGTCAGAACTTAAGCTGCAGCCACAGGTCTTGGTGGGCCATTCGGCAGGGGCGGCCATCGCTGCCCACATGGTGCAACACCACCCCACCCTCACACCTAACGCCACCTTGATCGGCCTGAACCCGGCTTGGCTACCCCTCACTGGGGGCGCTTCTTGGTTGTTTGGCCCAGCAGCCAAACTGGCTGAGCTCAATCCCTTGTCAGCTTGGGCCACGGCCAAAATGACCAAACAACCTGGGGTTGTACGCCGATGTCTAGAGCGAACAGGTTCAACACTAGATGCACAAGGGCTGGACTTGTACACCCGAGTGCTGAGCAACTCAGGCCATATCTACGGCGTTTTATCGATGATGGCCGCTTGGCGGCTTGACGCCTTGGCGTCACAGCTACGTGAAATTCGCAACCCCGTGTTCATGGCGGTGGGCAGCCATGACCAAACGATTCCGCCTACCTTGGCCCATGAGGCCTGCCTGCGCATGCCACAGGCTCAGTGTGTGATGCAAGAAGGACTAGGGCATTTGGCGCACGAGCAAGACCCTCAAGGCACGGCGCAGCAAATATTGCGCTGGTGCACCGCTGCAAGCACGCCGTTCTAGCAAGGTGAGTGGCCAATGCGCATCAGGCCTGTCGACCCAAGCGTTTCAATGCCTTTACCGCATCTCGGGCATCTGTGAAGATGGCATCGGCCCCCAAAGCTTGCGGGCTGACTTCTTGGAATAAGAAAATGGGTCCGCCCAGCACGACTCTGACGTTGGGGTTGCCAGAGCGTTCTCTCAGGTGTTGAATCAACGAAGGCAAAGCTGTGAGCTGCGCTTCAAGCGCCACAGAAATACCCAACACATCAAACCACTCGTTCGCCACCGCGCGTTCCAGCTCTGACTCGGTCGATGAAATTTCCAACACCACCTCCGCACCGGCTTTGCGAAAAAAGTCTGCGACGATGGTCAATCCCAGAAAATGCTGCGAGCCTGGCGCGCACGCCAACATGACCCGCTCAACCTCACCTTCCATGCTTTGGCCCGCTGGCGACTCGTAACCGAGGCGATAAATCATCTGGTGCATGATGGCCAAACCACAAGTCACTTGGGTGAAATCACACAGGTCTTGCTCCCACAGCAGGCCCATTTGCCGAGCTGCTGGTGTGACCAGCTCTAAGAACACACGATCCGCGGGTAACCCTCTGTTCATCAAAACATCGATGATGCGGTTGGCCTCTAACGAGTCGCCATTCAGGCAAAACTGCGTGAAGACTTCAAATTCTGGCTGCTCCGCGCCCGAGTCGTTCTGGGCATCTGGATGTGACTTGACCGAAAAAAACTGCTGCACATTGAGAAGCCGCGGAATGATCTGCTTTTCAATCACCGTCAAGATGGATTCTTTGCAATCCTCTTCCAGCGTGCGCTTTGACGTGAAACCGCTTGAGTGCCCACTCATGCCGTTGAACTGAGACATATGAGATCCTGGCAGCACTTGCGCATCACCTTGGAGGGGTGAAAACCGGGGCGTTAGTCCGCCAGCAAAATAGCAATCCGATCCGCAGCTGCAACCTAGTTTGTAAATTTGCAGAGCGTCTAGGACAAGCATCGCAAACCCTAAACGGGTTAATGCTCAGAACAGCCAAGCACTTTTCGGCGTATATGTCTTAGACAAAAGGCCCGTTGAGCCGAACCGTTTCAAGATTCAGCATGGCAGCGATCGACACCCAGACCAGATAGGGCAAGAGCAAGCCACTGCCCCAGCGCGACAAACGCCACATCCCCACGATCAAGGCCACGATGGACAGCCACAAAAAAACTACCTCGACCAAAGCCCAATCGGGTCGCTGAAGTTTGAAGTACAGCGCACTCCAAACGATGTTGCACACCGCATTGACGCCAAACAACACCGCCACTCGCAGGCGCAGTGCGCGTGTGTCAGCGGCACGCCAAGCCAGCCAACCGCTGATGGCACAGAGGGTGAAGATGGTTGTCCAAACAATGCCAAACGCAGCATCAGGAGGTTTCCAAGCAGGCTGACGCAGCGAGAAATACCAAGGCCCGATCTCGGTCAAGGCCCCACCGATACCCGCCGTGGCGTAACTCAACACCAGCGTGAGCGCCAGCCGCAAGTCGGGACGAGCCATCACGTTCGAGCCAAACCGAGCAAATGAGCCATATCTTTGAGGAAGATGCGCACATGGGCCATCGGATCTTTGCGGGCGAGCTCTTTGTTCATGTACGACTCAAAGGTCAGGCGCTGCACATCGCGGTCTTCACAGATCTTGACGAACTTCTCTCGGCGGCGATCGTTTTGGTACCAAAAATATTGCATCACGCCCAAAATCCAAAACACCCGGCCGTGCTGTTTCATGAAGCTCTTGCGGCCTTGTTTGAGGCAAGCGCTGTTGCCGGTTTTCAGCGCTTGGTGCGCGGCTTGGGCCACGCGCCGCGCGCAATCCATGGCGTAGTAAATGCCCTCGCCCGACGACGGAGCGACGACGCCTGCGGCGTCACCCACCACCACCACATCGCGACCGTTGTCCCATTGCGGCAATGGCTTGAGCGGTATCGGTGCGCCTTCGCGACGCAAGGTGGGTGCTTGGGTCAAGCCTGCAATCTCACGCAAGCGCGACGTGGCACTGCGCAATGAATAGCCCTTGTCTGCACTGCCCATACCGACGCTCATGGTTTTGCCGTGCGGAAAGACCCAACCGTAAAAATCTGGCGAGACTTCACCTTGGTAATACACATCACAGCGCGCCGCATCGTAGCCAGGCTGCCCGACAGGAGACTCGATGATCTCGTGATAAGCAAACACATATTTGGTTTTGTGCGCATTGGGGATGGCCTGACGAGCAACTTCTGAGCGCGCCCCATCGGCACCAATCACCATGCGCGTGCTGACTTTGACGGGCCGTGCGTGTTCAACCGCCGCGTGTTCTTTGGACGTGACAGGGGTGTAGTGCACCCACAGTTGACCGCTTTCATCATGTTCAACCTTGTCAAAAATAGCTTGGCAACGCTCGGCACCCGATTGGGCAGCGCGAGCACGCAAGAACTCATCAAACGTGTCGCGGTCCACCATGCCCACAAAACCGTTGTCAATGGGAATGTCCACCTTGTTGTCGGCTGGTGAAATCATCCGCGCGCATCGCACCTTGGCCACCAAAAGATGGTCTGGAATCTCAAAGTCTTTGATCAGGCGAGGCGGAATTGCACCCCCACACGGTTTGGTGCGGCCCTGACGGTCCAACAACAAGACGCGCCAGCCTTGGCGCACCAAGTCGTGTGCAGCGGTTGCGCCAGATGGGCCACCGCCCACCACCACAAAATCGTAACTAGATGGGTTCATGGATGAGATCCGCCTTTCAGCAAAAAAACTGAATCAAAGGGTAAGTTGTCGCGGCGCTCGGTGGCGCGGTTCAAGCGCATCGCCAAGACCGCTGACATAGCAAACATCAAGGCTTGCATGACAAACACCGCCGCATAGGCCAATCGTTGCTCGCCCAGCAAGGCGTGGGCTAAATCGCTGGCCGCTGTGCCCAACAAACCACCCAAACCAAAGGCCGCCGCTTGTGCAGCACCCCACACGCCCATGCGCGTACCTTCGCGGCCCGCCCCACCCTCACCGGCCAGACGCATCATGGTGGCGATGGCCGCAATCGAAAATGCGCCATTGGCCACACCCAAAAACACCACATTGGCCTGAAGCGGCCAAGTCGCAGCCAAAGCAGAGCTGCACAAGCCCACGGTGGCTAAAGCAGACACCAAGCAACCACCCACCATCCATGCCTGGACCGATCCCAAACGTCCAGCGGCCCAACGCGAGCCAGCGAAGGCCACTGCCAGCATGCCTATCAGCACGCCCATGTGGTGCCAGCCCGACAGCTGGGTGGTTTGTCCTGGCGAGAAGCCATGGACCGCGCCAGCAAACGGCTCCAAGATCAGGTCCTGCGCGCTGTAAGCGAGCATGGAGGTGAACACAAACACCGTGAAAGTTCGGGCTGCTGGCTCAGACAAAACATCCTGCAAGGCGACTTTGAAATTTTGTTGTTTCACAGGCGCTTGAACGTCATCGTTTGGCACAGCGTTCTCGGGCGAGGTACGCCCCTCTAGGCCCCACAAACAAAGGGCTGTGATCAATACAGTCAAGGTGCTCAGGCCCACAGAAACCTGCAACAACACAGTTGGGCTGTAGGGGTCAATCAGTTTGCCCACCACACCTGCTGTGACGGCAAAACCCAAAATCATCATCATCCAAACTGTGGTGGCGGCTGGGGCGCGTCGCGCCTCGGGCACTTGCTTGGCCATCAAAGCCAAGAGTGATGTGCCGCAGGCGCTCACCCCAAGGCCAATCAAACTGAATGACAACATGGCCAGCAAGGCACCATAACCCGGCTCGGTCGCCATCCACACCGTAGCAGCCGCGGCCATCACGCCACCGACGCCCAGCACCCCCATGCCACCCATCATCCAAGGTGTACAGCGACGACCTTTGTCGGCACCAAAGCCCATGCGTGGACGCACCATTTGCACCGCGTAATGCCACGCCACCAAAAACCCGGGTAACAAAGCAGGCAGCGCCAACTCCACCACCATGATTCGGTTGAGCGTGGACGTGGTCACCACCACCACAGCGCCTAAACAGGCCTGAATCAGACCTAACCGCACAATTTGAAACCAGCCAAAAAACGGTGTCGTCATCTGAGCTCCAAAAGTTGCTGCAAGGGTTGCTGCAAGAGTTGCAATTGACGCAACCCCCAAGCACTGACCATCATGCCGCTGACAAACAAAGGCACGCCAAAGGCGCTCACATGCAAAGCGCGCTCAATGGGTTGACGTAAAAACTTGACCATCAAGGGCCACTGCGCCGCAGCCAACGCCAGCACCACAGCAGCGTGCCACGGCAGTTGCCAAAACACCAACAGCAACGCCACCGCAGCTTGCGCCAACAGCATGAGTGCACAAGCAACCACCGCCGCGCCACGCGCACCCAACTGCACAGGCAGTGAAGCAACACCCATGCGACGGTCACCGTCGATGGCCTTGAAATCATTGAGCGTCATGATGCCGTGTGCGCCAAGGCTGTAAATCAGCGCCAAAGCCAACGAATGCGGCCCTGGCCACGCGCCACCTAGCATGACGGCTGTGCCCGTGAGCCAAGCCAAACCTTCGTAGCTCAACGCACAAGCGGCATTGCCCCACCAGCCATTGTTTTTAAATCGCACAGGCGGGGCGCTGTAGCCCCAAGACAACGCAATCGCCAGCCCGCAGGCAGCAAAACCCCAAGGGCCCATAAGCGTGGCCCACAGCAAAGACAGCACGGTCCAGCCCACCGCAATGCCCAGCCCCCAACGCCCAGGCATGCGCCCTGAGGGTATAGGGCGGTTCGGCTCGTTGATCGCATCGACATGACGGTCAAACCAGTCGTTGACGGCTTGGCTACTGGCGCACACCAATGGGCCGGTGAGCACCAACCCCAAAACTAACAAGACCCAATTTGCACCGATGTCCTGGCCCGAAGCCACCACGCCGCAGGCAAACGCCCACATCGGCGGGAACCATGTGATCGGTTTTAATAGCTCTGCCACTGTGGCCAGGGTGGGGCGCGTGCGATAGGGCGTCAGAGCAAGGGAGGGAGAGTCCATGAACGCATTGTGATGCGATCTTTTAAAATGTCAACAAGGGTTGACACTTACCGTCAATGAAACCTAACACTTAGCCCAAGGTTTCTACGTCAGCTTCAGCCACCATGTTGAAACGGCGGAGTTTGACGTACAGACTTTGTCGCGACAAGCCCAGCATTTCAGCCGCGGAAGCGCGGTTGTTGTGGGTCAATTCGAGGGCCGCTTCGATGCACATGCGCTCGATGGTGTCCACCGTTTCACCCACGATGTCCTTGATCGGACGACGCCCAACAAGCTGAGACAGCTCGGCAAAAGGGTGGACGTGGTTTTGAGCCACGCCAGCGCTGACTTGCATGCGTCGGTCCAAGTCCCGCACAAAGAACACATACATAGGCTCAGGTCGCGCCAGGTAAATAGCCGAGACCTCCACAGGCAAGGTCATGCCCGACAGCGTGCGCACCTCGGTGGCGAAATTACGCACGGGTTGTTGTTGACGCAGACTGGTGTTGAGTACCCCCCAATCCACCGCGCCGCGCAACAACCAGCGCTCCAAACTCTGACCGAGCACTTGCGAGGTGGCCGTCAAGCCCAGCAAAGCCATACCCTCTTCATTGACACTTTTGATCACGCCAGAGGTGTCAGTCAACAACCATCCGTCGGGAAAATGCGCCATGGCTTCACTCAGTACTGAAGAAGCATTGGGATCCCGATAGGGCTCACCCACCGCATCGCGGGAGACCAAGCGCACTAAAAATTGAGCGCCGCCCTCTTGCCGAAACACAGTGGCCGAGACGGTCCATTCGGGCAGAAGTCCCGAGATCCGAGCTGCACACATCTCAACGCGCCCTGTGGCCAAGGCCATACGTAACAAGGATTGCACCTCGCCTTGACTCGCAGCTTCAAAACATTCGCGCACGTCGCGGCCAACGAGGCGCTTACCCGCATCTTTGAGCAAGGATTGCGCACCCAAATTGGCCTCCAACACTTTCTGGTTGATGGCATCAACCATCAACACCGCGTCGGATGAGGTGTCAAACAACACGCGGTAGCGCGCCTCGATGTGACGCAGCCTTAAATAATCTCTCTCCATGGACTGTTGAGTTTCCACCAAGCGGCGCTGCAACTCGGCCAAACTCTCCAAATCTCGGCCCACAGCCAACAATTGCCCGTCACGCAAAGGCAACAGCACATACTGCAAAGCAATCTCATTGCCCACAGCATTGACGTGGTTGACATGTCGCCATCGCATCACATCTGGCAAGCCCTGAGACTGCAACATGTCTTCAATTTTGCTGCGACTCTCGCTGGTCACCGTGTCTATCCAACGGCGTCCGATCCAAGACTGACAGCCCAAGGTTGCCAATTTGTCACGCGCCGTGGAAACATCCAGAATCACGCCTTGTGCGTCCATCACCAAAGTGACATCCGACACCACTCCCAGCAATTTGGAAAAGGTCAAGGGGTCCAATTCAGGAAGCTTCATGTTGTAAACCAAGTGTGATAGTGCATAGAGGAGTTGACACTGAAATTCGTCATGGAAGTATAAGCCTTATTGCATTTGCCATAACGAAAAAGCATGCATACCCGAGCAAACATTCGTTCAAAAGGAAGATATTGCACAGCCACTCAAAACCAGCTGAGAGACACGTTGCTTCACCCATTGAACAGTGGCTGGCGCATCCTCGGCCACGACTTCGGCGGGGATGCTTGACAGCAGCAAGGGTTCGCGCATCGCCATAGGCCCACCCAGAAAAAGGCACATATTCGGATTGCTCGAACCGTCTTTGAGTTGGCGCAGCAAAGCACTCAAGGTTTGCAAATGGCGATCGGTGCTGATCGACACACCCACCGCATCAAACCAATCCGATTGGCAGACATGCTTGAACTCCGCAACGTCTTGTGGCACGCACAAAGTCACGGTCCAACCCGCCTGTTTGAAAAATTCGCTGAGCATGAACAAGCCCATGCTGTGCTGGGCACCGGGCTCAGTGAGTAACAGCAAGCTGCAGCCATTGCGCTCCTGAGGAGCCTCCTGCAAAAACTCGGCACTGAACTCATGCAAGAGTTGTTGCAAGTGGCTAGAAACAATGGTGGTCATGGCAAAATCAAGCTTATCCGCGCACCACCACTCCCCAATCAAACGGGCGCAAGGTGCGACACCTTGGACATAAATATCAGCCAACGATTGGCCTTGTTTTTGCCAACCAAAAACCACCTGACGTGCCGCATCAAGGCCTTGCAAACACGCGTGCGCCAAGATCTGCACTTGCGCTGCGTCGAGTGCAGATTTGCCAGAGAAAGTAGTCCCCCCCACCAAGCGCGGCCCCGCAGACACATGACGACGCAGAGGTTGCAGCAAAGGGGCTAGCCGCCTCAGGGCCTGAGGCAGGAAGTTGTGATCATCTAAATTAAATTGCGCCATAGCACGCACCCATCATCAGAGTAAGACTACAACGGCCGCCTGAATAAATCCAAGGCTTGCCGCAAGAGTTGCATGGCGCAGTGCCAATCAAGGCACTGAACAACACATATGTAGTGTGCTGAGATTCCTGTGAAGCGCCTTCAGTGTAAACCCTAGACATTAAAATAAATGTAAATACAAGTTGACACACTGTATTTCGAGGCTTACATTCGCTTCAAACACCACCCATTAGGTCAGGTCCACATGCCCGAATTAGCTTCACAGGTTTTGTACACGCCAGCGCAACGCGCCCGGCGTGACGCGACCGCCTGGACGCTGGTGCAAGGTGTGCTGGCTCCGGTTCAGTTTTTGATTTTCGGCATCAGCCTGTACCTGGTGATCAACAGCCTGCAAACCAGCGAACACACCGACTTGGCCCTGGCTTCGGTGGTACTCAAGACCGTGGTGCTCTACGCCATCATGGTCACCGGCGCGATTTGGGAAAAAGTGGTCTTCGACTGCTACCTGTTTGCCCCCGCCTTTTTTTGGGAAGACGTGGTCAGCATGGGAGTGATGGTTCTGCACACCGCTTATGTCTGCGTCTGGTGGCTTGGGGCATGGAGCGCTAACGACCAACTGCTGCTGGCCCTGGCCGCATATGGCAGCTACGCCATCAACGCGGCGCAATACATCCGCAAGCTGCGCATGGCGCGGCTGCAAAAAACCGAAACCCTCTCTATGCCCGACACGGGCGCACAGGCCAGCACATGAGCACTGTCATCCCAATCCGCGCCGATACATCCGCTCAAACCGCCGGTTGCACCGACGTCGTGCCCTTGGTTGAACGCGGGCAGCGCGAGGTGTTTTGTGGTCTCACCGGCATCATCTGGTTACACCGCAAAATTCAAGATGCCTTCTTTTTGGTGGTGGGCTCGCGCACCTGCGCCCACTTGATACAGTCCGCAGCGGGCGTGATGATTTTTGCCGAGCCCCGCTTTGGCACCGCCATCATCGACGAGCGCGATCTGGCGGGTTTGGCCGATGTGCACGAAGAACTCGACCGCGTGGTCGGCCAGCTGCTGGCGCGCCGCCCCGACATCCGCTTGTTGTTCTTGGTGGGCTCTTGCCCGTCCGAAGTCATCAAATTGGACCTGTCGCGCGCAGCCGAACGCCAAAACCAAATTCATCACCCCAAGGTGCGCGTGCTCAACTACTCGGGCAGCGGCATCGAAACCACCTTCACCCAAGGTGAGGACGCTTGCTTAGCGGCCATGGTCCCCGGCCTGCCCACCAGCGCAGAAACTGCCCCCGCCCTGATGGTGGTAGGCACCTTGGCCGATGTGGTCGAAGACCAGATGCGCAGCCTGTTTGAGCGCATGGGTCTGCAAGTCAACTTCTTCCCACCGCGCAACAGCCAGGCCATGCCTGTGGTCGGCCCGAACACCCGCTATTTGTTGGCTCAGCCCTTCTTGGCAGACACCGCCCGAGCCCTGCAGTCGCGCGGCGCACAGCACCTGCCCGCACCGTTCCCTCTAGGCGTGGAAGGCACGACCGCCTGGCTGCAAGCGGCCGCCACCGAATTTGGCGTCGCCCCTGACGTGTTTGAACAAGCCACCGCCGCGCCACGCCAACGTGCCGAAAAAGCCCTGGCTGTGCAGCGCCAGATGCTGCAAGGCCAGCGCATCTTTTTCTTCCCCGACTCGCAGCTCGAAATTCCGCTGGCCCGCTTTGTGAACCGCGAACTGGGCATGGACTTGGTGGAAGTGGGTACGCCCTATTTACACCGCCAGCACATGGCCGCCGAATTGGCGCTCTTGCCCACAGGCACCCGCATCAGCGAAGGCCAGGACGTGGACCTGCAGCTCGACCGCTGCATCGCCGACGCTCCTGATTTGGTGGTGTGTGGCCTGGGTCTGGCCAATCCGCTGGAGGCGCAAGGCATCACCACCAAGTGGGCCATTGAGTTGGTCTTCACCCCCATTCAGGGCTACGAACAAGCGGCCGATCTGGCCGGTTTGTTCAGCCGCCCCCTCAAGCGCCGCCTGAAGCTGGCTGCATAAAGCGCAGGAACACACCATGCAACTGACGCTCTGGACTTACGAAGGACCGCCCCATGTGGGCGCCATGCGCGTGGCCACCGCCATGACGGATGTGCACTACGTGCTGCACGCCCCGCAAGGCGACACCTACGCCGACCTGCTGTTCACCATGATCGAGCGCCTGCCACGCCGCCCCCCCGTCACCTACACCACCTTCCAGGCGCGTGATCTGGGCGGCGACACGGCCGAGCTGTTCAAAGACGCGGCTCGCCAGGCTATGGCACGCTTCAATCCTGCGGCCATGCTGGTGGGCTCGTCGTGCACCGCCGAGTTGATCCAGGATGACCCCGGTGGTCTGGCCCAGGCGCTGCAGCTGACCATCCCCGTGGTGGCCCTGGAGTTGCCCTCGTACCAGCGCAAGGAAAATTGGGGCGCGAGCGAAACCTTTTACCAACTGTGCCGCCACTTGGTGCACAAGCCTGAAGACGTTGAAAAACTTACCAAGGCCCGCCCCACCTGCAACATCTTGGGCCCCAGCGCCCTGGGCTTTCGCCACCGCGACGACGTCAAGGAAATCACCCAACTGCTCAACCAACTCGGTGTGGACGTGGCCGTGGTCGCACCACTGAGTGCCAGCGTGGCCGATGTGCAAAAACTGGCCGAGGCTGACTTCAACGTGGTGCTTTACCCCGAAATTGGTCTGGCCGCCGCGCAGTGGTTGCAGCGCCAGTTTGACCAGCCTTACACCAAGACCGTGCCCTTGGGCAGCCACGCCACACGTGACTTCATCGCCGAAGTCTGCACCCTGACCGGCCTGCCCCAACCCGCGCAAGACCCCGCCAACGCACACGCGCACTGGTACGCCAAGTCGGTTGACTCGACCTACCTCACTGGCAAGCGCGTCTACATTTTTGGCGATGCCACGCATGTGGTGGCCGCCGCCCGCATCGCCAGCCAAGAGATGGGTTTTGAGGTGGTGGGCTTGGGCAGCTACAGCCGCGAATTTGCACGCGAAGTGCGCGACTGCGCCAAGCGCTACGGCGTCGAAGCGCTGATCACCGACGACTACCTCGAAGTCGAAACCCAGATCAACGCCTTGCAGCCCGAGCTGATTTTGGGCACGCAAATGGAGCGTCACATCGCCAAGCGCCAGGGCATCCCCTGCGCGGTGATTTCGGCCCCTGTGCACGTACAAGACTTCCCGGCCCGCTACGCACCGCAAATGGGTTTTGAAGGCGCCAACGTCTTGTTCGACACCTGGGTGCACCCGCTGATGATGGGTCTGGAAGAACACCTGATCGGCATGTTCCGTGAAGACTTTGAGTTCCATGCCGGTGCCGCGCCCTCACATCTGGGCAGCACACGGCCCGCGGCCGAGCTGACACCGGCACCTGTTTCGGCGACTGCGTCAGCCGCTACACCGCCGCCTATCGCGTCTCCCACCATGGCCGCTTCACACCAAGCCAGCTGGAGTGTGGAAGCCGAAAAAGAACTTGGAAAGATCCCGTTCTTTGTGCGCGGCAAAGCCCGCCGCAACACCGAACGATTTGCCCTAGATCAGGGTGTGGCGACCATTACCGTGGAGACGCTCTACGATGCCAAAGCCCACTTCAGCCGTTAAAAAGTCGCCCACCAACCACCCGCGCATGAGCGTGGTGTTGCTGACCATGGACAGCCACCTGGCCAGCGCTGCTGAGAGCGCGGCCGAGCGTCTGGCCCGCGACCTGCCGGGCCTGCACCTGCAAACCCACAGCGCCTCGGCCTGGCGCGACAGCGAAACGGCTCTCGCCAATTGCCTGGCCGCGGTGGCGCAAGCAGATCTGGTGATCGTCACCATGCTGTTCATGGAAGACCATTTCCTGCCGGTGCTCGACGCCTTGCAAGCACGCCGCGAGCACTGCGACGCCATGGTCTGCATCATGTCGGCACCTCAGGTCACCCAACTCACGCGCATGGGCAAACTGGTCATGGGCCGCGAATCCACGGGCCTGATGGCTTTGCTCAAAAAGCTGCGCCCCACAGCCAAAAACAAAGACACGGGTTCTGAGACCGGCGCACCCTCGAGCGCCGGGGCCAAACAAATGGCCATGCTGCGCCGACTGCCCAAGCTGCTGCGTTTCATTCCCGGCACAGCACAAGACCTGCGCCTGTTTTTCCTGACCATGCGCTACTGGCTGGCAGGCTCAGAGCACAACATCGAGCACTTGGTCAAAACTTTGGTGCACCGCTACGCGCAAGGCCCGCGCGAACACCTGCGCGCTTTGGCCCAGCCGGAAGACCCGATCGAATACCCCGAGGTGGGCCTGTACCACCCGCAGATGAAAAACCGCATCAGCGAACAGCTGAGCGACCTGCCCGGCCACGGCCGCAAAGACCAGCCTGCCGTGGGCTTGCTGCTGCTGCGCTCGTATCTGCTGGCGGGCAACACCGCGCACTACGACGCGGTCATCACCTCGCTGCAAGCACGCGGCCTGCGCGTCATCCCGGCCTTTGCCAGCGGTCTGGATGCCCGCCCGGCGATGGACCGGTTTTTCAAGAATGGCGGCGATTCGAAAATCCAGTCGCTGGTCTCGCTCACCGGTTTCTCCTTGGTCGGCGGCCCCGCTTACAACGACGCCAGCGCCGCCGAAGTGGCGCTCAGCGAACTCGATGTGCCCTACATCGCCGCGCACCCGCTGGAGTTTCAGTCCATCGAGCAATGGGGTGGCTCCACACGTGGCCTGCTGCCGGTGGAAAACACCATCATGGTGGCCATCCCCGAGCTCGACGGTTCGATCTTGCCCATGGTTTACGGCGGCCGCCCTGGCCCGGCTGGTCAAACCTGCACCGGTTGCGACAAAGGCTGCACTTTCCCCAGTGGCCCGCGCAGCCAGGACATGTTCACCTGCAGCGAGCGCACCGAGATGCTCACCGCACGAGTTGAGCGCTTGGTGCGCCTGCGCGACAAGTCACGTGCCGAACGCAAGCTGGCCATTGTGCTGTTCAACTTCCCGCCCAACGCGGGCAGCGTGGGTACGGCCGCGTATTTGTCGGTGTTCCAGTCGCTCTTCAACACCTTGCAGCGCCTGTCACTTGAAGGCTACCGCGTCGAGCTGCCGGACAGCGTGGACGATCTGCGTAACCGCCTGCTGCAAGGCAACGCCAGCCAGTTCGGCACGCAGGCCAATGTGCTGCACGCCATCGAAACCGGCCACCATGTGCAAAACGAGCGCTGGCTGAGTGACATCGAAGCGCAGTGGGGCCCCGCCCCCGGCAAGCACCTGACCAACGGCCAGTCGATCTTTGTGCTGGGTGCGGCCTTTGGCCAGGTGGTGGTCACGGTGCAACCAGGCTTTGGCTACGAAGGCGACCCGATGCGCCTGCTGTTTGAAACCGGCTGCGCCCCCACCCATGCCTTCAGCGCGTTTTACCGCTACCTGCGCGACGACTACGCGGCCGATGCAGTGCTGCACTTCGGCACGCACGGCGCGCTCGAATTCATGCCCGGCAAACAAACCGGTCTGTCGGCCCAGTGCTGGCCCGACCGCCTGATCGGCGCGCTGCCCAACATTTACCTCTACGCCGCCAACAACCCGTCCGAAGGTGCGCTGGCCAAGCGACGCGGCGCGGCCACGTTGGTCAGCTACCTCACGCCTTCACTGACGCACTCGGGTCTGTACAAAGAGTTGGTCAGCCTGCAGCAATCCATCGAACGCTGGCAGCAGATGAGCCCCGATCAAGCCCAAGACCGCGAAAGCCTGACCGAGCTGATCCGCGAGCAAGCGCAAAGCATCGATCTGGCCGTTCCAGCCTCACTGACTGATGACCCCACTGCCTGGATCGAACAGCTCCAAAACCAGTTGCTCGAACTCGAATACGCCCTCATCCCCGAAGGCCTGCACGTCATGGGCCAGGCCCCTACCCGTGAGCAGCGTCTGGGCACGCTCAAGGTCATGGCCGATGCCATGGGTTTGAACGCCGCGCAAAACGCCGCCCTCATGGAAGCCTTGGTCGATGGTGCCAGCGAAGCGCAACTGAACGCGCAGTTCAGCACCGACCTGCCCGCTGGCGACAAAACCCAAGCCCAGGCACAAGCCGAAAGTTTGCGCCAGCTGGTGCGCAGCAACCGCCTGCTGGGCGAAGACCACGAAATGCAAGGCCTGATGCGTGCGCTGGACGGTCGCTACCTGCAGCCCGCCCCCGGAGGCGACCTGATCCGCAACGCCAACGTGCTGCCCACGGGCCGCAACCTGCATGGCCTGGACCCCTTCCGCATGCCGTCCGCCTTTGCCGTGCGCGACGGCCAGCGCCAGGCCGAAAAGCTGTTGGCACGTTACCAGCAAGACCACCAAGCCCTGCCCGAAACCGTGGCCATGGTGCTGTGGGGCACCGACAACCTCAAGACCGAAGGCAGCCCGATGGCGCAGGCCTTGGCCTTGATGGGTGCCGCACCGCGTTTTGACAGCTACGGTCGCCTGGCCGGTGCACAACTGATTCCCTTGGCCGAACTCGGCCGCCCCCGCATCGACGTGGTCATCACCTTGTCGGGCATCTTCCGCGACCTGCTGCCCATGCAGATTCGCCTGCTGGCCGAAGCGTCTTTCCTGGCCGCCAGCGCCGACGAACCGGCCGAGCAGAACTTCATCCGCAAACATGCCTTGGCTTTTTTGGCTGAGCACGAAGGCAGCACATTGGAATGCGCCTCGCTGCGGGTGTTTGGCAACACCGAAGGCGCGTATGGTGCGAATGTGAACCACCTGATCGACAGCAGCTGCTGGGAAAACGAAAACGAATTGGGCGACGCCTTCACCCAGCGCAAAGGCTTTGCCTACGGCCGCGAAGGCCGTCCGGTGCGCAACACCGCCGTGCTGCAAAGCGCGCTGGCCAGTGTCTCGCTCACCTACCAAAACCTCGACTCGGTGGAGCTGGGCGTGACCAGCATCGACACCTATTTCGACACCCTGGGTGGCATCAGCCGCGCCGTGCTGCAAGCCAAGCACCAGCGCGACGGCAACGCGGCCGAAGCCCCACCGGTTTTCATCGGTGACCAGACGCAAGGCGACGGTGTGGTGCGCAGCCTGACCGAGCAAGTGGCCCTGGAAACCCGCAGCCGCATGCTCAACCCCAAGTGGCACGAAAGCATGCTGCAACACGGCTACGAAGGCGTGCGCCAGATCGAAGCCCACCTCACCAACACCATGGGTTGGTCGGCCACCACAGGGCAAGTGCAGCCCTGGGTCTACCAACAACTGGCCCAGACCTTTGTGCTGGACCCCGCCATGCGCGAGCGCATGGCCCAGCTCAACCCCACCGCATCGGCCAAAGTGGCCAACCGCCTGCTGGAGGCCACCCGCCGCCAGTACTGGCAACCCGACGCCGAAACCATGACAGCTTTGCTGCGGGCCGGTGAAGAACTTGAAGACCGCCTCGAAGGCATACAAGAAGGACTCCCAGCATGATCGAAACCACCAGCATCCCCGTGAACAGCATCCAGAGGGTCCGTGGGGCCGATGGCGAGGGCAGCGTGCAGTTCCAGATGGACCCCACCGTCAAAATCGGCACCGCCAAAGTCTTTGCCGTTTACGGCAAGGGCGGCATCGGCAAAAGCACCACCTCGTCGAACCTCTCGGTGGCCTTCAGCAAACTGGGCAAGCGCGTGTTGCAAATCGGCTGCGACCCCAAGCACGACTCGACCTTCACCCTGACCAAAAAGCTCATGCCCACCGTGATCGACGCCCTCGAAACGGTGGACTTTCATGCCGAAGAGCTGCGCCTCGATGACTTCGTCTTCAAGGGCTATAACGGCGTGATGTGCGTCGAAGCCGGCGGTCCACCCGCTGGCACCGGCTGCGGCGGCTATGTGGTCGGTCAGACCGTCAAGCTGCTCAAGGAACACCACCTGCTCGAAGACACCGATGTGGTGATTTTTGATGTGCTGGGCGACGTGGTGTGTGGCGGTTTTGCCGCCCCACTGCAACATGCCGACCGCGCGCTCATCGTCACCGCCAACGACTTCGACTCCATCTTTGCGATGAACCGCATCGTGCAGGCGATTGGTGCCAAGGCCAAAAACTACAACGTGCGTTTGGGTGGTGTGATCGCCAACCGCAGCGACGCGACCGACCAGATCGACAAATACAACGCAGTCACCGGCTTGAAAACCATGGCGCACTTTCCGATGCTCGACGAGATCCGCAAGAGCCGTTTGCAAAAGTGCACCTTGTTCGAGCTGGAGCCGACGCCTGCCGTCAAGGCCGTACAGGACGAGTACATGCGCTTGGCCGCCGCCCTGTGGCTAGGAGCCGACCCCCTGCCCTCCATCCCGATGAAAGACCGCGACATTTTTGACCTGCTGGGTTTCGACTGATCTGCACGCCAACACTCAGAACGAAAGAACGTCATGAACACCACCGCCTACGAACAACGCCGCAGCCAGATCGAGCACTACTTTGACCGCACTGCGGCCGATGCCTGGGCCCGCCTGACCTCGAACGAGCCGGTGGGCCGCATCCGAGCCACCGTGCGCGCCGGGCGCGACACCATGCGCGAAACCCTGCTGTCGTGGTTGCCACAAGACCTGCGCGGCCTGCGCGTGCTGGACGCTGGTTGTGGCACCGGCGCGCTGGCCTTGCAAGCGGCCCTGCGCGGGGCCGACGTTGTGGCCATCGACCTCTCGCCCACCTTGGTCAAGCTCGCCGCTGAACGCATGGCCGCCGAGCACCCTACCCTGCCAGGCTCGGTGGAGTTTTTGTCGGGCGACATGCTCAGCCCCGAATTGGGCCACTTCGACCATGTGGTGTGCATGGACTCGCTGATCCACTATGACAGCGACCAAATCGCCCACGCGCTGGCCGGTCTGGCGCAACGCACACGCGGCTCCATGGCCTTCACCTTTGCGCCGCGCACGCCGCTCTTGGCCTTGATGCACAGTGCGGGCCGCTTGTTTCCGCGCAGCGACCGCTCGCCATCGCTCTCACCCGTGGCACACGCCGATTTGCTGCAACGCATGCAAGACCACACAGATTTGCAAAGCTGGCAGGCCGCGCGCATGCAACGTGTGGCCAGTGGTTTTTACACCTCACAAGCCTGGGAGTGGACCCGCTCATGAAACTGCGCATCCCGGTCCCCCGCTGGCTCACCGCTTACGGCACACGCTTCATGCCGTTTGCCGATGCAGCCTCGCCCGAGTTACCGATGGCGCGCCTCTTACGCCTGTCGCTGTTTCAGGTGGTGATCGGCATGGTCACGGCGCTATTGGTGGGCACGCTCAACCGGGTGATGATCGTCGAGCTGCAGGTGCCCGCCTGGTGGGTGGCTTTGGCCGTCGCCATTCCCATGGTGTTTGCCCCGCTGCGCACGCTGATCGGTTACCGCAGCGACACCCACCCTTCAGCGCTGGGTCTGCGCCGCATTCCTTACATGTGGACCGGCACCTTGCTGCTGTTTGGTGGTCTGTCCATCATGCCTTTTGCCTTGTTGCTCTTGTCCGAGTCTGACCACGCCAACGTCTGGGTCGGTCAGATCGGCGCGTGCCTTGCCTTTGTGCTGGTGGGTGCGGGCATCCAGGTCACGCAAACCGCTGGCATGGCGCTAGCGCATGACTTGGCCAGCGACGACAAACGCCCCCGCGTCGTGGCCTTGCTCTACAGCATGCTCTTGGTGGGCATGATCGCCAGCAGCGCGGTGTTTGGCCTGGTGCTGAATGACTTCAGCCCACAAAAACTCATCCAGCTGGTGCAAGGCTGTGCGGTCATAGTGGCGGTGATGAACCTCGCTTCGCTGTGGAAGCAAGAGGCCCGAAGTGCCAAGCGTGGACAACGCGAAGCCGGTGGCTTTGCCAACAGCTGGCGCGATCTGATGGCGCAACCACAGATGCGGCGCTTCTTGTGGACCCTGGCCTTGGGCACCTTTGCCTTCAACATGCAAGACATCGTGCTCGAGCCCTATGCGGCCGAAATTTTGAAACTCGACGTGGGCATGACCAGCGCCTTGACAGCGCTCAGCGCGGGCGGTGCCTTGCTGGCTTTTCTCTTGTCGGCGCGTTGGCTTGTCGGTGGCTTGCATGCCTGCCGCCTGGCAAGCTTGGGCATTCTGCTGGGCTTGCCCGCATTTGCCATGGTGATTTTTTCGGGCCCCCTGGAGGCGGCTTGGATGTTCCGCATCGGCGTGACCCTGATCGGTTTCAGCGGCGGCTTGTTTTCAGTGGGCATGCTGGTCATGGCCATGGGCATGGCGCAAGACGGCAGCCCGCTCGGTCACTTGGCCGGTTTGGTCATGGGCACTTGGGGCGCGGTGCAAGCCACCAGTGCAGGTGCCGCCATGGCGTTCGGTGGCGCGCTGCGTGACGGGGTCTCGGTGCTGGCCATGTCAGGCGCGTTGGGCGAGGTGCTGGTCACCCCCATCACCGCTTACAGCTTCGTCTACCACTTTGAAATGTATTTGTTGTTTGTCGTGCTGGTGGCACTGGGCCCCATGTTGCGCGCCAGCCGTTTGGCCGCCCGCACTCAAGCCCAAAACACCGGTCAACCCGTCACCCCCTTTGGCTTGGCACAACTGCCAGGCTGATGCAACGATTTTTTTGAAGGAGACAGCCATGGAAACAGGCGCAATCACACAGTACATCGATGTGGCCCAAATCGTTTTGTACATGTTTTGGGCATTCTTTGCGGGGCTGATTTACTACCTCTTACGTGAAAACCACCGCGAGGGCTACCCCATGGATTCGGGCCGCGACAACGGTCCCCAAATCGAAGGCTGGCCACCGGTGCCCGAGCCTAAGGTGTTCAAAACGCAAGACGGTCACACCTACTTGTCTCCCGATTTGGCTCGCCCCGACGGCGAGTACAGCGCACAGCCCATGCACGGTTGGAACGGCGCACCGCTAGAGCCGCTGGGTGACCCGCTGCTGGCCGGCGTGGGCCCGGGCGCCTGGGCCATGCGCGCCGACATTCCTGACATGGATCCACACGGTCACCCGAAGATCGTGCCCCTGCGCGTCGCTGCAGACCACTCGGTAGCCAAACAAGATGTAGACCCGCGTGGTCTGCCCGTCTGGGGCGCTGACAAGGTGGTTGCAGGTACTGTGGTCGAACTCTGGGTGGACCGCATGGAGATGCTGTTTCGCTACGCCGAAGTGCAGTTGGTGAACTCGGACAAGCGTGTCTTGTTGCCCATGACGTTTGCACGCGTCAAAAAAGACGGGTCGCATGTGCAAGCTATTCTTGCGCACCAGTTTGTGAACGTGCCGCAGACGAAATCACCCGAGCAAATCACCTTGCTCGAAGAAGAAAAAATCACCGCTTACTACGGCGCGGGCACTTTGTACGCCACCCCTGAGCGTCAGGAGCCCATGCTGTGAAAGCCACCCACGAACACGAGTGGGAAGCAGCCCCCGGCTTACCCAGTGCCCTGCCTGCCGGCGAACATGTGGTTTGGCAAGGCAGCCCCGCTTGGCGTCATTTGGCTGTGCATGCGTTTCATGTGCGCAAAATCGCGGTGTACTTCACGTTCATGCTGGCCGTGCAAGTGCTCAACCTGACGGCCCCAGACAGCGGCACTGGCTGGAAAGCTGCAGCTGACGTCGAATGGAAACCTTTGCTGGTCGCAGCTAGTCTTTATGCCTTTGCCTTAGGTTTGCTGCTGGGCACCGCTTGGCTGTCCGCTAGCAGCACGCTCTACACCTTGACCAACAAACGGGTGGTCATGCGCATTGGTATCGTGCTGACACTGACCTTCAACCTGCCCTACAAGCGCATTGCGGGTGCGTCAGTCAAGCCCTACGCCAACGGGCTGGGCGACATTGCCCTGGCTCTTCATCCTGAAGATCGCATTGGTTGGGCACACCTGTGGCCGCACCAGCGCGCATGGCATGTGACGCAACCGCAGCCCACTTTACGCTGCTTACCCAACAGCCAGCAAGTGGGCGAGCAGTTGCTGAGGCTGTGGCGTGCCGAACATGCGGGCCAACACCTGCAGTTAGGTGATGTCGCTGTCAGCCATGCCACCCTCGCGCCACCCAAAAACAACACACAAGGGATGCTGGCATGAGCACGCTACCCAAACACGAGTGGCAGGTTGAAAGTCTGAACCGACCCATGGCTTGGATCGGCGTGGTGTTGCTAGCCGTTTTGGTCGCCGTCGGTTTAGCGCGTTGGTCGGGACTGGATCCACGCACACCTGACGCTGCGGTGCAATGGCAGCGCGATCTGCAGTTTCGTGATCTGCCGAGCGGCGATGTCGCCGTGCTAGACGTGCGCACAGGCCAGCAAGTGGCCCAGTTCAGCGGCGAGCAAGGTTTTTTGCGCAGCAGCCTGCGCGCCTTGGCACGCGAGCGCCACCGTGAAGGCCTGAATGGCGATGCACCCTTTGTGTTGATCGGCCGCACCGATGGCCGCCTGACTTTGCAAGACCCAAGCACCGGACAGCGCATTGACCTGGAGTCGTTTGGCCCTAGCAACGCGGCCGTGTTTGCAGGCCTCAGGTTGGCGGGCACCGACGACACCCCATTGAAATCAGCCCGTTGAAATTGATTGAACCCGTACCGGAGAACCCCATGAACGCCACTGCTGTCCACACCATCGAAACCGCTGAAGACGCCAACAAAAAGGCCGTGCACAGCGACATGATCAGCCCGCGTTTTTACACCACCGACTTCGCCGCCATGGACCGCATCAACATTGAGCCGGTGCGCGCCGAGTGGGACAAGATGATGGCCGAGTACGAGGGCGACAACAACCACGACCACTTTCAGCGCGACGAAGCCTTTGCGGGCGAAGTGGCCGCGGGCATGGCCAGCCTCTCGCCCGAGATGCGCCAGGAATTCATGGACTTTTTGGTCAGCTCATTGACGTCAGAATTTTCCGGTTGCGTGCTCTACAACGAAATTCGCAAGAACGTCACCAACCCCGACATCAAGCAACTCATGACATATCTTGCGCGTGACGAATCGCGCCATGCGGGTTTCATCAACTTGTCGCTGCGTGACTTCAACCTCGGCATCGATCTGGGCAACTTGAAGCGCACCAAGAAGTACACCTTCTTCAAGCCCAAATACATTTACTACGCGACCTACCTGTCTGAAAAGATCGGTTACGCACGCTACATCACCATCTTCCGCCAGCTCGAAAAGCACCCCGAAAAACGCTTCCACCCTATCTTTCGCTGGTTCGATCTGTGGTGCAACGACGAGTTCCGCCATGGCGAGTCTTTTGCCCTGATCATGCGCGCCAACCCCAAGTTGCTCAGCGGTGCCAACAAGCTGTGGATTCGCTTTTTCTTGCTGGCGGTGTACGCCACCATGTACGTGCGCGACCACACCCGCCCCATGCTGCACGAAGCCATGGGCCTCGATTCGAGTGAGTACGACTACCAGGTGTTCCGCATCACCACGGCCATCACGCAACAGGTCTTCCCGCTGGCGCTAGACACCGACCACCCTAATTTCCGCCGGGGCCTGGAGCGCCTGTTTGCCATTTCGCAAGCGATGGAAAAAGCCAAGGCGCGCGGCGGCGTGGTGGGCAAGCTGCAACAAGGCGTGTGCGCGATCAAAGCCGCCGCCACTTTTGCCCGCCTTTACTTCATGCCCGTGATTGAACAAGACCTATCGCCTCAGGTCCGCATGGAACCGGCATGGTGAATGAAGTCGTCTGGGCCTGCGTGTTCACGGCCCTGTGCTGGTGGCTCGGCACGGGCGTGATTTTGTGGCTCGACCGACTGCCTGCGCGCAGCTTTCGTTTTAGCTTAGGCGGCTGGACGGTGCTTTTGGCTTTGAGTTTTTGGGGTGTGGCCCAGAGCATGCAAGAGGTCAGCGTGTTCAACGCCTACCTCGCCTTTGGCAGCGTGATCGTCATGTGGGGCTGGCACGAGCTGGCCTTTTTGACTGGCTGGATCACCGGCCCGCGCAAAACGCCATTGGATGCGGGTGCCACCGGTTGGCCGCGTTTTGTGCAATCGGTGCAGGTCATGCTCTACCACGAGCTGGCCTTATTGGCCAACTTCGCTGTGCTGTGGTGGATGCAAGAAGGCCAGCACAACCACGTGGCCATTTGCACCTTTGCGCTGCTGTGGTGCATGCGCCTGTCGGCCAAACTGAATTTGTTTTTTGGCGTGCCGCAAAACGGCGCGCAATACCTGCCCGCGCACCTCAAGTACCTGGCCAGCTATTTCCGCACCCGCGACATGACGCTGTGGTTCGTGCTCTCAATGGGCGTGGCCATGGGCACCTGGTTCTGGCTGGTCTGGCTGGCCCAACAAGGTGCCGTGGCCATCACCACCGGTTGGGTCATGTTGGCCACGCTGCTGGGGCTGGCCATCGTTGAACACGTCATCATGATTTTTCCTTGGCCACTGGAGCGGCTGTGGGGTTGGGCCATGGGCCAGACCGCCAAACCGGCTTTGACCACACCCCCTTGAAGGCCCCCATGAACACCCTGACCCTCACCCCTGCCCTGCGCGCCGATGGCTTTGACACACCGAGCATCCCGCCACGCCCCAGTGCCGGTGAGCTGAGCCGCACACACCAACGCCCCGTGGCGGTGGTCATTGGCAGCGGCTTTGGCGGACTGGCCGCAGCCATCCGCCTCAGCGTCAAAGGCTACGAGGTCAAGGTGTTTGAAAAACTCGATGCCCCCGGTGGCCGTGCCTATGTGCACCACCAAGATGGCTTCACTTTTGATGCTGGCCCCACCATCATCACCGCGCCGTTTTTGCTCGAAGAGCTGTGGGCGCTGTGCGGCAAAAGCTTTGCAGACGATGTGAAGCTGGTGGCCATGAACCCGTTTTACCGCGTGCGGTTTTCAGACGGCACCTGGTTTGACTACAACGGCGACGCCGAGCACATGCGCGCCGAAGTGGCTCGCTTTGAGCCCTCGGATTTGCCCGGCTATGAACGTTTCTTGGAAGAAGCCGAGCGGTGCAAGACGCTGGGTTTCGAGGGCATGGGCGACATGGCTTTTGACAAAGTCAGCGACCTGATGGCCGCCATCCCCGACTTCTTGCGCATGGGCGCCTGGCGCAGCCTGTACACCCTGGTAGCCAAGCACATCCGCAACGACAAGCTGCGTATCGTGATGAGCTTTCACCCGCTGCTGATCGGCGGCAACCCCTTTGCCGTGACCTGCGCTTATGCGCTCATCAATTCGCTGGAGCGCACCTGGGGTGTGCACTCGGCCATGGGCGGCACCGGGGCCATCGTGAAAGGACTCGTCGGTTTATTGGAAGAGCGCGGCGTACCGCTGCGCTGCAACGCGCCCGTGACGCAGATACGAATTGAAGGTGGCCGCGCCTGCGGTGTTGAATTGCAAAACGGCGAATTCGTGCCCGCAGACATCGTGGTCAGCAACGGCGACACAGCCTGGACCTACAAAAATCTGGTGGCCCCAGAGCACCGTCGCGTTTGGACCGACCGCAAGATCGCCCATGGCAAATACTCCATGGGCTTGTTCGTCTGGTACTTCGGCACCTCACGCCAGTACAAAGATGTGCCACACCACATGATGGTGCTGGGCCCACGCTACAAAGGCCTGCTGCAAGACATCTTCAAAAAGCACCAACTGGCCGACGACTTCAGTCTGTATTTGCACCGCCCCACCGCCACCGATCCATCGATGGCACCCGAAGGCTGTGACACCTTTTATGTGCTCTCGCCCGTGCCGCACCTGGACAGCGGCACCGACTGGCCCGCCTTTGCCGAGACCTACCGCGCAGCGATTGCCGAGAGCCTGGAGGCTAGCGTGCTGCCCGGTCTGCGCGACTGCATCGTGACCAGCAAGGTCACCACGCCGCAGGACTTTCACGACAACTTGTGGTCCTACAAAGGCGCGGGCTTTGGCCTGGAGCCCTTGTTGCTGCAAAGCGCGTGGTTTCGTCCCCACAACCGCAGCGAGGATGTGCCAGGCCTGTTTGTGGTGGGTGCCAGCACGCACCCGGGCGCGGGCGTGCCAGGCGTGTTGATGTCGGCCAAAGCTTTGGAATCGGTGGTACCCCATGTCCATGCCTGAACGCGCGCACCCACACACACACACACCAAGCGCAACACCTCACCTGTATGCCGTGATCACGCCCGCTGCGCCTGCGGTGATGAAAGAACTCGACTTCGACTCGCACGACCTGCAAGCCTGTGTGGCCATGATGCAAGGCGGCTCCAAAACTTTCTTTGCAGCCAGCCGCTTGCTGCCACCACGCATCCGCACCGCCGCCATCGCGCTGTATGCCTTTTGCCGCGTGGCTGATGACCTGGTTGACGAAGCCGCCCCCGGCGACACGCCTTTGGTGGTGTTGCAAGCGCGCCTGGATGCCATCTATGCGAGCACACCGCACGACCACGTCGAAGACCACGCCTTGAGCCTGCTGGTGCAGCAGTACAAACTGCCGCGCCATTTGCTGGACGCGCTGATCGAGGGATTTGCCTGGGATGCGGCTGGGCGCACGTATGACAGCATTGAAGACCTGCATGCCTACGGTGCCCGCGTGGCGGGCAGTGTGGGCGCGATGATGGCTTGGATCATGGGCACGCACAACATGGACACCTTGGCGCGCGCCTGCGAGCTAGGCGTGGCCATGCAGCTGACCAACATTGCCCGCGACGTGGGACACGACGCCAGCATTGGTCGCTTGTACCTGCCGCGTCAATGGTTGTTCGAAGCGGGCATCGACCCCGACGCATGGTTGGCACAGCCTAAATTCACACACAGCATTGCCCAAGTGGTGACGCGCTTGCTAGGCGAAGCAGACCGACTCTACAAACAAGCACACTCGGGCATCGCCGCCTTGCCGCCCGACTGCCGCGCTGCCATTTGTGCGGCCAGCATGATCTACGCCGAGATCGGCCACCAACTGCGCCGCGAAGGCTTGGACTCAGTCAACAAGCGCACGGTGGTGAGCACCACACGCAAGCTCATGCTACTGGCCAGCGCTTGGACCCAAGTGCACTGGATCCGCGTGAGCGAACACACGCCTGAGCCGCTGGACGCCATCGTCGACATGGTGCAAGGCTGCCGCAACGCCACGCCGTTCACAGGCCACAAAGCTTTTTTTCCAAACCGCGCCATGCCACAGCGCGTCGCTTGGATGTTCGAGTTGCTTGAGCGCCGGGAAGCAGAGCGTCTGGGCCTCAACAACCCGCAACAAACGACCTAACGCCCGAGGCCACAACGATGAAAGACAACCGCCACAACATCCAGGTGCGTTTGCTGTATGTCAGCCACGCAGTGGGGCCGCAAACCACCACTGTCACCACCAGCATCTTGCTGCAGGCGCAAACACACAATGCGGTGCACGGCATCACAGGCGTGCTGTGTCAAGGCCAGGGTTTCTTTTTTCAAGTGCTGGAGGGCGAACGCAGCCGCGTGAACGCGTTGTACCGACGCATTTGTGTCGACAAGCGACACCACGCCGTAGACGTGCTGCA
Source organism: Limnohabitans sp. (assembly GCF_031539105.1). Taxonomy (GTDB): domain Bacteria; phylum Pseudomonadota; class Gammaproteobacteria; order Burkholderiales; family Burkholderiaceae_C; genus Limnohabitans. The sequence goes on from NZ_JAVKLM010000048.1 coordinate 30,587, forward strand.
TTACGAAGAAATCAAGGAACGTTTGTTTGGCCAGTGGTCCATGGCATTGATACGGCTGCCCGTGAACGACCCGATGGTCAACAGGCAGCATCCTGAGTTTGACCCCTACGCCACCTCTGGCCCAGAGGTGATGGCGCAGCTGCTGGATTGGGTGGCGACGGGTCAGCCAATTGAGATGACGGGCTCCTGAGCGTCACCCGTCGCTGGTGCCCAGAGCAAAGCCTCTGCGCTGGCCAACTGCTGCTGTTTAGCTGTTGCTTGAAATCAACTTGGCGATCACGGCGATCACCAAGAAAAACGAAGAAAACAGCGCAATGCCAACAGCGTAGTAGGTGCCCGACTTTTGGCGGATTTGAGAAATTGTCAATTTGTTCATGGTTTAAACCTTGTTTTAAAAACGTTCTGTCAAGAAGCATCCGGCGTTTTATGGAATGGACGTTTGGGGCGATTCAACCAATTGGCCACCATGAACGCGCAAAAAACGACAAACATGATGATGAGGATGTGTTTGATTTCCATGGTGTTTTCCTTGTGTTGAGTGAAGATAAAGAGAGTCGCAAAAAATAGGGAATGGATGAACTATAGAGGTGACGCTGGTGTTGCATCAAGTGCACGCCAAGGCCGCATCAACGGGAGCATGGCCCACAGCGTCAGCGCCAGCAACCCAATTTCAACACCATACACGGCTGAGTAACCCACCACCGAACTGCTGCCCAGCGCCACGCCATCGCGCACCAAACCGCCCAGAGCCATGCCGACACCGGCTGCCGTGGCCTGCACAGCGCCCCAAGCACCCATGGCCAAACCGACATGCTCGGGTGGCGCCATTTGCATGGTGGCCGTGAGCGTGCCGTGGGCAAACAAACCGCCACCCAAGCCAATCAAGAAAATGCCCAAGGCAAACAAAACGGGCGAATCTAGCGGGGCCGAGGCGATCACCGCCACAAACGCTGGCACGCCCACCCAAGCCCCCCAACTCGCCATGCGGTAAGCGTCTGCACCACGACTGAGCACCCGCGAGGCCCAAGCAAACCCAATCAAGCCACCCAGCGCCAGCGTGGCGGTGAGCATGGTGGTGGTGGAGACGCTCAAGCCCAGAATCTCGCCGCCATAGGGCTCGAGCAACACATCTTCCATGGTGAAGGCCATGGTGCCCAAGCCCACGGCCAGCAAGCGCCTCAGGGTGTTTGGTCCTTGACAAAACAGTTGCCAGGCTTGAGCGAAGGTGTGCTCAAGCGGCGTACCAGGTTTGCGTGTGCGGCTGCGCGGCTCTTGTTTCCACAGGGCCACCACATTGAGCACCAGCGTCATCACAGCCACAGCTTGCACCACGCGGATCAGCTGACCGGGGCTGTAGTCACGAAGCAAATGGCCCAACATCAAGGCGCTGCCGATCATGCCGACCAGTTGCATCACATACATGAGGCCCACCACCTTGGGTTGACTCTCGGGCGGGGCCAAGTCAGTGGCCAGCGCCAGACCTGCAGTTTGCACCGTGTGCATGCCTATACCCACCAACACAAAAGCACCAGCAGCCCCCACCAAACCCACCCAGCTGGGGGCCTGACTTGACTGGCCTGCACCGGCCAACACCAGCAGGGCAAAAGGCATGATGGAGAAACCACCGAACTGCAGCAAACTGCCCATCCAAATGTAGGGCACACGCCGCCAGCCCAGTTGCGAGCGGTGGTTGTCTGAGCGAAATCCAATGAGCGCACGAAACGGCGCCACTAGCAAAGGCAGGGCCACCATCAACGACACCAGCGTGGCGGGCACTTGCAGCTCCACAATCATCACGCGGTTGAGGGTGCCCACCAGCATGACCATGGCCATGCCGACAGAAATTTGAAACAGCGACAAGCGCAGCAAACGAGACAGCGGCAAGTCATCGCTGGCAGCGTCTGCAAAGGGCAGGAATCTTGGACCCATCGAGGCCAGTGAATTCGCCCATGAGGCATGTGTTTTGGTTTTGGTCATACGTTGGAAAGGCCAAGCGCTTTCGCGCTTGGCCGATCGACGGGTTGCACCCGTTATGTCTTCCCTTTGGCATCTGCCGCGGCAGGTGCCACCAGAGCCACTTTGGCGCTGCCGTTGAGGAAGTTTTTCACCCAGGTGGTGTTCATGGTCAGGGCCAAGTGCACGCTGAAGGACGAGATCGCCACAGCAGCAATGAACACAGGGATGCCAACCGATGGTTTCACCACACACCACATTTTTGCGTAAATCATGAGGTGTCTCCTTTACTTGAGCCAGGGTGAATAGATATAGGCCAGCAGATGGGCAAATGCGGCAATCATGCCGAATATCTGCGTGCCCTGGATGAGATTGCGGTGAATCTCTTCCGATTCGGCCTCGGTCAGTCCCGTTGGCCAGACTTTGTCTGAATTAGACATAGTTTTCTCCTTGCAGAAGACGTGCACGGCCCGCACGAGGGCTATTCAAGGCCACCATGGCCAGGAATGGGGTTACCTTGAAAGCGAGTTCAAGCGTGTTCATCTCAAGCCCGCCTCGGCATGCGCCAAGGCAGCATGGCTTGAACCACCGGTGACACCAAACGCGGCACCGACAGGGTTTCGTGGAAGGCGAGCAAGGGCTCACCTGCGTGATCAAATTGCAGCAAGGCGCGCTGATAAAAGGGCGTGTCTTCCAATTGCTCTTGCACCTGAACAGGTTGCTCACTGCGCATACGGCGATCGATGCGCCAACCCGTTTTGGGCAAGCGTTGAACAGGTGGCGTGTCGATGGTTTCCACTTTGCCTTTGGGCGTGAAGCGCAGCGAGAGCACGCGGTCTTGCGTGTGTGGGGCTTGCATGTCGTAGAACACCAAGGTGCTGCCATCACGCATACGGGCACGCGACCAGTCCCAGGTGTGAAAACCTTGGTCGATGGGTTCGTCGCCCTCGTTCGAATCCAAGTAAGCATGACCCTGCCACTTCAGATCGGGGGAGCTCAACTCGACCTCGATCCGCGACGCTGGCGCCAAAGGCCCCCAGCGGTGTCGGCCAAATGCATCAAGACGCGTCGAGAAGGCGCACAGTTGTTGAGGCCACAGCTTGATACGGCCTCGGATGCGCCGTGGCAGCGGGACGCACACCTCGTTGATGTCGATGGTCAAACAATCACCGTCCCACGCCAGCTGACTCGGACCAATGATGAACGCTTGGGCACTGCGCGCTGAATGTCTGTGGCCTCGCTCAGTCATGGCCCAACGGCCTTTGCCTTTGCTGTAGAGGGCCACATTCAATGCGCAATGGTTGTCGGGGTTCATGCGGCCACGCTGACGCGCCCAGGCGTAATAAGGCGAAAACACACTGCCCACAAAAGCAATGAGGGTGATGCCGTGTTGGCCATCGTCACTCATGGCGTCGATGTACCACCATAGGTAGCCCCCAGCTGGAACATCTTGGTCGAAGCGAGGCTCGCCATCAGGGCCTCGGCCGCACGCTGCCCTGACAAGGCCGCCATCGGCACGCCCGGCCCCGGATGCACGCTGCCCCCCGCCAGAAAGAGGCCCGGCAGGGGCGTGTTGGAGCCAGGTCGGCTGAAGATGCTGGTCCAGCCGTGCGTCGCCTGCCCGTATAGGGCTCCCCCACTGGCTGGAAATCGCCGATGGAAATCCTGCGGCGTGGTGCGCAGACTTTGGGTCGCCGTGGGTTGAAGGTGTAAGCCCAACTGACGCAGGTGTTGAAAAGTGTGTGTTTGGCATTGTTCTAAAGCCTCCTCGGTGATCGCGCTGCCATCACCGCTGGCGGGGGCGTTGACCAAACAAAAAATACGCTCAGCTTGGCCGACTGCCAGTGACGCAGGCCGGTCTTGTGCGCAGACATAAACGGTAGGTTTTTGCGGCAGGCGCTGGCGCTTGAAGATGTCCTCGAACTCACTGGCGTAAGTGTTCTGAAAAAACACGTTGTGGCGGTCAAGTGCCACACCTTCTGTCGCGGTGTGCATGGACCACGTCAAGGCAGACATTGACCGCGGCGGCGCATCGTGAGGCACGGCATGTCGCACCTCGTCACCCAACAAACCTTGCCGCAAAGCAGAGGCATCGCCATTGAAGATGACGCGGTCCGCGGGCAAAAACTCACCCGACTGCAAGCGCACGCCACACACCCTGCCCTGACGCTTTTCAATGCGCTGACAGGTACTGTGATAGCGAAATACCGCGCCACGGCGACGAGCCACGCGGGCCAGCGCCTGAGCCATGCCGACCATGCCGCCTTTGACCGACCAGACTCCGTCCATCTCGACCTGGGCAATCAGCATCAGGGTGGCGGGTGACTCCCAAGGCGATGAGCCGCAATAGGTGGCGTATCGCGCAAACAATTGGCGCAAACGCGGATCGGTGAATTGGTGCCCCAACTGCTGCCACAGGCTGCGCATGGGGCCGAGTTGGGCCAGCACGCCCAAGCCTTTGAAACCTAAGTTCCCCATAAAGCCACCCATGCTGGGGCGCTGGGCACGAATCATCGGGCCTTCTAGGGCAGCATACAACTGGCGCGTGGTGACACAAAAATCTCGGAAGCGTCGCGCTTCGTCGCCACCCGACCAAGCGGCGATGGCCGCTTCGCTGATCTGCGCATCGGCCGATAAATCAAGGCAGCTGCCATCGGGCCAAAAATGCCGCGCCAGCACCTGCAAGGGCGTGATACTCATCTCAGCTTCGACACTGGTGCCCACGCTGCGAAGCAATTCGTCAAACACCCAGCGCATGGTGAACACGGTAGGACCGCTATCGATGTGCGCGCCGTTGACTTCACGGCTGTGCACCTTGCCGCCGGGGTCGCCCGTGGCTTCGACGACCGTGACATCCAAGCCTTGATGCGCTAACACAATGGCGCTGCTCAAGCCACCCATGCCAGCGCCGACGATCACGACGCGGTGCTCAGACATGGCTAACCTCGGGCACAAAGGTATCCGCAACAGAGGGATGACCCACAAGCGCGGCACCGCTGGGAGCCGACGGATGTGCCAACTGAAAACGCTGACCCTGCCACACCCCAGCCATTTGCAGCACTTGCATGCGCACAAAGAGTGATTCAGAAAAAAACTGGTGCTTGTACGCGGCTGCACTGGCCACCTGATGTGCGCCCTGCTGGGCATACTGAACCATGGCCCCCGTGTCTCGCCACAAGCTGAAGGTGCATTGACGCACCAACGGTGCTTCGCCCAAACCCATGGCCAGCAAGCAACCAGGAGCCAGCGACAAATCGGCTTGTGCAGCGGGTGCGTAACGCCAAAACGCCATGGCCTTAGAGGGCACGATGCTGGCCCGTGTCAGCACGGCAAAAGGGGCACTCTGTGAATCGTCACTGCCCTTGTGCTGGCCCAAGGCCTGAGCGCTGCTGGTTTGCCAAGCTTGTTTGTCCCAATGACCTCGGGCCGACTGCACCGCCATCACGCCCGTCCAGCATTCGCGTGCGCGACTGCGGTAGGCCTGCACGGCAGGGCTGTCCAGAAATTGGAGAGCGAGGTCGAGGTGTGTGAAGGTACAAATCAGACCTTGATGCGAGGGGCTGGGTCGCAAGCTGAACCCCCCGCCATGGCCGCTGCCCATGACCTTGACCGTGGTCAAGCCTGGCACCTGTTTGTAGGGGGCACCGCCAGCCACCATCCGCAACCAGCCCCAGCTGCGATGCTGACGCAAAAAATCAACAAGCACCACCACCACCACCCCCGAGAGGGGGTCATGTGGTGGCTGGAGACTGGGCATGAGGTGGTGTCCGACTTGGCGAGTCTGAGGTTTACTTGGCAGACACTTTGGTGTTCAGCAAAGCGGGCTTTTGTAACTCTGGAAAGTCTTTGGCCATCTGCGCACCGTTGAGAGGCTTGTAGGCACCTTGGTGGCAAGTGGCGCAATTGAGCTTGGGCACATCCCCTGTGGGTCCTTTGCGATGGTCCGGGAACACGTCGGTCAAAGATTCCATGTAGCTCGTATTGAGGTCACGCGCCATGCGTATGCCGTGCCAAGCCGTCGTACGTTGAGGCGGACTTTTCTCCCAGCTTTGGAACGACTGTGTGTTGTGGCAATAGGTGCAATTCACGCCCAAAGACGTTGACATGTGGGTCATCAACCCATAGGTCCACTCGGCTTGCTTGATCGACTGGCGGTTACCCGATGGCAGCGCGGTCGGCCCATTGACGCGGATTTTTTCATCACCCAACAAAAATGGCGTGAACGGATCGTTGGGCAGCGAAGACAAATTCACCACGGGCGAAGGCGTGTTTTGTCCCGCCTTGTCCCCGATGAAGTTGGCGGCTTTGGGCTGCGGATCAGACTTAAACCAAACGGCACTAGGCACAGGCTGGCCGCGGTGGCAGGTGTAGCACGTCACACCCGTCTCTGCGACGTGGGGTTTCCAGTCGGCGTTGATGTGTTGCGTCATCTGAATCATCTTGCGCGCCACCACTTTGGTGTACTTGCTGTCGTCTGCAAAATTGGGCAAAGCGTGGCAATAAGCACAGCCCTCTTGCGGCGCCACCCAACTGCTCATAGAGGCCATCAGGCGGTTGAATTCGCCGACGCTCAAGTTGCCTAAAACTTTCACGTTTTTGTACGCTTGCGAAGCCTTGGGGCCATCAGAACCGGGCGAAGGAATGACGAAAGGCGGCTGATTGACTTCGGTCTTGGCTTCTAGCAAACGCGCGTTGTAGACCTGCACCATGCCAGTACCGCGGTAGCCGCTTTGTACCGATTCGGGACTTGGCCGTTCACAGCCTGACAGCGCCAGACCGATCAAGGCTAACCCGAAGCACTTGGCCAAACGGTCCACCCATTGCGGTGTGTTCAGAATAAACGTGTTCATGGCTTGCCTCCGATGCTGAGCGCTGGATCTGTCATCGCTGGGAAAATTTCGGGGTATGGCGGCGCCACACCATGTTTGATGGCCCACAGGTACCAGTTGTCTACCACGGTGCCGGTCAGCAAAATGCCAATGCCACCGGTGATCGGACAAAGAACAGCAAACCACCAAGCCCAGCGGTGAATCGATTCCATGGTTGCGTTGAAGCCCATGGTCCAGCGCCAGAACAAGGCAGCACGTTCCGAGGCAGTGCCGCGATCGGTGATTTGCTCAATTTCGCGTTCACCACCAAAGCGGGTCACGGCCAAAATCGTGGCGCCGTGCATGGCAAACAGCAAGGCTGAGCCGTACAAAAAGACAATCGACAAGGCATGGAACGGGTTGTAAAACAGGTTGCCGTAACGCAGTGAGAATGCGGCCGTCCAGTCCAGGTGAGGAAAGATGCCGTACGGCACGGCCTCGCCCCAAGAGCCCATCAAAATCGGGCGGAACAAGCCCAACACCAAGAACAACCAAATGGCCGCAGCAAAGGCCCATGCGATGTGTGTGCCCATGCCCAGCTCCACCGCACGGCGGTAGGTGCGCGCCCACCACAGCATGACCGAGGCTGTGAAGAACAGGCCCACGATCAAAAACCAACCGCCTTGGTTGAGCGGTGGAATGCTCAGCCCGTAGCTCGGAGGCGGTGGCTCAAGAGACAGCCAAAACAGCTGACGCACAAACTGAATCGGGTCGTAGTTGACCGAGGCCAGCATGTTCATGCCAATCAAGGTGAACGCGATCAGACCGCAAAACAGAGAAGCCAAGCCAAGGCCCCCCAAATAGATCGGCCCCAGCTGGGCGTTACCCAACTTGCCAATCCAATAGCTCAGCAGGGGTTGTCCGGTGCGTGGGCTATTGCCATGCCCAAGTGCTACCCCTTGGTGTACGGGTCCCACGGCTTGCACCGTGGTGAACAGGTTTTGATAATCGGCCATGGGCTGTCTCCTCAATTCTTTAGATTCGGTCTGTGTGTGCAGTCCAACTCAGACAGGCCACTGGGACCAAATGGGCATGTTCAACCACCAGCTCCACCACTCGGGCCAGCCACGGCTCCAGAAGGGACCGCTGAGCACAATGCACAGGGCGCTGAACAGCACGGCAGCCAGTGCCAGGAACAGCCCCAAGCGGTGGATGCCCAGGGTGCCGATGGAGTAACCGATGATGTCGCGGAAGAACGTGTCTTCGTGTTCGGGCGTCTTGACCACGGTGCCCGGTGTGGGGTTGGTGGACGAGAGGATCAGGCCACCGTGCAGCGACAAGGCGAACACACTGGCGAAGAAGAAACTCACGGCGATCATGTGCGCCGGGTTGTAATGAAAGTGCAGGTACTGGTAGCCCACGTTGGACACCCAGTCGAGGTGGCTGTAAATGCCGTAGGGGAAACCGTGGCCCCAAGCACCCATGAGCACAGGGCGAATCACCACCAACGTGAAGTACGCTGAAATAGCGACACCAAAAGCCACAGGGACGTGATAGCCCATGCCCAGCTTGCGACAGATTTCGACCTCACGCAACATCCAAGAGCCAAAGGCTCCCAGTGCACAGACGGTGATGAATTGCCAAAGCCCGCCCTCCATCAGAGGCGCCAGGCGAAGGCCGTAAGACAAATCAGGCGGTGCGATGCTGATCTGCCAAAGGTTCCAGGTCGGGCCTTGTGAGGCTCCCCACAAAATGAGCGCCGTGCCCAGGAACGAAAAGAACAAGGTTGTCACGCCGAAGAAGCCGACGTAAAACGGTCCGACCCAGAAGTCAAACAAATCACCACCCAGCAGGGTACCTCCGCGGACACGGTACTTTTTCTCAAAACTTAGCATGGCCATGGTTGGGTCCTCCTGCTTCAGTGGATCAACAGATGCCGCATTGACACGGGTTCAATGACGGCATCTGAACGGCAAGTCCTGGATCAGGACTTGGGCAAGGTGAGCGAAGCCACCGAAGTCGGCAGCGGCGAGTTTTGCGCCGATGCTGCTACGGGTTTTTTCGCGCCGTCTAGCCAATTGAATTTGTTCGTGCTGAGCAAGATGAGGTGAATCATCGCGGCCAAACCAAACAAGAAAATGCCTTGCAATACCATGGCACGCAAAGGATCGAAAAGTCGCCAAATTCTCCACATGGTGAATCTCCTAAGTGATGTTGGACATGAAGGTGTACACCGCAGCTTTCACGCCATGGCTCATGCTCTTGGCATCCTCTGCACCGGGCAACAGATCACGCCACTGAACGCCGACCAGTTTGACCAGTACGACGAACGCGAAGAGAAATCCGAAACTGATGAAAAAAATAGTCCAGTACGCTTGAGATTCATCCGCACGCGAATGGTCCTCATTGAGATACGTTGTGTTTTGCATGACAGTGACTCCGTCAATCTAGGGTTTAAAAATCAGGCTCTGAATCAGAACCAGGGACGCCACGCCCAGACCAGGATGTGAGCGAATACAGCAACAGCTGTAAAGCCCACGGCGCCTTGCATCCAGTAATGGTGGAACTCCTGGGCTTCCTCATCGGAGAGTCCGGAAATTGATGTCTTGGTGGACATGTTTTGCTCCTTCTAAAGAGGCCTTGCGACCCGGGTTGCGCACAGCCCGCGCAGATGGGCATCCGCAGCCAAAGGCCACGACATCGGATGAGCGGCATCGCACGCGGCGGCACCTGCTGTTGTGTTGTGAAGGATGTGCTTCATGCCGCCACCCCCATGCCCAGTTCGCGACTGGCCGCGTTCACATGGGCTTCGGTCACCTCGCTTTGACCTTGGGCCTGCGAGAGTTGTTCGGCCTGGTCGCGCAAGCGCTTGGCCGCAGAAATTTGCACCAACACCGGCTGACCTTGCACCACATCACGCAAGCGTTGTTGAGCTTGGTCTTGCCAGCTGGCGTTGGGGGCCAACACGCCACGCGCCTGCGTGGCGGGGGCTTTGTCCATTTCGGTACCCAAGGGCAGGATGTGAAACAAGGCATCAAACAGCGCGTTGCACACCTCTTGAATCACATAGCTTGCACCGCTGTAGCCCATGAAAGGCGTGCCGGTGTGGCGACGGATGATGGCCCCAGGAAAGGAAGCCGGAATGAAGGCTGCGCGCATAGGGCTGCCGCCCGAGATCTCGCTCAGGTACATGCGCTCGTTGTAGCTGCCGAACATGATCAGCGGCGTTTGCGTTTTGACCAGTTCGCGCACCGTGGCGTTGTCGGTCTTGGTGCCTGCCGTGCGTGACACGCTGAAGCGGCAGGGCAAGCCCATCTCAATTTCCAGAAAGTTTTTCAGGCCACGTGAATACGTCTCGCCCGCCACCACCGCAAAACTCGCAGTGGCAAAAAAGTCTTGCGTCACAGAGCGCCAAAGATCCCACATGGGTTTCAACGTCGTGTGCTTTTCTCGCTCGATGAAAGGCTCGGGATCTAGGTGCAACAACTGCCCCAGCTTGCGCAAGAAGTTGGTCGTGCTGTGCAGCCCGATGGGCGCTTGTAAATAAGGACGCTCCAGCGCTTCACACAACATGCGGCCAAATTCGCGGTACATGCAGATGTTCACATCGGCCTCGACCAAGCGCGAGACATCGGCCAGGTGGCTACCGAGTGGGAAGACCATGTTGACCTCGGCGCCGATGCCTTGCACCAGGCGACGGATTTCGGCCAAGTCGCTCGCGCTGTTGAAGGTCCCGTAGCTGGGGCCAATGATGTTGACGCGGGGTTTTTCGCCCTCGGGGCGTTCTTCAAATGGCTTGCGGGCAGGTACTTTGCGCAGGCCGTATTCACTCCACAGCCAATACATGGCGCGGTTGGCGCACTGCCACTGATCTTCGTCGATGGTGCGTGGCAAAAAGCGAGCGATGTTGGTGCCTTCGGGCGTGACGCCACCACCAATCATTTCGGCGATCGAGCCGGTCACGACCACCGCCGGCAGTTCGGGGTCGAGCGTGGCGTGGGCGCGTTTCATCGCGCCTTCAGTGCCTTCGCGACCCAGTTGCTCTTCGGCCAGGCCCGTCACCACAATCGGCAACTCGTGCGGAGGCAAAGCGTCGGTGTAATGCAGCACAGAAGTCACGGGCAAGTTTTCGCAACCGACCGGACCGTCGATGACCACCTGCAAGCCCTTGATGGCGGTGAACACATACACCGCGCCCCAGTAACCGCCTGCGCGATCATGGTCGAGGATGAGTGGCGACTTGGGCTTGGCCACGATGCTGGGTGGAGGATTGACTTGGTTCATGAGCCCATCTCCTCAGCTTTGCGCTTTTTCAGAATCTTTTCAAGCTGTCGGCGTGTCTCAGCCTTGAACTCAGGCCGGTCTTTAGGCACCGACTCCCACACACCAGCGGCATGTCCTGCGCCCACATCGCCAAAGAATTCTTTCATCGCATCAAAGCGCGCCTGATTGCCCATCGCCGCTTGCACCACTTGCACCAGGGAGCCGGCTCCCGCCACCCCCATCAGGGGCCGGGCGGAAATCAGGTTGGTGAAGTACAACGAGGGCACGCTGTTTTGCTTGGCGATCTGCACCACCGGGGTGGTGCCAATGGCCAGCTGCGGCCGGTATTCGTACATAGCGTTCAGGTCTTGCTCCAGCGAGGCGCGCATTTGCACTTGGACGCCTTTGGCCTTGAGCCATTCGATGTCATGTGCGTTCCACTCAGTCGCAGGACAGGCCGAACCCACGTAGCGCACATCGGCACCGCACTCGATGAGCAAGCGGCCCACCAGCAATTCAGAGCCTTCGTAGCCGCTTAGGGTGATGCGACCCGAAATCGGCTTTTGCATCAAGAGACCGCGCATTTGCGTTAAGGCCTGGTTGCGCGCCACATCGATCTGCGCCTGCGCGATGCCAGCGGCCTGACCGATGTTTTGCAGCCAGTCTTGTGTGCCTTCGAGACCCACTGGGGCCGAACCCACCACGGGGCGGCCTGCGGCTTTGAATTCGCGCACGCTGGCGGTGTAAAACGGGTGGATGGCAGCGGCCACCGAGCAGTCGAGCGCGGCATACAACTCGCGCCACTCGCGGGTGGGCACCACCGGACCTGCGGCGAGGCCCATGGGTGCCAGCATCTGGCCAATGATGACCGGGTCGGCCGGGAACATCTCGCCCAGCAAGGCCACGGTGGGCAAGTCGCCACGGCCGGCACGGGGCGCGGCCACCGGGCCGCTCATGATTTCTTCGCGGGCGTATTTCAGCATCGCTCCGGCCAGCACGTCTTTGGCCTCGGCATGTGTGGGCACACCAAAGCCCGGCACGTCGATGCCGATGATGCGCACGCCGTTGATCTCTTTGGGTAGCAGCTGCAATGGCACGCCACTGGCGGTGGGCACACACAGGTTGATGATGACGACGGTGTCGACTTTTTCGGGGTCGGCCTCGGCGTGCACCGCTTCGCGGATGTCTTCAAACAGCTTGCCGGTGACCAGCGACTCTGAGTTGAAAGGCACATAGCCCACGCTGCGGCGGGCACCGTAAAAATGCGAGGTGAAGGTCAGGCCATAAACGCAGCAGGCCGAACCCGAGAGGATGGTGGCGGTGCGCTTCATGCGCAAACCCACCCGCAGCGAGCCAAAGGCTGGGCACATGCTTTGCGGTTGATCGTGCGGACCAGCATCGGGCTGGCGCGGGTAGTCGCGAGCGTATTGGTCGAGCACCTCGGACTTGCCCGCCTCTTTGGCGGCAGCCACCATGGCCTCCGCCCCAGCGTGGCAGCCCATGCCGTCACCTTGCAAACCTGCGGGGTTAGGTGCGTCCTTACTGGGATGAATCGGGATAGTGCGTGTCATGGCCTGTTCCTGTGGGTGTGTCGGCAGCGGCTATCAGGCCGCGTCGTAGACGACTTCCAACGAAGGCTTGATGTCTTCGTGCTTGCCCACCATGTCAAAAACGGTGGCAGGCTCGAGCACCACGTTACGACCGACCACATCGGCACTGAACAGGCCCAGCAACTGGTCCTGGGTTTGAGGCTTCGGACGCATGGGCGGGGCTTCGGCCACGTTTTTGGCCAATTCGGCAAATAGTGGGCCCCACTCGCCATCAGGGCGACCAATGATTTCGTAGCTGGCGCTCTTGCGGCGGATGTCTTCGTTGGCCGGGATGGCGGCCAGCACCGGGATACCTGCGTTGTCGGCAAAAGCTTGGGCTTCGCCCGTGCCATCGTCCTTGTTGATGACCATGCCAGCCACGCCCACATTGCCGCCGAGCTTGCGGAAGTACTCCACCGCTGAGCACACGTTGTTGGCCACGTACAGAGACTGCAAGTCGTTGCTGGCGACCACGATCACTTTTTGGCACATGTCACGGGCGATCGGCAAACCAAAGCCACCGCAGACCACGTCGCCCAAAAAGTCGAGCAGCACGTAGTCAAAACCCCAATCGTGAAAACCGAGTTTTTCGAGTGTTTCAAAGCCGTGGATGATGCCGCGCCCGCCGCAACCGCGACCCACCTCGGGGCCACCCAACTCCATGGCAAACACGCCATCGCGCTTAAAGCAAACGTCGCCAATGCTCACGGCCTGGCCAGAAAGTTTGAGGCGCGATGAAGTCTCAATAATGGTAGGACAGGCTTTGCCGCCAAACAGCAAACTGGTGGTGTCACTCTTTGGGTCGCACCCAATCAGCAGCACTTTTTTACCCTGCTGCGCCATCATGTAAGACAGGTTGGCCAACGTGAAGCTTTTACCAATACCGCCTTTGCCATAGATAGCAATGATTTGCGTCTCTTTGGTCACCTCGGTGGTGCTCACAGCGTCAGGTTCGACGTCAGCTTCGCGGCGTAGCAACTCCACGAATTTGATGGGTTGGGCGATGGTGGCTGTATCAGTTGTGGTGGTCATGCAGTGGCACTCCAATCAAGGATCATCTTGAGACAGCTCGCATCTCCGAAGGCGGTCTCGTAGGCAGAACCAGCTTGTGTCGATGGCTGGGTGTGGGTGATCAAACCGTCGAGCGACAAGCGGCCGGTGTTCACCAGCTCGTTGACGGCCAACAGATCGGGGCGCTTCCACTCGGCGGCGATACGCATGCGCGCTTCACGCATGAAGGCCGGAGCGTAGGCAAATGAAAGGTCTTGTTTGTAAAAGCCAGCCAGCACCAATTCGCCACCGGGGCGCAGGCGCTGGATCAAGCTGTTGAGCAGGCTACCGTCGCCGCTCACGTCGTAAATGGTGTTGTAGTCGCGGCGTGGGTCATCTTGCGGCTGCACAACGGCATAACCCTGAGCACCTGCGCAACGCGTGAGATCGGTTTCCCAAACAGTCGGCGCAGGCAAACCGGAAGCGACGGTGAGACGCGCCAGCAATCGACCCATCACACCATGACCGATGATCAACTCAGGCGCAGCAAAGGGCTCTTGCTGCCCACCACCAGACACGGCGTGGTAGGCCGTGGCAGCCAGAGCGAGCAACACAGCTTGAGCACCCAATTGCTCTTGAACTGGCACGACCTTTTGCGCCGTCACGACAAGCCGTGAGGCTGCACCACCAAACAAACTTTTCACCCCTGAGAAACAGTTGGCACCCGGCACGAAAACACGCTGACCTTCTTGCACACATGAATCCGCAGCAGAACGCACCACGCGACCCACAGTCTCGTAGCCCGGCACCAAGGGGTATCCCATTCCGGGAAACGGCGGCATGCTGCCGTCCCACAACATGCGCTCGGTGCCTGTGCTGATGCCACTGAATTCAACGGCAATCTCCAGCTGACCTTCTTGCAGAGCAGGCAAGTCCAAGGCCTTCAAGCTGAGTTGCTTGGGGTTGTTGAAAACGACGGCTTGAGATTTCATGAGTGTATTTTTAATCTTACAATTATATCTGTCAAACTTAATTTACACTTATTTCAGAATTTGAGGGTAAGCACTTAGATTTCCGACCCAAAAGTATCTGGGCATGAATGGGCATCGCGTTGGGCACAAGCTCCACATGCGTAAAACCCACAGCTTTCATCATGGACATTAGTTCGTGCGGTGTACGCAGGCGTCCATCGCCCATGGCCAGCAGGTAAAAATGAAAATATGCATCTACGGACGTGTCACCTTGCACTGCCGCTTGCTGTGATTGCGCCATCGGCTCCGCCAACAAAATACCGCCACCCAATGGCAAGGCGTCATAAGCTTTTTGTAACAACTGAAGCACCACCGCATCGGGGTGATCGTGGGCAACGCGCACCAACGTGATCAGGTCGGCACCTTGTGGCAATGGGTCATGCAGAAAACTTCCGGGGTGCAAACTGACACGGTCACTCAAACCTTTGGCATGAAGCCCCTCGCGCGCCAAAGCTAGCACTGGAGGTAAGTCAAACATCTTGAATTGCAGATGTGGCACATGTGCGGCGAGCTCGCTCACAAAACGGCCTTTGCCCGCGCCCACATCGAGCACGCAACGGTGCTCGTCAAAAAAGTAGGAGGACAAAATCTCCTGCACCACAAATCCCTGTGAAGCGGCCATGAGCTGCGAGTAGCGGCTGAACTGATCAACCTCCACCTTGGCTTCGGGCATGGCGGCCGCATTTTTTTCATGGGCATAGGGCCAGTACTGCGCCATGCCGCCGCTCCAGGCATTGCGCAAAAACTGCAAGGGGTCTTGCATGTCTTGATAAAGCAAATGGTTGTGCTCAATCATCTGGGCAATGCCCTCATGTTGAGCAAGTGGAACACCCAGCGGGCCTAAACCAAAGCGATCTTGACTTCGATGCTCCAACAAATCCAAAGCCACACCAGAAAGGAGCAAGCGTTGCAGCACATTCGGTGCAAGGCTCGTGCGGTTTGCGAGCTCCGCGAGGCTAGCGGGCGCTCGGTGCAGTATGCAAAACAAGTCCAAACGCACGCAGGCCAGCAGGACTTGGCTGTGTACAAAACCAGCCATCAAATCAAACAGCTTGCGGGTGCGGCGACGCGTGAGCCAGCGGGTCAAAGGGCTGGCGAGTGACCAACGGTACAAGCCCGGATGGGCATACCAACGCTCAAGCTGTGCTTGCCACACGTCTTTCAAAGTGGGCTTGGTGTCTTGGGTGGAACTGGCGTTCAGATCAAAGGGCAAAGACATGTTTCTCTCGCTTAATGCGGGGCGCTGATGGGAGCTGCGGCCACCTTGGGATGGGCTTTGAAATAGCCTTCGCACATGGCTTTGGGCACCAAGCGCTCTGCCTCGTGTTGCACCAATTGACACAACATGTCCCGGTGAAAACAGGCAGGGATCGACGCAGCGGCTTGGTCAATCAGATGGTCAAAATGGGCAATGGCACCTGTCAGGCCCAGCGCTTGCGCCGAGCTGGGGCGGGCATGCAAGGTGTCTTGTCCTGCGGGCTTGCCCAAGGTGGCGGCATCGGCGATCACATCGCGGATGTCGTCGGCCACTTGGTAGGCCTCGCCCAAGTACTGCCCCAGAAAAGCCCAAGGCTCAGGGGTCACGCCGCAGCTGAGCGCCCCAGCGCAGGTGGCAGACACAAACAAGGCCCCGGTTTTGGCGCGCTGGTATTGGCCCAAATCGGCGCTGGTTTCGCACTCCCAAGCTTGTCCGGCGACGATGCCGTGGGGCAAACCGACGCCTGTGGTCAGGTTATCCATGAGTGCCACCAAGCGCTCGGGATGCTGCACACCGACTTGCAACAAGACGCGGTAAGCCATGACGATCAGACCGTCACCGGCCAACAAGGCCAGAGGCTCGCTGAAGGCTTTGTGGACCGTGGGTAGCCCCCTACGGGTGTCGGCGTTGTCAAAAGCAGGCATGTCGTCGTGCACCAGCGAAGCGCAGTGCATCAACTCCAGGGCCACGGCGGCTGCGTTGGTCAGCTGGGGGGCGTTGTCGCCACAGGCGGTGGCCACAGCCATGCACAACTGCGGTCGAATGCGTGCCCCGCCAGAAAACACGGCGTGGCGCATGGCTGCAACCAGCCGAGGGGGCGCACCCGTGCCTGCGGCTTGCTCAAAATGGGTACTCAGTGCGTGCTCGGCGCGTGTCATCAGGCTCATAAGACCTCCAAAGGAGAAGGCCGGTCAACCCAAGTTGACAGGCATGTGTGTAAATATATCCTTATTAAAAGATCTGTCAATCTTTATTGACACACATACCCATGGATGATGCTCAGAGGCCCTGTTTGTTGAATTCCCGCTAGCATGGTTCGTCTGTTCAAGTAGGCAGGAGCCGAATCATGGGAATCTGGTTGGAGCTGGGAGTTTTTGGGCTGGTGTTCGTGTTTGCTTTTTGGCAAATGCACGACGTGCGCAAGGCGCAAGAACAGACGCGCCTGCAGCGGGCGCGAGAAAAAGCGGCCCTAGAGGCCGCTGAAAATAAAGACGCGAAGAGGGAAGAAAGTGTCCAGACGCCTTAAGTGACGTTGAACTGCAAAGCTGCCAAACTGGCGTACAACCCACCTTTGGCAAGTAACTCGGCGTGCGTCCCCTGCTCCATCAGGCGACCACGCTCCAACACCCAGATCACGTCGGCACGCTGCACCGTAGCCAAACGGTGTGCAATCACCAGTGTGGTGCGCCCCACCATGGCTTTGTCTAAAGCGGCTTGCACCATTTTTTCGCTTTGCGCGTCGAGTGCGCTGGTTGCTTCATCGAGCAACAAAAGAGGCGGATTTTTCAAAATCGCTCGTGCTATCGCAATGCGTTGGCGCTGCCCACCAGACAGCCGCACACCGCGATCGCCAAGATACGTGTCAAAACCTTCGGGCAACTCGGCAATGAACTCTTGCGCATACGCAGCCTGTGCGGCGGCATGCACCTCTTCCAAGCTGGCCTCTGGGCGGCCATAACGAATGTTCTGAATCACCGTTCCCGAGAAAATCACAGGCTCTTGGGGCACGATGGCCATGTGGTCACGCAGGTCATGCAAGCTCATCTGTTCAATCGGCAAGCCATCCAGCACGATGCGCCCCGACTGCGGGTCGTGAAATCGCATCAACAAGTCAAACAGCGTGGTCTTGCCTGCGCCACTGGGGCCGACTACTGCCACTTTTTGTCCGGGATAGATCTGTCCGCTCAGTTGATCGAGCGCCCACGTGTCGGGTCTGGAGGGGTAATGGAACTGGACCAACTCGAGGCGCAAGGACGAACCCCCTTGAGGCCACGGCGCTGTTTGAGGCTGAGCCGCAATTTTCAAATTGGACTCGGCATGCAAAAGCTCCATCAAGCGCTCTGTAGCTCCTGCTGCGCGCAGCAAGTCACCATAGACTTCGCCCAACACGGCAAACGCACTGGCCAGCAAGATCACATACATCACCGTCTCGCCCAATTGGCCCGCCGTGCTGGTGCCTGCGCGCACAGCCAAGGTGCCCATGTACAAGCCCCACAACAAGACCGCGCTGGAAGCCATGATGATGAATCCCACCAAGACGGCGCGTGCACGGATGCGCCCTAAGGCCGTGCCCAAAGCACGCGCTGTCGATTCGATGAAGCGACGTGTCTCGCGTCCTTCCGCTGTGTAGCTTTGCACCACCGCAATCGCATTGAGAACCTCTGAGGCAATGGCGCTGGAATCGGCCACCCGATCCTGACTGGCCCTTGAGAGTCGGCGCACGCGGCGTCCCAAATAAACGCTTGGAAAAATCACGGCCACCAGGACCGTCACCACTTGCAACATAAGGATGGGGTTGGTCCAGACCAACATCAACAGTGCGCCAGCACCCATGAGCAAATTACGCAAACCCATGGAAAACGAAGAGCCCACCACGGTTTGAACCAGCGTCGTGTCATTGGTCAAACGTGACAACACTTCACCCGATTGCGTGTTCTCAAAGAAAGCAGGACTTTGCTTGAGCACATGGCCATACACCGCATTGCGCAAGTCACCGGTGATGCGTTCACCCAACCAGCTCACGGTGTAATAACGCCCCGAAGAAAACACAGCCAAAGCGGCAGCAACAGCAAAGAGCTGTAAAAAACTACCCGTCAACTGCTCGGCCGAAGCGCCGGAGGACAGCCCTTGGTCAATCAGTTGACGCAAGACCCAAGGAAACGCAAGCGTGGTTCCCGCAGCCAACAGCAAGAACAGCGCGGCAAAAACCAAAGCCAAGCGATAAGGTTTTAAAAATGGGACAAGACCGGTCAGGGATTTAGGAGATGCGGCCATGTGCAATCCGGTTGGTGTGCAATAAAAAAGAGATGCTGCAAGGGCATCTGGGTGGTCATCTTACAACTGGCCTCTTTGTGGGTGAGGCGCGCACGACGACAGCAGATGCCCATGGCTGGGCTCAATTTCTTTGTATCGGGCCAAACCCGATTGTCACGAAATTGAGCCATATGATATTGTCAACTTAAATTGACGACAAATATCTGGTGTTACTTTGGGAATGGCGATGAAAAGGAGATTCATGGAGACAGGTGCCGTCAAAAACTACCTCATCGGCTTGCAAGACCGCATCACAACGGCGGTTGCACGCATGGATGGGGGCCGCTTTCTTTCGGACGCTTGGGAAAAACCGCAGGGCGAGCCACTGCAAGGCCAAGGCATCACCCAAATTCTAGAAAATGGGCAAGTGTTTGAACGTGCGGGCTGCGGGTTCTCACATGTCACGGGGCCACAGCTGCCGCCATCGGCCACACACGCTAGGCCCGAGCTGTCGGGCGCACCGTTCGAGGCCATGGGTGTGTCCTTGGTTTTTCATCCGCGCAACCCTTACGCACCAACCGTTCACATGAATGTGCGCATGCTGTCTGCCCAAGCGCCAGATGGCCAGACAGTGGCTTGGTTTGGGGGCGGCATGGACTTGACACCGTATTACGGGTTTGAAGAAGACGCCATCCATTTCCATCAAACCTGCCGCGATGCGCTCGCACCCCATGGTGCGGATTTGTATCCCCGGTTCAAAACCTGGTGCGATGACTATTTCTGCTTGAAGCATCGCAACGAGCAACGCGGCATTGGCGGTATTTTTTTCGATGACTTTTCAGAATTTGGCAGCGAGAAAAGTTTTGCGGTTTTGAAAAGTGTGGGCGATGCCTTCCTCACCGCCTATATGCCTTTGGTTGAACAAAGAAGACACACACCCTACGGCGAGCGGGAACGGGCCCATCAGCTGTACCGGCGCGGTCGGTATGTGGAGTTCAATTTGGTGTGGGACCGTGGCACCCACTTTGGCTTGCAGTCAGGCGGGCGCACCGAATCCATCTTGTTGTCCATGCCCCCTCTGGCGAGCTGGTCCTACCAACACGAAGCCGCACCCGGAACGCCCGAGCACGACTTGATGCAACGCTTCATTGTTCGCCGCGATTGGCTTTAAACAACCCTCCACAGATTCACCCCATATGGCCACACCTTTCCCCCTCAACCGCCCTCGCCGTCTGCGCCGTGATGACTTCACCCGAAGGCTGGTGCGTGAACACACCTTGAGCGTGAACGATTTGATTTACCCCGTCTTTGTGCTGGAAGGTCACAACAGGCTAGAGCCTGTGGCCTCCATGCCCGGCGTCAACAGAATGAGTTTGGATCTGCTGTTGAAGGTGGCCGAAGAATGTGTGGCGCTAGGCATTCCCGTCATGGCGCTGTTTCCCGTCATCAGCACCTCACTCAAAACACCCGATGGCAGAGAAGCCACCAACCCGCAGGGTTTGATTCCGCAAGTAGTGACCACCCTCAAAAAACACTTCCCGTCGCTAGGCATCATGACTGATCTGGCGCTCGACCCTTACACCAGCCATGGCCAAGATGGCTTGCTGGACGCGAACGGCTACATCTTGAACGACGAGACCGTGGCGGTGCTGCAGCAACAAGCCCTTGCGCATGCGGGTGCAGGCGTCGACATCGTGGCGCCCAGCGACATGATGGACGGCAGGGTGGGCGCCATACGACAAGCCTTGGAAAACCATGGCCACATCCACACGCGCATCATGGCCTACAGCGCCAAATATGCCAGCGCGTTTTATGGCCCCTTCCGCGATGCCGTGGGCTCCGCCGCCAACCTGGGTCACAGCGATAAAAAAACCTACCAAATGGACCCCGGCAATTCAGACGAAGCCCTGCGCGAAGTGGCGCTGGACATAGCCGAGGGTGCTGACATGGTGATGGTCAAGCCCGGCATGCCTTACCTGGACATTGTTCGGCGCGTCAAAGACCAGTTTGGCGTTCCCACCTTCGCCTACCAAGTGTCTGGCGAATACGCCATGCTCAAGGCCGCTGCGCAAAACGGCTGGCTGGACCACGACGCGGTCATGATGGAGAGTCTGCTGGCCTTCAAACGGGCAGGCTCTGATGGCATCTTGACTTACTTTGCGATCGATGCGGCCAAACAACTGAAGAAAACAAACTAAAACTCTTGGAGCCTAGATGACTTCTCAACTCATCATTGCCACGCGCGAAAGTCGACTGGCCTTGTGGCAAGCCAATCACGTCAAAGAGCTGCTTGAATGCCAAGGCCATCAAGTCGAGCTGTTGGGCATGACCACCCTGGGCGATCAAATCTTAGACCAACCCTTGAGCCAAATTGGCGGCAAAGGCTTGTTCATCAAAGAACTCGAAGTCGCCTTGGCCGATGGCTCAGCACATCTGGCGGTGCACTCGCTCAAAGATGTTCCGATGGATTTGCCAGAAGGCTTTGAACTGGCGTGCATTCTTGAAAGAGAAGATCCCCGCGATGCTTGGGTGTCCCCCCGCTTTGAGAGCCTGGAAAGTTTGCCGCCAGGGGCGGTAGTCGGCACGTCGAGCTTGAGAAGAACTGTGCTGCTCAAAGCTCTGCGGCCCGACCTCAAGATTGAACCTTTGAGAGGCAACTTGGACACGCGATTGCGCAAGTTGGACGAAGGTCAATATGCGGGCATTGTGTTAGCCAGTGCTGGCCTCAAAAGACTGGGTTTGAAAGATCGGATTCGGTACTCTTTTCCTTTGAACACCATGACGCCTGCTGCGGGTCAAGGTGCCATCGGCATCGAAATTTGCGACAAGCGTCCTGACCTTGCCCATCTGCTTTCCAACTTAAACCACCTGCCAACGGCCGTGCAGGTGTACGCTGAAAGAGGCGTCAGCCGAACCATGGGGGGCAGTTGCTCAATGCCCTTGGCAGCGCATGCCACGCTGGAAACAGGGCTACTTTCCATTCATGCGATCTGGGGAGACCCACAGCTCAAAGCGACTTCGCTAATTCACGCGCACCAACAGTGCACCCTCAATATGTCAGCATCCGATGTGCTTTCTCAAGCCACTGAATTGGGCAAGCAGGTGGCACAAAAGTTGATCGCCAAAGGTGCGGTTCCCCTTGAACGGGCGCATGAATAAGGGATCCCAACTCAGCTGGCTAGCGCAGCACGCATGGACTGCATGGCCACCTCTTCGAGCCAACCCAAATCCATGTGCTGATGCGCTTCGCAAATGAACCAAGGCTCGCGCGAGTCTGGCTCTAGCATCACACCACGCGCAATCAGCTCCCACGCAAACTTGCGATACAACTCACTGTTGGTCACGCGCCAATCACGGTAGTTGGTGGGCACGGTGGCACTGAAGTGAATGCCAAACATCGCGGGCGGCCCAGCAAAAGCGTGCTCAATGCCCGCCGCCGTAAACACACGACCCAGCACGGCTTGAATTTGTTCACCCGCGAGGTTGATGGTTTGCTGTGCGTTGGTTTCAGCCAGAATTTTGAGCGTGGCGTGTGCTGCACTGAGCGCCACCAAGTTAGCGGTGTAAGTGCCGCCGTGCACCACGCCGCCGGGGTGTGACCCCACCACATCCATCACATGGGCTTTGCCACCAAAGGCGGCGACGGGGTAACCGTTGCCCATGGCTTTGGCATAGGTGGTGAGGTCGCCGTGGATGCCATACAACTCTTGCGCCCCACCCTTCGCGACGCGAAAGCCTGATTTCACTTCATCAATGATGAGCACCGTGCCGTGCTGTGTGCACAGGTCACGCAAACGCTGCAACCATTCTTGGCTAGCTGCCACGCTACCCGCATTGCCAATGATGGGCTCAATCACCACGCAGGCCAAGGTGTCGCCTTGCGTGGCAAACAAGTTTTCAAGTGCTTCAAAGTCGTTGTGGCTGATGATGCTCAGCAATTCACGGCTGCGCTCGGGAATGCCGCCACCGAACGGGATGACCTTGGGTGCCACGTTGCTGCCTGGCTGCCAATGTTCGATGTCGGACTTCCACATCATCTCGTCGTACAAGCCGTGGAAAGAGCCTTCCACAATCGCCACGCGGTCACGTTGGGTGTAGCCGCGTGCGGTGCGCACAGCGCCCATGACAGCTTCGGTGCCCGAGTTGGCAAAGCGCAGCTTGTCGATGTTGGGGCACATGGCTTTGATTTGCTGGACCACCGTGGTGTCGAGCTCTGTCGAAAAGCCTGAGAGCGTGCCGCGTTGTGTGATTTGCTCAATCACCGCGTTGTCTACACGCTCGTCGCGGTAGCCCAAGATGATGGGGCCGTAGCCTAAGCGGAAGTCCACATAGGTTTTGCCGTCCACATCCGTGAGCATGCAGCCTTTGGCGCTGGCGATGAACACGGTGTCTTTTTCGCCCCAATAGCGGTAGTTCTCCGCCACGCCTTGTGGCATGTGCAAATGGGCTTCGGCCAGTAAACGAGATTGATGGGTCATGGTCGCAGCATGTGTCCCACACGCTCTTCTAAAAGTTTCACCACATGCAACTCTGCCGCTTCAGGGCCATACGTGGCCATGGCTTGTTGAAACAACTGTTGTGCCATGCCGCCCATGGGCAAGTCATAGCCTTGTGATTTGGCAATGCCGTTGATGAGGCCCAAATCTTTGCAACACAGCGCCAGCGAAAAGCTCGGGTCGTAGTGGCCCGCAAAGATCGACGGCACATCGTGCTCAGCCACCCAACTGTTGCCTGCACTCGACTTGATGGCTTCCCACACCGTGTGCAGCGGAATGCCGGCCTTCGCACCCAACATCAAACCTTCACCTATCGCAGCAGCGCTGACAAACCACAGCAAGTTGGTGAGCAGCTTGATGGTGGCGCCGTTGCCGGGCTCGCCCACATGGAATATTTTTTCGCCGATGACGTCAAAGATGGGTTTGTGTTTTTCAAAGGTGGCTGAGTCGCCGCCCACAAAAATAGACAAGCGGCCTAGTGCTGCCATGTCCACTGCATTGGTCACCGGGGCTTCTAAAAAGTCCACGCCTTTGCTCTTGGCCAAGGCCACTAACTCTTGCACCAACTCCACCGCGCTAGTGGAGGTGTCAATCACCGTTGCACCGGCTTTGACGTGAGCCAACACGCCTTGCTCACCCAACATCACCTCGCGCACTTGCACAGGACCTGGCAAGGACGCCATCACCACATCGGCGTGTACAGCACCTTCGGCCAAGCTGCCCACCCAAGTGGCACCCAAGGCGATCAAGTTCTCAGCCTTGGCGCGCGACACATCAAACACCGTGACGGGGTAGCCCGCCTTCACCAAGTTGGCAGCCATGGGGTTGCCCATGTTGCCCACGCCAATGAAAAACAACCGAGGTTTTGCAGCGCTCATCAGTTCACCTTTTTGAACTGCAAGAACAGTTGGTTGGCATCTTTCTCAGCCACATATTCAAAACCATACGCGCCCATGAGCGCTTGGGCATCAGCAAAGGTGTAAGTGCGGTAGTGCACGGTTTGGTCCATCACTTTGTGGTCACCGTCTTGCAGGTAATAGTGCTTGATAAAGCCAATGTCGGTGGGGTCAATTTTTTGCGAATACGTCATGCCGTTGGAGATGACGGTTTCGTAGTCATGGTGCGGGCCCTGAATGCCCAACAACAAGGTTCCGCCCACGGCGATGTGCTTGGCCAAATGCTCAAACCCCAATTCGTTGGCGTGCGCGTCTGCAATGTGACTGACCAAGAAAGGCTCTTTGTCGCCATCGATCACAAAGTACCAAACGCCGCCGTAGGAAAAAGCCAACTCGTGTTTTTCATCCAACGCCAACTCGGTGATGTTTTGCTGCGAGAGCGACACCGTTGAAAACGGGGCCAAACGCTTTTGCGCAATCGACAACATGGGCGCGGTCAAATCGATGCCAGTGATGGGCAGCTTGGGTTGGCGCTTGGCCAACTCTTCCAAAATCAAGCCCGTGCCACAACCAATTTCTAAAACATTGCGCTGAGGGTGATGAGCCACCAAGCTGTCCACAATCTTTGCGTAATCGTAGTAACCCGAGGTCATGATGACATCGTAGTAACCCGCCATGTTGGTGTAATCGCCCATGATTCCCTGGCACTTATGCCACATTTGTTATTAATTTGGCCACTTTATCAAAATTGCGTGACGGGTTATTACCTAGCCAACTGGCAAACAAAAAGGCCGCAGATGCATCTGCGGCCTTCAAGCAAAAACACAACGCCTATAGCGCGATGCCTTAACCCATGTGCAAACCACCGTTAACAGCAAAGTCAGCACCTGTGGTGTAGCCACCGTCTTCGCTGGCCATCCACGCAATGATGGAGGCGATTTCGCTGGGCTTGCCCAAACGTTTGACGGGTACGGTGGCCACGATCTTTTCCAACACATCAGGACGAATGGCGTTGACCATGTCGGTGCCAATATAGCCAGGCGACACAGTGTTGACTGTCACGCCTTTGGTGGCCAGCTCTTGGGCCAAAGCCATGGAGAAACCGTGCATACCGGCTTTGGCCGCCGAGTAGTTGGTTTGACCCGCTTGGCCTTTTTCGCCGTTCACCGACGAGATGTTGATGATGCGGCCCCAGCCACGCTCAACCATATCTGGCACCACTTGCTTGGTCACGTTGAACATGGAGTCGAGGTTGGTGCTCATCACCGCGCTCCAGTCTTCGCGTGTCATCTTCAAGAACATACGGTCCTTGGTGATACCGGCGTTGTTGACCAACACGTCGATGGGGCCGTGCTCGGCTTTGGCTTTGGTGAAAGCTTCGACCGTAGAGTCCCAATCGCCCACGTTGCCGACGGACGCGTAGAAGGTGTAACCCAGAGCTTTTTGCTCGTCCAACCACTTCACAAAGTCACGGGTTGGGCCGCAACCTGCGATGACCTTGAAACCTTCTTTATGAAGACGCTGGCAAATCGCGGTTCCAATGCCACCCATACCCCCTGTGACGTACGCTACTTTTTCGCTCATTTTTGTCTCCTGATTTATGAGTTTTTTGGTGAAAGAAATCTGAATTAACGCTTGATCAGCGCTTTTTATTAACGCTCCAGGGCCAACGACACGCCCATACCGCCACCGATACACAGCGCGGCCAAACCCTTCTTGGCATTGGTGCGTTGCATTTCGTGCAGCAAGGTCACCAAGATACGGCAGCCTGATGCGCCAATGGGGTGACCAATGGCAATAGCACCGCCGTTGACGTTGACCTTGGCTGGGTCGATGTCCAACGCTTGGTTCACCGCGCAGGCTTGCGCTGCGAAGGCTTCGTTGAGTTCGAACAAGTCAATGTCTGAGGCTTTCCAGCCCGCACGCTCCAAAGCTTTGCGCGAAGCAGACACGGGGCCCATGCCCATGACCGCTGGGTCCAAACCACTGGTGCCAAAAGCTGCAATGCGTGCCAAGGGGGTGAGGCCTAAGGCGGCTGCTTTCTTAGCCGTCATCACCACCACAGCGGCTGCGCCATCGTTGATGCCAGAGGCATTGCCAGCCGTCACAGAGCCTGCTTTATCAAAAGCTGGGCGCAAACCAGCTAAGGCTTCCGCAGTGGTTTTCTTGTTGATGTATTCGTCGGCATTGAACACGACAGGGTCACCCTTGCGCTGAGGGATGTTGACCGACACGATTTCGTCTTTGAACTTGCCTGCGTCTTGTGCCGCCGTTGCTTTTTGTTGGCTCGCCAATGCCAAGGCATCTTGCATGTCGCGGGTAATACCGTGTGCCTTGGCCACGTTCTCGGCGGTGATGCCCATGTGGTACTGGTTGTAAACGTCCCACAAACCATCCACGATCATGGTGTCGATCATGTTCCAGTTGCCCATGCGTTGGCCGTCACGCGAACCCAACAACACATGGCCCGAAGCGCTCATGTTTTCTTGACCGCCCGCCACCACGATGTCGCTGTCGCCATAAGCCACAGCTTGCGCAGCCAGCATGACAGCCTTGAGGCCGGAGCCGCACACAGCGTTGATGGTGAGCGCAGGCACTGCGTTGGGGATGCCTGACTTCATCAAGGCTTGACGTGCTGGGTTTTGACCAGCACCTGCCGCCAACACTTGGCCCATGATGACTTCGCCCACCAACGAAGGGTCGACCTTGGCACGTGCCAAGGCTTCACGAATGACGATAGAACCCAGCTCAGTGGCTGCAATTTTGGCGAGTGAACCGCCAAACTTGCCCACTGCGGTGCGTGCTGCTGAAACGATGACGATGTCTTCCATTTTTATCTCCCAAGAAAATATTGAAAAGTTAATTGCTAGAGCGTTCTTTGACGTAACGGCCAGGTGCCGCTTCAATTGCTTTGTGCTTGCCACGGCCATAAGCTTTAGGCGCTGCAATATGTTTGCCTGCGTGTGTTTTGAGCCAGGCAGACCAATCCGTCCACCAGCTGCCTGCGTGTTCTTTGGCCTTGCCAATCCATTGTTCGGCGTCTTTGGGGAAGCTGGTTTCGCTACCGGTCCAATAACAACGCTTGTTGGCTGCGGGTGGATTAATCACACCCGCGATGTGGCCCGAAGCGCCCATGACAAAACGCTTTTTTCCGGGGAACACTTGGGTGCTGGCATAAGCGCCACCGATCGGTACGATGTGGTCTTCACGGGAGCCATAGATGTAGAGTGGCATGTCCACCTTGCGCAGGTCAATCTTCTCGCCACACACCGTGGCTTTGCCTGGTTTGATGAGGTTGTTTTCGAGGTAGGTGTTGCGCAAATACCAGGCGTACATGGGGCCGGGCAAGTTGGTGGAGTCGCTGTTCCAGTAAAGCAAGTCAAACGGTGGCGGCGTTTCGCCCTTGAGGTAGTTGCCCACCACGTAGTTCCACACCAAATCATTCGGACGCAAGAAGCTGAAGGTCGACGCCATGTCTTTGCCCTTCATCAGCCCGCCTTCGGCAAACTGGCCTTCGCGATATTTCACAAAGGCTTCGTCGATGAACACATCCAACACGCCGGTATCGGTGAAGTCGATCAACGTGGTGAGCAAGGTGGCGCTGGCCACAGGCTTTTCATCACGCGCCGCCAACACGGCCAGTGCGTTGGAGAGGATGGTCCCGCCCACACAGAAACCCAAGGCGTTGATTTGTTTGGCACCACCAATTTCTTGCACCACCTTGATGGCTTGAATGGCCACGTCTTCCACATAGTTGTCCCATGTGGTGTTGCGCAGGCTTTCGTCGGGGTTGCGCCAGCTCACAACAAAGGTGCGGTGACCTTGGGCGACGGCATAGCGAATGAATGAGTTTTCTGGCTGCAAATCCAAGATGTAGAACTTGTTGATGCAAGGCGGCACAAACAAGAACGGACGCTCGTAAACCTTGGCGGTGAGTGGCTTGTATTCGAGCAGTTGGAAGAACTCGTTTTCAAACACCACTTTGCCTTCGGTGGTGGCTACGTTTTTGCCCACCTCAAACAAGCTCTCGTCGGTCATCGACACATGGCCTTGCTGCATGTCGTGCAACAGATTTTGAATACCTTTGGAAATGCTTTCACCCTTGGTGTCAATTGCTTTTTGCTGCGCTTCGGCGTTGAGCGCCAAGTAATTGCTAGGGGCAGCAGCAGCAGCCCACTGCTCGACGGCAAATTGAATACGTGCTTTGGTTTTGGCGTCAGTGTCGGCAGCGTCTGTGAGCGCCATCATCGTGCGGGTGTTGAGCAAATATGCTGCAGCGGTAAACGCCGCCATGGGGTTGTGCGCCCATGCTTCGCCTTTGAAACGGCGGTCTTTGACTTCGGTGTTGCCGTGCAGACTTTGGTTCCAAAGTGCGGTGGCTTCTTCGATGTACTGTTTTTGCAGCGATTCGAGCTTGTCGGGCGCAAAGCTCAGTGATGGTGTTTTGGCATCCCCTCCACCGATTGTTTGAAATGAGGCCAAAGCTTTGAGCCAGCTATCCCCTAGGCTCTTGAGGGCCGCATTCTGATCCATCACTAACTCCTATACAGTCGCTGTTGTCTTTTTAACTGTCACCAGTATGTCAGTGAATTACCTTCTAATTTCTGACAAAAATCAAACTCAAGAGAAAACCCCTAGATGTATTTGGTCCTGATCGCGTGGATTTACGTGGCTTTGATGATGGCCATCGCCGAAGCAACAAGCCCCGTGGGCACTTTGCTTGGCGCAGCCTTTACTTTCCTGCTTTACGGCGTGTTGCCCATGAGCGTGGTGGGTTACATCATGGGCACGCCTGCCAGGCGCCGCGCCATCAAGACCAAAGAGGCCGCTGAACGAGAAGCACACCGTGCTGCAAACGTTAACTCAGTCGCGCCAGATGCACACAGCGAAGCGTCCGGTGACGCCGTCGCGCCGGTACGAAAAGAGCTTTGAGCTTTGCGACACCGTGCACCACTCGGGTGTGCTGTCATTGCCCGCCATTGAAGTGATGCCCATCGCTTGTAATCGTTGACGCGCCAAGCCTGCAAGGTCTGCCAACCATTTACCTGCATGTGCAGGATGCGGTTTGAAATAGCGTTGGACGGTGGATGACTCAGATGCTGCGCCCGAGGTAAACGCCACACGCACATCTTCTCCCACCTCAAATGCGTCTGGGCCAATGCAAGGCCCAAGCCACACGCGAACCTGCGTGGGGGTCACATCTGCCGTTTGACATACCGCATTCACAGTTTTTTCAATCACACCCGCAGCCAAACCACGCCAACCCGCATGCGCCGCAGCCACCACTTGACCGGCGTCATCGGTGAACAACAAGGGTAAGCAGTCGGCCACCATGATGGTGCAAGCAACTTGCGTGGCTTGGGTCATGCACGCATCAGCGGTGGAACCGTCGGGCGTGTCTGTGTTGAGATGCGCCACGTCTAGGCCATGCACCTGGGTTAAAAATACCGGCCGAGCTCCGCCGAGTTGCGCTTGCAACAAGGTGCGGTTGACTGCCACGGCGTAAGGGTCGTCACGCACATGGTCACCCAGATTGAACCCGTCAAAAGGAGCCTGAGACACACCACCCACACGCGTGGTGCATACGGCATGCACGCCAGCAGGAAGGGCCCAATGCATGGGCCAAAACAAAGGTATGGCCAAAGACGGAGGTGCAGTGTCGTGAGGGCTGTGCATGCGGAGAAGGATATCCCGAACGCGACCTCTGCCTGTGCGAGGTAACGGTAGACTTAGGGACAATTTCAACTCATCACATTTCCACCATGATTCTCGAACTCGCCGACATCCGCATCCAAGCTGGCCAACAAGCTGCATTTGACGAAGCCATCCAACGCGGGGTGGAGACCGTTATCGCACACGCCAAAGGTTTTGAGGGCTACAAAATCAACCGTGGCATCGAGTCACCCGAGCGCTATGTGTTGCAAATTTTCTGGACCACGCTGGAGAACCACACGGTGGACTTTCGCGAGTCACCCGCCTTTGCTGAGTGGCGCGCCATCGTTGGCCCCTTCTTCGCACAGCCACCTGTGGTGGAACACTTTGACCTCGTGAGCAAATCACACGGCTAACCTCCATGCTCCACCGCCCGCTCATTCAATATTGCAAATCGTGTGGCAACGCGGTGACTTATCGCCTGCCAGACGATGGCGACACGCGTGAGCGTGCGGTGTGCAACGCCTGTCACGCCATTCATTACGAGAACCCGCTCAATGTGGTGGGCACTGTGCCTGTGTGGGGCGACAAAGTGCTGCTGTGCAAACGCAACATCGAGCCGCGCTTAGGCAAGTGGACATTGCCCGCCGGCTTCATGGAGCTGAACGAAACCGTGGCTCAAGGCGCTGCGCGAGAAACCACAGAAGAAGCAGGTGCCCAGTTTGAAATGCAAGAGCTGTTCACTCTGATGAACGTGACACGCGTAGGCCAAGTGCATTTTTTCTACCGCGCACAACTTACCAGCGACACGTTTGATCCTGGCCACGAAACGCAAGAAGCGCGTTTATTTGCAGAGCATGAAATACCGTGGGATGAGATTGCGTTTCGCACCGTCAAAGAAACTTTGCAGCACTACTTTGCAGATGCAAAGACGGGCAAATTTGAATTGCACCAGATTGACATTGTTTAAAGTGCGTTAAACAACGGCAGAAAAGACAAAAGGGCTAGCAACGTAAGTTACTAGCCCTTGGTCATTCTTGGTCGGTGTGAAAGGATTCGAACCTTCGACCCCTTGCACCCCATGCAACAAACTGTTGGTTTATTGCAATACAGCGATATCACAGCAGTGACACTTTATCTATTTATTTTCAACAACTTAGCATTTTTACGAGTCCACATTGATTTAGGACGATACAGTCCCATCCACTTGAATACGGGTACTGAACGGGCACCTAGGGACTATCAATGGCGATCATCACAGACAAACAAATGCAAATCAAAGCGACCGCTAAAGATAGATGGTTGACCGAGGCTGCACCGAAAGGCATGGGCAGGTTGGTAGGAAGGATCACGCCAACCGGTGAGCGCCTTTTTTATTACAGATACACAACGGCGGATGGGAAAAGGGTTCGGATGCCGATAGGAGCCTATGACCCAGAGGGAAAATTAGGCATAAGCCTCAAAGAGGCTAGGTCTAAATACGCAGAGTTTGTAACCATCTACAACTCTGGCGTAAGAAATCTTCGAGAACACCTGAATGAACAACGTGCGGATGAAACTGCAAAAGTTGAAAACGACAGAAAACAAAAACAACTTGATGCTCAGCGCCAGCTAACAGTCAGACAGGTGTTTGATCGATGGGCAGCAGTAGAACTAAAACCCCACCAGCGGTCAGATGGGCAAAGGTCTGGCCGAAAGGACGGCGGTGCATTTGTTAAAGGCCAGTTCGAGAGAAGGCTTTTCCCAAAATTCGGAGACTTGCCGATTGAAAAGATCACAAAGGCTGATGTACTCAGTGTGATCGATGCTGCTAAATCCGAAGGAAAACTGCGCACATGCAACGTTTTGCTCTCAACAATCAAACAAATGTTTCGATTTGCGCATGCACGAGAAATCATTGGACAGAACCCCATCGAACACATCACCAAACGTGATGCTGGCGGCAGAGATGTTGAAAGGGATCGCTACCTCTCAGAAGAGGAAATTTGCGCCTTGAACAACAAACTAGTGACATCTGGCCTTTCCACAAGAAATAAGGCGGCCATCTGGTTCATTTTGGCAACTGCTTGTCGCGTTGGAGAGCTGCTCAATGCAAGATGGGAGGACTTCAACATCACAGAACGCAAATGGCACCTATCAACCTCGAAAAATTCACGATCACACACAATTCATTTATCTAAATTTGCAATTGACAATCTGTCTGCTTTGATGATGTTCCGTGAGGTTAGGTATGAGCTTGGAGGCATGCTAGGAGTGGGAACTGTTTTAGATGGCGATGGAGTTACAGGAATCGACCTTGACAATTGCGTCTATGACGGTTCTGTAAGCTCTCAAGCCATCGAACTTTTAGACAGCATAGGTGTGCAATACATAGAGCTATCGCCAAGCGGTACGGGCTTACACGGTTTATTTCTAAGTGATATGCAGGGTTCTGCTCAAGGATTTATCGGCGATCTATCTGTTGAAATTTATACAGATAAGCGTTATTTCACCATGACTGGACATGTACTCATGCAAGGAGGTCTGAGCTTTTGCCCAGGCCTTGAGAGAATTAAGGAACGCATATCAAAGCAAAAAAATGAACGTATTGCGTTTTTTTCTTCTGGATCATCTGTCTCTTCTGCCTCTTCTGTCTCTTCTGTGGAATTTGTGACCTTTACGAGTCTGGGATATGCAATCAAGGTTCCGTGTGAACTCATACCCAACGAGGAAGGATGCAGAAATAGGGCCATTTTTGAACTTGCTAGGCTTGCCAAAGGCATTGAACCAGATCGAGAAGTAAGTTACTTCAAACCCCTAGTTTTGGAATGGTTCAAACACGCAAAGCCTTTTATCGGGACAAAGTCATTTGAACCATCTTGGATCGATTTTTATGTAGCGTTTGACAGAGTGAAATTTCCAAAAGGTCAAACTTTTGAAGGGATTGTTAATAACTTACCCGAACTTAGTGAGCAAACACCCGGATGGGATTTGTTTGGGGAAAAAGGTAATCGCCTGCTTAGACTTTTCCACGGGCTGCAAGCACACTGGGGGGATGAGTCATTTTTTTTAAGCTGTAGAGAGGCTGGCACCTACCTTGGAATCGACCATAAATCGGCCAATCAATTGATAACAGCTTTCCAGTGTTCTGGCATCTTGCAGGTCACAAAAAAACACACAACGACAAGGTCAAGGCGTTACAAACTCAACCTAAATTTAGGATGATGTAGCTAGACATGCAATGCTATGCAAATAGCTTGAATCAAAGCTTTGCACGAAAGGCATCTAATCAAAGCTTGATTTCGCCAAACGGTCACCGAACGGTCACCACAAACAAAATCTGAATCACAAATAAAAAAGGGTTAGCAGCTAAATCACTGCTAACCCTTATCGTTCTTGGTCGGTGTGAAAGGATTCGAACCTTCGACCCCTTGCACCCCATGCAAGTGCGCTACCAGGCTGCGCCACACACCGAATCAGGCTCAAATTATAACGCCTACTCAGTGCAGCTCAGAGAGCAGATCGCGAATTTGTGTGAGTTCTTTGCGCAAGGTTTGCAGCGCTTCATCGCTGCTACTTAAAGCGATCGCTGGCAATGCATGCGCATCCCCTGAGTCGGTATCCAAGTCATCTTCAAACCCATCGTCGTCGGCTAAATCGACATCAATCAGCTCACCGCCCACGCGGCGACGTTCTCGCTCAGTTTGAACCAGCTCTTGCAATTTGTTGCGTGCACCAGTGATGGTGAAGCCTTGGTCATACAAGAGGTCGCGGATGCGGCGAATCATCAGCACTTCATGGCGCTGGTAATAGCGGCGATTGCCCCGACGCTTCATGGGACGCAACTGCGTGAATTCCTGCTCCCAATAGCGCAGCACGTGCGGCTTGACGCCGCACAACTCGCTCACTTCACCAATGGTGAAGTAGCGCTTGGCTGGAATGGGAGGAAGGAGGGATTTCTCCATGAAAATCAGTAGCTTGTAAACGGGACCGCAGAGGTTACACGAAGATGGGCCTCGAATCATGCCGCCTGATAAATTTGCCAAAAAAAAGAGGCCTGCTCGGCCTCTTATTCAATCAGTTGTCAACTTTGGAATTACTGTCACCTTGAATTTGCTCTTTCAGTTTGTGACTTGCATGGAAAGTCACCGCGCGTCGTGCCTCGATGGGAATTGATTCCCCTGTTCGAGGGTTGCGGCCAGGCCGAGGGGCTTTGGTGCGAATTTGAAAATTGCCGAAGCTAGAGATTTTCACATCCGTGCCGTTGACCAAGCTTTGTGCAATGAGGTCAAAGAAGGCGTCAATCATGTCCTTCGATTCACGCTTGTTCAAACCGATTTGTTCAAACAACAAATCAGCCAATTGCGCTTTGGTCAACGCGGGCGTTTCTAGGCTCTCAAAAGAAAGTTCCATACGGTTCTCTTGTTAACGAGTGAACATCAAGCGCGCAAACGCGCAGACACCTGGGTAGCCAACTCGGCCAGCACAGCTTGCACCACGCCTTCGATTTGGGCTTCATTCAAAGTGGCTTCGTCGCTGTTGAGCGTGAGGCGCACAGCCAAGCTCTTTTCGTCCATGGCCATGGCCGTGCTTTCTGCCTTAGGTCGGTACACGTCAAACAACACGGCGTTACGCAGCAAGCCTTGTGTTTTGGCGGCGTGCACACCCGCCATCAATTGCGCATGCGTGACGTTGTCTTTGACGATCACTGCGATGTCGCGCTCGACGTTGGGGAACTTGGCTACGCCGGTGGACTTGGGCACATCGCGTTGCAACACGGCATCGAGCGAGAGCTCAAACATCACAGGGGCTTGGGCCAAGTCCCAGCTTTGACGCCAGCGTGGGTGCAACTCACCCACATGGCCCACGGCTTGGCCGTTGACCAGCACCTTGGCACAACGGCCGGGGTGCATGGCGGGATGCTCGGCGGCTTCAAACTGCGGCACGGCGGGGGCCAACAAGGCTTCGACATCCGCTTTCACATCAAAGAAGTCTGCAGCTTGTTCTTTGGTGCCCCATTGCAAAGGCGCAGCGCTGCCAAAGGCAATGCTTGCCACGTGCATGGGTTGGTCAAAGCCTTGCACGGTGGTGTCTGTGTTTTGAACCGATGCGTCTTTGTGGAACACGCGGCCAATTTCAAACACGCGCACGCGTGAAGCCTTGCGGTCCACGTTGAACTTCACCACGTTGAGCAAGGAGCCCAACAAGGTGGAGCGCATCACGCTCATTTGGCTGGCGATGGGGTTGAGTAATTTGATGGGGTGGGCATTGCCTGCCAACTCATGCTCCCAACGCTCATCCACAAAACTGTAGTTGATGGTTTCTTGGTAACCCAAAGCAGCCAAGTGGTGGCGCAAGGCATGTGGACTGCGTTGTGCTTCTTTGCACACGCTTGCCGTGATGGGTGCCGAAGGTGGTGTGGTGGGCAGATTGTTGTAACCCACCATGCGCGCCACTTCTTCGATCAGGTCTTCTTCAATTTGCAAATCGAAACGGAAGGATGGGGGCTGCACGGTGACAGTGCCCTCGCCTTCGGTCACGGGCAAGCCCAAGCCACGCAAAGCATCTGCAACACGCTGTTGGGTGAGTGGCATACCAATGACCTTCTCTGCACGCGCCACGCGCAAGATGACAGGCTTGGCCACCGGCATGTTGACGCGTTGGTCGTCGATCGGGCCCACGGTGGTGTTAGGCGTGCCGCAAATGTCGATCACCAACTGGGTGATGCGCTCGATGTGCTCCACCGTCAACTCAGGATCCACACCACGCTCAAAGCGGTGGCCGGCATCGGTGCTGAAGTTGAAGCGGCGTGAGCGGCCTGCAATGGCCGAAGGCCACCAGAAGGCAGCTTCAATGTAAATGTTTTGTGTGTCGTCGCTCACGGCCGTGGCGTCACCGCCCATGATGCCGGCGAGTGACTCGACTTGGTGCGCATCAGCAATGACGCCCACTTTGTCGTCCACGGTGACGGTGTTGCCATTCAAGAGTTTGAGCTGCTCACCGGCTTTGCCCCAACGCACCTCCAAGCCACCTTGAATTTTGTCGAGGTCGAAGATGTGTGAAGGACGGCCCAATTCGAACATCACGTAGTTCGAGATGTCGACCAAGGGGCTCACGCTGCGTTGGCCGCAACGGGCCAAATGATTCACCATCCATGCGGGCGTTTGCGCTTTGGTGTTCACACCGCGCACCACGCGGCCTGAGAAACGGCCACACAAATCGGGGGCGCTGATGTTCACAGCCACTTTGTCAGCGTTAGTCGCCGCAACGGCAGGGAACATAGGCGCCTTCAAAGGTGCGCCGGTGAGGGCTGACACTTCGCGGGCAATGCCATACACGCTCAAGCAATGCGCCAAATTAGGCGTGAGCTTTAAGGTCATCAAGGTGTCGTCGAGGTTCAGGTACTCGCGAATGTTTTGACCCAAAGGTGCATCGGCTGGCAGCTCAAGCAAACCGCCATGGTCGTCTGCAATTTTGAGTTCTTTGGCCGAGCACAACATGCCTTGGCTTTCCACGCCACGCAGCTTGCCCACTTTGATTTTGAAAGGCTTGCCGTCTTCAGCAGGTGGCAACTCTGCGCCCACGGTGGCGCATGGAATTTTGATGCCGACGCGTGCATTGGGTGCGCCGCACACGATGTTGAGCAAAGCGCCCTGCCCCACATCCACTTGGCAAATGCGCAAGCGGTCAGCGTCGGGGTGCTGCACGGCTTCTTTGATTTCACCGACGACGATGCCTGTGAAAGGCGGTGCAACGGGTTGGAGTTCTTCCACTTCCAAACCGGCCATGGTCAGCGTATCGGCCAGCTCTTGGGTAGTGAGTGAGGGGTTGCAGAATTCGCGCAACCAGGATTCGGGGAATTGCATGATGAATCTCGTGTGTGCGTGACGTTATTGGAACTGGCTCAAGAAGCGAATGTCGCCATCGAAGAACAAGCGCAAATCGTTCACGCCGTAACGCAGCATGGTGAAACGGTCCATGCCCATGCCAAAGGCAAAGCCGATGAAACGCTCAGGGTCGAGGCCCATGTTGCGCACTACGTTCGGGTGCACTTGGCCTGAGCCACCCACTTCAAGCCAACGGCCCGCCAAAGCACCGCTTTGGAACTGGATGTCAATCTCAGCGCTGGGCTCTGTGAAGGGGAAGAAGCTGGGGCGGAAGCGCAGCACCAAGTCGTCGCTCTCAAAATATGTGCGGCAGAAATCAGTGATGACCACTTTGAGGTCTTTGAAGCTCACGTTCTCGCCGATCCACAAGCCTTCGCATTGGTGGAACATGGGCGAGTGCGTGGCATCACTGTCCACACGGTAGGTGCGGCCTGGTGCGATGACGCGAATTTCGGGCATGCCTTGACCGGCATCCAAGCGCGCTTGGTAGCGCTTGACGTGTTGCACGGCATGACGCACTTGCATAGGGCTGGTATGCGTGCGCAGCAAGTTAGGGGCCTCGGCACTGCCACCTTCCACATAGAAGGTGTCGTGCATGGAACGCGCAGGATGGTCTTCGGGCGTGTTGAGCGCGGTGAAGTTGAACCAGTCGGTTTCAATCTCTGGGCCTTGGGCCACTTCAAAACCCATCGAGCCAAAAATGGCTTCAACACGTTCGAGTGTGATGGTCACAGGGTGCAAACCGCCAGCCATGCGGGCGCGACCGGGCAAGGTCACATCCAAGGCTTCGGCTTTGAGTTGGGTCTCGAGTTCGGCATCGACCAAGGCTTGGCGACGCGCAGTGAGCGCGGCTTCAATCGCTTGCTTGGCCACGTTGATAGCGGCACCAGTCGATTTCTTTTCTTCCACGCTCAATGCGGCCATGCCTTTCATCATCTCAGTGATGCGGCCTGACTTACCCAAGAACTGGGCCTTGGCGTTTTCAAGATCAGCCGGTGTGGTGCTTTGCACAAACAGGGCCTGGGCACTGGCGACCAGAGAGTCCAACTCGTTCATAAGAATTCGGGGAATGAGAAAACAAAAAAGGGATTGAAGCTGTGTAGCCCCAACCCCTTTACTCGTGGGTGGTTAACCCTTGGCTATCAAGCGGCCAATTTGGCTTTGACTTGATTCACGATGCTGGTGAAAGCAGCCATGTCGTGAACGGCCAAGTCGGCCAACATCTTGCGGTCGATTTCGATCGCTGCCTTTTTCAGGCCGTTGGCGAATTGGCTGTATGTCAGGCCGCACTGACGTGCAGCCGCATTGATACGAGCGATCCACAGCTGACGGAACACGCGCTTTTTAGTGCGGCGGTCGCGGTAAGCATATTGACCAGCCTTCATCACCGCTTGTTTAGCGATGCGGAAGACGTTACCGCGGCGACCGCGGAAACCTTTGGCTAAAGCCAGAACTTTTTTGTGACGGGCACGGGCCGTAACACCACGTTTAACGCGAGGCATA
>NZ_JAVKLM010000049.1:0-16861 GCF_031539105.1 Limnohabitans sp.
CATCCCTTCGAAAGAAGTGTTGTTGGCTCAGTTGTGTGGCTTGTTGATGTCGCCTATGTCTCGCACCGCAGTGGTGTTGGGCGCTTTGGCTGCTCAAAAAGGCGAAACAGCTGCCGCTTAATGCGCAGCTTGTGTTTTAACTAATTGTTAGGAAATAAAAATGGCATTCGATAAAGACGCATTTTTGACCGCGCTCGACAGCATGACGGTCTTGGAACTCAACGACTTGGTGAAAGCCATCGAAGAGAAGTTTGGCGTGAGCGCTGCCGCTATGGCTGCTCCTGCTGCTGCTGGTGGCGGTGCTGCCGCTGCTGAAGAGAAGACCGAATTCAACGTCGTTCTGCTCGAAGCTGGTGCAAACAAAGTGTCCGTGATTAAAGCAGTTCGCGAAATCACCGGTCTGGGCTTGAAAGAAGCCAAAGACATGGTTGACGGCGCTCCAAAGGCTGTGAAAGAAGGCGCTTCTAAGGCTGACGCTGAAGCCGCTAAGAAGAAGCTCGAAGAAGCTGGTGCTAAGGTTGAACTGAAGTAATTCGGTTCCCCTTCAAGGCTGGAGTGTCCCTATTAGGGCCTCCAGCCTTCTGTGCTTACAGAGCGCACCCATAAGCGGGTTGAAATCAACCTTCTTTTGAGTGTCTTCTGACCCCAACTGCAGAAGATGCCTTGGTTCGGGTTGCGTGCAATGCGCAACCGTCCGCCAACGCTGGTAGAGGCCAGCCGCCAAGCCTGATGTATGTGACGTGATGTCACATGCAGAAAACAGTTCTGAAAGATCAAGCCCGGAGATCTCATGGCCTATTCATACACCGAACGCAAGCGTATCCGCAAGAGTTTCGGCAGCCGCGACAGCGTGCTGGAAATTCCTTATTTGTTGCAAATGCAAAAAGACGCGTACACCGCGTTCTTGCAAGCTGATGCCGTCCCTAAAAAGCGTACCAACGAAGGTCTGCAAGCTGCTTTTGAAGCTGCGTTCCCCATCGTGTCGCACAACGGTTTTGTCGAGATGAAATATCTCGAATACAACTTGGCCAAGCCCGCCTTTGACGTGCGCGAATGCCAAACCCGCGGTTTGACTTTCTCTTCAGCTGTACGCGCTCGCGTGCAACTCATCATTTATGACCGTGAGTCTTCGACACCACAGTCCAAAGTGGTCAAGGAAGTGAAAGAGCAAGAGGTCTACATGGGCGAAGTGCCTTTGATGACCGACAAAGGCTCCTTCATCATCAACGGTACCGAGCGCGTGATCGTGTCTCAGTTGCACCGTTCGCCTGGCGTGTTCTTTGAACACGACAAGGGCAAGACACACAGCTCTGGCAAATTGTTGTTCAGCGCACGCATCATCCCTTACCGCGGTTCATGGCTCGACTTTGAATTCGATCCTAAAGACTTGCTGTACTTCCGCGTCGACCGTCGTCGCAAGATGCCCGTGTCTATTCTGTTGAAAGCCATTGGCTTGACACCAGAAACCATCCTTGCGAACTTCTTCGTGAACGACAACTTCCGCTTGATGGACAGCGGCGCACAAATGGAATTTGTGGCCGAGCGTCTGCGCGGCGAAGTCGCTCGCTTTGACATCACCGACAAAGCCGGCAAAGTGATCGTTGCCAAAGACAAGCGCGTGACGGCACGTCACACCCGCGAGTTGGACGAAAGCAAAACCACGCACATCAGCGTGCCCGAAGACTTCTTGATTGGCCGCGTGTTGGCCAAGAACATCATCGACGGCGACACTGGCGAATTGATTGCCCGTGCCAACGATGAGTTGACAGAAGCCTTGCTCAAGAAATTGCGCGAAGCCGGTGTGCAAGAACTCCAATGTATCTACACCAACGAACTCGACCAAGGTGCGTACATTTCGCAAACCTTGCGCACGGATGAAACCGTGGACGAATTCGCTGCACGCGTGGCCATCTACCGCATGATGCGCCCTGGCGAGCCACCGACAGAAGACGCGGTGCAAGCCTTGTTCCAACGTTTGTTCTACAACCCAGACACGTACGATTTGTCGCGCGTGGGTCGTATGAAGTTCAACGCCAAAGTGGGCACACCAGAATCCACAGGCCCCATGGTTTTGACCAACGACGACATCTTGTCTGTGGTGAAGATCTTGGTCGACTTGCGCAACGGCCGTGGCGAAGTTGATGACATCGACCACTTGGGTAACCGTCGCGTGCGTTGCGTGGGCGAATTGGCTGAAAACCAATACCGCACAGGTTTGGCACGTATCGAAAAAGCTGTGAAAGAGCGTTTGGGTCAAGCCGAGCAAGAGCCGCTGATGCCTCACGACTTGATCAACTCTAAGCCAATCTCTGCTGCGCTCAAAGAATTCTTCGGCGCATCACAGTTGTCACAGTTCATGGACCAAACCAACCCATTGGCCGAGATCACGCACAAGCGTCGCGTCTCTGCTCTTGGCCCAGGCGGTTTGACGCGCGAACGCGCAGGCTTTGAAGTTCGTGACGTGCACGTGACCCACTACGGTCGTGTGTGCCCCATCGAAACACCAGAAGGTCCAAACATTGGTTTGATCAACTCATTGGCTTTGTACGCCCGTTTGAACGAGTACGGTTTCATTGAAACTCCGTACCGTCGCGTGGTCGATGCCAAAGTGACGATGGACATC
Source organism: Limnohabitans sp. (assembly GCF_031539105.1). Lineage (GTDB taxonomy): Bacteria > Pseudomonadota > Gammaproteobacteria > Burkholderiales > Burkholderiaceae_C > Limnohabitans. Next base: position 2,624 of record NZ_JAVKLM010000049.1, read on the forward strand.
GATTACTTGTCCGCCATCGAAGAAGGCAAATACGTCATCGCCCAGGCCAACGCGGCATTGGACAAAGACGGCAAGCTGACGGGCGACTTGGTGTCTGCCCGTGAAAACGGCGAATCAATTTTGTGCGGCGCAGAGCGTATCCAGTACATGGACGTGTCGCCAGCTCAGATCGTGTCAGTGGCGGCCTCTTTGGTTCCGTTCCTCGAGCACGATGACGCAAACCGCGCGTTGATGGGTGCCAACATGTCACGTCAAGCCGTGCCTGTGTTGCGTCCAGAAAAGCCAATGGTCGGTACCGGCATCGAGCGCGTTGCTGCGGTCGACTCAGGCACTGTGGTGACCGCTACTCGTGGCGGCGTGGTTGACTATGTCGACGCAACTCGTGTTGTGGTTCGCGTGAACGACGCCGAAGCCACAGCTGGCGAAGTGGGCGTGGACATCTACAACCTCATCAAGTACCAACGTTCTAACCAAAACACCAACATCCATCAGCGTCCGATCGTCAAGCGTGGCGACAAGATTGCCAAGGGCGATGTGGTGGCTGACGGCGCGTCAACAGACCTCGGCGAAATCGCCATCGGTCAAAACATGTTGATCGCTTTCATGCCTTGGAACGGCTACAACTTCGAAGACTCGATCTTGATCAGCGAGCGCGTGGTGGCAGAAGACCGCTACACCTCGATCCACATCGAAGAGCTCGTGGTGATGGCTCGCGACACAAAGTTGGGTGCGGAAGAAATCACACGCGATATTCCAAACTTGGCTGAGCAACAACTCAACCGATTGGATGACTCCGGCATCATCTACGTGGGTGCAGAAGTGCAACCCGGCGACACACTGGTCGGCAAGGTCACGCCAAAAGGCGAAACCACGCTGACACCAGAAGAAAAACTGTTGCGCGCCATCTTCGGCGAAAAAGCCAGCGATGTGAAAGACACATCACTGCGCGTGAGCCAAGGTTCGCAAGGCACGGTCATCGACGTGCAAGTCTTCACCCGTGAAGGCATCGTGCGTGACAAGCGTGCTCAGCAAATTATTGATGACGAACTCAAGCGTTTCCGTCTCGACTTGAACGACCAGCTCCGCATCGTGGAAGCTGACGCGTTTGACCGTATCGAAAAACTCTTGAACGGCAAAACCGCCAACGGTGGTCCTAACAAGTTGGCCAAGGGCAGCAAGATCGACAAGGCCTATTTGGCTTCTGTCGAGAAGTTCCACTGGTTCGACATCCGTCCTTCTGATGAAGAAACTGCAGGTCAGTTGGAAAGCATCAAGAATGCGATGGAACAAACCCGTCACAGCTTTGACTTGGCCTTCGAAGAGAAGCGCAAGAAGTTGACGCAAGGCGATGAGTTGCCAGCAGGCGTGTTGAAGATGGTCAAGGTCTACTTGGCCGTCAAGCGTCGCTTGCAGCCTGGTGACAAGATGGCCGGTCGTCACGGTAACAAGGGTGTGGTGTCAAAGATCGTTCCAGTCGAAGACATGCCTTACATGGCCGACGGCACACCTTGCGACATCGTGTTGAACCCCTTGGGCGTTCCTTCACGTATGAACGTGGGTCAGGTGTTGGAAGTTCACTTGGGTTGGGCGGGTAAAGGTATTGGCCAACGCATTGGCAACATGCTCCAAGAGCAAGCCAAAGCCGCTGAGATCCGCGCCTTCATGGAAGAGTTGTACAACGGTTCTGGCCGCAAGGAAGACCTGAGCAAGCTCAACGACACGCAAATTGTCGAGATGGCTGGCAACTTGACCAACGGCGTGCCTTTTGCAACTCCCGTGTTCGACGGCGCTGCAGAAGAAGACATCCGCACCATGTTGAAGTTGGCTTACCCAGATGACATCGCCAAGGCGAAGGGTCTGACAGCCACACGCACACAAGCGAACTTGTTTGACGGTCGTACCGGCGAAGCTTTCGAGCGTCCAACCACCATCGGCTACATGCACTTCTTGAAGCTCCACCATTTGGTCGACGACAAGATGCACGCTCGTTCTACCGGCCCATACAGCTTGGTCACACAGCAGCCGCTGGGTGGTAAGGCGCAGTTCGGTGGCCAGCGTTTCGGTGAGATGGAAGTGTGGGCTTTGGAAGCTTACGGCGCGTCTTACACATTGCAAGAAATGTTGACCGTCAAGTCCGACGACGTGCAAGGCCGTACCAAGGTGTACGAGAGCATTGTCAAAGGCGAGCACTCGATCGAAGCGGGCATGCCCGAATCGTTCAACGTGTTGGTCAAAGAAATTCGTTCATTGGGCATCGACATTGAGTTGGACCGCGCTTAAGCGGTTTGACGACATAAGGATTTAAAACATGAAATCATTACTCGACCTGTTCAAGCAGTTCACGCCCGATGAGCATTTCGATGCCATCAAAATTGGTATGGCTTCTCCCGAGAAGATCCGTTCATGGTCTTTCGGCGAAGTCAAAAAGCCAGAAACCATCAACTACCGTACCTTCAAGCCTGAGCGCGATGGTCTGTTTTGCGCCAAGATTTTTGGCCCTATCAAAGACTACGAATGCTTGTGCGGCAAATACAAACGCCTCAAGCACCGTGGCGTCATTTGCGAGAAGTGCGGCGTTGAAGTCACACAAACCAAAGTGCGTCGCGAGCGTATGGGTCACATCGACCTGGCCGCACCTTGCGCACACATCTGGTTCTTGAAGTCACTGCCGTCACGTTTGGGCCTCGTGCTCGACATGACCCTGCGTGACATCGAACGCGTGTTGTACTTTGAAGCATATGTGGTGACCGACCCCGGCATGACACCTTTGAAGAAATTCGCCATCATGTCGGAAGACGACTACGAAGCCAAAGTGGTGGAGTACGGTGACGAATTCATTGCCAAGATGGGCGCTGAAGGCATCAAAGATTTGCTCGAAGGTCTTGATCTCGATGTCGAAATCGAAAAGCTGCGCAACGACCTGACTGGCTCTGAACTCAAGATCAAGAAAAACGCCAAGCGTTTGAAATTGATGGAAGCGTTCAAGAAGTCCGGCATCAAGCCCGAGTGGATGGTTTTGACTGTCTTGCCCGTGTTGCCACCAGATCTGCGCCCCTTGGTGCCGTTGGACGGCGGTCGTTTTGCGACTTCCGATTTGAACGACTTGTACCGTCGCGTGATCAACCGTAACAGCCGCTTGCGTCGTTTGCTCGAGTTGAAGGCGCCTGAAATCATTGCACGCAATGAAAAGCGCATGTTGCAAGAAGCCGTGGACAGCTTGCTGGACAACGGCCGTCGCGGCAAAGCCATGACTGGCGCTAACAAGCGCGCCTTGAAATCTTTGGCCGACATGATCAAAGGTAAGAGCGGTCGTTTCCGTCAAAACTTGCTGGGTAAGCGCGTCGACTACTCAGGTCGTTCCGTGATTACCGTGGGCCCAACTTTGAAGCTGCACCAGTGCGGTTTGCCCAAGTTGATGGCACTCGAGTTGTTCAAGCCCTTCATCTTCTCTCGTCTCGAAGCCATGGGCATCGCGACCACCATCAAGGCTGCGAAGAAAGAAGTTGAATCCGGCTCAGCCGTGGTGTGGGACATCTTGGAAGAGGTGATCAAAGAGCACCCCGTCATGTTGAACCGTGCGCCCACGCTGCACCGCTTGGGTATTCAAGCGTTCGAACCTATCCTGATCGAAGGTAAAGCCATTCAGTTGCACCCACTGGTCTGTTCAGCGTTCAACGCCGACTTCGACGGTGACCAAATGGCCGTTCACGTGCCTTTGTCTGTGGAAGCACAGATGGAAGCCCGTACTTTGATGCTGGCGTCGAACAACATCTTGTTCCCTGCCAACGGCGAACCTTCCATCGTTCCTTCACAAGACGTTGTGTTGGGCTTGTACTACGCCACCCGTGACCGTGTGAACGGCAAGGGCGAAGGCTTGGTGTTTGCCAACTTGACCGAAGTGCAACGTGCTTTGGACGCTGGCGTGGTCGAATTGACCGCCAAAGTGGCCGTGCGTTTGACCGAGTGGACCAAGGACAAAGAAACCGGTGAGTTCGTTCCAAGCACCAGCTTGGTGGACACCACCGTTGGCCGCGCCTTGTTGTCGGAAATCTTGCCTAAGGGCTTGCCTTTCTCCAACATCAACAAGTCGTTGAAGAAGAAAGAAATTTCAAAGCTCATCAACGTGTCATTCCGCAAGTGCGGTTTGAAAGAAACTGTGGTGTTCGCCGACAAGCTGTTGCAAAACGGTTTCCGTTTGGCCACACGCGCTGGTATCTCGATCGCAATTGACGACATGTTGGTGCCGCCAGAAAAAGGCGCCATCATCAGCGCGTCTGAAAAAGAAGTCAAAGACATCGAACAGCAATACGTGTCCGGTTTGGTGACTTCTGGCGAGCGTTACAACAAGGTGGTGGACATCTGGGGCAAGGCAGGCGACGCCGTGTCAAAGGTGATGATGGACCAACTCCGCAAAGAGAAGACCATCGACCGCCATGGCAAAGAAGTCGAGCAAGAATCATTCAACTCCATCTACATGATGGCCGACTCTGGCGCTCGCGGTTCTGCCGCTCAGATTCGTCAGTTGGCTGGTATGCGTGGCTTGATGGCCAAGCCTGACGGCTCCATCATTGAGACACCCATCACGGCGAACTTCCGTGAAGGTCTGAACGTGTTGCAGTACTTTATTTCCACCCACGGTGCACGTAAAGGTCTGGCTGACACGGCGTTGAAGACAGCGAACTCGGGTTACTTGACACGTCGTTTGGTTGATGTGACGCAAGACTTGGTGGTCACTGATCACGATTGCGGCACGACCAACGGTCAACTGATGCGCGCCATCGTTGAAGGCGGTGAAGTGATCGAATCCTTGCGCGACCGCATCTTGGGCCGCACAGCGATTGAAGATGTACTCAACCCAGAAACACGTGCTGTGTTGGTCAAAGCTGGCGTCATGCTGGACGAAGACATCATTGACGAAATCGAAGCTGCAGGCGTCGACGAGGTCAAAGTGCGCACCGCATTGAATTGCGAAACACGCTTCGGCTTGTGCGCCATGTGTTACGGCCGTGACTTGGGTCGCGGTGGCTTGGTCAACAACGGTGAAGCTGTCGGCGTGATCGCTGCCCAGTCCATCGGTGAACCCGGCACACAGCTGACCATGCGTACCTTCCACATCGGTGGTGCAGCGTCTCGTGCGGCTGTCGCGTCTAGCGTCGAAGCCAAGTCAAACGGCGTGATTGGCTTTAACGCCACCATGCGTTATGTGTCCAACTCCAAAGGTGAGTTGGTGGTGATTTCTCGCTCTGGCGAGATCGTCATCCATGACGAACATGGCCGTGAGCGTGAGCGTCACAAAGTGCCATACGGTGCGATCTTGGCCATCAAGCCAGACCAAACCATCAAGGCTGGTGTGATCTTGGCGAACTGGGATCCATTGACACGACCCATCATCACCGAATTCGCCGGTAAGGTGCAATTCGAGAACGTCGAAGAAGGCCTCACTGTGGCCAAGCAAATGGACGAAGTCACTGGCTTGTCCACCTTGGTGGTGATTGACCCGAAACGTCGCGGTTCGACCAAAGTGGTTCGCCCACAGGTTAAGCTGATCGATGCGTCTGGCAAAGAAGTCAAGATTCCTGGCACAGACCACCCCGTGACGATTGGTTTCCAAATTGGCGCCTTGCTGCAAGTGCGCGACGGCATGGATGTGGGCCCAGGCGAAGTCTTGGCACGTATCCCTGTTGAAGGTCAAAAGACCCGCGACATTACCGGCGGTTTGCCACGCGTGGCCGAACTGTTCGAAGCACGCAGTCCCAAGGACAAGGGCATGTTGGCTGAGATGACAGGTACTGTGTCGTTTGGTAAAGAAACCAAAGGCAAGGTTCGCTTGCAGATCACGGATCCAGAAGGCAAAGTCTGGGACGAACTCATTCCTAAAGAGAAGAACATCTTGGTCCACGAAGGCCAAGTGGTCAACAAAGGTGAGAGCGTTGTGGACGGCCCAGCTGACCCACAAGACATCTTGCGTTTGCTCGGCATGGAAGAGTTGGCGCGCTACATCGTTGACGAAGTGCAAGACGTTTACCGCTTGCAAGGCGTGAAGATCAACGACAAGCACATCGAAGTGATCGTGCGTCAAATGTTGCGTCGTGTCGTGGTCGGTAGCGTGGGTGACTCCAACTACATCGCTGGCGAACAAGTGGAACGTTCTGAAATTCTTAACACCAACGAAGCGCTCATGCGTGATGGCAAAGTCCCCGCGACTTTCACCAACTTGTTGTTGGGTATTACCAAGGCGTCCTTGTCGACCGACTCGTTCATCTCTGCGGCTTCTTTCCAAGAAACCACACGTGTGTTGACCGAAGCGGCCATCATGGGCAAGCGCGACGAATTGCGTGGCTTGAAAGAAAACGTCATTGTTGGTCGCCTGATTCCTGCAGGTACCGGCATGGCTTATCACAAAGCCCGCAAGGTCAAAGACGCGATGGACGACGCTGAGCGCCGCGCCATTGCGGATGCCGAAGCAGCTGAGTTGGCTGGAGAGTCTTCAGACGAAGAAACTCAAGTCGATCACGGCGCTGGCGAAGAAGCGTAAAGTGACCCTCTCAACAAAGGCCCGAAAGGGCCTTTGTTGTTTGGGCTCAACGGTAAAAACACAAGGAGTTCAACATGCTCGATGCGTGGTGGTTTTGGCTGTTCGTGGCCGTGATGGTGTTTTGGAGTGTGGGCGCCTACCGCCGTTTGGTGGGTTTGCGCACAGCGGTGATCAAACAGTTTGCCGTGCTCGAAGAGCTCATGCTGCGTTACCAAGCCTTGGTGCAAGAAGCCACGACCGCAGCTGTTACCTCGCCTTCGGGTTGGCAAACGGCGGTATCGCCTGAGATGGGTGCCAGCCATTGGACGCGTTTACAAGTGGCTGCCAATTTATCGGCCATGGCACTGGCGCGTATGCAAGAGCATCCGTTGGAGCCTGCATCGGCCATTGCTTTGGTGGCAACCAGCCGTGATTTACAAGAAGCATGGGAGTCGCTCACGCACCCCGATGTGTATTACGTCTCTGTCCCGGCCGAGTTGACGCAGCGTTGGGCTGAATTGGGCATTTCTATTCAGCCTGATCTGCAGCGCTTCAACCAAGCAGTGGCTAATTACAACGAATCGATTGACATGTTTCCTGCCACATGGATGGCGCGCATGTTTAAGTTCAAACCCGGACGTCTATTGGAATGAATGATCACAAAAACACATCTGTCCCACTGTGGCAGCAGCTGCAAGCTGTGGCCCAAGCCTTGGCGCAAGTGCGGCGTGGTGTGTCTGGCACAGCAGCCCTAGAGGCTGTGCCGTCAAGCTTGCGCCCTGGTGTGCAGGCCTTGCTGTTTCAGGCCTTGCGCCAGTTGGGCCGTGCGCAAGCCTTGCGGGCGCAGTTGGCATCGCGTGCACCTGCACCCTTGCCCGATGCTTTGCTGTGCACCGCGTTGGCCTTGGCGTGGGATCCAGACAATGCGCCGTATGAGCCCCACACCTTGGTGAACCAAGCGGTACAAGCTGCGAAGAACACGCGCAGCTTGCAAATGCAGGCTAACTTTCTAAACGCCTGCTTGCGCCGCTTTCTGCGCGAGCGTGATGCCTTGGTCAAAGCCACTGACCACGACGTGCATGCGCAATGGAACCATCCTGAATGGTGGATCAAGCGCCTTCAAAAAGACCACCCTGACCACTGGCAAGACATCTTGCTTGCTAACAACCAAGCGGCACCGATGACCTTGCGGGTGAACACCTCGGCCATCAGCCGTGAAGCCTTGAAAACGGATTGGGAAAACCACGGCTTGTCATCGCAAACGGTGGGTGAACAAGGCTTGGTGCTGGACCAAGCACACGGCGTGCGTGACATTCCCGGCTTTGCCGAAGGTTTGTGCTCGGTGCAAGACGCCGCGGCGCAATGTGCCGCGCAAATGCTGCTCAAAGATTTGGCGCCAGCCAGCCAAGCGCTGCGCGTGCTGGATGCGTGCGCCGCACCCGGCGGCAAAACCGCGCACTTGCTGGAACTGCTCAACGACCAATCGGAAGTTGTGGCACTTGACATTGACCCGCAGCGTTGCGAGCGCATTGCACAAAACATGCAGCGCATTGGTCGCACCGCCCAGGTGATTGCCGCAGACGCCGCGCAAACCAAAACATGGTGGGATGGTCAGCAGTTTGATGCCATTCTTTTGGATGCCCCATGCACCGCCTCTGGCATCGTGCGTCGTCACCCCGATGTGCGTTGGTTGCGTCGTGAAGCGGACATCGACAAACTGGCTGCGATTCAGAAAAACCTGCTGAAGCAGTTGTGGCCTTTGGTCAGGCCGGGCGGACGTTTGTTGTATTGCACTTGCTCGGTTTTCAAGGCCGAGGGTGAGAACCAAGCCAAAACGTTTGTTGAACACAACACCAATGCCCGTTTACTGCCGTCCTTGGGGCATTTAAGGCCCCAAAGTCGTGCAACAAGTGCCGTGCTCACCGACAATCTACCGGGTGATCACGATGGCTTTTACTACGCACTGCTGGAAAAAATTCCTGCGTCTTGAGCCGCTCATTTTGAGCGGCCTCAAACGCGGTCGTTGGGCGTTCTTAGCGCTCAGCTTGGTGCTAGGTGGCATGGCGGCGCACGCCGAAACTCCGGTGGAGCTGCAAGCGCTCAAATTAGAACGCCAAGATGCCGCCATCTACATGTCTGGGACTTGGCAATTTGAGATGCCGTCAGCGTTAGAGGACGCCTTGCTCAAAGGCATCACGCTTTACTTTGTGACCGAGGTCGACATCAGCCAAGAGCGTTGGTATGTTTACAGCCAACGTGTGGCCCACGCCGAGCGCCATGTGCGCTTGTTTTACCAGCCGCTCACCCGCCGTTGGCGCGTCAACGTTTCGCCGCAACCCTTCAACGTGAGTGGTTTGGGCATGAGCCTGGGGCAAAGCTACGACACGGCCGAAGAGGCAATGGGTGTAGTGCGTCGTCTCGTGCAATGGCGCATTGCCAACGCAACAGACTACAACGCAGATGCGAAGCAAACCATCAGCATCAACTTCAAACTTGACCTGAAACAGTTGCCACGTCCCTTGCAGATTGGTGCTGCTGGACAGAGCGATTGGAACATTGGCTACAACAAAACACAGCGCTTGGAGCTCAGGCCATGATTGAGTTGGCTGAAAAGCGCACGCGCCTTTCTAGCTTTCAGTTGCGGTGGTTGTTGGTCATCAGCGCTGCCGTCGTGCTGGGTTTGGGTTTGGTGCTGTTGTTCTTGCTAACGCAAGCCACCGACAACCGAGAGCTGTACGAGCGCAACTACCGCCAACTTTTTGGTCTGAACGTGGTGGTGGCTACCTTGTTGATGGGGGTCATTGCCTGGCTCTCTGTGCGCTTGCTGTTGCGCTTGCGCCAAGGCAAATTTGGCAGTCGCTTGCTGCTCAAAATTGCAGCCACATTTGCGTTGGTTGGTTTTGTACCTGGCTTGTTGATTTACAGCGTGTCGTACCAGTTTGTGTCGCGCTCGATTGAGAGTTGGTTTGATGTGAAGGTGGAAGGTGCGCTGGACGCTGGCCTGAGTTTGGGTCGCACCACGCTCGATACGCTGGCCAATGATTTGGGACAAAAAACACGTTCCGCCAGTTCGCAAATCAATGACTTGCCTGATGCCTCCGTGGGCATTGCGCTGGAGCGCATGAAAGAGCAGCTAGTCGCTGACGATGTGATTTTGTGGAGCACAACGGGGCAAGCCATCGCCAGCGCAGGCGAGTCGCGTTACAAAATCAACCCAGATCGACCCACGCCCATGCAGCTGCGTTTGGTTAAAACACAAAGCGTGGTCACTGCCATTGATGGTTTGGATGAGGCCGAGTTACAGGGCACCGCCAAGGCGCGCATTCGGGCGCTGGTGCTGGTGGCACCTTCTGGTTTGGGCTTGCTCATTGAGCCGCGCGTTTTGCAAATTACCAAAGCCTTGCCGCCCACTTTGGTGAGCAATGCCTTGGCGGTGGAGGTGGCCTACCGCGAATACCAAGAGCGTGCACTCGGGCGCGAGGGCTTGCGCAGCATGTACATCGGCACCTTGACGCTGAGTTTGTTTTTGGCCGTGTTTGGCGCGGTGCTGCTGGCGGTGTTGTTGGGTAACCAGTTGGCGCGTCCGCTGCTTATGCTGGCCGAAGGTGTGCGTGACGTGGCTGCCGGCGACCTGAGCCCTAAGGCAACTTTGCAAGGCAGAGATGAGCTGGGTGGACTCACACGATCTTTTGCCGTGATGACGCAGCAACTGGCCGATGCCCGATCTGCGATTGATCGAAGCATGTTGCAAGTGCACACTTCACGCGCCAATTTGCAAACCATCCTCGACAACCTGACCGCAGGCGTGATTGTGTTGACCGAAGACGGTCGCATCAAATCATCCAACCCTGGCGCCACGCGCATTTTGCGCGTGCCATTGGCCGCATGGGAAGGCCGCGCGTTGAGCGATATCGAAGGTTTGGTGGAGTTTGCCGAGCATGTGCGCCACGAGTTTGATGGCTTCTTAGGCGAACGCAGCCAGCATGGGCTAGACCACTGGCAACAATCGTTTGAGCTGCATGCCACCGCCATTAGCCCAGCCGTTCAGCTGAGTGATGACACGCAACAGCACATCACCTTGCTGGCCCGAGGCGCCGTGCTACCCAACAATGGCCGCTTGCTGGTGTTTGACGACATCTCTGAAATCGTGTCTGCCCAACGCGCGCAAGCTTGGGGCGAAGTGGCGCGTCGATTGGCCCATGAAATTAAAAATCCGCTCACGCCCATTCAACTGTCGGCTGAGCGCCTAGAGATGAAGCTCACCGGTAAGCTGCAAGAGACGGAGCAACTGATTTTGAATAAGTCAGTCAAAACCATCGTTGACCAAGTCGATGCCATGAAGCGCTTGGTCAATGAGTTTCGCGACTACGCCCGCCTGCCCGAGGCCGAGCTCAAACTGCTAGACCTCAACGCTTTGGTGCAAGATGTCATGCAGCTCTATGGCACAGAAAACGCTGCCGTGCCGGTGTATGCCCAGCTCGATGCGGCGTGCCCGTTCATCTTGGGGGATGCGCAGCAGCTGCGCCAAGTGGTGCACAACCTGCTGCAAAACGCGCAAGACGCAACCGAGGGCCAAGCGCATCCCACGGTGTCTATTGCCACACAGTGGGTGGCCTCGTCTGGGCGTGTGCGCTTGGTCGTGCGCGACAACGGACCTGGCTTTCCACCCAAAATTTTGAACCGTGCATTTGAGCCTTATGTCACCACCAAGACCAGAGGCACAGGCCTAGGCTTGGCTGTGGTGAAGAAAATTGCCGACGAACATTCGGCACGCATTGACTTGAAAAATCGTGGATTAGAGGGGCGAGTGATCGGTGCGCAAGTGTCGTTATCATTCCAAGTTGCAGAATCGCAACAAAACCAACTTATTTAATTCAGCGAGACAAATTTAGACATGGCGAACATTTTGGTGGTGGATGACGAGCTTGGCATTCGGGACCTCTTGTTTGAGATCCTCAACGACGAAGGCCATGCGGTTGAAGTGGCAGAAAACGCAGCGCAAGCCCGCTTGGCTCGTCAAGCGGCACGCCCAGATTTGGTCTTGCTGGATATCTGGATGCCCGATACCGATGGCGTGACCCTGCTCAAAGAATGGGCTGGTTCTGGCTTGTTGAACATGCCCGTCATCATGATGAGTGGTCACGCCACCATTGACACCGCCGTAGAAGCCACGCGCATTGGCGCGCAAGCTTTCTTAGAAAAGCCGATCACCCTTCAAAAGCTGCTCAAAGCAGTGGAACAAGGTTTGGCACGCAAGCCCATGGCAGTGCCCGTCAAAGGCGTGGTCTCTGGCGTGAACAAAGATGCCGCGATGGCCGCCTCCACACCGCAAGCCGTGGTGCTGCCCCCTACACACCAAAGCTTTGACTTGGAGCATCCTCTGCGCGAAGCGCGTGATGCTTTTGAGCGTGCTTATTTTGAATACCACTTGACCCAAGAGAACGGTTCAATGACGCGTGTGGCTGATAAAACAGGCTTAGAGCGCACGCATTTGTATCGCAAGCTCAAGCAGTTGGGCGTGGACTTGTCGAAGGCCAAACGTGCTGCTTAGCGGTTGGTTTGTGATACAATTTTGACCTTGGCCCGGTAGCTCAGTTGGTAGAGCAGCGGATTGAAAAAACTAGTACTTTCGGTTAAATCCAGCGTACATGGCAGTTGCAGCACGAAGCAAAAAAGGTGTGTTTTACTTTGTGCGATTTTTTCAGCCAAATTCCAACTTTTCCCCTCAAACTAGACTTTACCTATCAAATTGCTAGACGCGATAGCATTGTTGTGGGCGTTTGAAAAGGGTGTTTTAGGGTGGTGGAAAACAGACGTTTTTATAAGCCCAACAAGCTGCTTTTTGACTGAGTAGCTACCCAGTCCTTCCACCCAGTTTTAACGCTGCTTGCAGGGCTGATTTGACCTGTTTGCACGAAGAAAATTGCCTAAAGTTTTGCGAAGCGATCTGAAATATCGATGCTGTGAAACATCATTGCCATTCTTTGATTAACGATACTTCCGATTTCGGCATCGTTATTGGCTCGTTTCATAGAGGCAGTCACTCCTTCGGCAAGGGATCCAAAAAGAGAGCGAAGGGACACAATTAAAAGCTCAGGTGTTTCAGTGGAGCCCATAACTGGATTTTCGGCTTCATCTACATATCCAAGCATTCGTGCGCGACCTTCACGTACTACTTTAGCGAGCGGTGTGTAGCCATGAAGGAATCCACATCGTGCGCCCCAGAGATCCAATCCTGTGAGTTTTTGGTCTCGGCCTGAAACGGCCATATGCTTATCGCACCATCGTATGAAGATGTCAACCTCCCTAAATGCCAGCGGGCTTCACTATTTCATTTTGGACGAGGTAGACAACCTTTCCAAACTGGCACAACAGAGCCTTAAATCAGTACTGAACACTAAGCGTGCCATCTTCATTCTTACAACCAACAACATTTCGTCGTTGGACAAGGGACTGAAAGACAGGTGTGTGCTGATTGAAATGAATGCGGCAAGTACGGGGCAACTGTTGCCCATTGCCCGCAAAGTAGCCTCTGATTTAAATGTCGTTTTAAACGACGCAGAGTTGACGGCTGAGATCGCTGCAGCCAATGGCTCAATGCGTGAAGTAATGAGCCGCATCAAACGACTTGCCCGACGGTCGCAAACCAAATCTAAAAACATTATTTTTTAACCCAACAAGCCTACTGGAAACAGTAGGCTTTTTTTTGGTCTAAAACTATCGATGCGGATCACTCAGCTTGCAGTTTGGATTTCGCTCCAAGTGCTCAAAGTGAGCTGCCACACTGGGACCATCTCTGTGGGCTCGCACAGGCTTTCCACATTCAATACAAACTAACCGCGCAAGTAGTTCACGCAGCTCTTTGGAACCCGTTTCTCTAATTGCCAATACCTGCTCAACAGTAAGCTCAGCTGGTTCTAATAAACAGGTTGTGGACATTGGCATAGCTATTGTCTATTTCCATATTAATAAATGGCGTCGATCATTTTTCAACTTGCTGCAAGTAGTAAATTCTTGCATCAATTAGCGCTTCATCCAAAGAAGAATAAATTTTTTCATTAAAAATAAACTTCTCCAACGTAGGCTCTTTATGAATATTAAATGCTTTTATCAAATAAATTTTGAAAGAATCATTCTCCAAAATTGCCTCATTTACAGAAAAAACCCTTAACAACGGAGTCTCTTTATTGCCAACATCTACGGATAATTTCTCTAAATTTTTATCAGCGATTGCAACTAGGTTAGCCACATTAGCATTTGACCCATCAGACTCATCTACTGGCTTATGTATTTGTTTTGAATAATATCTTAAAAATGAACCCCCAGCGCAAATAAAAAGTCCAAATGTAAAAGCTTGCGCACCGTTAAATAACCCTAAAAACATAACTAATGCGCCTACTACCACCAACAATGAACCCATGAATTTCATAAGCCATGCATCAACCATAAAAATCCTTTCAGAAAAATTTATAAATTATTCAATAGTTTTAGAAATATTGAAAATGAACGCTCAATCTATGATTTATTTTTTTATTAACTCTAGTGAGTAAAGCTCCAAATGCACGCGCGGTGTACTTTCAATATAGGCGGATTCAAGGACGAAGTGCAACACGCTTTAACGAGGCATGGAATACCTCGTGAGGTGTCTTGAATCCTAGTCGCTTTCTGGGGCGGTGATTCAATCGGTTTTCAATCATAGTCAATTCCTCATCCGTCACGGTTTC
>NZ_JAVKLM010000050.1:0-21126 GCF_031539105.1 Limnohabitans sp.
ATTTGGTATCGTTCTTCTCGGCTGAGGTGCTTGTACATTGGGCAACTTCGACTTGGCGGTTAAAGCGGCCATGATGCTCTCGCATCCTCAGCCACCTATAACCAGTTCATCTTTGTTGCACTTCGTCCTTGAATCCGCCACTTTAAAAACGATCAAAATCTACGTTTACTTTCAACCCATAGCATTTCCAAATCAGCAGACAAATACTGATGTCTTTTTTTGTAGAGATTTTGTTTACTACCCAAGAAAATATCATGGATGCTGCAGCGTGCATTAAAGCTTTGAACATCGAACAGAAAAAATTTCATCCCTATAGTATTGAAGTACTTTTTTACAATCGCAGCGCAGCTTATATTCAAAAATTCGTTTTTCAATTGAGTCCGAATTGATTAACTGCACCAACAAATGAACCACAAAGACATTCGCACTTCACGAGAAAAAAGGCAGTCCATCTTCAGCTATGAAATTGACTCGAAATCATTCATGGCAATATGTCTAAGTTTGTGGACAAGCTCAATCACTGCTCAATCACTCAGCGACTCAGAGCAAGGTCTGCGCATCATGGCAAACCGCCAGCAAGGTAATTGCTTGACTTGTCACCAAGTCAGCGTGTTGCGCTATGCCAAGGGAATCGACGGCGCATCTGGCAAGCAGGGAGACTTTGGCCCCTCACTCGACGGTGTAGCCAACCGTTACAGTCTGGCCCAATTGCGTCAATGGGTGATGGATGGCCGCAGGATCAAGCCAAACACCTTGATGCCGCCGTTTGGCACTTTAGAAGGCACAACTCAAGCTAGTCCAACTCGTCCAATCCTGAGCTCAGAAGATATAGACAAGGTAACTGCAGCCTTAGCCACTTTGCGCTAAAGTGCAAATCATGTGGCACTCAAAAATATCGTCGACTCGTCGTTCATGCTTGGCTCACTTAAGCCTTGGTGCAGTTGGTATTTCTAGCGGTTCAAACGCATGGTCGGCCCCTGAGCTCCATTCACAAGCCGACTTGCTATCGCGTGGCTTAGAAGCAAATGGCATTGAAGTCACGCTACCGCCTTTGGCAGACAACAGCAATGCCATACCTTTGCAATTCACATTGCAAGCGCCAGCAGGTAAAGCGTTGATCGGTTTTGAAATCATCGCCCCTGAAAATCCTAACCGTGTCATTTTGCGGATGAAGCTGGGGCAAGCCCAGCCCAGCTTCACGTTTAACACCCGCATTCGACTTGCTATGACGCAAGACGTTTGGATATTGGCGCATCTCAATAATGGCTCAAGCTTGGGTCGGCCCACACACACAGTGGTGACCGCTACGGCTTGTTTTGATGAAACCTGAATCTATGGCACAAACGCTTGACCTGCCTGTTCGTCTATCGCTGTCTGGGCCTGTTCGTCCAAACGCATTAGTGGAAGTACGTTTAATGCTTGGGCACGTGATGGAAACGGGATTTCGACACGACAGTTCAGGCGTACAAGTGACCAAGGACATTTTGCAATTTGTCAAAATGCACGTAGGCGACGCCTTGGTGTTTGAGGCCGAGTTGGGCACGGGGATGGCGGCCAACCCGATGTTCTTTTTTTCCTTCACCTTGCCGCCGCAAGCCGTCGACATAGTGGTGAGCTGGGTTGACCACCAGGGCCGCTCGGGCCAAATGCGCCGACCCTTGGTTTACCGCTAAGCCACATGGGTGTTCGTTGCTTAAGACAATATCAACTTTGTGTGGCCCCTGCCCTAGCCTCTTTGCTGGCCTTTTTACTAGCCCTGTGCCTAGGCCATCCAGTGAGTGCGCAAACGCTGCAGAGCGGCAATCAGTTTTTAACCCCACAGCTGCAAGCCATGCAGCAAGACGCCGATGCCAACCCCATCTCTCTGTGGGTTGAAAAAGGCCAAGCCTTGTGGGGCAGCAGCTGCCAAAGCTGCCACAGCGCACCCCAGACCTTACGCGCTGCCGCTGCGCAGCACCCGCGCTTGAAAACCAGCGGTTACACCCACAGGCTGGTGAATTTAGAAGACCAAATCAATGCGTGCCGTCAACGGGCGGGGCAAGCCCCCAAAGGCGTGGAAGACGACGACACCCTCTCGCTGAGTGCCCTGCTGCACAGCGTGGCCAAGGGGCAAAAGATTGACGCGCAGCCGCCAGCAGATGCCGCTGCGCAACAACGCTGGCAAGAAGAGCTGTCGAAGGGCGCGCAGCTGTATGCCACGCGCCTAGGGCGGCTCAACTTGGCCTGTGTGCACTGCCACGACGGCAAGGTAGGTGCTCAGCTGCGTGCCGAGGTGGTGAGCCCGGGGCATCCGTCTGGTTTTCCGATTTACCGTTTGAATTGGCAAAACATGGGGTCAATCGACCGTCGCTTGCGGGCTTGCTATTCGGGCGTGCAAGCCACTCTGCCTGCGCCAGGCAGCGCGAGCCTGAGGCAGCTAGAGCTGTACTTGAAAGTGCGCGCCAACGGCATGCCGCTGGACGGCCCGTCCATTCGCCGCTGACCCAGAAAAAAAGGGCAAGGCCTGCTTAAGACCTTGCCCCTCTTGCTGCCTTGCAGCGCTAAAACACCCTTAAACCAAGGTCAAGCCATGCTTGCGCAGTGGCAAGTCGCGCTGGGGTTTGCCGGTGGCCGCATAAATAGCGTTCAACACCGCAGGGCCGACCACGCAGATCGTGGGCTCGCCCACACCACCCCAGAAGTCGCCGGTGGGCACCAAGACGGTTTCCACCTTCGGGGTTTCTTTGAGGTGCATCAAGGGGTAGGTGTCAAAGTTGCGCTCTTTCATGCGCCCTTTCTCCACCGTGTTTTCACCCAAGAAGACCGCTGACAAGCCCATCACCACCGAGCCTTCAATTTGGGCCCGCACCTGCGCTGGGTTGACCACATGGCCTGAGTCCAAGGCAAACACCATGCGGTGAACTTTGACCTCACCCTTAGGAGACACCGACACCTCGGCCGTGGCAGCCGAGTAGCTGGCGTAACCCATGAATTGCGCAATGCCGCGAAACACACCTGGAGGCAATGGCTTACCCCAATTGCCCGCCTCGGCCACAGCGTTCAAAACACCCAAATGCTTGGGGTGGTTTTTCATCAACGCACGGCGAAACTCCAGCGAGTCTTTGCCCGCAGCGCGCGCACACTCTTCCAAGAAGCACTCCATGTAAATGCCGTTTTGGTTGGTGTTCACACCGCGCCAAGGGCCAACGGGCACATGCGTGTTGCGCATCACGTATTCGGTCAACAAGTTGGGGAAGGTGTAGCCCAGCTGCGCGTCGCCCGCCTCTGCCCAAAAGCCTTGCATCTGGCGCACGTCTTTGTTGTTCTTGATGGCCATGGGGGCCAACAAGGCATTCAAAGACTGGCCTGACACGCGCACATGAAACGCGGTCATATTGCCCTTGTCGTCAATGCCCGCCGACATTTTGGCCATCGAGATGGGGCGGTAAAAGTCTTGGGTCATGTCTTCTTCACGGCTCCAGATCAGCTTGATCGGTTTGCCGGGAAACTTCTTAGCCACCTGTGCTGCTTGGTCGACATATTCTTGATGACCGCCGCGACGGCCCAAGCCCCCACCCAAGTCCATCTTGTAAACATCACACTGCGCCAAAGGAAACCCAGTGGCTTCCGCCAAGGCAGCGAGTGAACCTTCAGCACTTTGCGTGGGTACCCAAGCCTCGGCGCGGTTGCCTGTGATGCGCACAGTGCAGTTCATGGGCTCCATCGTGGCGTGCGCCAAGAAGGGACTGGTGTAAGTGGCTTCCACTTTCTTAGCGGCTTGCGCAATGGCAGCGGGCGCATCGCCTTCTTTGCGTTGCCAGAAATCGCCCGTGGCTGCCAAACCTTCGCGCAGCATGGCATCGATGGTGGCGCTAGAAGTGTTGCCATTCACCCCGTCGTCCCAAACAACAGGCAGTTCTGCCAAGGCCGTCTTGGCGCGCCAAAACGTATCGGCCACTACCGCCAAGGTGCTGTCGTTGATTTTGACGACGCCTTTGACGCCGCGCATCTTGGCAATTTTGCTTTCGTTGTAACTCACCAACTTGCCACCAAACACGGGGCTTTGCATCACGGCTGCGTTCAGCATGCCGGGCAACTGCAAGTCAATGCTGAAAGTTTTACGGCCATCGACTTTGTCGGCCGTATCCAAACGACGCACCGACTTACCAGCAATGCGCCACTGGCTGGGCTTCTTGAGGGTGATCTTGGATGCATCAGGCAGGCTGAGCTTGGCCGCGTCATCGGCCACTTTGCCGTAGCTCAGCGTGCGGCCCGAAATGGCGTGGGTGATCATGCCTTCTTTGGTCATCACTTCGGCCACAGGCACATTCCAACGGTTGGCTGCGGCTTGCATGAGCATCAGGCGTGCTGTGGCACCGCCACGGCGCACGTAGTCGTGAGAGGTGCGAATGCCGCGGCTCCCGCCTGTGGACATATCGCCCCAAGCACGCTTGCGGGCCAAGCTTTGGCCAGGGGTGGGCATTTCTGTGGTGACTTTGGACCAATCGCAGTCGAGCTCTTCAGCCACCAATTGGGCCAAGCCGGTGCGTGTGCCCTGCCCCATTTCAGAACGGGCAATGCGAATGACCACGGTGTCGTCGGGCTTGATGACCACCCAAAGGTTGATTTCGTTAGGCGTGAGCGTGGTGTAGGCGGCTTGAGCAATGGCATCAGGCGCAAAGCTCAGACCCAAAGCCAAGCCACTGCCAACGGCGGCAGAGCTGAGCAAAAAGTGGCGGCGTGAGGTGTTGAGTGTGGAGGTGTCGTGGGTGGA
The DNA here is from genome assembly GCF_031539105.1 of Limnohabitans sp. GTDB lineage: Bacteria > Pseudomonadota > Gammaproteobacteria > Burkholderiales > Burkholderiaceae_C > Limnohabitans. Next base: position 4,754 of record NZ_JAVKLM010000050.1, read on the forward strand.
GGTGTCGTGGGTGGAGGTGTTTGTCATGATGGTTCTCCTCAGGCTTGTTGGTTGACGTCAACGGACTCGTAGGACGCCAAAACGTCACCCAATTTCATTTGGCCGGCAGCCACATGAATCGCATCACGGATGCGCTGGTAAGTGCCACAGCGGCAAATATTGCTCATCGCCTCGTCAATGTCAGCGTCGGTGGGCTTAGGGATGCGGGCAAGCAAGGCCGCCGCTGCCATCACTTGGCCCGACTGGCAATAGCCGCACTGCGGCACGTCCAGCTCTGTCCATGCTTTTTGCACGGCATGGGTGGCGTTTTTGGACAAGCCCTCAATGGTGGTGACTTTCATGGCGCCCACGGCCGACACGGGAATGGAGCACGAGCGCGCAGGTTGCCCATTGAGGTGCACCGTACAGGCACCACATTGCGCCACACCACAGCCATACTTGGTGCCGGTGAGGCCCAGCTCTTCACGCAGCGCCCAAAGCAGCGGCATTTGCGGTTCGGCGTCGATGGTACGAACGGCTCCGTTGACGTTGATTTTCATAGCTTGTCTCCTGTTGTAATTCATTGGTTGAACTTGCCGCATTGAGCGAGTTGCCACATTTGACAATTGATTTTGAGCACATGTCAACTCAATACGTGACAGCGCCGAGACCTCACCTGCGTTCGAATACTAAATGCACGACTTAACGAAGGACACCATGATTGACTTGGCATTCAGTTTTAGCACGATCGACGCCCTACAAGCCCTCTTGGCTTGTGCGGCAGCGATTGGCATGGGCGCTTTGTTCGCACGCAAACAAGCCCGTGCCTTTAAGGGACAAGACAAATTAGGACCACCAACCGTCACGTTCGCAGACTACGGCGATATGCGCTTTTTGCATCTGGGCACGCCTTGGGTGCAAGGCTCGATGAAGATCAGCAAGCCCTATGACATCCACCTCGAATACGTGCAACGCATGATGGGCTGGATGATGTTTCACGACTTAGACCAAGTCCGCCACTTGCACGCGATGCAGCTGGGTTTGGGTGCGGCAGCGTTGACCAAGTTTTGTCATGTGCAGTTGGGCATGCAAACCACCGCGGTCGAACTGAACCCGCAAGTCATCACCACGTGCAAAAGCTGGTTCAATTTGCCCGAGGACAACGCAAAATTACAAGTGTTGTTGGCTGACGCAGCCGATATTGCAAGCAGCCATGAATGGCATGAAAAAATCGACGTGCTGCAAGTCGACCTGTATGACCAAGAAGCCGCCCGCCCTGCGTTGGACAGTGAAGCGTTTTATGCCGATTGCAGACAACTGCTAACGCAGCAAGGTTGTATGGCCGTCAATGTGTATGGCCGTGATTCAAGCCTAGAAACCAGCTTGCAGCGCATGGCCAAGGCTTTTGGCAAAGATGCTTTGTGGGCCTTCAGGCCCACAACCGCAGGCAACACCATCGTGCTGGCGTTTCGAACGCCTCGTGCGGTAGATAAAACCGCTTTGCTTTCGCAAGCAAAGCAGATTGAAATGCGCTGGCCCTTGCCAGCCACGAAATGGCTGAACGTCTTAACGCCTGTGGCTTTTAATACCTGACTTTGACGAACGTCGATGGGCCTTGCACCTTGAGCGTTAAGTTTGTCTCGTAGGTTGCATCGCGCGTGATATCGATTTGGGTCATGCTGTAGTCAAGCACCACACCCACGTTTTTAGTGGGGAACCATTCCAAGCCCACGCCTGCGTTATAGATATCGCCGTGCATACGGCCTCCCGTCTTTTTCACACCCGAGGCTTTGGCGAAAATTCGCAATTCAGGATTCACGGCATGGCGCAAGGCAATGTCAATGAGGGGGGCCACGGCATCGTCACTGAACGCGCCACTGGTGCTGGCCGTCCCACCGCCGACGATGGACGCAGTGGCGATGGCATTCATATCGATCTTGTAATAAGCAGCGCCTGCACCCAACCCTAGAACGGTGTCACCACTGCCAATCCACCACTTGTAGGCCAGCTTCGCAATGTCCATCTTGAGTTCAAGGTTGGCATTGCCAGTCGTTGACAAACCGTAGCCAAGAACAGTGATGTTGTTGGCCACACCCCCCGTGTAACTGTGCTTGTATTGGTAGTAATCCAATGACAAGCCTTGACTGTCAAAGAGGATAAGGTCGGCTTTGATACGCGGCAACATTTCCTTGCCAAGCGTGATATTGCCCGTATGAAGATCGCCGTACTGCGTTATCAACGAAGCATCAAGCTTGGGGTCCGCATGAAAGACGCCCACAGTCACACTCACGCGGTCTAGCGCGGGTGACAACTCCGCGAAAGCGGGCATAGACATCATCAAACCAACGCCGGTGGTAGCCATCAGAGCGAGCGTGCGAACACCGCAGCGTGAAAAAGTGGTGTGTGCATTCATGAATAATCCTTAGTGGTGAATAAAAATAAAACGTCGCCTAAGCCAAGTGGGCCAAGTAGTCGTGAACCACCTCACCCAGCTCCAAAGTCAAGTCCGCTACAAAGTGCACACACGACACGAGCGCAAGCACAGGAAGCTCAGACACAGGCGCCAACGCGTGTGGGTGTAGCTCTAGCGAACAGGGGCCCGTCCATGCGCCATGCAAGCTGACTTGCGTGGTGTGGTAGCGCACCAGCTCACAAATGCGCGGTATGCCGTCGACATGCGGGATGATCTTGAGTAAAAAGTTGGGCGCGGCCAACGACGCCAACACCGCTGCCGCATCAGCCTCGCGATGTTTGAAACCCATGGTAGCTGTGGCAATGCGTACCGAGCCATAGTCCAAAGTGCCCACGAGGGTGTCAATCTCTGTCTGAAGCTTTGGCGTGGCCAGCTTTTTAGGAAAGCCCCACAACTCGCGCCCTCCTGCAATGGGCGGATGGTCATTGAGGTACATGGCATGGGCATACGAGCCGTCCACACCATCCAAGCGAACGGGAATCACTTGGCCCGATTCGGTGTACGAGCCAAAGCCTGTGGCGTCGGGCATTCGGATGAATTCAAACTTCACCAAGGGTTCGACAATCTCTAAAGGCTCGGGCACCACGGCACGCAGCGCTTGCATGTCGGTGCGGTAGGTGATGACTAAAAATTCCCGCTGCATAAAACGGTAAGGCCCGCGTGCAAATGCAGGGCTGGTGAAGGGCATGGCAAAGGCGTTGGCCTTGATGTCGTGCAGCTTCATAGCAGCACTTTCAAAGGCTGAGCTGCACACAATATGTCTGCGCGCAAAGACATGGGCGCCTCGCAAAAAATACGCGCATCCATGCACGTGAGATGGGGCGAGATCGCGGGTGAAAAACCCATGCGCGCCAAGATGTCAACATCTAAATCAATGCCGGGCGCAATTTCGATCAGCTCCAAACCACCCTCTTTCAGGCGAAACACGCAACGCTCGGTCACATACAACACATGCTGCTCGCGCGTGATGGCATCCATGCCATTGAAGGTTATTTGTTCCACCGCGTTGACAAACTTCTTTGTATCAGCCTCGCAGGTGATGGACAACTTGCCGTCCGTCACCTGCGTGTCTTGGTGTCCCGCACAAAAGGCGCCCATGAACACCAGTCGTCGTGTGCTCTGGCTGATGTTGATGAAGCCACCTGCGCCAGCTAAATGGTCGTTGAACTGGCTCACATCCACATTGCCTTGCACATCGACTTGCGCCAGCCCAAGAAACGCAATATCTAAACCACCGCCGTCGTAAAAATCAAACTGGTAGGGCTGATCCAAGATCGCTTCGGCATTGGTGGCCGCACCAAAGTTGAGGCCACTCGCGGGCAGTCCGCCCACCACGCCTGGCTCGGCGGTGAGGGTCATCAAGTCCACCAAATTTTCTTCTGAGGCAACCGCGGCGATGCACTCTGGAATGCCCACACCTAGGTTGACGATGTCGTGCGCACGCAGTTCGAGTGCTGCACGACGCGCCATGATTTTTCGCGCATTCAGCGGTGTGTGTTGCCAAGCGATTGGCGGAGCTTGCAGCTCGCCCGAGAACACCGCGTTGTAGGACTCGGTAAAGGTTTGCATGTGGTGCTCGGGCTTCTCGGCCAACACCACATGGTCCACCAAGATGCCGGGAATCTGTACCTGTCGCGAAGACAACGAACCCGCCTTGGCCAACCGCTCCACCTGCACGATGACGATGCCACCCGAGTTGTGCGTGGCCATGGCAATCGCCAACGAATCAAGCGTGAGCGCCTCGTGCTCCATGCTGATGTTGCCGTGCTCATCGGCGGTTGTGCCGCGCAACAAGCAGGCGTTGATGGGGAACGATTTGTAGAGCAAATACGCCTCATCGTCGATGTGCATCAACGACACCAAGGCACGTTGGCTGCATGCGTTCACACGGCCACCACCGCGACGTGGATCCACAAATGTGCCGAGGCCCACTTTGGTGATCAACCCAGGCCGATGCGCTGCGATGTCCCTAAACAACTGGCTGATCACACCCTGCGGCAAGTTGTAGGCTTCAATTTGGTTGTCCAGCGCCAACTGCTGCAATTTGGGTGCGAGGCCCCAATGCCCACCAATCACACAATGCAGCAAACCTGCATGGGCCAAATGGTTGAGCCCTCGGTCATGGCCATCACCTTGCCCACCTGCATAGACCAGTGTCAAACCACTCGGGCTACCCGCAGGCGATGCGGGGGCTTGCCCTAAAAATCGCTGCTCCAGCGCAATCGCCAAACCTTCGGCAAAGCCAATGCCAATGAACCCGCCTGTGGCCACCGTGGCACCGTGGTCAATGCGGCGCACGGCCTCGGCGGCTGTGACCACTTTGTTGGCAGCCGTGGTGCGAGGGTTGTCAGACGCGTTTCGCATGGCTCACAGCTTTCACTTTTTTCACCGTACTTGGCACCAGCAAAAGGTCTAGATTTTTCAAAATTTCAGACTCAACCGTGGACTTGAAGCCACGCAGCAAAACGCTCAACTCCACCGTGATTTCCAAAGTGTCATGCGTTGCCAACAAACGCCCTTTCACACCGCTGCGGGTGAACAACACCTCGTCTTCCACCGTGCCCTCTTGGTACACACAGCTCAGACCAAACTCTTGCTCGGCCAACTCGGCCCATGAGAAAGCGATCTTTCGGATTTTTTTAAACCCATGCGCGTGCGTGCGATGAATGTGAAGATCAGCCACGTTAAATTTCCATTCAAGCGTTTTTGCGCGAGGCCAACAGCGGGCGCATGGCGTTGAGGGTGGCAAGCAAGCCAGAACCATTGCTGATCAAGGTGCAAGCCATGGGCGACATCAAGCCGGTGGGCACCGCCAGCGCCAAGGCCAAGGTGTTGGCACCCGCAATCAGGTTGAAGTTTTGTTTGATCAGGGCCATGCCATCGCGGCAAATATCGATGGCGGGCAGCAGCTGATGCAAGCCCTCTTCCATCAACACCACATCGGCTGCGTCGCGGGCAATGTCGGCGCCGTCTACCAATGAGATTCCCACATCGGCTTGGGCCAAGGCGGGTGAGTCGTTCACACCGTCGCCGATCATGGCGAATGGGCCATATTTCAAACGCAAGGTGCGCACAATTTCGGCTTTGTCGTGCGGCAATATTTCTGAGTACACCGTGTCTATGCCCACGGCATCTGCCACACGACGCGCCACGCCTTCGCGGTCGCCCGAGAGCATGACAATGTGCGCCACGCCCCGCGCACGCAGGCCCGCCACCACAGCGCGGGCTTCGGGCCTTGGAGCGTCACTGCACGCAATGGCTCCCACCAAGCGATCGTCCAAGGCCACCAAAAGCACGATGTAACCATGGGCTTCAGCCTCAGCCAAATACTTGGCCGCTTTGCCCGTGGCAATACCCAAGCTATGCATGAAACGTGCGCTGCCCACATGCAAGTGCTGCCCTGCAATGACAGCACTCACCCCCATGCCAATGACAAACTGCACGTCTTCGCACAGCGGCAAGGTGAGGCCACGCACTTGCTCGGCGTGCAAGACCAAAGCGCGAGCCACTGGGTGGCGAAGCTGCGTTTCTGCTGCTGCGGCCAACTGCAATAGGCGGTCCGCGCTGATGCGCGCGTGCATGGGCCGCACATCCAGCACCGTCAAATGGCCCGAGGTCAGCGTGCCCGTTTTGTCAAACGCGATGCCGCGCAAGGTGGCCAGCTGTTCTACATGGTGGCCGCTCTTGATCAAAATACCCTGACGCGCAGCACGCGTCATGCTGGACAAAATGCTGGTGGGTGCGGCCACACGAATGCCCGTGCCGTAATCCACGATCGCCATCGACATGAAGCGGTCCACATTGCCCGTGAGTGCGAGCATGGCCACATTCACACCCAAGAGCGGCGCTACCAAACGGTCGGCAAACTGCTCCGCATAGTTTTGAATGCGCGTCTCACCCACTGGGGCTGACGCAATGACTTGCACAATTTTGGCCACCACCGTGTTGGCCCCCACCTCGGTCACTTGCACCGTGATGGAGCCTTCCACAATGGATGAACCCGCAAACACCATCTCACCCACACGGCGTGTGGCAGGCACCGATTCACCCGTGATGTGCCGTTGATCGACAGAGGCCAAGCCGCTGCAAATCATGCCGTCAGCAGGCACCAAATCTCCAGCCATCATCAGCGCCATGTCGTCACACAGCAGCGATTGCGCAGGGATCAAGGTGATATTGCCTTGGGCATCCAAACGCCTTACCTGCACCACCTGAAAGTCCAACAGCTCACGCATGTGGCCGCGCGATTGGCGTGCAGTCAGCTCGCGCACCACATCACCCAAATGCACCATCATGGCAATCACGGCAGCGGTGCGAGGCTCACGTCGCAGCACGGCAATGGCCAAAGCCAAGCCATCTAAAAAGTCCACATTGAAGCGACGCTCTTTGAACAAGGTGGTCACCGCACGGCGCCAAATCGGAAAGCCCGTCAACACGATCAACAACAGGTCTAACCCAAAGCCGCCCGCTGGCCCCAGCACCAAAGCAGTGGTGGCCAAAGCCATGGCGCTGAAGGGGCTGAACTCAATGGTCTTGTTTTGTATTTTTTGCAGTTGACCTGTCGGCAAAGTCGCCAACATCGTGCTGGGCTGCAACAGCATTTCAAGCAGTGCATCGAACTGCCCCATGTGTTCGATCGTGATGGAGTCACATGCGGGGTTGAGCCGAAAGTTAGACACCAAGGGGCTGCACGACAGCCGGTGGCTGATGCGCTCGCGCACGGCGTTGTCAACGCGCAAACGGGCCACGCGGATGCGGCAGCGCCCAGGCACCTCGTGCAGCAATTGATAGTTGGCACGGGTGTGTGCCAGGCCGGCGTTAACGTTTATTGCGTGCATGTGCCAGACCGGTAGAAACAAGCTTGATCACCGGGGCACCAATGCGCTCGCGGTGCAAAGAGAGAAATGAGTTGAAGGCAAATGTGCCGAGGCTCAGCCACATGGGTGTGCCCGTGCCACGTGCTTGGCGCATCGAGGTGGCGGCTGCAAACAGCAGTGGCAGCAAGAGTTTGAGGTCTATATACCCATCGCTGGCTTGGCGTAATCGAAAGTCCAACTCTTCGGCTCCCGCCACCAAGCTTTCAGCCAAACGCGATTGCTTGGCCAAATAGTAAGAGGCCCCAGAGGCCACGGCCACATCAATGCCTGCAAGCAATGCGTCATCGCCTTGCAGGCTCATCCACGCATTGACATTCGGGTCGTCTTGCAAACGGAAGTGAAACACCGTGTCAGCAGGGCTGTAATCAATCACGATGCTGGAGGACGTGGCGTTGACACGCACGCTGTCCACCCCTTCTAGACCCGAGATGATGTGTTTGACAGTGGCAAAAAATTCAGGGTCAGCAGGCACGCCCAACACCTTGAGCCGCATGCGACCCGGCACGTGGTGCGCAATGCGTGCCGCACTGACAGATGGGGTTGGGGCGTGCGGCACTTTAGGCCTTAGGCGCGTGGCCGCTCATGGAATCAGCCACTGAAGTAGCGGACTTGGCGTCAGGTGCATGCTTTTGTTCGTGCATCACTTCGGCCACCAAATCGTGCACTTGCTCGCTGGTCTCAGCCACCACCTCTTGTACCTTTTGGCTCAAGACAAAACCGGCACGCAAAGCCCCCTTGATGGCAGGACGCACATAGTCGCCAAGCTCAGGAAACAACTTGCCCAACAAAATAGCGCCTGCGCCAATGATCAAGCCTGGAATCAATTCCACCTCAATCAGAGCCGCTCCCACCACGATGGCCGCAGCCGTGGCAACGGAGGTGTTGTCGCCCGACACCAATTTTTTGCCACGCGCCACCAACTGGCTCACGCGGCGCTTGGCAGCGGCCGATTGGCTGGCGTGTGACGTGGCCTCATGCGCTTCGGTGTAAGCCGCGTCTTGTGCCATCGCCTTGTTCACTGCGGGGCGACGTGCACTGCGGGTTTTGGGCGTACTCTTGGCGGCAGTGACCTTGATTTTTTTAACAACGTCTGAATTTTTGATTTTTGTGACCACGTGATACTCCATGCAGGTAGGGCGACACTTTCGTGCGCGAGAGCCAAGTACTGACTCTGTGCACTGACGTTAATGACATTGATCAACGTGGTCTGTTCGCCAGCGAACCAAGGCTGCGTGCGATAGCCCACAGACTTCAGCCGCGCATTTTTTGACAATGGATTTCAAAGTCGATCCCCGACTGAGTTTTCTTATTCATCAAAAAATTTATGCTGCAAAACAAAGTCGCACTCGTGACTGGCGCGTCATCGGGCATTGGTCGTGCCATTGCATTGGTGATGTCGCGCGAGGGCGCCAAGGTGGTGGTGTCTGGCCTGAACACCGATCGCATCGAAGAAACCGCCGCTCTCATTCAAGCCCAAGGTGGTGAAGCGTGGGCGGTGCCCTGCGACGTTGGCGTGGCACAAGACTGCCAGCAACTCGTGCAACGCACGCTCCAACATTTCGGCCACTTGGACGTGGCATGCAATTGCGCCGGCATCATTGGCCCGAGTGCACTGACGGCCGACTACCCACACGACGGCTGGGACCAAGTGATTCAAACCAACCTCAGTGGTGTGTTCTACGGCATGCAAGCGCAAATCAATGCCATGCTGCAAAGAGGCAGCGGCTCCATCATCAATATTGCGTCAGTGTTGGGTGCAGTGGCTGGACCGCACTCCCCCGCTTATGTGGCCACCAAACACGGTGTGATCGGTTTGACACAAACCGCTGCTTGGGAATATGGCGCAAAAGGTTTACGCATCAATGCGGTGGGGCCGGGCTACATCCACACGCCCATGGTGGAAGCCTTAGAGCAAAACCCAGAAGCGCTTGCAGCTTTGGTGGCGGCACACGCACTGGGACGGCTAGGACGACCGCAAGAGGTGGCCGAGTTGGTGGCGTGGTTGGCCTCGGACCGCGCCTCGTTTGTCACCGGTGCGTTTTATCCGGTGGATGGCGGATATTTGGCGCGTTAATTATTTGTACGCAGCGACACCTGGCGTGTTGCATGCTCTGACGCATGCGGCAACCCTTGCTTGTCGATGTGCACGCTGTGCGCCTGCCATGCGCGCACGCCTTGGCGGTCCACCATCAAGCGCACCACCCAGCCCAGGTTATTGACCTTGTCGGGGAAGCCTTCAAACACGAAGTTGCCCAAGCTGTAAAAAATTGGTTTGCCTTTGTATTGCTCGGTGTCTTGCAGCTGGTGTGGATGGCCGCCAATGACTGCATCAGCCCCCGCGTCAACCATGAGCCGCGCCAACTTGCGTTGGCGTTCATTGGCCGTGGGCTCTTCCCAGCCCCAGTGCATGACAGGTATGACCACGTCGGCTTTCCACACGCGGCGTGCATCGGCAATGTCGCGCACCACTTGCTCGTCTTCGCTCCACGCCACACCGGGGCGGTCATGGTCGGCCTCGAAGTTACGGGGTTGAAATTCGTCATAGCCCAACAGGGCAATGCGCAAGCCTTGGCGCTCAAGGATGAGCGGGGTATGCGCTTCTTTCAAGTTATGTCCGCCACCGTAATAGCCCAGGCCTGATTGCTTGAGCAGGCCCAGCATCTGCGCAAAGGCTTTGGGGCCATAGTCACCCGAGTGGTTGTTGGCCAAACCCACGGCATCGAAGTGGCGTTTGACAAACTTCAAGCCGCGCGGATGCACGCGAAACACATTGGGTTTTTCAGGTTCAACCAACCCCACAGTGGCCACCACGCACTCCAAATTTCCCAAACGCAGATCTGCGCCTTTGAACAAGTGGGCCACGCCCGCAAACGGGTCTTGCCCACGTCGAATGGCACGGTCAGGCCCACCCGCGAGCATGATGTCGCCCGCAAACACCACCGACACCAAAGGCTCTGGCACTTGGGCCATCGCAGCACCTGTGCACAAGACGAACAACACGACACGCACGTAGAGCGCCGCCCCTTTGCTGATGAAACATGGCAGGTATTTCATGGCACCACCTCATGCAAGGCGCAGCCGTATTGCAGCTCTTTGCCCAAGAAAGGCGAATACAAGGCCACACGGCCCGTCAAGGCATCAGGCGTGGGCTTTATCTGCGCTAATGGCGCCACAAACTTCACATGCTGAAGCAGCATGGGTTGGCGCTCGGTTTGGTAAGACACATACACGTTGATCACGTCGACCCGCGTGTCGTTACCCAGCACCACAGCTTTGAACCGAAAGCGGTCTGCCAAATTCACACTGCCCACGGTGTAGGGGTCTGACACGGGCACAAAACGATGCACAGAGCGCTCGGCATTCACCTCAAAGTGGCACAGCAACTCGGGCGCCGCTTGCGCCACCGCTGGAAACCACACGGCCAATATCCACAGCCGAAAACGCATACCCATATCTCCCTAGATTTGATGCATCACAGCCTACTGGATCAGAAATGCGGCGTGCCTATGGGTTTGCCCTTGTTGTAGCTGGCAAAATCAAAGGCTATTCACGAAAGCCCCGCCATGAGTTCCACGCCCACTCCCGCCATCCCTCGCCTCACCAGCCTCTCACATGGTGGTGGCTGCGGCTGCAAGATTGCGCCGGGCGTGTTGAGCGAGATTCTGAAAAGCACCAGTGCCATGCCTATTCCGCCGCAGTTGTTGGTGGGCATTGAAACCGCTGACGACGCAGCGGTGTACCAGCTCAACGATGAGCAAGCGCTGATTGCCACCACCGACTTCTTCATGCCCATCGTGGATGACCCGTTTGACTTTGGCCGCATCGCGGCCACCAACGCCATCAGCGATGTGTACGCCATGGGCGGCACGCCCATCATGGCTTTGGCTTTGGTGGGCATGCCCATCAACGTGCTGCCGGCGGAGACGATTGGCAAAATTTTGGATGGCGGTCAAAGCGTGTGCCGCGAGGCCGGCATCCCCATCGCGGGTGGCCACACGATTGACTCGGTCGAGCCGATTTACGGCTTGGTCGTCTTAGGCTTGGTACACCCCAAACGCATCAAGCGCAATGCCGATGCCCGCGTGGGCGACCGTTTGATTTTGGGCAAACCGCTGGGCGTGGGCGTGTTGTCTGCCGCCCTGAAGAAAAACGCGCTCAGCACTGAGGGCTATGCGCACATGATTGCCAACACAACCAAGCTAAACACACCGGGCGCTGCACTCTCGGCTTTGGCGGGCGTGCACGCCATGACCGACGTGACAGGCTTTGGCTTGGCAGGCCACGCACTCGAGATGGCCCGCGGCAGCCACCACACGGTGCAACTGAATATGAGCCAAGTGCCTTTGTTGCCTGGCGTGCGCGAGTTGGCAAAGCAAGGCATGCTGACCGGCGCCTCGGGCCGGAACTGGGCCGCTTATGGCAACGAGATTGAACTCGTACCTGAACGCGATGCCATCGACCAAGCTTTGTTGAGCGATCCCCAAACCAGTGGCGGCCTGCTTGTTGCCTGCGCACCTGAGAGCGTGGCCGAGGTGCTGGCTGTGTTTCACCAACACGGCTTTGCCGAGGCGTGTGAAGTGGGCGAGATCGCAGCAGCATCGGCCAACGGCATCAAGCTGCAAGTTCGCTGAAACCTTGCAAAACTACACTGCGCACCTTTCAAAGAAAACCAACACCATGTCCAACATTCCAGCCTGCCCACAATGCGCCCAAGAAAACACCTACCAAGACGGCGACAACTATGTGTGCGCCGATTGCGCGCATGAGTGGCCGATGGTGGCAACTGCCGCAGCGGATGACGAAGACGAATCCGTGGTGAAAGACGCCAACGGCACGGTGCTGAAAGACGGCGATGCCGTGGTGCTGATCAAAGATCTGAAAGTCAAAGGCTCATCCACCACGCTGAAAATGGGCACCAAGGTGAAAAGCATTCGCTTGGTGGGTGGCGACCACGAGGTGGATTGCAAGATGGACGTGGGCAACTACATGCTCAAAGCTTGCTTCTTGCGCAAAGCCTAAATACCCGCAGCGTTTAAAGCACCCGACCTCGGTTCGACTTGATCGCCGAGGTCTTTTTTTTGCTGTCTAAGCGGCGCAGCTTTGACGCATAGGTGGGTTTGGTCGGTTTACGCTTCTTGGGCGGCTTGGCCACGCTGTGCACCAAATCGTGCAAACGTGCAAAGGCCTCGATGCGGTTCATGTCTTGGCTGCGATGCTCTTGCGATTTGATGACCACCACGCCCTCTTGGGTGATGCGGTGGTCTGGCAAGCACAGCAAACGCTCTTTGACATCCTCGGGCAACGACGAGGCCCAAATGTCAAAGCGCAGGTGAATGGCGCTGGACACCTTGTTGACGTTTTGCCCGCCCGCGCCTTGGGCGCGAATGGCCGTCACCTCAACTTCAGACTCTTTGATTTGCATACGCGGCTTACACGTGCCAGCCTGGCAACTCACCCATGGCCCACAAAATCAGACTGATGGTGAAGAAGGAAGCGACGGTGGTCACCAACAACGCGGCAGCACAAAAACCTTCTTGGCCATGGCGCTGAGCCAGCAAGGGATAAATACCCAGCATGGGCATACCCGCCAACAGCACCGCAGAAATTTTCAGACTGGGGTCAATCGGGCCGACCACCATCAGCATGCATCCCACAGCCAAGGGGTGCACCACCAGTTTGCCAATCGTAATCCAACGCACCTCTTGAATCAGACCCACCACGCGCATGCCGACCAAAGAGCCGCCGTTCACAAACAGCGCAATCGCGGCTGTGGATGCAGCAAACAAATTGACCGTTTTAGACATCACCTCAGGCAAATGCCAGCCCATCATCGAGACCACAAAGCCCAAAACAATCGTTTGCATCATGGGCAATTGGGCCATGCGTTTCAAGCTTTGAAGCACGGTGTGTTGCCAAGACAAGTGCTCCGCTTCGCCACTCTGCGCAATCGCCAAAGCCAGTGGAATGGTGAGCAGGTTTTCAATCAGCACGGTGAGGGCCAAGCCCACGCCTGCCGCTGGCCCTAAAAACTGCAACAAGATGGGGTAGCCCACATAGCCGCTGTTGGAGCAGCTCACCCCCATGGCCACCATGCCGCTTTCGGTGAGTGATTTTTTGCGCCAGACGCGCCATACGCCAAAACCCACTGCAAACGAAAACAAAGATCCGGCACCGTACGCCAAGAGGTAGTTCGGGTTCAGCACCTCGGCAAAGTTGCGTTGCGACAGCGTGTTAAACAACATGGCAGGCAAGGCAAAGTTCAACACAAAACGCCCCAGCACTTGTCCGTCAAGCTTGCTGAACATGCCACGACGCGTGGCAGCAAAGCCCAATGCAATCGACAAATAAATCGGGCCAGTGATGGTGAGGATGTTGAGCATCAGCGATTGACGTTTGTTGCTTTTTTATTGTTTTTGAATACCAGCGCGTTGAATCACATCACCCCAGCGCTTGATCTCGGTTTGCAACCACTCTTGCGCTTGTGGCACGGTGCTGGGGTGTGGCTCTACATTCAACTCCAGCAATTTTTGACGTACCGCTGGGTTTTGCAACGCAGCGTTGACTTCTTTGTTCAAGCGCTCCACCACCGCTTGCGGCGTTTTGGCAGGCACGCCCAAGCCGTTCCAAGAGGTGGCCACCAAGTTAGGCAGGCCACCCTCTTTGGCTGTGGGCACTTGTGGCAAAGCCGTGTTGCGCTTTGGGCCAGTGACTGCCAAGGCGCGCAAGGCGCCACCTTTGATTTGCGGCAACACGGGGCTTAGCACTTCTAACGCCACATCAATTTGGCCGCCTCGCAAAGCTGTCATCACCGCAGGTGTGCCGTTGAAAGGCACGACTTGCGCATCCAAACCCGCCACCGACTTGAACAACTCAGCCGTCAAATGCTGGGTGCTGCCGATGTTGATGCTGCCAATGTTGAGCTTGCCTGGGTTGGCTTTGGCCCATGTCAGCAATTCAGGCAGGGTTTGAAAACGCGACTCGGCGCTGGTGACGATGGCCAAGTCAAAAGTGCCCATCAAAGACACGGGCGTGAAGTCTTTCACGGGGTCAAAAGGCAGCGTTTTAAACAAGCCAGCGCTCACGGCGTTGGCGTTGGACATCAGCAAAAGGGTGTAGCCATCAGGCTCAGACTTGGCCACCATCTCGGCCGCCACAATGCCACCCGCGCCGGGACGGTTGTCGATGACCACGGACTGACCCAAACCTTCAGACATTTTTTGCGCCACCGTGCGTGCGGTGAGGTCAGCCACACCCCCCGCACCAAAAGGGACCACGATGCGTAAAGGTTTCGCTGGGAAACTCTGCGCGTGTGCAGACACCACGCAACCCGCCAACAGACTTGCGACAAACAACTTAGACATAAAGCATCGACGAGCTTGCATGGGGATATCTCCACAATATGAATCAAAACGCCATTCTCTTCCATCATGAAAGGCACCTCACTGGGTACACTCTAGGGTTACGTATTTATTAGACCCATCCAAGGATTTGCCATGAACACGACCCCTTCCGGCCTGCAATACATCGACAACGTGGTGGGCGACGGCGCTGAAGCCGCCGCTGGCCAGCACGTGAGCGTGCACTACACCGGCTGGCTGTACAACGACGGCGAGCAAGGCGCCAAGTTTGATTCCAGCCGCGACCGCAATGACGCGTTTGCCTTCCCTCTGGGCGCTGGCATGGTCATCAAGGGCTGGGACGAAGGCGTGCAGGGCATGAAGATTGGTGGCCAACGCACCCTCATCATCCCGCCAGAGCTGGGCTACGGTGCACGCGGTGCGGGCGGTGTGATTCCACCCAACGCCACCTTGAAGTTTGACGTCGAGCTACTCGGCCTCGAATAAAAAGACGGCACGGCAGCCCTTTTGGCTGCCGTTTTACAGCGGGGCTTAGCCCCGCTTTGTTTTGCCCACTTCAAATTTTTTACAAAACCCCTCTTGAAATAGGGTCGGATGGCCTCAGCTTTGCTGCATCTCATTCACACAAGCCCTACAAAGCATGTCAGAACCTACAGAAAACCTAGATACCGCTGCCGCACATTTGGCGTCACACATGGCCGGCATGGCGCCCACCCCCGAGGCGACCTCGGCTGAAGCCGCTGCGCTAGACCCATTGGCCGCTGCGCACGCCGAAATCGCCGCTTTGCAAGCCAAAGCCGCCGAGTTGCAAGACCAATACGTGCGTGGCCAAGCCGATGTGCAAAACGCCCGCCGCCGCGCGGACGACGAAGTCTCGAAAGCACGCAAATTTGCCCTCGAGAGCTTTGCCGACAGCCTCTTGCCTGTGCTTGACAGCCTCGAAGCTGGCTTAGCCGTGCAAACCGCGACGCCTGAACAAATTCGCGAAGGCGCTGAAGCCACGCTGCGTCAACTCAAAAGCGCCATGGAGCGCAACAAAATCATCGCGATCGACCCCGCTGCCGGCGCCAAGTTTGACCCCGCACAACACCAAGCCATCAGCGTGGTGCCCCTCCCCGCCGATTCCACACAAGAAGCCAACACGGTGGTCGCCGTGCTGCAAAAAGGCTACTTGATTGCTGAGCGCGTGTTGCGCCCTGCACTGGTCACCGTGGCTGCACCGAAATAAAACACTTGAAATCGGCAGAGTTAGCCATAACTACTGTCCATCTGAATTTTTGAAAATTACTGGAGTTAGACATGGGAAAAATCATTGGTATTGACTTGGGCACCACCAACTCGTGCGTGGCCATCATGGAAGGCAACACGACCAAAGTGATCGAGAACGCCGAAGGCGCTCGCACCACACCGTCGATCATTGCGTATCAAGAAGACGGCGAAATCTTGGTGGGCGCCTCCGCCAAACGCCAAGCGGTGACCAACCCACGCAACACGCTGTACGCGGTCAAGCGTTTGATCGGTCGCAAGTTTGCAGAGAAAGAAGTGCAAAAAGACATCGACTTGATGCCCTACACCATTGCCAAAGCCGACAACGGCGACGCATGGGTGGAAGTGCGTGGCAACAAGTTGGCCCCGCCTCAAATCAGCGCTGAAATTCTGCGCAAGATGAAGAAAACTGCCGAAGAC
>NZ_JAVKLM010000001.1:0-3232 GCF_031539105.1 Limnohabitans sp.
AGCGAACAACGCCAAGGCAACCCACGCCAACACAAAGCAGGCCCCCATGCGAAGGCGACGGCGGCGAACTTGGTATGTCATGCGCCCAAGCCCACGCAAATCAGGCAGGCGGCCACAATGATGGCGCGACGCAGCTGCGATGAAGAGAAAACATTGGCCGTGCGGTCAGTGCTAGACCCCACAAGAAACATATCGGGCCGCGCATAAGGAAACAGCGCACGGTCAAGCCAATAGCCTCCCCAGCCGCCAAGCGCCATAAGGTGCGCCTTGTAGAGCGATACCGACACCACATTGCCGGGCCACTCACTTTGAGCGAACAACGAGGCGGCCAACAACACGGCGGTCAAGACCACCCAGCTGAGCATTCGATACGACTTAGACATAACGACTCCAGAAATGAAAAAAGGACTTCGGTTAGAAGTCCTTAGTTTCTGGAATCAGCGCTGCTTAGTCGTGGTGAAACACTTCACCGTGGCAACGCCCTATGCGCGCGCGAAGATGCGGGGTATGAACACAACTGCCACACACCACGCCTGCCTATTTGAAGGGGTTAAGTCTGTACGCCCTTTAGATGGAGGGCGTCTAGAGATTGATTGCAAGCGGGTGATTGTGCATGGCAAACTTATTTGCGAACAAGATCGTAACCTTCAACACAATACTGGCCTGCCGGAAGAACCACGGCAGCCTGACATTGAGGGCAGTTGAGATTCTTAATGTTGAGCGCCTCAGTATTTATCACTGAGCCCTCTGCCCAGTCTACGGTGAACGTGAATTCGTGTCCGCAAGTGCATTTGTGCGCATGGCTTGCACGGACATAGGAGACGGCACTCAAAGAGCCTGTGGACGGGTCAAACCTAAATGTGTTTGTCACGGCTTTACTCTTTTCTCTTGACGCTTCTTAGCAAGCGCACGTTTGGCTTCAATCGTTTTTGTGTCGTCGTCCAACAGACGTTTGTAACGCTTTTGCTTACGCGACAAAGTATCGACATTGGGGTCGTCTAACGATGTGTCACGCCGTACCCGTCTAGGCAGGTCGTCAAGCAAAAACTGAAACTCGTGCATTGATTCTGAGAACATGCCAGCTTGTTGCAAATACAACGGCAGCTTGCACCACTTCTCAGCGGTATAGACAAACGGTGATTCGAGCATCAGGGTTTTTGCCTTGTAGAGGCAAGCGACAGCGGCGTGCATTCGCTTTTCGTCTTTGAGTGTTGTGGACTCGCGCATGAGTGCAGAAATTTGGTCATCTATGTCACTTTGGCCGACGATGAGTTGCACCGTGACCATTACTTGCCCTTCGCCTTCGGAGCCATAGCCGCCACCTGTGCAATGGTGGTTTTGCCTTCTTTGGTCGCACTGCGATAGGCATCAACCACGGCTCGCTCATCCCTACTCAGAGCAGTATCGGTATCACCGCAGATGAGCCAATTCATATCCAGCTGAAGACTTCGGCGCATGTCTCGCAGCAACTTAGCTGACGGGGCTTGCTTGCCCGTTAACGCAGCCTTGAGATCAGTTTTTTTATGACCTTCGCGCACCAATACATCGGTGTAGGTGGACTGACCTAGCGACTGCTCAACACGCTTTCTAAAACCGCTTTCCCAGCTTTCGCCGTCCACGTCTAAATGCACTGGACCTGTGCCTTCATAGATGAACTCGGGATTTAGCCCCTCGGCGCTGATAAGGGCATCAATTTCGGCGGTAGGTAGTTGGCCGCGTGTTTTGCGTGTTGACCACGCGGACTGCTTCATCCCAAGCCGCTCAGCTAATTGAGCCTCGCTTGGCAAGTCAAGCGCAAGTCGTAAACGATCAGCGACACCTAAAAACCCTACGTTTTTGTCAACCATAAAAATACTCCTTGCAATTTGCGTTAACTGTTAACACAATACGCATCAACGAACTTTTAACAACCCAACCTAAAGGACTGAAAAAAATGCCAATCACACCAGAAAAACTGAAAGAGAAATTCCGTCGCGAAGGCAAGACCTTCAAAGATTTTGCCACCGAACACGGCTACCCATACGGCGAAGTGGTGCGTGTAGTCAATGGCATTAATAAAGCGCGTCGAGGCCGTGGTCACGAAATTGCTGTGCGCCTTGGTTTGAAAGAGGCTGGAACTGTATGACAACTCCTGAGCAACAGTCCGCTCAAGACCGCCTAGCAGCAGTCGTGAATAGACGGGCTGAGCGCGAGGAGCAAAAAAACCGTGGCGTTGACGTCCCTTGGGTGACCGCCACCCTGACCCGCTGCCGTCACGGCGCTGCTTTGGTGGAGCTGACCAGCGAACCGTTCAACGGCATGGAAATTCGCCCCAGCGCATTGCGTGAGATGGCGCAGCGTCTGACAGCAATAGCCGATATGGCGGTCAAGCTGCCTACGGGCGGCAAGCACTTTAAGCCGACAACGGTTGTAGTGGGGAAGTCATGAGTGATGGATTTGATTCAGTAGTCGAGGTTTTGCCTCCAGAAATGCAAACGCTAGTGCGGATCGCAATAGACACCAATGCAACTGTGGAAATTCAAGCTGAAGCAGCGAAATCAATTGTTGAGGGGACGCCTCTTCCATTGCTCAAAAAGTTTGTTCTCCGATTTATTCAAAACAAATATTTAGAAGGAAATCTGAATGCCTAAGAAAAATGAAGTGATCGTGGCAAATCCCCGCACCGTGCGGGGATTTGAGTTCACAGAAAGTGACTCAATAGCCGCCGTTGGCCTTGGGATCGTGCTGGGGGGCTCCGTAAGTGACCGAGTGTCCCGCGCCGCCGTTGCATGCAATATGGCCGCACGCTTAGCGGTTGAGGCTGGCTATTTGCTATTGAGCGTAAAGGCTGAGATGCCTCACGGAGAGTTTGAAGACGGCATGGAGGCGCTTGGACTCACCAGTCAACGCGCTTCAGAGCTGATGCGGATGGCAAAGTTCGCGACCATGCTTCCTGAATCCAAGCGCAATGAAATGCTGATGTTGCCAAAGTCGAAGGTGTTGGTGTTTGCCAGTGCTGATCCCGAGGTGATTGAGGACGTTTTGGAAGGCGGGGATTTCGCAGACTTGGCTGATATGAATACGCGTGCTCTTCGCTTGCGCATTCGCGAGTTGGAGGCGCAACGCGTCAATCTGAGCGTTGAACGTGACACCGTGGCGTCAGAGCGTGACGGCCTTGCCAAGCAGCTCAAGCGCCAACGCGCACAGCGTGATGACGATGGCGGCGTTCCGGTTGTTGTAGCCGATTTGCGTG
>NZ_JAVKLM010000002.1:0-2925 GCF_031539105.1 Limnohabitans sp.
AGCGAACAACGCCAAGGCAACCCACGCCAACACAAAGCAGGCCCCCATGCGAAGGCGACGGCGGCGAACTTGGTATGTCATGCGCCCAAGCCCACGCAAATCAGGCAGGCGGCCACAATGATGGCGCGACGCAGCTGCGATAATGAGAAACCATTGGCTGCGCGGTCAGTGTTAGACCCCACAAGAAACATATCGGGCCGCGCATAAGGAAACTGCGCACGGTCAAGCCAATAGCCGCCCCAGCCGCCAAGCGCCATAAGGTGCGCCTTGTAGAGCGATACCGACACCACATTGCCGGGCCACGCACTTTGAGCGAACAACGAGGCGGCCAACAACACGGCGGTCAAGACCACCCAGCTGAGCATTCGATACGACTTAGACATAACGACTCCAGAAATGAAAAAAGGACTTCGGTTAGAAGTCCTTAGTTTCTGGAATCAACGCTGTTTAGTCGTGGTGAAACACTTCACCGGATGGCCGGTATTGTGATCAATCTCCCTGTTTTTCTATCAAGCCAAGAGGTTGATCCGTCTTTTGACGTTGAGGGAGATAGCTTGCCTCTCATCGCATCAAAAAATACGCTGCCAAGTAATGACTGCGGCGCGACACGCACCACTTCTTCACGGGTTCGTCCAACGCCCGCAGTGAGAGTTGTAAGCGTTGCGAAATCACAAACAGCGTCGCACTCGGCAAAGATCATCGAGTTGCCTTCAACTGAGGATATCTGCCAGCGCTTGTCTCGACCCTCGCCCTTTGTTCCGTGATAAAAAAACATCACGACACGAGACAAGCTGCGTCCCGCATTTTGATCGTCAACACTCAATGCGGCTTCATAGCCATACCGTTCGCCATCTCGCATTGCGTAGTAGTGATCTGGAAATTTTGGAGCTGAGTTCTCAGCCCCGGCGTCTGCAACAGTTGCAGGCGCATAAAGTGTCCCAGCGTAAAAAATACAGAGCCCGACAACACTGGCCAATAGTGACCATTTAACGGCTGGTTTCATTGTCCGCCTTTCTAAGCTTACGAATTTCGTTCTTCTTGAGAATGGCAGTCACATAAAGCATTGCCCGTGTAAGTTGCTGCTCGCCAAGGTCTTTGACCATACGTGTACCAAATTCACGATCCAAAAAATCTAAGACACGAATGCGTGTATCCCGCTCCAGTTGATCCAACACTGTGAGAACGCTGCTCACGCTCACGGGGCATGTGCCAGGCGCTGATCTGCGCCCTGAGTTGTCGATGATGATGACAGTGCTGCCAATCATGTCACCACTGATTTGCACAACGCCCCTTGTTCGTGGGCCTGTTTGTTGTTTTGTCACCGGCGTCCTTAGTGTTCTCGAATTGAGTTCTATTTTCCTATTTTTACTTTCGAGTCTCTGACTGAGCCGCCAACCTGAATAGTCGGTGCCGAGCCTGACGCCACTTGCTTGACTTTTGTGGGCTTGGGTGGCGTTGTAGCGGCCATGCCTGCTGCGCGACGAATGAACTCTTGCCCAGCCGCTGGTGATTTTCGATACGCATCAATGAGGTCACGCTCAACACCGCTGAGTGATGAGCTTGTATCGCCCATCACAAGCCAATTTGTGTCAATTCCGAACAGCACCTGGAGGTCTCGCAATAGGCGCGGCGACGGGTCTTCTTTCCCATTGATCACAGCGGTCAATTTCGCTGTTTTGTAGCCCTGACTGACCAGCACGTCCGTATAGGTTTTCAGGCTCAGCGACTGCTTGATCCGCTTTTTGAATCCGGCCTCCCAGCTTTGGGCGTCAGAGTCCATATGCACGGCCCCAGTGCCTTGATAGATAAAAGCCGCGCTAAGCCCCTCGCTCTCAATGAGCGTGTCTATCTCATCGGTGGGGAGGCTCCCGCGCAACTTGCGGTTGTTGAACGCGGTTTTACTTAGCCCTAGGCGTGTGGCAACTGTGGCGTCGTCGCTGCACCCAAGGGCGAGCTTTAGGCGTGCCAAAACATCTAGAAACCCACTGATTTTGTCGGACATTAAAAATACTCCTTGCAAGATGTGGATTGAGCATCCATAATCCACATTAATGAATCTTTATTCACGTTTTTAAACGGAGGTTATGTGAGTGTAGCAACGGCAACAAATTCAGAGCGAATCAAACAGGTCAAAGCTGACCTAGTCGCACGCGGCGTGTCGCAGGTCGACTTCGCACGTGATCACGGCCTTGACTACAACACCATGCAAATGGTGTTGCAGGGTCGTCTCAAAGGGACACGGGGTGAGGCCCACCGCGTGATGGTGGCTTTAGGGCTCAAAAAAGACATGAAGAAAGAGGTAAAGCGTGGCTAAGAAAAATACAAGCGTTGAGGTCGTTGAAGCAAATCGGCAAACGTTCGCCGATTTGAGTTTCACGGAGCAGGACGCAGCAGCAGCACAAGAGTTGGGCATTGCCGTCAGCGGCGGTTTGCAAGACCGAATTTCCCGCGCGGTGTCGTCATACAACATGGCGGCGCGGCTGGCGGTGGAGACCGGATACCTATTGCTCAGCATCAAGAACGAATTGGCTCATGGCGAGTTTGAGACCGGTATGGAAGACCTTGGCTTATCGCCACGCCGGGCGCGTGAGCTGATGACGATGGCAAAGTTCACCACCATGCTGCCCGCGTCCCAGCGCACTGAGTTGTTGGCACTGCCAAAAACAAAAATGCTAGCTCTTGCAAGCGCGGACGCCGAAGTGGTAAGCCAGCTTCTAGAGGACGGCGACGTTTCAGATATTGACGATTTGAGCGTGCGCGGTCTTCGTCAGCGCATCCGTGAACTGGAGGCGCAACGCGTCAATCTGAGCGTTGAACGTGACACCGTGGCGTCAGAGCGTGACGGCCTTGCCAAGCAGCTCAAGCGCCAACGCGCACAGCGTGATGACGATGGCGGCGTTCCGGTTGTTGTAGCCGATTTGCGTG
>NZ_JAVKLM010000003.1:0-90180 GCF_031539105.1 Limnohabitans sp.
CCGGGTTGCACGGTGAACATGCCATCCGCCGTGGTCTCGCCGACTTCAATGCCCAAGGTCTTGACCAAGTGCATCAAAGCGCCCTGCCCGTTGCGCAATTGGCAAGGCAGATTGGTACACACGTTGATCTTGAACTTGCCAACCGGTTGCTGGTTGTACATGTTGTAGAAGGTGGTCACTTCGTGCACTGCCATAGGGGCCATGCAGAGCAACTCAGCAATCACGCGCTCGCTATCAGCGCTGACATAACCCTGCTCTTGCTGGGCAATCGCCAAACAAGCCATGACGGCAGATTGCTTCTGGTCGTCTGGGTATTTGGCAACCTCATGCGTAAAGCGCTCGAGGGCTTGGGCCGACAGCGGTGCGCCGTGGTGGGTGTTTACAGAACTCATCGGTCAATTTCCCCGAACACAATGTCCATGGTGCCAATCACCGCGACGGTGTCAGCAATCATGTGGCCACGCGCCATTTCATCCATGGCTGCCAGATGGGCAAAACCAGGAGCGCGAATCTTCATACGGTAAGGCTTGTTGGCACCATCGCTCACGAGATAGATACCAAACTCACCCTTGGGATGCTCGACGGCAGCATAAGCTTCGCCTTCGGGCACATGGAAACCTTCGGTGAAAAGTTTGAAATGGTGGATCAACTCCTCCATGTTCGACTTCATACCTTCGCGGCTTGGCGCGGCCACTTTGTGGTTGTCAGTGATAACAGGGCCTGGGTTGACGCGCAACCAGTCCACGCACTGTTTGATGATGCGGTTGGACTGACGCATTTCTTCGACGCGCACCAAATAGCGGTCGTAGCAGTCGCCGGTTTTACCCACAGGAATATCGAAGTCCATGCGGTCATAAACGTCATAAGGCTGGTGCTTGCGCAAGTCCCAGGCAATGCCTGAGCCACGCAACATCGCGCCTGAGAAACCGAGGTTTTTTGCGCGCTCTGGCGTGACCACGCCGATACCCACGGTACGTTGTTTCCAAATGCGGTTGTCAGTCAGGAGCGTTTCATACTCGTCGACCAATTTAGGGAAACGCTGCGTGAAATCGTCAATGAAGTCGAGCAACGAGCCTGAACGACCTTCGTTCAAACGCGCCACCGATTTGGCATTGCGCACTTTGCTAGCCTTGTATTGAGGCATGCTGTCTGGCAAATCGCGGTACACGCCGCCTGGACGAAAGTAAGCCGCGTGCATACGTGCACCCGACACCGCCTCGTACATATCGAACAAATCTTCGCGCTCGCGGAAGCAGTAAATCAAGATGTTCATCGCACCGCAGTCGAAACCATGGCAACCCAACCACAACAAGTGGTTGAGCAAACGGGTGATTTCGGAATACATCACGCGGATGTATTGCGCACGCTCTGGCACTTCAATGCCCATCATTTTTTCGATGGCCAAGCAGTAGGCGTGCTCGTTACACATCATGGACACGTAGTCGAGGCGGTCCATGTAGGGCAAGGATTGGATGTAGGTTTTGCTCTCGGCCAACTTTTCAGTGGCACGGTGCAACAAGCCGATGTGTGGATCGGCACGTTGGACCACTTCGCCGTCGAGTTCCAAAACCAAACGCAGCACGCCATGTGCAGCAGGATGTTGAGGGCCCAAATTCAGGGTGTAGTTCTTGATATCAGCCATGGTCAGTGCGTACCGCCGTAGTTGTCTTCACGAATGATGCGCGGTGTGATTTCGCGCGGCTCGATGGTGACGGGTTGGTACACCACACGTTTTTGCTCGGCGTCGTAACGCATTTCCACGTGACCCGAGGTTGGAAAATCTTTACGGAAGGGGTGACCTACAAAGCCGTAGTCGGTCAACAAACGACGCAAGTCGAGGTGACCTTCAAACACGATGCCGAACAAGTCAAACGCTTCACGTTCGAACCAGTTGGCAGAGTTCCACAAATCGTTGACCGAAGCGACCACAGGCACGTCTTCGCTCACAGCAAACACGCGCACACGCAGACGCCAGTTATGACTGACCGACAACAAATGATTTATCACGGCATAGCGCGGACCATCGGTGAATTTGGAATGTGCACCGTCTTTGTAGCTGGAGTAATCCAAACCACACAGATCCATCAACTGTTCAAAACCGAGTCGCGAGTCGTCGCGCAAGGTTTGGCACACATCGTGGTAATCGGCTGCAGAGACCGTCAAGGTCAATTCACCCAAAGCGGATTCGAGGAGCTTGACTTTGCTGCCCAGCACATCGTGCAAGGCCGCTTCAAGCGTTTGAATGGAATGGCTCATTTGTCTTTCCTACGCAATGTGCAATTAGCGTGCGATGGTGTTTTCGCGACGAATCTTGCTTTGCAGCTGCAAGATGCCGTACATCAAGGCCTCAGCCGTGGGGGGGCAACCTGGCACGTACACGTCTACTGGCACCACGCGGTCGCAACCGCGCACCACCGAGTAGCTGTAGTGGTAGTAACCGCCACCATTGGCGCATGAGCCCATGGACAACACCCAACGTGGCTCAGACATCTGGTCGTACACCTTACGCAAAGCGGGGGCCATCTTGTTGCACAAGGTGCCAGCCACAATCATCAAATCAGACTGACGTGGACTTGGACGGAACAACATGCCAAAACGGTCGATGTCATAGCGCGCTGCACCCGCATGCATCATTTCGACCGCACAACAAGCCAAGCCGAATGTCATAGGCCACAACGAGCCTGTTTTGGCCCAATTCACCACCGAGTCGTAGGACGTGGTGATGAAGCCTTCTTTGAAAACGCCTTCAAGTGACATAGTTCTTCCTTTTGGGTTATTCCCAATCGATGGCACCCTTGATCCACATGTAGGCAAAGCCTGCAACGAGGATGGCAAGGAAAATCATCATGTCGATGAAGCCGATGAAACCAATTTCCTTGAGCGCGACAGCCCAAGGGAACAAAAATGCGATTTCCAAATCGAACAAGATGAAGAGGATGGCGATCAAGTAGTAGCGCACATCAAACTTCATGCGGGCATCTTCAAACGCTTCGAAGCCGCATTCGTAGGGAGAGTTTTTAGCCGGATCTGGGCGGCGTGGGCCCAAGAAAAAGCCGATCGCTTGAGGAGCAACCCCCACGCCAAGGCCCACAAGGATAAATAAGAGGACGGGAAGGTATTGTTCTAAGCTCATCTCAATCTCGCTGTATGACTATCTGGTTTTTAGTCTGCGAAGTCTGCCGTAACTGGTTGACACCAGAGTTACAGCAGACTTTTTGGATGGTGCCGTCGGCGAGACTCGAACTCGCACAGCTTTCGCCACTACCACCTCAAGATAGCGTGTCTACCAATTTCACCACGACGGCTTTGGGTTGTTTGTTCTACAAAAGCGAAGAGGAATAACGCTCCTTGAACAGCCTCAGAGTTTACCCTGAAAAGGGCCCCAATCGCTCTGAAGCGTGAAGGTTTTGCGATTACTTTGTGGGAATTTGCGCTGCACCCGAGGCTGGCTCTTCGGCTACAGAGGCAGGCGCCAACACAGCGCCTTCAAGCACGCTACCAGAGCTGACAGGACGCAGATTGCCGAAGTAGGCCAAGGCCAATGTGCAGACAAAGAAAACAGCAGCCAACACACCCGTGGTGCGCGACATGAAGTTGGCACCACCGCTGGCACCAAACAAACTACCCGAACTGCCGCTACCAAAGGCCGCACCCATGTCCGCACCTTTGCCGTGCTGAACCAAGATCAAACCAATCATGCCCAAAGCAGCCAACAACTGAACCACTTGAACGATATTCAAAATCAAACTCATAAAAACTCCGAAAAAATAATTACTTTCAACGCGCTGCAGCCGCGATGATGGTTAAGAAATCTGCCGCCTTGAGGGCTGCGCCACCAATGAGGCCACCGTCAATGTCTGGCTGCGCCAGCAATTCAACCGCATTCGCCGCATTCATGCTGCCACCGTACAAGATGTGCACACGCTCTGAGTGCTCGGTCGCTGCTTGCAACTGACCACGCAACACCGCATGCACCGCTTGCGCTTGCGCTGGCGAGGCCGTTTGGCCCGTACCAATAGCCCAGACTGGCTCATAAGCCACCACGATTTCGCTGATGCAATGGCCGTTGGTGTGAATCACAGCAGCCAATTGTCGCTTGACCACCTCTTCGGTTTTCCCTGCCTCACGCTCAGCCAAGGTTTCACCCACACACACGATAGGCGTGATACCGGCCGACAAGGCATGTTGCGCTTTGTGCGCCACTTGCTCATCGGTTTCACCGTGGTACTGACGACGCTCTGAATGACCGACGATGGCATACCGCACTGCAAAGTCTTTCAACATCGCAGCAGAAATTTCGCCGGTATAAGCGCCCTGTTCGTGCGCCGACACATCTTGCGAACCCAAGGCTACGCCTGAGCCCTTGACGAGCTGCTGCACTTGCGACAAATACGCCGCAGGCACACAGACCGCCACTTGCGCGTGTCTACCGCCCAAGGCTTGCGCCAAGCCCTGTTGCACTTCGTGCACCAGGGCTTCGTTGGCAGCCAAGCTGCCATTCATCTTCCAATTGCCTGCAATAAGTTTTTGCTTCATCACTTACTCCAAGTCAAAACAATCTTGCCAATGTGCTGATTGGACTCCATCAAACGGTGCGCGTTCGCTGCACCGTCGGCTGAAGCCGCATCAAACGTGGCATGAATCACAGGCTTGATAAGCCCGGACTCAATCAATGGCCACACATGCTCATGCAAATTGCGCGCAATCGCCGCTTTGAATGCCACAGGTCTTGGACGCAAAGTCGAGCCCGTGATGTGCAAACGACGACGCAGCACCTTGCTTGCATCAAAGCTGGCCTTAGTGCCACCTTGCAAAGCAATGATGACCAAGCGGCCATCTTCGGCCAAACAATCCACCTCACGCGCCACATAGTCGCCAGCAACCATGTCGAGCACCACATCCACACCTTTGCCGTTGGTCAGGCGCATAGCCTCGGCGGCAAAGTCATGGGTTTTGTAGTTGATGGCGTGATCTGCGCCCAGCACCAAACAAGCTGCACATTTGGCGTCACTGCCCGCAGTCACGATGACGGTTGCGCCCATGGCCTTGGCCATTTGAATCGCCGTCACGCCAATACCGCTAGAGCCGCCTTGCACCAGCAATGTCTCGCCCGTTTGCAAGTGCGCACGGTCAAACACATTGCTCCACACGGTAAAAAATGTCTCGGGCAACGAAGCTGCCTCGACATCACTCAACCCTGCGGGCACTGGCAAACACTGAGCCACTGGCGCCACACAGTACTGTGCATAGCCACCACCGGCTACCAAGGCACACACACGGTCACCCACCTTCAGGCCCGCAGCAGCCAAAGCCGCTGCATCACCTGACTCGATGACACCTGCCACCTCGAGGCCAGGCACATCCGATGCGCCAGCAGGCACGGGGTAGTTACCGATTCGCTGCAACACGTCAGGGCGATTCACGCCACTGGCGCTGACACGAATCAGCAACTCACCCTCACCCGCCTGGGGCACAGGCCGTTGGCCAACGCGCAGCACCTCGGGGGCGCCAGGCGTGGTGATTTCAACGATGTGCATCATGTGCGCAACCGCCTCTCAAGCCCAATTAGGCTTGAGGAGCTGCGTCGTGTGCGTGGTCAGCTTGAGGACGATCCATCAACGCTTTCATCGACAACTTCACGCGACCTTTTTCGTCTGTCTCGAGCACTTTCACGCGCACGATTTGACCTTCGCTGAGGTAGTCAGTGACCTTCTCGACACGCTCGTGTGCGATCTGGCTGATGTGCAACAAACCGTCTTTGCCTGGCAACAAGTTGACCAAAGCACCGAAGTCCAAAATCTTGGTAATCGGGCCTTCGTAGATCTTGCCAATTTCGACTTCAGCGGTGATTTGTTCGATGCGTTTTTTAGCCTCTTCAGCCTTTGACGCATCGGTCGCGGCGATGGTGATCGTGCCGTCTTCTTCGATGTTGATCTGGCAACCGGTTTCTTCGGTCAACGCACGGATGGTGGCGCCGCCTTTACCGATCACGTCACGGATCTTCTCTGGGTTGATCTTCATCGTGAACAACTTCGGTGCAAAGTCAGACACTTCGGTTTTGGCTTCGCCCATGGCGGCTTGCATCTTGTCCAAGATGTGCATGCGTGCTTCTTTGGCTTGAGCCAATGCCACTTGCATGATTTCTTTGGTGATGCCTTGGATCTTGATGTCCATTTGCAAAGCAGTAATACCGTTGGTTGTACCGGCCACTTTGAAGTCCATATCGCCCAAGTGATCTTCGTCACCCAAGATGTCGGTCAACACAGCAAAACGGTTGCCGTCTTTGATCAGGCCCATGGCGATACCGGCCACGTGTGCTTTCATGGGCACGCCTGCGTCCATCATGGACAAGCAGCCACCGCAGACCGAAGCCATCGATGAAGAACCGTTGGATTCGGTGATTTCAGACACCACGCGCATGGTGTATGGGAACTCTTCTTTGGTTGGCAACACAGCTACCAAAGCACGCTTGGCCAAACGGCCGTGGCCGATTTCGCGGCGCTTGGTTGAACCCATGCGGCCCACTTCGCCAGTAGCGAAGGGAGGCATGTTGTAGTGCATCATGAAACGGTCTTCGTACTCCCCGGCCAATGCGTCGATGCGTTGTGCATCGCGCTCTGTACCCAAAGTGGTGACCACCAAAGCTTGGGTTTCGCCGCGTGTGAACAAGGCAGAACCGTGGGTGCGTGGCAACACGCTGTTGCGAATTTCGATGGGGCGCACCGTGCGTGTGTCACGGCCATCGATACGTGGCTCGCCTGCCAAGATTTGGCTGCGAACGATGTGGGCTTCGACGTCGAACAACATGTTTTCGACTTTGACCGAATCAAACTCAACGCCGTCGGCCTTGAGGGCTTCCATCACAGCAGCGTAGGCTTGGCGGCAAGCCAAAGTGCGTGATTGCTTGTTGCGGATTTGGTAGGCAGCGCGCAGTTTTTCTTCGGCGTGTGCTTGAACCTTGGCGATCAGTGGCTCGTCCTTGGCAGGTGCTGACCAATCCCAAGCTGGTTTGCCAGCGTCACGCACCAAGTCGTGGATGGCGTTGATCGCGATGTTGCCTTGCTCGTGGCCAAACACCACAGCACCCAACATGATTTCTTCTGACAGCTGTTGGGCTTCAGATTCCACCATCAACACAGCCGCTTCGGTACCAGCGACCACGAGGTCCATCTGGCTGTCTTTGCGTTGTGTTTGGCCTGGGTTCAAGACGTATTCGCCGTTGATGTAACCCACGCGCGCGGCACCAATGGGGCCATTGAAAGGAATACCAGAAATGCTCAACGCAGCAGACACAGCGATCAGAGCAGCAATGTCAGCATCGACTTCTGGGTTCAACGACACGGTGTGAATCACCACGTGCACGTCGTTGTAGAAACCCTCTGGAAACAAAGGACGGATGGGGCGGTCGATCAGACGGCTGGTCAATGTCTCGTGCTCGCTAGGCTTGGCTTCGCGCTTGAAGAAGCTGCCGGGGATCTTGCCTGCAGCGTATGTTTTCTCGATGTAGTCAACGGTCAAGGGGAAGAAGTCTTGGCCAGCTTTGGCGATCTTCGAACCCACGACAGTGGCCAACACCACGGTGTCGTCCATGTTGACGAGCACAGCGCCGCCAGCTTGGCGAGCAACTTCACCGGTTTCCATGGTGACCGTGTGTTGGCCCCATTGGAATGTCTTGGTAACTTTGTTGAAAATTGACATGTGTTTTCCTTATGAAATTTGGCATGACACAGTGCAGCACACGATGCCATTCCAGAAAAGTTGGGGCTTTTTTGGAATGACACAGCTTTCGAATCTGCGCCTTGATGTCTACCGTTTGTAAAAAATGAGTTGTTAAAAGTGCAAAACGCCTGAGCTTCTTGAAAACTCAGGCGTTTGTCGCTAGAAATTTAACGATTACTTGCGCAGGCCAAGTTTGGCGATCAGAGCAGCGTAACGGTCAAAGTTTTTAGACTTGAGGTAGTCGAGCAATTTGCGACGACGGCTCACCATGCGCAACAAACCGCGACGACCGTGGTGGTCTTTGGCGTGTTGTTTGAAGTGAGGTGTGAGTTCGTTGATACGAGCGGTCAACAAAGCCACTTGGACTTCGGGACTACCTGTATCGCCTGCGGCACGTGCGTTGTCTTTGACGACTTCGGCAATTTTTGCTGTCAACATGGTTTTTTCCTTAAATATTTGACTTGCGTTGCACCGTGGAAGTTGGTGCAACGTGCTTTGCTTACCCCGAAAGATAAAGCCCGCAGAGTATAGCAGGCGCCGTCGCCTTGGGCTAAGAGGCTTAAATCAGACCAACTCAGCCAGCGGCCAGCGCGGCTTGACATCAAAGCTGTAGCGCGGTTGGGCTTGGGCCATGCCGCCCTCACCGCTTTGCAGCCGCATGGCGGCTGCCATGGCAATCATGGCGCCGTTGTCGGTGCACAAATGCAGCTCGGGGTAATGCACCCGCACGCCTTGACGCTTGCAGCCAGCGTTGAGCTGCTCGCGCAAATGCCGATTGGCCCCCACCCCGCCGGCCACCACCAAGCGTTTCAGGCCGGTTTCGCGCAGCGCGGTGAGCGACTTCTTCAGCAGCACCTCAACGATGGCTGCCTCGGTAGAGGCTGCCAGATCGGCATTTCGGGCTTCTAAATCATCGCCCAGCTTTTTGGCTTGGGTCATCACCGCCGTTTTAAGACCAGCAAATGAGAAATCTAAATTACCGCTGTGCAACAAAGGACGCGGCAGCTTGAAGGCTGCAGGGTCGCCCTGCTCGGCGAGTTTTGACAGCGCAGGGCCACCGGGGTAGCCCAAGCCCATGAGTTTGGCTGATTTGTCAAACGCCTCACCCGCTGCGTCGTCAATGGTTTCGCCCAGTAATTCGTAGCGCCCCACGCCATCCACGCGCATCAGCTGCGTGTGGCCGCCAGACACCAACAAAGCCACAAAGGGAAACTCAGGCGGATCTTCGCTCAAAAATGGCGACAACAAATGGCCTTCTAAGTGATGCACGCCCAGC
This sequence comes from Limnohabitans sp., assembly GCF_031539105.1. Classification (GTDB taxonomy): domain Bacteria; phylum Pseudomonadota; class Gammaproteobacteria; order Burkholderiales; family Burkholderiaceae_C; genus Limnohabitans. Next base: position 8,996 of record NZ_JAVKLM010000003.1, read on the forward strand.
ACAGGCTTGTTCAAAGCCGCCCCCAATGCACAGGCTACGCCCGCACCCACCAGTAAAGCGCCCGCCAAGCCGGGGCCTCGGGTGTAAGCCACCACATCGACGTCTTGCAGAGTTTGCTTGGCCTCGGCCATCACCTCACGCGCCAGCGGAATGACACGGCGAATGTGGTCGCGACTGGCCAACTCAGGCACCACGCCGCCATAGGCCACATGCATGGCCACTTGGCTGTAAAGGGCGTGCGATAGCAGCGTGGGCAAGGTTTGGCCATCTGAACGGACCAAAGCCACACCAGTTTCATCGCAAGAAGATTCAATACCAAGGATCAACATAAGCGGCAGAGTTTATGCGCTCTGCGACTGACCCCGCCTTCACACACCACTAGCGCAATTGCTGCGCATCGGCCATCCCTGACTCTAGCGCTTGTCGATGTTCAAACAGTTCGGGCACGAGTTGATGCATCATGACCAAGGGGCCTACAGATGCTCTGCTCTTCGTAGACTGCGTGTAAATCGGTGAAGCGAATACAAGGGTTGCGAGGGCTACGGCGATTTGTTTGTAAGCAATATTAAAACTCCGCTGCATCAACGAAGCATGACCGCGGTACAACCTTAAACCAGCCGGTTGTGATGCAGGAAATAAGCTGCCCTGACTCAAAGAAGCGTTGGGATTGGGATTAGCACTGAGATTAGTACTTGTGCCTGCGTGATCGCTGGCCGCGGTCTTGGCATGCGTGTTTGTGGTCGCTGGTGTGGCACCCTCTGCTTGCACCAAGTTGGAAGCAAACACCCCGCCTCCCATCCGGGCAAATGAGGCATCCACCAGCAGACGATTGATGCCTGATGTTTCTTCTGGGATCGGCACAAAATCATCGGTGATTTTTTGTGCGCGACCGATTGCAAGAAAGCTCAAATTTGAGCGCTCAAAGTGGTCTAATTTTTTATGGACCTGGCCGACCACTTCATGGATGTTTTGCGCACGGACTTCAGGATCGATGGTCTCTCTGTGCTCGCCGATTGCTTCCACATCCAGCTGTTGTCTGTTCGCATCTGCGCCATCGCCTTCAATCAGTTGTTTATTTTGGGAAAGTGCTGAACCCTCAATTTTTTGTCGGTTGAGGTCTTCGGCTGCGACGTCAATGGTTTGAAGGTTCAACCCATCCGTCGCGTTGCTCTCAACTTTCGCAATATTGGCCTGCCCATTGAAGTCCTTATTTAGGTTTTGTCTGTTCTCCATCATTTGGCGCGAAATGAACTGGCTCATCTCTAGCTCTGCCGCGCTGGCCCCTAAAAATCCTTCTTTCACCGCATCGCGCAATTCATCGGCTGCTTTGGCCAGCTTCGGATCGCTGAGCTTGTTGTCAAACACCTCGCCCTCAGCTTCGTCATTGCCGGTCATTCGATCGTGCTTGACGCGGTTTTTAAAATCATTCGTGCTGAAAGGCTTGACGTTCTTCGTTTCTATGACTTGATGGAAACGCGCGAACGTGGCTTCGTTGAAATCAAACGCGCGCAGCATAGACATGAACAACTTGTCTTCAATGCTCGCAACATCACCATCTGCCAACATAGAGTCGCACACATTGGTCAGGATAAAAAGCTTTTGCTCTGGCTGAAGAGCGGCGGATGCTTCGTCCAAAAATGCATTCATCTTGACCGATCGCACATAAGTCAAAGCTGCTTTTTGCAAGCCCTCAAACTCGCCCAAGACCGTTTCCAATTGGCCCACTTCCTGCGCACCGATTGAGCCATCGGATGTGAGCATGTAAAGCAACGCACACGCCAAAGCCAAATGTGGCGTCATGGGCTGGCGTTCGTCACGCACCCCTGTGTAGCGCCCCAAAACAGACTTGTCGTTTTTGAGCGCCAAGATTTTGAAGAAGGGCTCGAACTGCTTGTCAGTAACGCCAAAGGCTTGCTTCAAACGTGAAAACTGTGCCAGCTCAGCAGAGTCCGCTTGGCCATCGGACAACAAGGCATCACACACATTGGCCAAGATGCACCACTTGTCCTTCATGCTCAGCAGTTCAGGGGCGTCCATCAAAAACCCATCAAACGACAGGGTTTGCACATAGTGAACGCCATAACGAAGCACCTCGGCATCTCCCCCCAATACCGATTGGAGGTGGCTGCTTTCTGCTGCGTCTAATTCACCATCAGACGCCACCATGTAAAGCAAGGCACACGCAAGCGTCAGGTAGGGTGTAAGGTGAATTTTTTCGCCACCCACGTCCGCCATCCCGGCCTCATACTTGAGGTCGTTGAGCAAATTGACTTGAAGTGCGTTGGTGGCCATGTGGCCACGTTATTCACACCACAAATGAGATGGGTGACAACTCCGTCATAGATGTTGAAAGTGACGCACTTGTCACGCAGTCAAGCCTAAACAGAGGCGTTCATGGGCGCTGTGAGGGTCACAAGCACCGTGTTTTTGTCTGTCGCGGTCAACGACAAAGTGGCCTGATGCAATTTGGCGATTTCTAAACAAATGCTCAGCCCAAGGCCCAAGCCATCGACGCTTCGGGCGTGTGCAGCATCACCACGGTAAAACCGCTCAAACGCATGCTCGCTCAAATTGGATGGCAATGACACCACGGGGTTTTCTATCGTCAAGGTCAACATGCCTTGCGCCTGCGTCAACGCCACATGAATCCAACCCTTGGGCTGGTTGTAGTTCACCGCGTTGATATAGAGGTTGTGAATGAGCTGACTCACCAAAGTTTTATCGCAGTGCCACACCACACCACGGGCAACATGGCTGGTAATTTGAAGACTAGGGTTAAACGTCTGCGCACTTTTGATGACTTGAGACAACAATTCACTGAGCTCAACATCGGCTAAATTTTGAATCAAGCTGTTGGCATCGGCCCGCGATAACAAGAGCAGCTTTTCTGTGATTTCAATCAGGCGTTCCACCTCATCGCCCATGTTTCTCACGCGAATTTGCTGCTCGCTACCAACAGGCAGTTCATGTAGCAAGCGCTCGGCACTGCCGCGCAAAATCGTCAGTGGCGTGCGTAACTCGTGCGAAGCATCAGCAGTGAACCGTCGTGCTTTGGTAAAACTGTCGTTCAACCGACGCCGCAAGTCTTCAAACACACTGACCAGCTTTTCAAACTCTCGGTAAGGCGCCTCTAAAACAATCGATGCATGCAAATTGGAAGCATCCAGCTTCGAGATGCTGGACTCTATGGCCAGGACCGGCTTCATCAGAACGCGCGTCATGTAAAGGTTCAACAATAAAACCATCAGAATGACCACGGGCAAAACACGAGCCAAGTTACGGTCGCGAAGCTCCCACATCTGATCAACGATGGTGTCTGCGTTGCTTTGCTTGATCCAAAGCTCTAAGCCATCTCGTTTTTGTGCAAACCGCACAGCCAACCAAGGCTCACCTGCAAGTTGGCCTGTGGAGAACTGAAGTTTTTCTTGCGTGACTACATTGCTGCTGCGCCAAAAATCTGCGGTAGCGGCGGTGTTGCACACATCCGTCTGCAGCAAGTCTGGTGCTTCTTGTGACTTTTGGCAGAACACATAAAAATCAGCCACATTGCTCAACAAGCTGCCAGGTTCAAGTGCCTTGAAACAAGCCAAAAACTGTTGACGATCCGCAAAATCATTTGCACATGTGTTGAGAGCGACGCCCATGTCGTGATGAATCTTCTCTCGCAGCTGATCCGTCAAAAAATATTGCGCCAGTATGCGGTTCGCACCAATGATGACAAAAATCATCACGAACATTTGAATGAATAAAGTGACCTTGAATGACTTGCGCATCCCTTAATCCTCCACTCGCAACCGATATCCCACACCCCGAACCGACTCAATCGGCGACCCTTGCTCCCCAGGACCTCTGGCAAGCTTTCGCTTAATACGCAGCACACAGACATCGACCACATTGGTCTCTGGATCAAAGCCGATGTCCCACACGTGTTTGAGAATTTGTTGCCGCGAAAAAATATGCCCTGGTGAACGTGCCAAAAAAGCCAACAAGCTGAATTCACGTTGACTCATCAGCGCTGTGGTGCCAAACCATTGCACCTTGCGACTCACCACATCCAAGCTCAAATGGTTCACCGAAATTTGCTGAATTTGCTCTGGTGTTTTGCGGTGCAGCAAGGCTTTGATGCGTGCCACCAGTTCTTCCACAAAAAACGGCTTGGGCAAATAGTCATCCGCCCCTTTGTCAAAGCCCATCAAACGATCGGGCAAATCTACCTTGGCGCTCAAAATGATGACCGGCACTGTGTTTCCCGTTGCACGCGCTTGCTGCAACACCTCAAAGCCATTGAGCTTGGGCAGCATCAGATCCAAAATCACCAAATCGTGTGTGGATTCAAGAATCGAGGCCAAGCCTTTTGCACCATCGTCCGCATGCGTCACCTCGTAACCCGCCAAGGCCAAGCCCTTGATGACGAATTCCGCGATCTTTGGCTCATCTTCAATTAGCAAAATTTTCAATTTGAGCCACCTTTGTGTTTTATGCCATTTCATTTTCAATGGGCTGATCGCCCCATGACAACACAAAAAATGACATATGCGTCATCAAGCTGTGAGTGACCATCTTGTCACTCATTTTTAGAGCGGGTGCGCCGATCCTTAGATCATCGCTCACTGTCGAAAGTTTTTATGTCCTCGCCACTCTCTCTGCCAACGATTGCCCCTGCGCATCAGGATGATGCAGTGAGCAAGCTGACACAAAGCAAACTCAAAACACAGACCAGCCCTGCACCCACCATCGAACCTAACTATTCGAGCAATACGGTGACACTGTCTTTCGCATTTGACATCGCCACCCAATCATTGAATGTGGTGATGACAGACAAAATCTCAGGCGAAGTAGTTAGAAAGATGTCGTACACGCGCCTGCCCACGGACGTGCATCAATCCAACAAACTCCATGGGCTTTTGTTGGACCAGCTCGCCTAAGACATTGGCGGGCCTGATTGGCCTTATAGCTATAAGTTATCTAGGCTGCGAGACAATCGCAGCATGAGTATCAGCCACTACATCAAAGACATCGGACGCGGACGTGATGGCGCGCGCGCCTTGGATCGCGCCAAAGCAGCCGACCTGATGGGTCAAATTTTGGATGGCCATGTGAGCGACTTAGAGTTAGGCGCTTTTTGCATTGCCATGCGCATCAAGGGTGAAACCGACCAAGAGATGGCGGGTTTTCTAGATGCCGCACATGCTCGCCTTCAACACATCAGCGCTTGCGGCCCTGTCGTGGTGCTGCCCAGCTACAACGGTGCACGCAAACTGCCAGTGCTCACCCCCTTGCTGGCCCACCTGCTGGCCCGCGAGGGTTTGGCCGTGGTCATGCACGGCACAGCAACCGAATCCAGCCGCATCACCAGCCAAGAGGTGCTGAGCGCCATGGGCGTGTCAGCCTTAGCCCAAGCAGGTGCGGTGCAAGCCGGTGAAGTGGTGTTTACCCCCACCGAAGTGCTGTGCCCCGGCTTGAAACGCTTGCTCGATGTGCGCCGCGTGGTCGGCCTGCGCAACCCCGCTCACAGCTTGGTCAAGCTGATGAACCCCACCACCGCAGCCGATGCCCTTTTAGTGAGCAGCTACACCCACCCAGAATACGCCGTCTCGATGGCTGCCACGTTTGAGCTGACCGGCGCACGCGCCCTGCTGCTGCGCGGCACCGAAGGCGAAGTGGTGGCCGATGCTCGCCGCACACCGCAGATGGACGCCTTTGTACACGGCACGCGCACACCCTTGGTGGAGACCCAAGCGGGCTCACTCGTCAAACTGCCCGAGCTCCCCACCGACATAGACGCAGCCACCACCGCGCGCTACACACAAGCCGTACTGAGTGTCGAACTGCCCGTGCCAACCCCACTGGCTGCGCAAGTGCAAGCGGCGCTAAAAGCCTTGAGCCTTTGACCATGACGAATCCACTTCAACCCCACGTCACCTTGGTCGGCGCCGGCCCAGGCGACCCTGAGTTACTCACACTCAAAGCCGTCAAAGCCATTGACTCGGCCACCGTGCTGTTGGTCGATGACTTGGTGAGCGATGCCATCACCGCCCACGCTGCACCCACCGCACGCATCATCCATGTCGGCAAGCGCGGCGGCTGCAAATCAACCCCACAAGCCTTCATTGAAAAGCTCATGGCGCAAGAAGCGCTGGCTGGCGAAACCGTGGTGCGCCTCAAAGGTGGCGACCCCTTCATCTTTGGCCGAGGTGGTGAAGAGGTCGAACACCTGCAATCGCAAGGCATTGCTGTCACAGTCATCAACGGCATCACCTCTGGCTTGGCTGGGGTCACATCACTCGGCATTCCCCTCACCCACCGCGAACACGCGCATGGCGTGGTGTTCATCACCGGCCATGCAAAACAAGGCACGGCAAATGGTTTGGACTGGGTGGCACTCGGCCAAACCGCACAACAAGCCAAACTCACACTGGTGATTTACATGGGCGTGAGCGGTGCGGCGCATCTGCAAGATGCGCTGCTGCAAAGCATGCGCCCCCATACGCCCGTGGCGGTGATTCACCAAGTCAGCCTGCCCACACAGCGCCATGTGGTGTGCGAGCTGCAACAGCTGCACGACACCATCGTGCGTGAAGAATTGGCCAGCCCATCGGTCATCGTGATTGGTGATGTGTTCAAAGGCATGCTGGCCGTGCAAAGCGGCGCTGAATTACAAGTCTTTGCAGGCTAAGTGCTCAGCGCCAAAGCGCAGCACCACTAAACTCGTCGCATGAAAACTTTTGACGTTGTGATCGTGGGCGCCGGTGCCGCCGGTTTGTTTTGCGCAGGCGTGGCCGCACAACAAGGTTTGCAAGTGCTGGTGCTCGACCACAGCGAAAAGGTGGCCGAAAAAATTCGCATCTCAGGCGGTGGACGCAGCAACTTCACCAACCGCGAAATCGATGTGCGCGCACCCCACAAACACTTCTTGGGCGACAACCCGCAGTTTTGCCGCAGCGCCCTGTCGCGCTACACGCCACAAGACTTTGTGGCGCTCATGCAAAAGCACAACATCCCATTTCACGAAAAACACAAAGGCCAGCTGTTTTGCGACCGCTCAGCAGAAGACCTGATTCAAATGCTGCTGGCCGAATGCAACGGCTCAGCCAATGGCGGCAGCGTCACCCGTTGGCAGCCGTGCAGCCTTAAAGCCATTCGCTACTCAGATGCCGCGCCTGAGGCACAACGTTACGAGGTCGACACGAGCCAAGGCACCGTGCACGCAACGGCAGTGGTCATTGCCACGGGCGGTTTGTCCATCCCCAAAATTGGCGCCACCGACATTGGTTATCGACTGGCCAAGCAATTCAACCTACGCATGGTCGAACCACGTCCAGGCCTTGTGCCACTGACGTTTGATGACAAAGCTTGGGCGCCATATGCACAACTCTCTGGCCTCTCACTGCCCGTGCGCATTGAGACAGGCGGCAAGAAAACCCTGCAAAGCTTTGACGAAGATTTGCTCTTCACCCACCGTGGTTTGTCGGGCCCGGGTGTGCTGCAAATTTCTAGCTACTGGCAAGCAGGCACTGACTTGCGCATCAACCTCGCCCCCGAGGTGGACTTGGCCGAAGCCTTGATGACCGCCAAGCAGCAGTCTAAAAAACTCATTGCCAATGAGCTCAACGCTTGGGTGCCCTCGCGCTTGGCCGACACTTGGGCTAGCCAAGACGCAGCGTGGCAACGGCCCGTGATTGAGGCCAGCGACAAAGCACTGAACCTTTTGGCGCAGCGACTGAGCGCATGGCCCCTCACCCCCACAGGCACCGAGGGCTACAAAAAAGCCGAAGTCACCGTGGGCGGCGTCGATACGCGGGATTTGTCGCAGCAAACCATGGAATCCAAGCAGCCCGGCCTGTATTTCATTGGCGAAGTGGTGGACATCACGGGCTGGCTGGGCGGCTATAACTTCCAATGGGCTTGGTCCAGCGCCCACGCATGCGCAAAAGCCTTGGGTGCTCGTTTGAAACCGGTGGTTTAGTCGCTATAATTTCGGTCTTTGCTGGCAAACCCCCAACGGCCTGATCAACTTAATGTTGGGGAACACCGCAGGCATGGCGCTCAGGCACGATCTTCCTAGGCACCCTCTGACTGCAAATAATTGGAAATTTTGGTAATGACCACCATCCGTGTAAAAGAAAACGAACCGTTTGACGTCGCTCTGCGTCGCTTCAAGCGCACCATTGAAAAATTGGGTCTGTTGACCGACTTGCGCGCTCGCGAGTTTTACGAGAAGCCAACCGCTGAACGTAAACGCAAAAAAGCAGCAGCCGTGAAACGCAACTACAAGCGCATCCGCAGCATGCAGTTGCCCAAGAAGCTGTACTAATCAGCCTCTGCCCCAAAAAAGCTCGCTAGGGACGCCTCAGCGGGCTTTTTTTTCGAATTACTTTTCTCCGTAGGAATGCACCATGAGCCTCAAAGCACACATCACCGAAGACATGAAAACCGCCATGCGCGCCAAAGACAGCGTGCGCTTGGGCACCATCCGCTTGCTGCAAGCCGCGATGAAACAAAAAGAAGTCGACGAGCGCGTTGAGCTGGACGACGTCATGGTGATCGCCATCGTGGACAAGCTGATCAAGCAACGCAAAGACTCTGTGGCGGCCTATGTGTCCGCTCAGCGCCAAGACTTGGCTGACATCGAAAGCGCTGAGATCAAAGTGCTCGAGGTGTATCTGCCTCAGCGTTTGAGCGCAGAAGAAATCACAGCGGCTGTGAAGGCCATCGTGGCTGAAGTGGGTGCCACTGGTGCTGGCGACATGGGCAAGGTCATGGGCGCTGTGAAGGCGCAGTTGGCTGGCAAGGCAGATATGGGACTGGTGTCTGCTGCTGTCAAGGCTGCGTTGGCGGGTTGATTTTCGCTGAGGGGTGGGGTTGTTGGGTAACTCCCCTTCTCTCACTGTTGACGGTGCTAGGCCCCACTACCCTAGGCTCCTCTTCGCTGCGCTCAGAATGTCGCTACGGGTTGCGGGGCCTAGCACCGTCAACAGCAGCCTTGTGCTGCGAACTTCTTCAAGCCAGAAAAGTACTTTCAAAGTAACAGCTTTGAGCGCAGCGATAAAGTTTATGCAGAGCGCCTGAAGCGAATGCGGTGTGGCGTGACTGCCCGTAGCGACATTCTGAGCGCAGCGAAGAGGAGCCTAGGGCAGTGACGCCACACCGCATTCGCGCAGAGACAAAGTACAAAGCCAAAACGCAACGATCAAAGAAGATCAGCTACCCGCCACCTTCATGCGATTGATCAACACAGAACCAATCGTCTTGGCACCCATGTTGTAAACGTCTGCACCAATGGCTTCAATGCCTTGGAACATGTCTTTCATATTGCCCGCGATGGTGATCTCTTGCACGGGGTAAGCAATGCGCCCATTCTCCACCCAAAAGCCGCTGGCACCGCGTGAGTAGTCGCCAGTCACGTAGTTCACGCCTTGGCCCATCAGCTCAATCACAAACAAACCGGTGCCTAGTTTTTTCAACATGGCGTCGAGGTCATCTGAGCTTTGCGTCAGGCGTGAGGACATGACCAAGTTGTGCGAGCCGCCCGAGTTACCCGTGGTGGGCATACCCAATTTGCGGGCGGTGTAGCTGCTCAGGAAATAACCTTCCACGCGACCTGCGTCCACCACACGACGTGCGCGAGTGGTCACGCCTTCGTCGTCAAACGGCGAGCTGCCCTTGCCGCGCATGACAAAAGGATCTTCTGAAATATCGATGTGTTTGGGAAACACGGTTGTACCCAATGAATCGAGCAAGAAGGTGCTCTTGCGGTACAGCGCACCACCGCTGACGGCTTGCACAAAACCACCCAACAGGCCTGCGGCCACGGGGGATTCAAACAAAACAGGACATTCGACGGTGGCAATCTTGCGTGACTTCAAACGGCTCAAGGCACGCTCAGCGGCGTAGCGGCCGACCGACTCAGGTGAAGCCAGCTCATCGGCGCTGCGCATGGAGCTGTACCACGCGTCGCGTTGCATACCGTCGCCCTTACCGGCAATAGGCGCCACCGAAATGGTGTGGCGAGAGCTGGCGTAGCCACCTCGGAAACCGTGGGTGTGGGCACTGAAAAAATGACTTTGCTGTGCTGACACCGCAGCACCTTCACTGTTGGTGATGCGCTTGTCAGTTTGCATGGCTGCGGCTTCGCAACGCAAGGCGAGGGTGGCCGCGTCGGCACTGGTGATAGGCCAAGGGTGGAACAAATCCAAATCGGGATGGTGCGTGGCGATGTCTTTTTCATCGGGCAAGCCAGCCACGGGATCTTCGGCTGTGAAGCGGGCAATGTCATAAGCCGCTTGCACAGTGCGCTCAATCGCGGCTTGTGAAAAGTCGGAAGTGCTGGCGTTGCCGCGGCGATGGCCTAAGTACACCGTCACACCCAGCGATTTGTCGCGATTGCGCTCCACGTTTTCTAACTCGCCTTTGCGCACCGACACGCTCAGACCGCAGCCTTCAGAGGCATCGGCCCCCGCATCGGTGGCCCCTAGCTTTTTAGCGTGCTTCAAGGCCGCATCGACCAGAGACGCAAAGTGTTCGCGGCTGTAGCTGAAACCTTGGGCAGGCGTGTGGGAAGAGGCTTGGGTTTTAGAGGCTTTGGTCATATCGGCGGCTATGATACTGGTCACTGAGTTTGCCCTTTGCGTTAAAAGGCAAACCGACCTATTAAAGCTCCCCATTTATGTCACGTAAACCCAAAAAAGGTTACTTTGTCCGCGGCCAGTTTGTGGCTGAAGGCAGCGAACTCGACCTCGAACTCAAAGCCGAACTCAAAGGCACCGAAGGCCTGAGCCGCACCGACCGCAAAAAAGACAGCGATGACCGCCAAGACTTAGGCGTCGACTTGCTTACCCTGCGCAACGAACTGATCGTGCGCCTGAATACCCAAGGCCACATGACCGACCAGCTGCGCGAAGCACTGGCCGAAGCACGTCGCATCACCAACTTTGAAGGCAAGCGCCGTCAAATGCAGTACGTGGGCAAACTCATGCGCAAGCTCAGCGAGGAATCGATTGCAGCGGTGAAAGACGCGCTCAACGAGCAACGCATGGGCAGCACCAAAGACACCTTAGCCCTGCACTTAGCCGAAAGCTGGCGTGACCGCCTGCTGGCCGAAGACACCGCCGTGCAAGAGTGGATGAACGAGCACCCCAGCACCGACAGCCAACAGCTGCGCGCCCTGGTGCGACAAGCCCGCAAAGACGATGTGACGTCCAAAGCCGATATTGCCAAGGGCTTGTTACCGCGTCAGAGCCGTTCGTACCGCGAGATTTTCCAACTCATCAAAGAACAGATGAACTTGGCTGAAGACGCAGCGCACACGCCCGAAGAAGACGAAGATTCATACAAGCCATAAGACCAGCCATGACCGACAGCACCTTAGCCAGCCCCGATGCCCGTTGCGACACCATCAAGGTCGGCATCGTGTCCATCAGTGATCGCGCCTCCAGCGGCACCTACGAAGACAAAGGCTTGCCCGCCCTGCGCGATTGGTTGGGTCATGCTTTGTACAACCCAATTGACTATGTTGAACGCCTCATTCCCGACGAGCAAGCCACCATCAGCCAAACGCTGATTGAGTTGGTGGATGCGGGTTGCAACTTGCTGCTCACCACCGGTGGCACAGGCCCCGCCAAGCGCGATGTCACACCCGAAGCCACGCTGGCCGTGGCCCACAAAGAAATGCCTGGGTTTGGCGAGCAAATGCGCCAAGTGAGTTTGAAGTTTGTGCCCACCGCCATCCTGTCACGCCAAGTGGCGGTGATTCGAGATGCATGTTTGATCATCAACTTGCCAGGTCAGCCCAAATCCATCCAAGAAACTTTGGGTGGTTTGAAAGATGCTGATGGCAAGCAAATTGTTGATGGTGTGTTTGCAGCCGTGCCCTACTGCATCGACTTGATTGGCGGCCCGTACATGGAAACGCGCGATGAGTTTTGCAAAGGCTGGCGTCCTAAAACGGCGTTGAAATCAAAGCGCGTTTAGAGCCGATCTGCGCCAATCTTTTGCACCACGGGCTGATCGCCCGACATGTCGAAGTAAATGCCATCGAAAAACAACTTCACCATGGGCAAGTCTTTGCCTGGGGCGCTGCGACTAGGTGTGTATTGCAGCACTTCAAACACATAGTGGTTGAGGGTGTCCACAAACTTATCGAAGTGCGGCATGTCCACGTCAAACATGGGCTTTACCCAAATCTTCCATTGGCCGGCCATGATCGGATCTTCAAACACTTTCACATCGCACACGGTGTCGCTCAGTAGCAAGCCGTATTGCTCGACGTTAAACGTGAACTGACCGTCAAACGCACCGTCAGCATTCAGCGTTGCAAACAAGCGCTTGGGATACACGTTCAAAAACCGCATCGTCAATCCAACAGTTGGTTGATACGCGCCGCCTCAAAGTGCTCTTGGCGAGCGGCATCGGTAGGCACGCAATCGGGTTTAGCTTGCCCCGTAGACAGCTGCTCAATGGCTTTCCACAACAAAGCAATTTGGTGTTCTTGTGACGTGGCGTTGTCGATCAAGCCACGCATGGCTTGGCTCACAGGGTCGTCGTTTTGCGTCACGCCGTAGGCTGAGAAGCCCATCTTCGAAGCGGCTTCTTCACGCTTGGCGTCGGTTTCTGCTTGGATGATGCGTGCAGGGTTGCCCACGGCAGTGGCGCCAGCAGGCACGGGCTTGGTCACCACGGCGTTGCTGCCAACTTTGGCGCCGTCGCCCACCGTGAAGCCACCCAACACTTTGGCGCCTGCGCCAATCACCACATCCTTGCCCAGCGTGGGGTGGCGTTTTTCGCCTTTGTAAAGAGAGGTGCCACCCAAGGTCACGCCTTGGTAAATGGTGCAGCCGTCGCCAATCTCAGCGGTTTCGCCCACCACCACGCCCATGGCGTGGTCGAAAAATACGCGGTCGCCAATCTTGGCTGCGGGGTGAATTTCAATGCCGGTGAACCAGCGCGAGAGGTGCGAAACGAAGCGACCCAACCACTTGAGCCCCAAATTCCAGCAGCCGTGCGCCAAGCGGTGCAGCAGCACCGCGTGCAAACCGGGGTAGCAAGTCAGCACTTCCCAGCGGCTTCGAGCAGCGGGGTCGCGGTCCAAAATGCATTGAACGTCAGAGCGTAGGCGTGAAAACATAGTGGCTTGATTATCGTTGCCTCAATGGCTATTTTTAATCTTGCTTTTGGCCCGCAGCTTTGGCAACTTGCGACATGGTTTTGGCGATGCCACGCAAGATGTGAATTTCCTCTTGCGTCACTTGGGCGCGGTTGAACAGCTGGTTCAAACGGGGCATGAGCTTCTTAGGCGCTTCTGGGTCTAAAAAACCAATGTCGGTGAGCGACTGTTGCCAGTGGTCTAGCAAGCCTGCGAGTTGTTGGGCATCGGCCAAAGGGGTGGGCTCTTGCGCTGCTGACTTATCAACTACCGCCATATCAACAGCGGGCAACATGGTTGCCAAGCCACCCAGAGCTTGCCGCCAGTCATAAGCCAACACCTGCACCGCCGCACCCAAGTTCAACGAGCCAAACTTCGGATCGGTCGGGATGCTCAAGCATGTGTGGCAGCGGTACACATCTTCGTTGCGCATGCCAAAGCGCTCTGATCCAAACAAAAAGCCCACGCCAAAGTCGGCGTTCTGTTTGTGCTCCGCAGCCAAGCCCGCAAAGTGCGGGCGCGGCTCAAGCGTAGGCGGGCCAAAGTCGCGGGGCGTCATGGCGGTGGCGCACAGGTGGTGCAGGCCATCAATCGCTTCATCCAAGGTGGCGACCACACGGGCATTGGCCAGCACGTCAAGGGCTCCACTGGAACGCTGAATGGTTTCTTCGCGACGCAGCACGTTGTTCCAACGAGGCGCAACCAGCACCAAATCGGTGAACCCCATCACCTTCATGGCGCGGGCTGCTGAGCCCACATTACCGGCGTGGCTGGTGTTTATTAGGATGAAGCGGGTTTTCATGGGTGTTTTGTCAGTCTTAGCGCGTAAAATCTGCGCCATTGTCGCCGCCCGCATCGCCAGGCGTTTCTTTTCGGCCCGCTCGGGTCAGCTCTTCACAAAATCTATGTTGTCCTCTTCTTCTATACACCCCATGCTCAACGTGGCCATCAAGGCCGCACGCGCCGCCGGCGCCATCATCAACCGCGCCGCGCTCGACGTGGAAGCTGTACGCATTTCTCAGAAGCAAGTGAACGACTTTGTGACCGAAGTTGACCAAAACAGCGAACGCATCATCATCGAAACCCTACTCACCGCCTACCCCGACCACGGCATCTTGGCCGAAGAGTCAGGCAGCACGCACGGCAACCATCACGCAGACCACATCTGGATCATCGACCCGCTCGATGGCACCACCAACTTCATCCACGGCTTCCCCTACTACTGCGTGAGCATTGCTTTGCAAGTGCAAGGCCGCTTAGAGCAAGCCGTCATTTACGACCCCACCCGCAACGACCTGTTCACAGCCACCAAAGGCCGTGGCGCCTACATGAACGACCGCCGTATGCGCGTGAGCAAGCGCACACGCTTGGAAGAATGTTTGCTGGCCACAGGCTTTCCCTTCCGTCCCGGTGACGACTTCAACAAATACCTCAGCCTGATGGGCGACATCATGCAGCGCACCGCTGGCCTGCGCCGCCCAGGTGCTGCCGCGCTTGATTTGGCCTATGTCGCCGCAGGTTTCAGCGATGGCTTTTTTGAACTCGGCTTGAAGCCTTGGGACATGGCTGCAGGCGCATTGCTGATCACCGAAGCCGGTGGTTTGGTGAGCAACTTCACAGGCGAAGGCCCTTATCTTGAGCACGAAGAGTGCTTGGCCGCCCCACCCCGCATTTATGCGCAACTGGTGCCGCTCACGCAAAAGTACTCCAAATTCGCAGGTGCTGACGACAAGCGTGCGGCCAGCACAGCAGCCAAGACCTTGAGCATCTCACGCCAAGCGCCAGACGCGCCGCTGTAACTCATTCAACACTTTCTGGCAGGCACTGCGATGCGTGATTTGTCTGGGCACACCCCCATGATGCAGCAGTACTTGGGGCTCAAAGCTGACCACCCCGAGACGCTGTTGTTCTATCGCATGGGTGACTTTTATGAGTTGTTCTTTGCGGACGCTGAAAAGGTCACGCGCCTGCTCGACATCACGCTCACGCAACGCGGCCAATCCAACGGCGAGCCTGTGGTGATGGCAGGTGTGCCATTTCATTCACTCGAAACCTACCTCTCACGCCTGATCAAGCTCGGCGAATCCGTGGCGATTTGCGAGCAAGTGGGCGATGTGGGCGCCAGCAAAGGCCCCGTCGAGCGCAAAGTGGTGCGTGTGGTCACGCCGGGCACGCTGACCGACAGCGCCTTACTCAGCGACAAAACCGAAGCCTATGTGCTGGCGATTCACCAAAGCGACCGCCATGGTTGCGGCTTGGCGTGGCTCAGCGTCACACAAGGTTTAGTGCATTTGGCCGAGTGCGACACGGCAGAGTTGCCCAACTGGATTGCACGCGTAGCCCCCAGCGAAATCATCTACAGCGCCGAGGTCAGCCCTGCGTTTGAACAACAGCTGAAAAACTTCTGCAGCCATTTGGGCCTGCCCGCCCAAGTGCGCCCCGCGTTTCAGTTTGATGCCGCTTTGGGTGGCCGCAAGTTGCTGGAGCATTTGCAAGCGGCATCGCTCAATGCGTGGAACGCGCAAGACGTGGTGCAAGCCCACGCTGCTGCCGCTGCACTGCTGGCCTACGCTGAACACACCCAAGGTCGCGCCCTCACCCACGTGCACGGCGTGTACGTGGCGCGCAACGATGCGTTGATCGACCTGCCGCTCACCACCCGCCGCAACCTTGAGCTGACCCAAACACTGCGCGGCGAAGACTCGCCCACCCTGTTCTCGTTGCTCGACAGCTGCATGACGGGCATGGGCAGCCGCCAGCTAAAACACTGGCTGCTCTCGCCCGAACGCGATCGCACACAAGCCGAGCACCGTTTGGCCGCCATCGAAGCGCTGCAAGACAACCGCACGCAAAGCTACAAAGTGCTGCGCGACGCCCTCAAAGGCTCGGGCGATGTGCAGCGGATCAGCGCACGCGTGTCGCTGCGCCAAGTGCGTCCGCGTGAATTGGTATCGTTGGGCCAAGCGCTGCAAAAGGCGCTGCGCATTCAGCCGCTCATTCCCACCTTCTCGGCCTCGGCAAAGAGGGAGACAGAGCACTCTGCTGCGTGTCCCCCGCTGGCTTCGCCAGCTCCTCCTTTACCTCCGCAGAGCGCTCTGTCTCCCTCTTTGCTGGTGCAGATCGCCCAACATATGTGCGTACCGCCCGAATGCGGTGCATTGCTAGAACGCGCTTTGCTGCCCGAGCCCGCCGTCTTGGTGCGCGATGGTGGCGTCATCGGCCACGGCTATGACGCCGACTTGGACGAACTGCGCGCCATCCAAAACAACTGCGACGGCTTTTTGCTGGAGCTTGAAGCCCGCGAGCGCGAGCGCACAGGTATTGCCAATTTGCGTGTGCAGTTCAACAAGGTGCATGGCTTCTACATTGAAGTCACGCAAGGCCAGATCGACAAAGTGCCGGCCGACTACACGCGCCGCCAAACCTTGAAGAACGCCGAGCGCTTCATCACGCCGGAGCTGAAAGCCTTTGAGGACAAAGCCCTCAGTGCCCAAGAGCGCGCCTTGGCCCGCGAGAAGTTTTTGTTCGAGCAACTGCTCGACACCTTGCAGCCCTTTGTGCCCGCCCTCACTCGCTTGGCCCAAGCCGTGGCCACGCTCGACGCACTGTGCGCCTTGGCCGAACGCTCGCTCACGCTGGGCTGGTGTGCGCCTGAGTTTGTCAAAACACCATGCATCGAAATTGAGCAAGGCCGCCACCCCGTGGTGGAAGCTCGCTTGGCCGAAACGCATGGCGTGGTGGCTGGCGGCGCTGCCAAAACCTTCATTGCCAACGACACGCGTCTGGGCCATCTGCACCGCATGCAAGTCATCACCGGCCCCAACATGGGCGGTAAGTCGACCTACATGCGCCAAGTGGCCATCATCGTGTTGCTCGCCAGCATGGGTAGCCATGTGCCCGCCACGGCCTGCCGCTTAGGCCCGATTGACGCCATTCACACCCGGATTGGCGCGGCCGATGATTTGGCCAACGCGCAATCCACCTTCATGCTGGAAATGACCGAGGCCGCGCAAATCTTGCACGCCGCCACGCCGCACAGCTTGGTGTTGATGGATGAGATTGGCCGCGGCACGTCCACCTTCGACGGCTTGGCTTTGGCCAGCGGCATTGCCACGCACTTGCATGACAAGACCCAAGCTTTCACTCTGTTTGCCACGCACTACTTTGAACTCACCGAGTTCCCCGCCAAGCATCGCGCTGCGGTGAACGTGCATGTGAGCGCGGCCGAGAGTGGCGCAAGTATTGTGTTCTTGCACGAAATTCAGCCTGGCCCTGCCAGCCGCAGCTACGGTATCCAAGTAGCCCGCTTGGCTGGCATGCCTGGCGCGGTACTCAACCACGCCCGCCATGCCTTGGCCTCGCTCGAAGCGGGGGCCGATGCATCGAAGGTTCAAGTCGACCTCTTTGCGCCACCTCCGTTGCAAGACGATATGGGCCCCAGTCCGCTGCAAGCCAAGCTGGCCGAGATCGACCCCGACAAACTCAGTCCACGCGATGCGTTGGACGCCCTGTATCAACTGAAGAAACTCTTATGACCTACTGCGTCGGCATCAAACTCAAAGCGGGCCTCGTGTTCTTGTCTGACTCGCGTACCAACGCGGGTCTCGACCAAATCAGCACCTTCCGCAAAATGATCGTTTACGAGAAGCCGGGCGACCGCTTCATGGTGTTGTTGTCGGCGGGCAATTTGTCCATCTCGCAATCGGTGCGTGAGATCTTGCAAGTCGAGCAACTCAAAGACACGCCCGAGAGCGAACCCATCACCATCTGGAACGCCAAGAGCATGTTTGATGCCGTGCGCGTGTTGGGCGCAGCCATTCGCCGTGTGCATGAGCGTGATGCTGCCGCCCTCAAAGCCTCGGGCGTCGACTTCAATGTGTCGCTCATCTTTGGTGGACAAATTGCAGGCGAAGGCATGCGTTTGTTCCAGGTGTACTCACCCGGCAACTTCATCGAAGCCACGGCTGAAACGCCCTACTTCCAAATTGGCGAATCCAAATACGGCAAGCCCGTGCTCGATCGTGTGCTGCACCCCGACACCCCGCTAGACGAAGCCGCCAAGTGCGCGCTGGTGTCGATGGACTCCACCCTCAAATCCAACCTCTCGGTGGGTCTGCCGCTCGACATGGTGGTGTACGAAGCCGACAAGTTTGAAAGCGACAAAGTCGTGTGCATCGATGAGAACAATCCGTACTTCCAAATGATGCACAACACCTGGGGTGTCAAACTGCGCGAAGTGTTTGATGGCATTGACGACCCCGTTTGGGACGGCGCTGCCACCGCCACACCGCTATTGCAACCCGCACAACGCGTGCAAGCTTTGAAGAAAATTCAAACCCCAGACGACAAACTCATCTGAACGGCATGACACAACCGCTCATCGTTTTTTCGCACGGCAACAGCTTCCCCGCTTGCACCTACCGCGTCATGTTGGACGCGGTGCGTGCACGCGGCTTTCAGGTGGAAGCCGTGGACAAATTTGGCCATGACCCGCGCTACCCCGTCACCGACAACTGGCCGCACTTGGTGCAGCAACTGACCGACTTTGCCACGCCCTTGACGGCGCAAAACGGCCCCGTGTTTTTGGTGGGCCATTCATTGGGCGGCATCCTCAGCATGATGGTGGCCGCTAAGCACCCTGAGCTGGTGCGCGGCGTGGTGCTGCTGGACTCGCCCATGCTGGGTGGCTGGAAAGCCAAACTACTCAAAGTGGGCAAGCGCGTGCCCGGTGCAGAGGCCTTTTCGCCCGCGGCCATCAGCCGCAAACGCCGCACCACTTGGGCCAGCGAGGCCGAAGTGCTGGTCCACTTTCAAAGCAAAAAAGCCTTTGCCAAATGGGACCCACAAGTGCTGCAAGACTATGTGACCTACGGCACGCACGACGAGCAAACCACCCAAGGCAAACGCCGCGTGCTGAGCTTTGACCGCGACATCGAGAGCGCTATTTACAACAGCCTGCCCGACCATTTGGAAACCTACTTCAAACGCCACCCGCTCAAATGCAAAGCCGCCCTTATAGGCGGCCTGCAATCGCGTGAATTGAAACAAGTGGGCTTAGATTTCAGCCGTCGCGTCACGCATGGGCGCGTGATGAAAATTGATGGCACGCATCTGTTTCCGATGGAGCATCCGTTGGTGGCGGCGGCGGCTGTGGAAACGGCGCTGTTGAATTTGATGGGCTAAGCCGCCCAAGTCACCGTGCCGGTCCACGCGGTGGCCAACACCACCACGCCAAACACGATGCGATACCAAGCAAATGGAATGAAACTGTGGCTGGCGATGTAACGCAGCAACCAACGCACACAAATCCACGCGCTGATGAATGAGAACACCAAGCCCACGGCAAACACGGGCGCATCGGCCATGCTCAGCAGCTCGCGTTCTTTGTAAAGGCTATACGCACCCGCGCCAATGAGCGTCGGAATCGCCAAGTAAAACGAAAAGTCTGTGGCTGCTTTGCGCGACAAGCCGAGCAACATGCCGCCAATGATGGTGGCACCGCTGCGGCTGGTGCCGGGAATCATGGCCAAGCACTGCACCAAGCCGACTTTCAAAGCGTCGATGGGCGACATGGCTTCCACCGTTTCAATGCGCGCAGGCTCAACGACTGGTTCTTCTTCGCCCGCAGACTTGGCACGGCCCCAGCCTTCGGCCCACAAGATGATGAAGCCACCAATAATGAAAGTGCTGGCCACCACCGTGGGCGTGAACAAATGTGCTTTGATGAACTTACCAAACAACAAGCCAAGCACAACCGCGGGCACAAAGGCGATAAACACATTCAAAGCAAAGCGCCGCGCGTCGACTTGCGTGGGCAAGGCCACCACGGTGCTGGAAATCTTTTGCCAGTAAACAATGATCACGGCAAAGATCGCGCCGGTCTGGATGGCGATGTCAAACACCTTGGCCTTGTCATCATCCATGCCTAGCAACGCGCCAGCCAAGATCAGGTGACCTGTCGATGAAATGGGCAAAAACTCGGTCAATCCTTCGACCACGCCCATCACGGCGGCTTTGAGCAACAAAACGATGTCCATACAACTCCTTAAACTTACTCAATTATCGAGGGTATGCCCGCCTAAAATCACCGCATGACGAAACCCGCCACCCCCGCGACAGAACAAGACAACAAGCCCAGCAACTTTTTGCGCCAAATCATCGAGAACGATTTGGCCCAAGGCACTTACGCCAGCCGCCGCTGGGCGGGTAGCCCCGGTGACGCAGCGCACCACGCCAAAGGCCAACCAGACCCCGCCAAGATTCGCACGCGTTTTCCGCCAGAGCCCAACGGCTACTTGCATGTGGGCCATGCCAAAAGCATTTGCATCAACTTCGGTTTGGCGCGTGACTACGGTGGCGTGTGCCACCTGCGCTTTGACGACACCAACCCCGAAAAAGAAGACACCGAATACGTCAACAGCATCATCGATGCAGTGCAGTGGCTGGGTTTTAGCTGGAGCCAACCGGGCAACGACAAAGCCTACCAAGCAAGCGACTACTTCGATTTCATGTACCGCGCAGCCGAGGCCTTGATTGAAGTTGGCCATGCCTACGTGGACGAACAAACGCCAGAAGAAATGCGCGTCAACCGTGGCGACTTTTCTAAGCCCGGCGTGAACAGCCCTTTCCGCGCGCGTACCACCGCTGAAAACCTTGCACGGTTTCGCGACATGCGCGATGGCAAGCTGGCCGATGGTGCAGCCGTGCTGCGCGCCAAGATTGACATGGCCTCGCCCAACATCAACCTGCGCGACCCGGCCATCTACCGCATTCGCCGCGCCACACACCACAACACGGGCGACACCTGGTGCATTTACCCGATGTACACCTTTGCCCACCCCATCGAAGACGCGCTGGAGCAAATCACCCACAGCATTTGCACGCTGGAGTTTGAAGACCAACGCCCGTTTTACGACTGGTTGATGGACCGCCTATGCGAATGCAAGCTGCTGGCCGCACCATCGCCTAAGCAATACGAGTTCTCGCGCCTCAACCTCACCTACGTCATCACCAGCAAACGCAAGCTCGCGCAACTGGTGAATGAGGGAAAGGTCAACGGCTGGGACGACCCCCGCATGCCCACCATCGTGGGCCTACGCCGCCGTGGGTACACACCTGAAAGTCTGCAACTGTTTGCCGAACGCATTGGCGTGACCAAGAGCGACAGCTGGATTGACTATCAAACCCTTGAAGGCTGCCTGCGCGAAAGCCTAGAAAACACCGCACACCGCGCCATGGCTGTGCTTGACCCCGTCAAACTCGTGCTCACCAACTGGGACGAAGTGATGGGTGCGGGCCACCTAGAGCCCTGCACACAACCTGCGCTGCCACCAGCACCGCAAGGTGCTGCTACTGATGCCCAGGATGAAGGCCCTGTGCCCACACGCCATTTCAAAATTGGCAAAGAAGTGTGGATTGAGCGTGACGACTTTTCAGAGGAACCACCCAAAGGCTACAAACGCCTTTATCCGCCCCGGCCAGGCGCGGATGGCCAACTGCTTCCCGGCAACAAAGTGCGCCTCAAAGGCGGCTACGTCATCGAGTGCACGGGTTGCACCAAAGATGCAAATGGTGTGATCACCGAAGTACAAGCCACTGTCATCCCCGACACCAAGAGCGGCACACCTGGTAGCGCCACCGTCAAAGCGAGCGCCGCCATCACCTGGGTGGGTGTGAACGACGGCTTGCAGGCTGAAGTGCGCCTGTATGACCGCTTGTTCACTGACGCACAACCCGATGCAGGTGGCAAAGACTTCCTTGCCGCCCTCAACCCCGACAGCCTGAAAGTGGTGACCGCGTATGTGGAGCCGACACTGGCCCACGTGCCCGCAGGTGCGCACTTTCAGTTTGAACGCCACGGCTACTTTGTGACCGACCGTGTGGAACATGCGGGGGGTAAGTTGGTGTTTAACAAGATCACGGGACTGAAAGACACTTGGGCTAAATAAAGGTCGTCCATGAATATCAGCACCCTTTCTGAACTGCGCAAACTCTATGGCCACGCCAACGAACGCTCGGTCAAGAAAGAGATACCTGAACTCGACCAACATGCGATTCATTTCATTGGCCTATCGCCTTTCGTGGTGTTGGCAAGTGGTGGTGCTGATGGTCGGATGGATTCATCACCCAGAGGTGGTGACGCTGGTTTCGTGAAAGTTCGTGATGCGCACACGCTGCTCATTCCAGATGCACCGGGCAACAACCGACTCGACACACTTGAAAACATTGTTGCCACTGGCCATTTGGGCTTGCTATTTTTAGTGCCCGGATTTGACGAAACTTTGCGAATCAATGGCCGTGCCGTGCTGTCAACTGCTCCAGAAGATTTAGCCTTTTGCGCAAATGAAAGACGCACACCTGTGTTGGCGATTCGCGTCAGCGTGGATTCGGTCTATCTTCATTGCGCCAAGGCCTTGATGCGCTCAAAACTCTGGGACACCGAGCAACGTATCGAGAGAAGTCAAATGCCCACGATGGGTGAAATGCTGCGCGACCAAGTGCGCCAATTCAAAAACGAAGACATCGATGTGGAGCCACAAGCCCAAATGTTGGCACGTTATCGACAATCGCTATAAGACTTCAAGTTGTGCCAGTGCTTCTATCCATGAAGCGGTCAACAACATCTTGGATATCCCGCCAAGCCTTACTTTTTCTCAACGGGATTGGCCGTCAACAAATTAGCCGCATAAGCCCGCATAAACTCTCGCGCTTTCTCGGGGCGCGTGTTGAGCCATGCGTCATATGCGCCTTCGCCCAAGATGACGGGCATGCGTTTTTCGTTGCCGTTTTGTTGGTAGCGGTGCAGCAAGGCGTGGCTATTAGCATTCACCGTCAGCAGCGTGAAGCTGATGATTTCTGTACCGTCTTTGGCCCACCGCTCCCAAATGCCCGCCACGCCCATGGGCTTGCCGTCCACTCGTGTGATGCGCGTGGGCACAGCTTTGCCACTGCGCCAGTCGTCTTCAAAAAACGCCATCATGGGCACGATGCAGCGCTGACCTGCCAGCCACGCATCGCGAAAGTTGTTCGACGTGGTGACGGTTTCCGAACGGGCATTGACCATCTTGGTCGAGCGCAGCTTGGCGTCGGATGCCGACTTGACCCACTGGGGCACAAAACCAAACTGGCCTACGGCTAGTTCGCGCACCGGCGCTGTAAGCGCATTTTCATCAGGCTTTGCAGCAGAGGCCGCGCCTTCAGACGCAGACGCAGGCACATTGCGCACAAACACGCCCAACTTGCGCGGCCACAGGTCGCGCTCAAAGGCAATTTCGGGGGCTGCCACATCAAAGGCATCGGGGTACATCGCGGCGTTTTGCACGCTTTCAAAATGGGCAGTCATGCAGCCATGGTAGCCGCGTGAGCCAAAGCCCAGCCCCGAGGCTGATACGCTCTAGCCTTCGTTCGCTTTTCATGTGCCATGCTGATTCGTTTTAACAAGCCCTACGGCGTACTAAGCCAGTTCACCCCCGAGGGGAAATGGCGCGGCCTGAAAGACTTCATCGCCCTGCCCGGCGTGTACGTGGCGGGCCGTTTAGACGCCGACAGCGAAGGCCTGCTGCTGCTCACCGACGACGGCCAGCTGCAAGCCCGCATTGCCGACCCGCGCTACAAGATGGAAAAAACTTACCTCGCGCAAGTCGAAGGCATCGCCGATGAGGCCGCACTGCAAGCCCTGTGCAACGGCGTGATGCTCAACGACGGCATGACCCTGCCAGCCCGCGCCCGCGCCGCAGAAGCCCCCGCTTACCTGTGGGAGCGCGACCCGCCCATTCGTGTGCGACAAGCCTTGCCCACCTCGTGGATAGAGCTCACCATCCGCGAAGGTCGCAACCGCCAAGTGCGCCGCATGACCGCCGCTGTGGGCCTGCCGACGCTACGTCTGATACGCACCCACATCGGCCCCTACAACGTGATGGACTTGCCTTTGGGAACTTGGCAACAGACTGAACTACCATTCCCCCATCTCACTCCGAGATAACTACAAAGAAGGTGATATGGCCAAAGGCGAACAACACAGCAAAAAAATGACAAAGAAGCCTAAAAAGGACACGTCACCTCCCAAGACTTCCGTCTCGGACCGCCCCAACCCACCCACGACTTACGTCGCACCACGCGGCAAAATTAAGCCCAAGTAATGCCTGCTGCCGCTCTCGCTGCTGTTGCCCTTTTACGCACTGCACTCGCCGACTTGCGCAGCAATCCCAGCGGCGACCGTGCATTTATTCAAGCTGCGCGTTCGCAACAAGTTTTGTTCAAAGCCCTGCCGCCTAAGTTTGAACAGGTGTGGCTTGAGCTGGTGGACCGGCTGGAATCAAGTGCTTTGTTCAGCGAAGAAAGCTGCTCTTTCAGCCAAACCGATTTGCTAGACAACCTTGCGCTGGTGCTGGACAAAGCTGAAACGACATTGACTGCCTTGAATCAAACACCTAAGCATGACTGCACCTGATCACTTTCAAATCTTCACCGTCAAGGTGGAGCCTGCTGACCTGCAATACGACGTCGAGGGTGATCTCACCCTGCTAGAGGCCGCTGAAATGTCGCGCATCGAGCTGCCCAGCTCTTGCCGCAATGGCACCTGCCGCACCTGCGTGTGCCGCCTCGTGAGTGGTGAGGTGACTTACACCATCGACTGGCCAGGCCTGAGCGCCGAAGAAAAAACCGAAGGCTATGTGTTGCCTTGCGTGGCTCGCCCCACTTCAAATGTGGTGCTGGAGCAAACACAGGCTCGCGCCACATAAACACACCGTGACATGAATCCGATTTACGAAGACGAACACCTGCTGGTGTTTGAAAAACCCAGCGGTCTGCTCTCTGTACCAGGCCGTGGGCCTGAGAAACAAGACTGCTTGTCCAAACGCGTGCAAGACATTTACACCGACGCACTGGTGGTGCACCGCCTCGACCAAGACACCTCGGGCCTGATCGTGATGGCGCGTGGCATCGAGGCGCAGCGCCGGATCAGCCGATTGTTTGAAACGCGTCAGGTCAGCAAACGCTACATGGCTGTGGTGGCGAGCAACCCGTTGCTCACCCAGGCGCACGTGCCCACCAACGAAGAAGGTTGGCGAGCCATTGAGGGCAACATCCTGCTCGACTGGGAGCGTCGCCCCATTCACATCATTCACCCAGACGGCAAGCCCAGCCTCAGCCTGTGGCGCATGGTGGAAGCAGGCGACACCGCCAGCTTGATTGAGCTAGAGCCCTTCACCGGCCGCACCCACCAGCTGCGCGTGCACATGCAAAGCTTGGGGCACCCCATGCTGGGCGATTCACTCTATGCACCGCCCGATATCAAAGCGCTCACCCCGCGTCTGATGCTGCACGCGCAAGACATTGGGTTTCCACACCCGTTCACAGAAATACCCATGGCTTTCAGCGCTCCCGTGGCGTGGTCTGCGGCAAACCCCTATGTTTTAGGATCTGCGGCGTAAGACATCTGTAGCCCAAACGACGCAAACTCATTGGGTTCTAACTTTTATAACTGGAGACAAAAAATGCGTGAAGTAGTTGTGGTTAGCGGTGTTCGTACGGCAATTGGCACCTACGGCGGCAGCCTGAAAGACATTCCCCCCACCGAACTGGCCGCGCAAGTGGTGCGCGAGTCTTTGGCACGTGCCCACGTCGAAGGCAAAGACGTGGGCCATGTGGTGTTTGGCCATGTGGTGAACACCGAACCCAAAGACATGTACCTGTCTCGCGTGGCCGCCATCCAGGGTGGTTGCGCCGAAGGCACGCCTGCATTCAACGTGAATCGTTTGTGCGGTTCTGGCTTGCAAGCCATCGTGAGCGCCAGCCAAGCCATCATGCTGGGCGACTGCGACATCGCCATTGGCGGCGGCGCTGAAAACATGAGCCGTGGTCCTTATGCCTCTTTAAGCGCCCGCTGGGGTGCTCGTATGGGCGACACCAAGATGGTCGACATGGTGGTGGGCGCTTTGCACGACCCCTTCCAAAACATCCACATGGGCGTCACCGCTGAAAACGTGGCCGCCAAATTCGGCATCACCCGCGACATGCAAGACGCGGCAGCCGTTGAAAGCCACAACCGCGCCCAACGCGCCACCGAAGCGGGCTACTTCAAAGACCAAATCGTGCCCGTCATGCTCAAAAGCAAAAAAGGTGACGTGGCTTACGCCATCGACGAGCACATCCGTCACAACTGCAAGCTCGAAGACATGACCAAGTTGAAGCCCGTGTTCATCAAAGAAAACGGCACGGTCACTGCGGGTAACGCATCAGGCATCAACGACGCGGCTGCCGCTGTGGTGTTGATGGATGCCAAAACTGCGCAAGCACGCGGCGCAAAGCCATTGGCACGTTTGGTGTCGTATGCCCACACCGGCCTCGACCCAAAAATCATGGGCATGGGCCCTGTGTCGGCTTCTCGCCTCGCTTTGCAAAAGGCCGGCCTCACCACCAATGACATGGATGTGATTGAAGCCAACGAAGCCTTTGCTGCACAAGCTTGCGCCGTGAGCAAAGAGCTGGGCCTCGACCCCGCCAAAGTGAACCCCAACGGTTCTGGCATTTCTTTGGGTCACCCCATTGGTGCGACCGGCGCTTTGATTACAGTGAAGGCTCTGTACGAACTGCAACGCATCAACGGCAAGTACGCTTTGGTCACCATGTGTATTGGTGGCGGCCAAGGTATTGCAGCCATTTTTGAGCGTCTTTAAACCTCTATGACCAGCCCAACCGACGACAGCTTTATCCAACGCGAAGCCAACCAGTTCGCACTGTTAAAACAACGTCGGTTTGGGCCGTTTTTCTGGACGCAGTTTTGCGGCGCGGCGAACGACAACCTGTTCAAGTTCGCTTTCACCGTGATGGTGACCTACCAGCTCAGCGTGAGCTGGTTGCCCGTCTCTCTGGCGGGCTTGGTGATTGGGGCCTTGTTCATCCTCCCCTATTTGTTGTTCTCAGCCACCAGTGGGCAGTTGGCCGAGAAGTATTCAGACACGACCATCATGAGATGGGTCAAGAACTGTGAAATTGCCATCATGGGGCTCGCAGCTGTGGGCTTTATGACGCAGCAAGCTGCTGTGCTGCTGGCGTGCACTTTCTTGATGGGCCTGCACTCCACCGTGTTTGGGCCAGCCAAATATTCGTACTTGCCTCGCGTGCTGGATGAGCACGAACTCACAGGCGGCAATGGCATGACCGAGATGGGCACCTTTGTGGCCATCTTGCTGGGCAACGTGACAGGCGGTTTGTTGGTGGCGATTCCTGACATTGGCCACGCCTCAGTGGCTGTGGCTTGCGTGGCTGTGGCTTTGTTTGGCCGCTGGATGAGTGGCCATATGCCTGCGCTCACAGCAACCCACCCTGATGAGCCCATCAACTGGAACCCCATCACCGAAACCATCCGCAACCTGCGCTTGGCACGTGCCAACGCCAAGGTGTTTCAAACCCTGCTGGGCATCAGCTGGATGTGGTTTTTTGGCGCGGTGTTTTTAAGCCAGTTCCCCAGCTTTGCCAAAGAGGTGTTGCATGGCGATGCACAAGTGGCCTCGCTGTTGTTGGTGTTGTTTTCGGTCGGCATTGGCGCAGGCTCGCTCTTGTGCGAGTACCTCAGCCGTGGGCGTGTGGAAATTGGCTTGAGCCCTTTGGGCGCCATTGGCATGACGCTGTTTGCCGTGGACTTGTATCTGGCCGCTAGCAATTTGCCCGCGTCTGAGCTATTGGGCATCAGCGCCTTTGTGGCAGACAGCGCGCATTGGCGCATCATGACCGACTTGTTGCTACTCAGCCTATTCACCGGCATTTACAGCGTACCCATGTATGCGCTCATCCAAATCGAGAGCAAAGCCCACGAAGTGGCCCGCATCATTGCGGCCAACAACATCATCAATGCCATCTTCATGATTGCCAGCTCGCTCATTGCAGGTGTCATGCTGAGCGCAGGGCTGTCCATCCCCGACATCTTCTTGTGGACCGGCGTAGCCAACGCGGTGGTGACCTTGGCCATCTTTGTGGCCGAGCCCAGTTATTTACACCGATTTGCAGCGTGGCTGCGCGGGGTTTGACCCAGCGCAAAGGCGCAGCAGGTTCTTACAATTAAGCTCTGCGCACGCAATCAAGCCTTCTTAGAAAGTCCTCCATGTCCGACACGCTCATCGCCACACTGCCCACCCGCGAAGTCACCCTTGCTTGGTCTGACGCCTTGTCACTCGAGCTGGACTTCATGGACGACACGCACCGCGAGTTTGTAGATTTGTTGGCCGCCACCGAACTGGCAGATGACGAAACCTTGACCGAGCGATTTGCTGCGCTGATTGAGCACACCGAAGACCACTTTGGCGGCGAAGACAAGTGGATGAAAGACACCAAGTTTTCGTCCAGCAACTGCCACACCATGCAGCACAACGTCATCCTCGAAGTGATGCGCGAAGGCTTGCGCCGTGGCCGTGAAAAAGGCGACATGGCCGTGATGCGCCAAATGGCACACGAGCTAGGTATTTGGTTCCCCCAACACGCGCAAACCATGGATGCCGCTTTGGCCCTGCACTTGCGCCGTGTGGGCTACGACGCTGAGACTGGCATCGTCTCAGCACCTCAGGCTTTGCCTGAAGACGAGATTCACGGCAGCGGTAGCTGTGGTGATAGTGGCTGCGCTTAAGTAGCTTCTTTTACTTCGTTGGCATGTGACGGCCCATGCAACTTGGGCGCCTTGTTACGCTCATGTCCCCCGAGAGGCGCTGCGCACCTCTCTCCTCCTTGACTTCGCTCCACAAGACACTCAAGCTGCATGAGCCTGTGGGTTTGCAAGCGACAAGAGGGGTTTGGGTATCTGTTGTAGCGAAATCAAGGAGGAGATTCAGGCTCCGCCTGAATCGGGGGACATGAGCGTAAACAGATGCCCAAACCCCTCGCCTCCCGAACAACAAAAAAGGAGCTCAAGCGTACCGAGTACGCGCCAACGCAGCCCCAGCAGCCAACGCTTCCAATTTCTTCACCGCAACTTCACGGCTCATCGGCGCCAAACCGCAATTCGTGCAAGCGATCAAACGGTTCTTTGGCACATATTTCAACGCCATGCCAATCGTATCGGCCACTTGCTCAGCGGTTTCAATCACATCGCTGGCCACGTCGATCACACCCACCATCACGTCTTTGCCTTCCAGCAACGCCATCATTTCGGGTGGAACGTGTGAGTGGTAGCACTCCAGACTCACTTGCTGAATGCTGCTCTTGGCCAAAGCCGGCAGTACTTTCTCGTATTGACGCCACTCGTCGCCCAAGGTCTTCTTCCAGTTGTTGTTGGCCTCAATGCCATAGCCATAACAAATGTGAACGGCGGTGGTGCAAGTCAAGCCTTGTGCGGCGCGCTCCAACGCTTTGACGCCCCAATCGGCGGCTTCTTCTAGATAGACGTTGAACGCGGGTTCGTCAAACTGGATGATGTCCACGCCATCGGCTTGTAAGGCCAGGGCTTCTTGGTTCAGCAACTCTGCAAACGCAAACGCCATGTCAATGCGGCCTTGCACCGCGTCTTTGCCCTTGCCGTAGAAACGGTCGGCCACGGTGTCGACGATGGTCATGGGGCCGGGCAAGGTGAACTTGAGTTTCTTCTTTGTGTGAGCACGAGCGAGCTGCGCTTCAAACGCGTGCACACGGCCCTTGAGGCGCAAGGGTGCGATAACTTGCGGCACTTGCGCGTCGTAGCGGTTGTTGCGAATGCCCATGGTGACTTTGTTTTCAAAGTCGATGCCTTCCACCTGCTCTAAGAAACCGTGCACAAAGTGTTGGCGCGATTGCTCGCCGTCCCCAATCACATCGAGGCCGGCGTCTTCTTGGGCTTTGATCCACAACAGCGTGGCATCGGCCTTGGCTTGCAACAGCGCATCGCCTTCGGCCTGCCACTTGGGCCAAAGTTTGTTGGTCTCGGCCAACCATTCGGGTTTGGGCAAGCTGCCTGCGATTGCGGTTGAAAACATAGTTGGGTCTCCGGTGGTGATGTTGAGAATGAGAAAGAAATTAAAACGGTTTCGGGTAATGTAAATTGTTAAGCCAGCGCAAACTCTTTGGCCAACAACTCATACGAGCGGGCCTGCGCCGCTGCTTCGTGCGTCCACGTGATGATGACCACCTCGTCCAGCTGCAAGCGTTCAGCGAGCTTGCGGAGTTTATCGGCTACTTGGGGGGCGCTGCCCACCAAAGCGCCAGCACGCAACTCGGCCAAGGCCACTTGCTCTGATGCGTTGTAGGCGCGCACGGCTTGGTCGGGTGGCAGCAAGGCGCCGATGCGGCCCGTGTTGCGGTCCATCTTCCAGCGGGCGCGGCTTTGAAACAACCGCCACGCCTCGTCTTCGGTGTCAGCCGCCAAGGCCCACACACACACGGTGGCTTGATGCTTTGGGTTTCGCGTGGTGGGCCGGTAATTGGCACGGTACAAGTTGAAAGCATTGTCCACGCCCTGCCCTTCGGTGATGAAGTAAGCAAAAGCATAGGGCAAGCCCAAATGCGCGGCGAGCTGTGCGCCGTATTCTGAGCTGCCCAACATCCACACATCGGGCGATGTGGGACCGCTGGGGTAGGCATGCACGCCGTGGCCGGGGTGACCTGCGGGAATGGGCTCGCCCGTGACCCAAGCCTGCAGCTCCATCACTTGCCGTGGAAAGTTGTCAGAAGCATGGCGGTCGGGGTTGAGCAACTGCGCGGTGCGGCCATCACTGCCAGGCGCGCGTCCCACACCCAAGTCGATACGCCCGGGAGCCAGGGCATCGAGCACACGGAATTGTTCAGCCACTTTGAGAGGTGCATAGTGCGGCAGCATGACGCCTGCACTGCCCAGCCGAATGCGGTTGGTGTGTGCGGCAATGGCGGCCATCAACACTTCGGGGGCGGTGCCCACAATGCTGGGGTGGCTGTGATGCTCACTCACCCAAAAGCGGTGGTAGCCCCATGCCTCGCACTGAGGGGCAAGGGCCAAGGTTTGGCGAATGGCTGCGTCTTGGCTTCGGCCAGAGGCAGCTGCAGATTGATCGAGGACAGAAAGTTTAAGCACAGGGCAAAGCTTAACTGGCTCTGCCATCCTTAGCTGTCACGCAGGCACAAGGCCTGGGGATTAAGCGGGTTGCGTGCGCGAACGGCGGTTGATTTGGCGCACCGACATCAACGCGTCAAAGAAGCCATGCAACCAGTCCAGGTCGATAGGCTTTTGCAGCAACTGCACGCCATCGGGCAAACCGCCCTTGGCACGCACATCTTCAGGGCTCATGCCAGTCATGACGACCACTGCCAAATTGCTGAATAAGTTGTGTGCGCTGAGAGTTTTCAAAAACTCAAAGCCGTCCACATTGGGCATTTTCAAATCGGTCAACAGCACTTGCGGCTGCAAGCTGGGCATATCCAGCAAAGCTTCCATGGCCGATGCATACATGACTGCATCCAAGGGCAAACCCCATTGGTCGAAGTTGGTTTGCAACATCAAACGGGTGGTTTCGTCGTCCTCCACCACCAAGACACGCAAACGGTCTTCACCTTGCATCATGGATGCGGGGGCCAAATTGTGACGACGTTGGTAGTCTTGGATGGACTGCAATGAAATGCGACGGTGACCACCTTGGGTCTTCCATGCTTTGAGATCACCCTTTTCGACCAAGCCTTGGACAGTACCCACAGAAATGCCCAACATTTTGGCGGCGTAGCTGGTGCCGCAGTAGCCGTCGTACGGTTCTTTGGAAGGTGGCATATTCATTACATTTTCCTGTTGTCTTAACTAATTTGATTAAAGCCACATATAAATACATAACCTTTTAAACGCATTGTATAAACAATAAAAACATTAAAGTATTAAAAATGATGAAGTGAAGCTTTGCCAATAAAAGTTCACGCCGCTAAAGCAAAAAGCCCAACCACCAGAGAGTGATTGGGCTTTCGCTGCAAAAGTAAAAATTACTTCAGGGCTTTGAAGCGCACGCGCTTGGGCTTGGCACCCTCTTCACCTAAACGTTTCTTCTTGTCGGCTTCGTATTCTTGATAGTTGCCATCGAAGAACACCCATTGGCTATCACCTTCAGCGGCCAAGATGTGGGTGGCAATACGGTCGAGGAACCAGCGGTCATGGCTAATGACCATCACCGAGCCAGCGAATTCCAAGAGCGCATCTTCCAGGGCACGCAAGGTTTCCACGTCCAAGTCGTTGGATGGCTCATCGAGCAGCAACACGTTGCCGCCTTCGATCAGGGTTTTGGCCAAGTGCAAACGACCCCGCTCACCGCCTGACAACATGCCGACTTTCTTTTGCTGGTCGCCACCGTTGAAGTTGAAGCGGCCGCAGTAGGCACGGCTTGGCATTTGGAACTTGCCCACGTTCATGATGTCCAAACCACCTGAGATGTCTTCCCACACGGTTTTGTCATCGTTCAGGTCGTCGCGCGTCTGGTCCACAAATGCCATCTTGACGGTTTGGCCAATCTTGACTTCACCGCTGTCAGGCTGCTCTTTGCCAGCAATCAGCTTGAACAAAGTTGACTTACCCGCACCGTTGGGGCCGATGATGCCGACAATGGCGCCTGCAGGCACTTGGAAACTCAGGTTGTCAATCAACACGCGATCGCCAAAGGACTTACTGACGTTCTTGAACTCAAACACTTCATGGCCCAAGCGCTCTGCCACTGGAATGAAAATTTCTTGGGTTTCGTTGCGCTTTTGGTATTCGTGATCGGACAACTCTTCAAAGCGGGCCAAACGGGCCTTGCTCTTGGCTTGTCGGCCTTTGGGGTTTTGACGCGCCCACTCCAACTCCTTTTTCATGGCCTTGGAGCGTGCGTCTTCGGTACGCTGTTCAGTCGCCAAACGGGCTTCTTTTTGCTCCAACCAATTGGAGTAGTTACCTTTGTAGGGAATGCCATGACCACGGTCGAGTTCCAAAATCCACTCTGCCGCGTTGTCCAAGAAGTAACGATCGTGGGTGATCGCCACCACAGTGCCTGAGAAGCGGGCCAAGAACTGCTCCAGCCAGTCCACCGACTCAGCGTCCAAGTGGTTGGTGGGTTCGTCAAGCAGCAACATGTCGGGCTTAGACAGCAGCAAGCGGCACAAAGCGACGCGACGCTTTTCACCACCCGAGAGCTTGCCAATGATGGCGTCCCAGGGTGCTAAACGCAGGGCGTCCGCAGCGATGTCCATCAAATGCTCAGAACCATCACCTGCGCCTGAGGCAGCGATGATGGCTTCGAGCTGCGCTTGTTCAGCGGCCAAGGCGTCGAAATCGGCGTCTTCTTCGGCGTAGGCGGCATACACCTCTTCGAGACGCGCTTGGGCGCCTTTGACTTCGCCCATACCGCTTTCAACGGCTTGACGCACAGTGTGCTCAGGGTCCAACTGAGGCTCTTGGGGCAAATACCCAATCTTCAGGCCCGCCATCGGAATGGCTTCGCCTTCAATCTCTGTATCGATACCTGCCATGATTTTCAGCAAGGTGGACTTGCCTGAGCCGTTGGTACCCAAAACGCCAATCTTGGCTCCAGGGAAGAAAGACAGAGAAATGTCTTTCAAAATTTGACGCTTGGGCGGCACGATTTTGCCGACGCGGTTCATACTAAAAACGTACTGAGCCATTTGTTTTCTTTCGGGTAACTATGTCAATAAGCCTCATATTATCCCTGTCAAGTGCTTTCCAAATGGCACTAATGCCGATGGATAAATAAATGATTATTTTTTTAAAAACTATTTATGAATATTTTTATCATTATCGATTAATATTAAATGCTAAATAAATTGAAGCTCTGATGACACTAAAAATCAAAAATCTTATCGCTGTAAGCTTTGGCCTAATGATGTCAATAAGCGTTGGACTTGCGGCAACCGCTGCTGAGAAATCAGACAAAACACTACCACTCCAGACGGTTGGTGAATGGAAAATTTTCAAATCAGACGAGACGAACTACAACAGCTGCATCGCGCGTCACAGAAAACATACGGGAATCACACTGAACGATTCGAAACTGGTCATTTCCATCCCAGAGAGCAAAGATTTGAAGTCCTACCAAATCTCTGTCAACGATCAAAGCGTTATACCTGCGAGCCGTGCAAATTTGGTAGATACAACTTGCAACTGTGTTCGTGTGCGAAATATAAGCAGCCTCAATGTAGACACAGCAGCAGTTCGTCTCCAAGGACAAACTAACAAAGACAAATCAGTGGATGCATACGTGACTTTAAAAGACATTCCAGAAGTTTTGAGAACATTTAAAACACCCGCCTGCTCCCGATGAACCATGCTAGATCATTCCGTGCGACAATATTATTCGTTGCCGCCGCCAGTTGCCGCAACATCAGCACTTCTGCTGGAGCTGGTTCCAAACACTTCTGTTTGTGATTTTTGAGCTCACCTGTAAATATTGCCAACCTTTGACTGGGTGGCCTTCGGGCCAAGCGGGTTGGTGTCACGCGCTGACATAAAGCGCTCCATCATGAAATTTGAAGATTTAAATTTGGCTCCGGCCATCCAAAAAGCTGTGGCCGAACAGGGCTACGAAACCCCAACGCCTATCCAAGCCCAAGCCATTCCAGCAGTTCTCGCCGGACACGACTTGTTGGCAGGTGCCCAAACCGGCACGGGTAAAACAGCGGCATTCACATTGCCCATGTTGCACAAGCTCACCATGAGCCGCAGCAAAGAAAACAAGTTTGGCGTGTACGGCGTGCGCGCCCTCGTCCTGACCCCCACCCGCGAACTCGCGGCCCAAGTGGAAGAGTCGGTGCGCAATTACGGCAAATACTTGCAACTCACCTCCACTGTCATTTTTGGCGGCGTGGGCATGAACCCGCAAGTGGCCCGCATCAAAAAAGGCGTGGACATTTTGGTGGCCACCCCTGGTCGCTTGCTCGACTTGCAACAGCAAGGCTTGCTCGATTTGTCCACCGTGGAAATCTTGGTGCTCGACGAAGCCGACCGCATGTTGGACATGGGCTTCATCCACGACGTCAAGAAAATCTTGGCCTTGGTGCCCAAAGACAAACAAAGCTTGTTGTTCTCAGCCACCTTCAGCGACGAAATTCGCGAACTGGCCAACAACCTGCTCAAAGACCCACAAAGCATCCAAGTCACGCCTAGCAACACCACTGTGCAACGCATCACGCAAGTGGTGCACCCTGTGGGCCGCGGCAAGAAAAAGGCGTTGCTCGCGCACATCATCAACGAGCACAACTGGAGCCAAGTGCTGGTGTTCACACGCACCAAATTTGGTGCCAACAACGTGGCCGAGTTCTTGACCAAGAACGGCATCAGCGCCATGGCGCTGCACGGCAATAAGAGCCAAACTGCACGTACCCAAGCTTTGTCAGGTTTCAAGACCGGCGAAATCCGCGCCTTGGTAGCCACCGACATTGCCGCACGCGGCATTGACATTGACGAGTTGCCACACGTGGTCAACTACGAAATCCCCAACATCAGCGAAGACTATGTGCACCGCATTGGACGCACAGGCCGCGCGGGCTCGAGCGGCGAAGCCGTGAGCTTGGTGTCGTTGGATGAACAAGGTTTCATGCGCGACATCGAAATCTTCACCAAACAACAAGTGCCCGTGGTGCCTGTGGCCGACTTTGGCCCTGACGCTGACGAAAAAGCCGAACCCATTGCCATGGGCCGTCAAACCTTGTGGGGCGGCATTGGCAAGCCCCCAGGCCGTGACGTGATGGCTGCGGCAGCCAAAGCTGCACGCGGCGAAATGATGCAACGCATTCGCGACACCAAAGCCACAGGCGGCGGTCGCAATGGCGGTGGCGGTCGTGGTGGTCAAGGTGGTGCCGAAGGCAGAAATTCAGAGGGCCGCGCACCTCGCCCCAGCGGCCATGTGGGTCGTGACCGTGTGGGCGATCGCCCTGCACGCGATGGCGAACGCGCCCAGTTTGGTGACCGTCCACCACGCAGCGGTGAACGTCCAGCGCGCGATGGCAATCGCCAGCCTGGAAATGGACAAGGCCAAGGCGCTCGTGCGCCTCGCCAGTTTGACAACCGTGGCCCGCGCAGCGATGCACCACGTCCACCGCGTGACTTTGACGCACCTCGCGCCCCACGCCGTGACGACGATGACTTCCAGCCCCGCGCCAACGCGCACTTGGGCACCCAAAGCGGCGTGAACGCCTTTGGCCACAAAACACAAGGTGGCGGTCAGCGCCAGCCTGACCCCACACGCACCAGCGTGGACCTCATGACCGAACGCAAACGCGGCGGTGGTGGTGGCTATGGCCGCCGTTCTGGCGGCGGTGGTGGTGGTGGCAATCGCTCCGGCGGTGGAGGCGGTGGCCGTTCAGGCGGTGGTTTCGGTGGTGGTGGCGGCGGTTACGGCCGCTAAACCTCAAAGATCCAGCATCAACACTGCAGTTTTGCTGCGTGAACAACAAGGCGTGAACTGATCGTTCGCGTCTTGCTCTTCACCATCTAGATACATGTCGCGGTGATCCGGCACACCACCCACCACACGGGTCAGGCACGTGCCGCAAATGCCTTGCCCACAGGACATGGGCACATCAATACCGGCAGCTTCCAGTACTTGCAAAGCCGTTTGATCAGGGCCCACTTTCAGTCTTTGGCCTGACTTCACGAGTTCAAGGGTGAACACCCCGTCGCTGCCTACGGGCGTGTCGATGCCCCCATTCAAGTTGTCGCTCATGCTGCGGCTCCTGTATTTTCTTTGGCCAAAAGACGCTCAATCACTCGGCGCGATTGCACGCCACCAGCATCGATGTTGAGCATCAGCAATTTGCGCTCGAGATACTTGCTCAAGTTGCGTTGCTGCGACTCCAACATCTCTAAATCTTCCGAAAAGATCTTGCCTTGGCCTTCGCGAATCTTGGCGGTCAATTCAGCGTTCTCAGGCTGGAACTGGCGGGCCATGCCCCAGAAATAAAGAATCGAGGTTTCAGTTTCTGGCGTGATGAAATCCACCACCACACTCGATGCTTTGTATTCTTGTGGCGCGTCGTAACCGCCCTTGCCCGCATGCGCCACGCCCACTTCAATCATCACATGGCTAGGTGGCGTGAAGTGGCAAATCTGCCAGCGGTCCACAGGCACGTCATCTGCCAAGTTGTTACCACGCAAAGCCATTTTCCAAAATGGCGGTGCTTCTATGTTTTCCATGAACCGACTGGTGATGACGTGATCGCCCTCAACCTTGGTGGTGCACGGCACTTCGTCAATTTCTTTCTGCCCGATGCTGGTCGAGTGCACATAGGTTTCGTGCGTCAAGTCCATCAGGTTGTCGATCATCAGCTGGTAGTTGCACTGGATGTGATACAGCCCACCGCCATAGGCCCAGGCCGGGTTGTCGAAGAAATCAAACACGGGCATGGCAGCTTCGTCGGCCACAGCCACATCGCCCGGCCACACCCAAATGAAGCCATAACGCTCCACCACCGCAAAGCTGCGGATGGCTGGAAAGCCACGCACACGTTGCCCGGGCATGGCCACCGTCTTGCCATCGCAACCCATTTCTAAGCCGTGATAACCGCATACCAAGTTGCCATTGCACACCTTGCCAAGCGACAGAGGTGCGCCACGGTGGGGACAAAAGTCCTCGAGCGCAGACACCTTGCCGCCATCGCCACGGTAGAACACCATGGCCTCGCCGCAAATCATGCGGCCCAAGGGCTTTTCTTGCACATCGGCTGAGGTCGCAGCCACATACCAAGTGTTTTTCAAAAACATACGTTGCTTCTTTCTTGCAATTCAGTCCACACGGGCGACACCCAAGAGGTGGTCCAGCAGTTCGGGTTGATCCAACAGCGCTTGTGCGTGGCCGCTGTGCACAACCGTGCCGTGGTCAAGCACCACGGCTTGATGGCTGATTTTCAAAATGGCTTGCGGGTGCTGCTCGACGATGATGGCGCTCAAGCCCTCTTCGCGGGTGATGCGTGCAATGGCGCGCAACAGCTCTTCCACAATGATGGGGGCCAAGCCTTCCAAAGGCTCGTCCAGCAAGAGCAAGCGTGGGTTGAGCACCAAGGCGCGGCCCACCGCCAACATTTGCTGCTCACCGCCCGAGAGTTGGGTGCCCAAGTTGTCTTGGCGCTCAGCCAAACGGGGGAACATCTCGTACACACGTTCGGGCGTCCAAGCACGGTGCTTGGCGTCGCGCACTTCACGCGCCACAGCCGTGAGGTTTTCATGCACGGTGAGTGATTTGAAAATGTTGCGCTCTTGCGGCACCCAGCCAATACCCGCAGCTGCACGGTCGTGCGGGGCCATGCGCTGCAAAGGCACGCCGCCTAAGGAGATGCTGCCGCCATGCTGCGTGGTCACGCCCACCAAGGTGTCCATCAGCGTGGTTTTACCTGTGCCGTTGCGGCCCAGTAAAGCCAAGGTTTCGCCCTCGTTCACGCGGAGTGAAATGTCGTGCAGCACCACAGCTTCGCCATAGCCTGCGCTCAAGCCGTCGATGCGCAACAGTTCGGTGGCCTTAGTCATGGCTGGTCCCCAAATACACGGCTTTGACTTGCGGGTCATGCGCAATCTCTTGCGGCGTGCCCTCGGTCAACACCGCGCCGTTGACCAACACGGTGATGCGGTCAGCAAAGTTAAACACCAAGTCCATGTCGTGCTCAATCAGCACGACGGACACATCGCTGGGCAGTGCCGCCACAGTTTGCAGCAACTCGTCGCGTTCGCCACCAGGCACACCGGCAGCAGGCTCATCGAGCAACAGCACACGGGGCTCGCAAGCCAAGGCGATCGCCATTTCTAATAAGCGGCGTTTGCCGTAAGCCAGATGTTCGGTGCGTTGCTGCATCACATCGGTGAGGTGAAATTGTTCTAGCAGTTGCTCAGCCCGCTCAGTGATGGCCACGCTGTGACCCAGCGGTTGCCACCAACGGGCGCCCTCGCCGCGGTGCTGCGTGACCACCATGGCCAACGTTTCCAATGGCGTGAGCGAGTTGAACAGTTGGTTGATTTGAAACGTGCGCACCATGCCGCGTGCCACACGCTGGTGCGGGGCCAAGCCAGAAATATCTTCGCCCTGCAACACGATGCGGCCTTCCGTCGCAGGAAGCACGCCGGTCATCAAGTTGATGAGCGTGGTTTTACCAGCGCCGTTGGGGCCAATGAGCGCGTGACGCGCACCATGTGCAATGTTGAGGGTGACATGGTCCGTGGCCGTGATGCCGCCAAAGCGTTTCACCAAGCCTTGCGTTTGCAAGGCATAGCCACGGAGGTTGGCGTTATAGCTGTCGCTATCGCTATGTTTCATCGATGGCTTCGCGCTCATGGCTGTCCCTCTTTGCGGGACGCCGCAGAAAACCAAGTCCAAGGGCGAATCAATCGTTCACGCCCCACCAGCACCAACACCACCAAGAACAGCCCCATCCAAAACGTCCAGTACTGTGGCGTGATGTTGGCAATCACGTCATACATCAGCTTGAACGCCACCGCGCCAGCGATGCCGCCATACAACCAACCCACACCGCCAATGGCCAGCATCAGCATCACATCGGCAGAGCGCTCGAGCGCAAATACATCCAGCGACGCAAAGCCTGTGGTCTGCGCCATCAAAGCGCCAGCGGCACCCGCAATGCCTGCGGCCACGGTGTAAACCACCGCCAAGCGCGCAGTAACTGGAATGCCAATGGCCATGGCCCGCAAACGGTTGTCACGCACGGCTTTCAAAGTAGCCCCCAAAGGCGCATGTACCAATCGACGCGCCAGCACAAACAACACCAACAGCACGACCAAGGAATACCAAGCCGAGGTTTGGCCCATCAGGTCAAACTCAAACTGGCCCAACAGCGGTCCCATGATGACGCCTTGCAAACCGTCGGCCCCACCTGTCAAGTCGCTGAACTTGTTGGCCAACTCCAGCAAGATGAGCGCAGTGCCCAAGGTGACCATCAAACGCGTCAAATCACTGCCACGCATGATGGACAGCGAACAGACAGCGCCCAGCACGGTGGCCGCCGCCATACCCACCATCAAGCCCAACACAGGATCTGGGTGGATGTGCTTGGCAAACAAGGCCGCCGAGTACGCGCCAAAGCCCAAAAATGCCGCATGCCCCAACGACACAATGCCGGTGTAACCCAACACCAAGTCCAGCGACACCGCAAACAAGGCCACGATGGCAATCTCGTTGATGATGAGCGCGTGCTGCGCCAACGCCCAAGGCGAGGCAAATGCCAGCGCCCAAAACACCAGCTCCAAAGGCTGCCAACGCGCCGCACGCAACAAAGAAGTCTGTGCGTTCATGACTTGCCTCCTTGGCGCACGAAGAGGCCTTGCGGACGCCAAATCAAAATCGCAATCATCAGCGCGTACACAATGAACGCGCCCAATTTAGGGATGTAGTACTTGCCCGCCACATCGGCAATGCCCAGCAGCAACGCCGCCAGCAAAGGCCCGGTGATGGAGGTGGTGCCGCCCACGGCCACCACGATCAAAAAGTACACCATGAATTTCAAGGGAAAGGTCGGGTCCAAGCCCAGCACCTCAGCACCCAAAGCCCCGCCCAAACCGGCCAAGCCCGAGCCCACGGCAAAGGTGGCGGCAAACACCACGTTGACGTTGATGCCCAAGCCCGACGCCGCACGTGGGTCGTCCACACTGGCGCGCAAGCGGCTGCCAAAACGCGTGGCCGACAACACATATTGCAGCGCCACCGTCAACGCCGCGCACACCGCGATGATGAACAAACGGTAGTGGCCCATGCCCAACACAAACGGCGTGTTGGCAAACAACTCGGTGCGGCCACGCAACCAATCGGGCAGCTGCATGATTTGCTGCTGCGAGCCCATCAAGTAGTCCGCCGAGGCCACGGCCATGAAGGCCAAACCAATCGAGAACAGCACTTGGTCTAAGTGCGGCTTTTTATACATAGGCCGGTACAGCGTGCGCTCCAGCAGCACGCCCACCGCCGCCGAGGCCAAAAAGGCCAACGGCAAACACACCAAAAACGGCACGCCGTGACGCTGCATCAGCGCCACGGTGACGTACCCGCCCAGCATGGCAAACGCGCCATGCGCGA
The DNA here is from genome assembly GCF_031539105.1 of Limnohabitans sp. Classification (GTDB taxonomy): domain Bacteria; phylum Pseudomonadota; class Gammaproteobacteria; order Burkholderiales; family Burkholderiaceae_C; genus Limnohabitans. Next base: position 50,105 of record NZ_JAVKLM010000003.1, read on the forward strand.
GGTTGATGAAGTTCATCAACCCCATGGTCACGCACAAGCCCACTGCCAGAATAAACAGCAGCATGCCGTACGCAACCCCGTCAAACAACAGTGTGAGCATTACTTGGTCTTGCCTGGGTCTTTGACGTCTGGAATGGTGCTGAACTCTTGGTTATAGAGTTGACCGCCCACCTTCTCCACCTTGCGGATGTAGATGTTGTGAACCACATCGCGAGTTTGCGCATCGATAAACATGGGGCCGCGTGGGCTCTCGAACAACTGGCCTTTCATGGCGCTGAGCAAGGCATCGCCGCTGCCACCCTTGGTGATTTTGGCGGCTTCGTAAATCACGCGCATGCCGTCGTAGCCACCCACGGCCATGAAGTTAGGGCGCAAGCCCGCATTGGCTTTTTCAAACGCGGCCACGAATTTTTTGTTGAGTGGCGAGTTGTGCGACGCAGAGTAGTGGTGCGAGGTGACCACACCATTGGCCACATCACCCATGCTGTTCAAAATATCGTCATCGGTGATATCGCCCGTGCCAATCAGTTTGATACCTGCCTTGTCCATGCCACGCTCGGCAAACTGTTTCATCAACGCTGCACCTGCGCCCGATGGCACAAACACAAACACGGCATCTGGTTTTAAGTCACGCACTTTTTGCAAGAACGGGGAAAAGTCAGGGTTGCGCATGGGCACGCGCAAGGTGTCCAACACTTGGCCACCGTTAAACAACATGCGGTCTTTGAAAAACTTTTCAGCATCAATGCCAGGGCCGTAATCGGACACCAAGGTCACCACTTTTTTGATGCCGTTGTTAGGCGCCCAATCGGCCATGGCCACGGCAGCTTGGGGCAGTGCGAAGCTGGTGCGCACCACATAAGGCGAGGCTTGCGTGATGCTGGAGGTGGCGGCCGCCATCACCACCATCGGCGTTTTAGATTGTGTGGCCAACGGTGCTGTTGCCAAAGCCAGAGGCGTCAAACCAAAACCGGCCAACACGTTGACCTTCTCGTTCACCACCAATTCTTGAGCGATGCGCTTGGTCACATCGGGCGCGCTGGTATCGTCTTTGACGATCAGCTCCACTTTTTTGCCGCCCACGGAGTCACCGTTTTGCGCCATGTAAAGGCGGGCTGCGGCTTCAATTTGTTTACCGGTTGAAGCGAACGGCCCGGTCATGGGCAAGATCAAACCGATCTTGAATTTCTCTTGAGCCAAGGCTGTGCCCGCATGCGCAGCCAGTAAGCCAAGCGCCACGGCGCTGAGGAAAAAACGTTTTTGCATGAACTGTCTCCTTTGAAATAATCGTCGTCAAGAACTGGTGGAAATCAAATGTGCACCCGGCAAATGAAGCGGGCTTCGCACCGCTTCGCGTAAATTTCTTTGCGCCAAACGCGAGTGTTCTCGCATGACAGCCTCAGCCCTTGCGCCTTCGCGCTGGCCGATGGCTTGCATCACTTGTCGGTGTTGGTCCTGTGCCACGATCAGCATGTCGCGGGCTTTGGGCGAATTGGCTTGCACGCCCACAAAGCCAGACGGCGAGGCAAAGGGCAAACTGCCCACGCGCTCTAACTCACGCTGAATCACGGGTGATGCGGCCAGTGCACCTAGCAAGCTGTGGAATTGGGCATTCAAATCGACATAACGAGAGAACGCTTCTTCGTTGAGCACGGGCTCTTGCAACAAAAGATCAATGCCATCCAAGCACTCATTGGCGCGAGCCTGCTCTTCGCTGGACGCTCCACGCTCTGCGGCCACGCGCGCGGCCAAACCCTCCACAGTACCCCTGAGCTCAATGGCATCAGCCACATCTGCTTCTGAAAACTTTCGGACGGCAAACCCACCACTGGCCATTTGCTGAAGCAAGCCCTCTTGCTCGAGGCGAATCAAGGCGGCACGAATGGGGGTGCGCGACACGCCTAGTTTTTCAACCAAGGCCAACTCCGTGATGCGTGACCCAGCTTGAAGCTCACCCGCCAAAATCATCTCGCGCAAACGCAGTTGCACCTTCACTGCCTGCGAACCACCTTCTTCAGATGGATCACCGCTCAATACTGGGGTTGAAGTTACAAAATCAGCTCGCATTGCCAAAATTGTATACATTGAGGCTTTATTTAGATCAAAAAATAGGCGCTTAAAGGGTTAATCCTAGTTTTTTGTATCCAGCCATCGCAGCATTTCAGCTGCCACTGCCTCGGGCCGTTCCATCGGCGCCATGTGGCCAGCCTCCTCAATCACGGCCAAAGTGGCGTGGGGGGAGAGTTGATGCATGGCCTCATGCTGCGAAGGAGGAGACCAAAAATCTTGTCGGCCACACAGGATCAAAGTGGGCACTCGCAGGGACGACAGCACGTCACTGGCATCGGGTCTGTGAATCAAAGCATGGAGTTGGCGGGCAAAAACCGTGGCGTCTTTGCGTTCAAACATGGTCAAGATGCGTTCAATCAACTCGTCGTCCTTCAAGCGATCGGGGTGCACCATGCCTTGCACCCATTCAAGCGCCATGGCCCGCACACCTTGGTCTTGAGCAATGTGGAGCAGCGCCATTCGTTTGCGCACTTCGTCGTCTCCCGCAGGGCCCGACAACTTAGGCAAATAGCCCGTGTCCAAGAGCGCCGTCCCCGCCACGCGCTCAGGTGCGATGCGCAACACCTCCAGAGCCACGCGCGCGCCCATGGAGTGGCCTGCCATAAAAAACCGAGGCGGCGCATCTTGCAGCAACTGAACTGCCATTTGCGACAGCGAGTCGGCATCGCCATGATCGACCACCGAGCAGGCGTGTAAAGGCGACAGCTGAGGCAAGAGCGGATTCCACACCGTGTGGTCACACATCAAACCGGGCACCAGCAAGAGCGGCAAATTATTCATTCGTATCACTTCGTCATCAAGGCGTGAGGCAAGTCTCACTCGGAGTTTTTAACGCAATTACTGAGAACACCATGGCAAGTTCGCGACAGGCTTGAACGTGGGGTCACGTAACAATATGTTTTTTCGAAACGACTTCACATGACAGACAACACCCCCACTCCGCTTGAAACAGATGTCATGATCATCGGCGGTGGCCCCGTAGGTCTTGGCTTGGCCATTGAACTGGGGCAACGCGGCATTCACTGCATCTTGGCTGAGCGCCACACGCAAACCCAACCTATTCCAAGGGGTCAGAACCTGACGCAGCGCACGATGGAGCACTTTCATTTTTGGGGTGCAGAACCGCAGTTGCGTGCAGCTCGCACCATCCCCCCTGAATACGGCATTGGTGGCTTGACGGCCTATGGCTCACTGCTGAGCAACCACCACTACGACTGGCTGCAGCGTGAACTGGTGAAACCGTATTACTTCAAAGACAACGAACGCCTGCCGCAGTACGAGACCGAAAAGGTATTGCGTCAACGCTTGGCTCAGCTGCCTACCGTGAAGACGCTGTTTGGCTGGGATTCAGAGCACATCACGCAAGACGATACAGGTGCCACCGTCACGCTGACTGAGCGCAGCAGTCAACAAAAACAAACCATCCGTTCATCTTACGTCGTGGGCTGTGATGGCAGCCGGTCGCCAACCCGTGAGCAAGCAGGCATCACGCAAACCTTGTCCGACCATGACCGTTGCATGGTGCTGCTGGTTTTCAAATCGCAAGAGCTTCACACACTGCTCGCGCGTTTTCCTGGCAAATCGTTTTACAACGTGCTGCACCCTGAACTCAAAGGGTATTGGAAGTTTTTTGGCCGCGTTGACCTTGGCAACACCTGGTTCTTTCATGCGCCAGTGCCTATGGGCACCACAGCAGACAACTATGATTTCAAGAAATACCTCCACGAATCTGTGGGGGCTGAGTTTGAAATTGAGTTCCAACACATTGGCTTTTGGGATTTGCGCTTTGCCTTGGCCGACCAGTACCGCGCAGGCAGGGTCTTTATTGCAGGTGACGCCGCCCACAGCCACCCGCCTTATGGCGGCTACGGCGTTAACTCAGGATTTGAGGATGCACGCAACCTAGGCTGGAAATTGGCCGCAGCCTTGCAAGGCTGGGGGGATGATGCGCTGCTCGACTCTTACGACTTGGAACGCCGCCCCGTGTTTGCCTCCACGATCGATGACTTCATTGCCAAATCGATCGAAACAGACCGTGACTTTTTAGAAGACTTTGACCCACTTCGCGACCCAGACACATTCAATACCGCGTGGGCAGAAAGATCGCAAGGCGCAGTAGGTGAGGTGCATGCGTTTGAACCCAACTACGAAGGCTCGCCTGTCGTATGGCAAAACCACGTTGCATCACATGTTTGCAGTGCCAAAGGCTCGCACCAGTTCAAAGCGCGCGCAGGGCATCACTTGGCGCCTGCCGTTCTGTCCAACGGGAAAAATGTTTTTGAGGAACTGGGCAATGGCTTCACCCTGCTCGCCTTAGGGGGCGCCTCGACAGATACGCAAGTGTTAATCGATTCCGCCGCAGCTGCGGGCGTGCCGTTGACCGTAATTCACGAACACGGCGGCTCAGAGACCGACCGTTATGAAGCCCATTGGATTTTGGTGCGCCCAGATCAGTTCGTGGCGTGGGTCAGTGAAGAAAAAGCCATTGATCCAAACTTGGCCCATCAGTTGTTCAAGCGTCTACGCGGTCAAAGCGACCACGCAGCGCATTGACAACAAAGCGGATTAATCTGCTGTGATTTGCTTGGTGCGAATCACAGCACCCCAACGCGGGTAGTCTTTGGCCACGATCGCAGCCAATTCGGCAGAGGTCGAAGCTGAAGCATCCAGCCCCGCCTTGCCCAGGATTTCTTTGACTTCAGGTTGGCGCAAGATCGCGGCCATCTCTGTGTTCAAGCGTGTGACCACAGCGGCAGGTGTCTTGCTAGGCGCAAAGAAGGCATACCAAAGATCGACATCAATGCGCTTGACCCCCATCTCTTCAAACGTTGGCACATCAGGCGCCACAGGGTGACGCTTAGGGCTACCCGTCGCCAAAGCATTCAAACGCCCACCCTTCACAAAACCTTGCGCAATGTGCACGGGCAAGAAGCCCACATTGAGCTCACCACCCAGCAGATCTTGCGTGTAACCTGCCGTGCCGCGATAAGGCACGTGCAGCATGAAGGTGTTGGACTCGAGTTTGAACAACTCCATCGCCATGTGATGCGGCGTTCCCACGCCAGGTGAACCAAAACTAATTGCCCCTGGCTTGGCTTTCGCCTCCTTGATCAAGTCGGCCAACGACTTGATGCCCGTTTTCGGATTGGCCACCAGCATCAACGAACCATAAGCAGCCATCGAGACAGGCGCAAAGTCCTTCACGGGATCAAAGCCTACGTTCTTGTACAACTGGGACGCGATCAACATCGTGTTGGCGCCCATCAAAAGCGTATAGCCATCAGGGTTAGATTTGGCCACTGCATCTGCCCCGATGTTGCCGCTGGCACCCGGCTGGTTTTGCACCACCACGGGTTGCCCCAATCGCTCACTCAAACGTGGTCCGACCACACGCGCAATGGTGTCCATACCCGTACCAGGTGTGAAAGGCACGACGATTTTGATGGCCTGATTCGGATAAGTGCCTTGTGCAGATGCACCCAGGCTCAATAAGCCAACCGCAGCCAATACAAGTGCTGCGATTTGTCGACGATTAACGTTCATCATTCAAATTTCTCCAATAGAAGTGCAACTCAGGCGGTCTTGGACACGGGCGGAATTTTGAACAAACGTTCTGCGTTGTCTTGGAAGAAGGCTTTGCGAACCTGCGGTGCCATGTCGAGGTTCTCCAACATCGCCACTTCTTCTGGCACATATTGGTAGGGGTAGTCCATGGCGTAAAGCACGCGATCGGGCCCCATGAAGTCTTGTGTGAATTTGAGCGCTGCGCCCCATGCCACGCCACTGTTGGTGATGTGGAAGTTCTCACGCAGATAGTCGCTGGGTTTCTTCTTGGTGGGCAGCACGCTGGGGTAGCGCTTGGACTTGACGGTGGCTGCATGCATGTAGTCCAGGCGGTAGGCCCAAAACGGCAAAGCCTCACCCATGTGACCCAAAATAATTTGCAACTTAGGAAAGCGATCAAACACACCCGAGGTGATCAGGCGCAGCGCATGCAAGCCTGTCTCCACACCAAAGCCGTAAATCGCACCATCCAACCCCGCTTCAATGAAGTGCTGAATCATGCTGGCAGGCATGGCGTTGGGGTGCAGGTAGATGGGCGTATCCATCGCCTCAGCCGCTTCAAAGATGGGCCAAAACTTTTGATCGGACAAATATTCGCCTTGGGTGTGTGAATTGATCACCACCGAATGCATGTTCAACTGATTCACACCGCGTTGAATTTCTTTGGCTGCAGCTGCGGGGTCTTGCGGCGCCACTGCAATCATGCCTACCAAGCGGTCGGGGTGGCGGCGCATGGCGTCCGCGAGGATGTCGTTGGCCACAGGCGCGAACGCCACAGCCGTGTCTTTGTCCATGATCTGCACGCCGGGTGATGTGAGCCCGATGACTTGCACATCCACACCCGCTTCGTCCATGTGCTGCAAGCGCAGCGCGTCCAAATCGGTCAAACAACGCATGATGTGCGTGGCCCGCTCACTCGGGCTGCTCATGTAAAAGCCCATCAAGTGCTTAAAGCCCACATCCACATCGTCTTTGGCCAAGATGCGTTTGTAAATTTCCAACATTTCGGGGGGAGAAAACGCCTCTTCGGTGGCAATGCGTCGATAGGGTCGCGCGGGCAAAGAGGATGAAGGGGCGCTCATGGATTTCCTTAAATTATTGGCACTCAGGCACTGGCGTTGGCAAAGCCCTTCTCTCGTAGAAGGCCTGCAAATTAGCGAGCGCCAATGCTGCCATGGCTTGACGTGTTTCGACTGTCGCGCTGGCGATATGCGGTGTCAGCACCACATTGGGCAGGCGGCGTAACTCGGGGTCAATGATGGGTTCATCCCAAAACACATCCAGGGCAGCGCCTGCAATGGTTTTGTCTTTCAGTGCTTGCACCAACACGGGCTGGTCCACCACCGAGCCACGCGCAATGTTGATGAGGTAGCCCTTATGGCCCAAGGCTTGCAACACCGAAGCACCGATTAAATTTTTGGTGGTATCACCGCCCGGCACGGCCGCCACCAAATAGTCCACCGCTGACGCTAGCTCAGTGGCTGTTTTATAAAAAGCATAGGTCAAGTCAGCCTTGGCTTCGCGACCTGTGTAAGCGATCGACATATCAAACGCAGCGGCACGTTTAGCAATCGCGCGACCAATGCGCCCCATGCCCACAATGCCAAGGCGTGCACCCGATACTTTGTGCGTCAACGCAAACAAATCGTCTACCCAATCGCCGTTGCGCACAAATTTGTCGGCTTGCGGAAGGCGCCGCCCAATCGACAGCACAAGCCCCATCGCCAAGTCAGCCACATCGTCGGTCAACACGCCTGGCGTGTGGGTGACAACGATTCCTTTTTCTTTGGCAACGGCCACATCCACCCCGTCGTAGCCCACACCGCAAATGGCAATCAGCTTCACATTGGGCAACATCATCAGCAGCTTTTTGTCGACCTTGGCAGCGCCTGTGCCGACGATGGCCGTGACCTTGCTCAAAGCACCCGGGTCTTTGATGTGGGTGTGGTCATGCACGATGTAGTCGGCCTCTTGCAGCGCCTTCATCATGAAAGGCGGCAAGGGGGAGACTTGTAAAATTTCTTGTGCCATGGCGGAATCCTCCAACAGTCTTTGATCTACACATAACTTTACTCCCAGTTGATCTGTCAGCTGATTAGCTAACATGACAGCATGACTGAAGGCACTCCTCTCCTCAACATCAGCGGCGCTGTCGCCACCCTCACCCTACGTCGACCCTCACTGCGCAACAGTTTGACTGACGACGACCTCAACACACTGCTGGATCACTTTGAGGCGATCAACCGCAACACCGCAGTGCAAGTGATGGTGTTACGCGCTGACACCACCGAGCAAAAACAAGCCGTGTTCAGCGCTGGCTACAACGTGGTCGGGTTTGACAAAGACCCCATGGCTCCTTTGTTTTTTGAAAAAATCCCTGAAGCTTTGGAGCGCCTGCGTCCCGTCACCATTTGCGCCTTGAATGGCAGCGTCTATGGCGGCGCCACCGATCTTGTGCTGGCTTGTGACTTCACTGTCGCGCAACGCGGACATATTTGGCGCATGCCCGCAGCCGCCCTGGGCCTGCATTACTACCCCAGTGGGTTGCGCCGTTATGTCAGTCGCTTTGGCTTGCAGGCCAGCAAACGCGCCTTCTTGCTGGGTCAGTCCATGCCTTATGAAGCTTTGGACTCCTTAGGTATTTTTGAAACATTGGTTGAGGGGGATGAGTTTGAGACCGCCGTGCAAAACTTGGTGATCACTCTGAGCAGCATGGCGCCCTTAGCTTTGGCCTCTACCAAGAAAAGCTTGAACGAAATTGCAGCAGGCCTCTACAGCGAGCCTGCCTTAAAAGAACGCGCACGCCACTCGGTGCACAGCCAAGACTTTGCTGAAGGTCGTGCAGCATTTGCCGAGCGACGCGCGCCCAAATTCACGGGCACCTAAAACGCGCACAGATATAAAAAAGGGAGCCCTAAGGCTCCCGTTTTGTTTTAGCCTGCGAACAGGCCAAGGCTGAAATTAAGCCTTTTTGGCGTAAGCAGAGCACCAGCCCTTGCCAGCCACTTGCTTACCAGCAAACAAGGGGCAGCCGCCAGCCGCATCAGCAGGCTTACCTTGGAACAAGGCGCAGTTCGCGCACTGTTGACCAGCCGCGTACTTAGGTTGCTTGGCTTTGTCGACTTTGGTTGCGTCTGCTTTGTAGCTCAAGCCAGCAGCTTGCGGGTCTTTCTCGTCCACCATGGCTGCTTGAGCCGCGGTAGTTGCAAAGGCAGCAACGCCAGCAACAGAAATGGTTTGCATCATGAATACGCGACGGTTGGTAGGTTTGTTCATCAATGTCCCCTTGGGAAAGTTCAAAATTGGGCCAGAGAATGCTGGCTTTGCATATCTTAGCGAGTGTTCCTAACGTTCAATCGACAAATATCAATTGGCACTACCTTTTTGTATGCCTCTGTCTTGCATACGTATTTCAGCAAACGTCAAGGCATCGACCGTATCCACATCCAACACGCAGCCCTCATCGTCCACGTCTAGGCGGCACACGGTGTGCCGCGCCACCACGGCACGTGCCCCGAAGTCGCCCGTGAGTTGCAGCAAAGACGCACAGCACATGGAACCAAACCCCACAGGGTGACCCTGCTGCCCTTGATACAGAGGTATGACCACCTCATGCGCTTGCAGAGCCTTGGCAACCGCCAACAAGGTGCTGGCTTGAATCAATGGCAGGTCAGCTGGCAAGATCAACCAGCCTTTTGCGTAAGGCGTCGCCGCCACACCGCAGGCGATGCTGTCAGCCATACCAGGATTTGGCAGATGCGACGTGTGTGATCGCTCCACCACATGACACGGCAAGCCACTGGCACGCACCGCTGCCAAAACATGCTCACGAACAGTTTGACCACACAACAGAGATTGGAGTTTGTCTTGCGTGGCGCCAGACGCCTTAAAACGCTCGCCCCTTCCCGCCGCCAAAACGATGACCGTGGGAAGTGCGGTCACACTTTGACGCAAGAAGATTCGGTCGCCACTGTCGCAGCAGCTGCCGCGTTTTTGACTTGCACGATTTGCGCAACGATGGACACCGCAATTTCCGCCGGGGTTTGCGCACCAATGCTCAAACCGACGGGCCCATGCAAACGCTGCAAGGCCTCAGAACTGATGTCAAAGTGCTCCATCAGACGTTGCTTGCGCACGGCTTGATTGCGACGGGAGCCCAAGGCCCCCACATAAAACGCGTCCGAATTCAAAGCTTCCATCAAGGCCATGTCGTCCAACTTTGAGTCGTGCGTCAACGCCACGATGGCGGTATGCGCATCAGGCTTGAGTTCAAGCACCACATCATCAGGCATGCCCATGACACGGGTCACACCTTCGAGGCCCAACGTTGCCGCGTATTCTTCACGCGGGTCGCAGACCAGCACTTCGAAATCTAGCAGCTTGGCCATGTGCGCCACGGCTTGGCTAAGTTGGCCTGCGCCAATCAACAACAAGCGCCAGCGAGGGCCAAACAAGGTGGTGAGTGTGATCCCGTCAAACTCCAACGCGTCGCCACGCACAGCCTCACGCAGCGTCACTTCACCCGTTGAAAGTTTGACCGTGCGCGCCACCAATTGGTGTGACGATGTGCGGTGCAAGACCTCTTCAATCCAAGCCACATCTTTGACAGGCTCTTGCACCAAACGCAACGTGCCGCCGCAGGGCAAACCAAAGCGTGCTGCTTCTTCCTTGCTCACGCCATAGGCCACCATGGACGGATGAGCAAGCGCGTCGTACTCACCGGCTTTGATGCGGGCAATCAAGTCGTCTTCGACACAACCACCCGACACAGAACCGCTGACCACACCGTCGTCACGCACAGCGAGCAAAGCCCCGGGTGGGCGCGGGGCACTGCCCCACGTTTCCACCACCGTGACCAAAGTGACACGACGCCCAGCTTGACGCCAAGCCAGCACATCACCCAACACGCGCAGGTCTAAGCTCTCCATGTCGTACCTTTAGGCAACGGCTGTTTGCTTGAGCACTTCGGCCGTGATGGGCAGGCGACGCACGCGCTTGCCTGTGAGCTTGGCCACCGCGTTGGCAATGGCAGGCGCCACCACCGCCGTGGCTGGCTCGCCAATACCGCCGGGCTTCTCGGTGCTCTTGACCAACACGATGTCGATCTTGGGCGCCTCGTTCATGCGCACAGGTTGGAAGTTGTGATAGTTGGTCTCTTGCACACGGCCATTTGCCATGGTGATTTGGTGCTTGAGCGTCGCGCCCATGCCAAAGATGATGCTGGACTGCAACTGTGCTTCCACCGTATCGGGGTTGACCATGTGACCCAGGTCAGCCGCCACCGTGACGCGGTGCACTTGCACATCGCCATTGCCGTCCAAACTCACCTCAGCCACTTGGGCCATGTAGGTGTCGTAGCCTTCCATCAACGCGATGCCCAATGCACGGCCTTTGGCCAATGGCTTGCCCCAGCCAGCTTTGTCAGCGGCGAGTTTGAGCACGTTGGCAAAGCGTGGTTTACCGGCAAGCAAGCTCATGCGGTATTCGTAGGGGTCTTTGCCTGCGGCTTTGGCCAGCTCGTCCATGAAGCTCTCGTTGGCGAAAGCGTTCATGTTGTGGCTCACGGCACGCCAGTAGCCCACACGAATACCGGTGTCGTGAATCACCAAGTCGTGTTGGGTATTGGCAATGTTGTAGCCAGCCACAGCCGCTTCGGCCATGAAGGGATCCATGGTGTCTTTGGGCAAACCAAAGGCGCGTTGTGTCACAGACTGAGAAGCGACTTTGAAATGCATTGCCACGGGCTTGCCTGACGCATCCAAACCGGCCTTGAGTTGGTTGACACCAGCAGGACGGTAAAAGTCATGCGTCATGTCGTCTTCGCGAGTCCACAGCAGCTTGACGGGCTTGTTGACCGCCTTTGAAATTTCCGCCGCTTGCACGATGAAGTCCAGCTCTAAACGACGACCAAAACCACCGCCCAAGAAGGTGGTTTGCAGTGTGACGTCTTCGGGCTTGAGGCCCAAAGCCCCAGCCACCGCGCCTTGTGCGCCTTGTTGGAATTGCGTGGGGCCAATCAGCAAAGCCTTGTTGCCTTGCACATGGGCCGTGAAGTTCATGGGTTCCAGCGGGGCGTGTGCTTGCATGGGGATGACGTACTCGGCTTCCAGCACTTTGGCCGCGCCTTTGAGTGCAGCTGCCACATCGCCTTGCGGCTTGATAATTTCCAAGACCTTGCCAGTTTTCAAAGCTTGGCGTGTGCCATCAATCACACTGGCATCGCTCAAGGTGGCGCCTACGCCCTCGTCCCACTGAATGGTCAACAAGTCGCGGGCTTTTTTGGCTTGCCACCAGCTGCTGGCCACCACAGCTACGCCGTCGCTGATTTGCACGACATCAATCACGCCAGCAACAGCTTTGGCTTTTGCGCCATCAAAGCTTTTGACCTTGCCGCCAATCACGGGGCACTGCGCCAACGAGGCGTAAACCATGCCTGGCAACTTGACATCAATACCAAACTCGGCTTTGCCGTTCACTTTGGCCGGTGTGTCGAGGCGCTTGGTGCGTTTGCCAACGATTTTAAAATCCTTGGGGTCTTTGATCGGTGGATTTTCTGGCACGGGCATGCGTCCAGCAGCTTCGGCCAATTCACCATAAGTGGACTTCAAACCCTTGGGTCCGTAAATCATGCCTTTGTCAGCACGCACCAAATCGCGGTCCACCGCCCAACGTGCCGCAGCTGCCGTGATGAGCATTTCGCGCACTTGTGCACCTGCTACACGCAACTTGAGCCATCCTTCTCGCACAGACGTTGAACCGCCCGTGAGCTGCCCGCCTAGCAAGGCGTTGATATAAACCTCACCGGGAGGCGCAGCAGCCACTTTGATCTGACTGATGTCCACGTTGAGCTCTTCGGCAATCAACATGGGCATGGAGGTGTAAACGCCTTGACCCATTTCAGAACGGGCAGAGAGCAAGGTGATGACGTTGTTATCGGCAATGTGCACCCATGCGTTGGGTGTGTGCACCGTGCCTGCGGCCATGGCTTCGCCAAGTGTGCCGGGCAGGTTAAAGCCGAGCATGAAACCACCCGTGACGGCAGCGGATGCTTTGAGGAATGAACGGCGAGAGGTTTGTGTATGTGTCATGGTGTGTCTCCGGCGGTTCAGGCTTTGCGCATCATGGCTGCGGCATCTTTGATGGCGGCACGCACACGGGTGTAGGTGCCACAGCGGCACAGATTGGCACTCATGGCTTGGTCAATTTCAGCGTCGTTGGGGTTCTTGTTTTTGGCAAGCAAAGCGGCTGCGCTCATCAACTGGCCTGACTGGCAATAGCCGCACTGAGGCACGTCGTGCTTGATCCACGCCACTTGCAGGGGGTGGCTGTTGTCTTTGGAGAGGCTCTCGACAGTGGCGACTTTTTTGCCAGAAACGCTCGAGAGTGGGGTCTGGCATGAGCGAACAGGCTGGCCATCCACATGCACGGTACAAGCACCGCACAAAGCAGCACCACAACCAAATTTGGTACCCGTCAGGCCCAGTTCATCGCGAATGACCCACAACAGCGGGGTATCTGTTTCGGCATTGGCCTTGGCGGCTTTGCCGTTGATTTGAAAATCGACACTCATCAACGTCTCCTCAAAATAAGTACAGTGGAGTATCAATGAAAAGTTATTACGATGAACGAGACCCCTTTTCGGGTTTTCCCTTTACTTGTCACCTGCGACACAGCCAAACACCATGAGCCACATTTCCGACCTGCGCAAAAGTTACGAACGCGCCGAACTCAACGAGTCAGCTTCTGCGGCAGACCCCATGCAGCAGTTCGACCTCTGGCTCAAAGAGGCCATTTCTGGCGAGGTGCCCGAGCCCAACGCCATGACCGTGGCCACCGTGGGCAGCGATTTGCGGCCCAGCACACGCGTGGTGCTGATCAAAGGCTATGACGAGCGTGGCATTGTGTGGTTCACCAACTACAACAGCCGCAAAGGCCAGCAACTGGCGGGCAACCCGTTTGCAGCTTTGCAATTCCATTGGGTTGAGCTAGAGCGTGTGGTGCGCATCGAAGGCCGTGTTGAAAAAGTCAGCGACGCCGAGAGTGACGACTATTTCAACAGCCGCCCGCTCGACTCACGCATTGGCGCATGGGCCAGTCCGCAAAGCCAAGTGATTGAGGGGCGGGGCACGCTGGTCACCAACGCCGCCAAATACGCGGCGCAGTTTTTGTTACAACCCCCTCGCCCACCGCACTGGGGTGGCTACCGTTTGGTGCCCGAACAATGGGAATTTTGGCAAGGCCGCAAGAGCCGTTTGCATGACCGCTTGCGTTATCGCCAAACAACTGATGGCGCTTGGATACGCGAACGACTTGCCCCATAAATCGTCAGCCTCACACAACGCGACACAAAACAAAAGCGGCACTTAGGCCGCTTTTGTTTTTGGTGCTTCTGAGTCTCAGAAGCTCACTTGAGCGCCCACCTTCAAGCTACGCCCAGCAATAGGCGGTGCATTGGTGCCCATGGTCTGCGTTAACACCGACGTGGACGAATACGCCAGCTTGTTGGTGATGTTGTCGAACTTGGCAAACAACAACCAATGCGTCGGACCGTAGGTATGGGCGTGGTAGTTGATACCTGCATTCCAAAGCGTGTAGTCTGCCGTGGTGACGCCACCATCAGGCACACGGTTTTGAGCCGCCGCATGCATGAAACCAAAGCGAGCACCCCACGCGTTACGAGACCACACGGCATCTGCCCCCAAGCGCATCGGCGCAATGCGTGGCAAAAAGCTGTCGTGCGTCAAATCTTTGGCGCGCACCACATCGGCACGCAACTCGAGGTCCATTGAGCCACGGGCTGCATTGGGCGACAGCAATGCTTCTTGACCTGCGACCATGCGTAGCTTGGCGGTGGATTCGATGCCATAGAAACGGGCGCGAACACCTTGGAAGGTGTATTCGGGTGGGTTCACAGTTGCATTCGTCGCTTGTAAAGAGATGAAATTGGAGAACTCTGAAACAAATCCAGTGATTCCAAATTTGTGTGGCCCTTGCTTCCACTCACCTCCCGCATCCAACTGCGTGCCTTTTTCTAACTTGAGACTTGATTGGCCTATCTCATAGGTACCCGTGGCCGCATGCTCGCCATGCGCAAACAACTCGTAGTCTTTGGGCGCACGTTGGCTGGCACTGAGGTTGGTGGTGAGCTGCCAACCCTGTTGTGTTTCACCCTCGCGCAAGTTGTACAGCGCACCCAAAGCTAAATTGAGCGGATTGAATTTTGTTGATCCAGCCAAATTACCTTGATGGTCCTCAAGTGCCATCACTTGCACCTCTTCAGCGCGAGCCCCCGCAGAGAGCTGCCCCCAAGAAGTTTTCAAAGCTTGGTAAGTGAACACCCCTGTGCTGTTGGTGCGCGTAGGTGGCAAAAGGGTGTTGGTCCCATCTCCAGCTTTGGCTTGCAAGTTGTTGCGCTCATGCTGAATACCAACCGTGCCATCGAGCTGCATGCCCTGGTTCAAAGGCATGGCGCGCTGGCGACCCTCTAGTCGGAAATCATGACCTTTGTTTGAAAAAGTGGATTCTGGATTCACCCCTGCAAACTCGGTATGGCTGTAGTGGGTATTGCCCAGCTGAAACTTAACATCTTGAAACGCCCCCACGTCACGCAACAAACCCTCCGTCACATGGTGTCGGCGCAGCATGCCGATGGTCACCTCAGGCTCAGCCACCGTACCGTATGTGGAGCGGTATTCACTGGTCGACAAGCCTAAATAGCCACGGTCAAACAAGAGTGTGCCGCCCACCGCGCCGCCTTGGCTGTTGCTGCCCGAGTTACACGCGCGGCGGCCGTTTGACGGGCCAGCTTCGCCGCACGTCATGTCTTTGGGCACACGCAAGTTGTTGGTGCTGCGGTCAAACGCATCGACGTGCAACACCACTTTGTCATTGCCTGCTTCAACCATCGCAGCCGTGCTGCGCTCGTTGGCTGCGCCACCAGCACGCACTTCGGTTTTACCAATGACACCGCCTTTGGCGTCAAAGCTGCGCTCACGCGCAATGCGGTTATCGATCACGTTGACCACGCCCCCCATAGCGCTGCCGCCATACAGCAAGGTCGCAGGGCCTCGCAACACTTCAATGCGCTCGGTGGCAAGGGGGTCGATTGGCACGGCATGGTCGTTACTCAGACCCGACACGTCCATGTTGGCGCCGCTGTTTTGCAAGATGCGAATGCGGTCGCCGTCCATGCCGCGAATGATGGGGCGGCCCACATTGGGACCAAATGAGCTGTTGGCAATGCCGGGCAAGTTGTCAAGCGTTTCGCCCAAGGTGCTGCCTTGGCGCTGCGCGAGTGCTGCGCCAGAGATCTGCTGGGCGGGCACCAACAATTCGCCACCTTCTAGGTTGCGAGCGGTGATGGTGACCTCGTCTAAGCGATGGACATCGTCGGTGTGCGCCGTTTGTGCACAAGCATGACCAAGCCAGAGAGAAAGAAATGAACAAGCGGCAGCGGCTAGGGCGTTGCGCTGAAAAACGTGTGTCATGTGATGTTCCTGCAGGGCGTGTGCTTCGCCCCATGTGTTTTGCAATGAAACCCAGCGCACCCGCATTGCGCTGGGTGAGCCGATGGGATGCTTAAAGCAAAACAGCAGGTGGCCCTCGGGCCGCATAAAAACGCTCGAACAGCGCAAAGCGCTCACTGAGCGTCGCAGCCACCCACGTGGGCACAGCTGCCAATACAAGCAATGCCCAAACAGGAAGATGCAGCAAATCGGGGCAGGCTTGGTCAAACAATTGGCACTCGGCCGAACTGCTGTGATCGCCCCAAATGGCAACCAAAAAACTGGCCTCTTCTGTCGCCACAGCGGACGCCGCGTGCGAGAAAACGCCCGCACTTTGCTGCGCGTGCACCACCCGATGCAACACGCCCACCGTTTGCACCAAAACCAAGGCCGTCAGCAGCAGAATCAGCGCACGTCGCAAGCCGCGCTGCGCATTAGTCACGACGCACCTTGTCAGCAAAGGTCTGCACAAACTTTTGCACCTTGGGTGCCACCACAAAGGCGCAGTAGCCTTGGGTTGGGTTGTGTTCGAAATAGTCTTGGTGGTAAGCCTCTGCGGCTGAATAGTTGTCCAAGTTTTTCAGCTCGGTCACCACGCGTCCTGACAGTGCGGCATTCACCTCGTCCAACACTTGCTGCGCCACCTCGCGGTCGGCTTCGTCACTCAGGTAAATACCGCTGCGGTATTGCGTGCCTGCGTCGTTGCCTTGGCGGTTCAAGGTGGTGGGGTCGTGGATGACAAAGAAGATTTCCAGCACCTCACGCAAGCTGATGACTTGCGGATCGAATACCAAGCGCACCACCTCGTTGTGGCCAGTGTCGCCCGTGCACACATCGGCATAGCTTGGCTTTGAGGTGTGGCCGTTGCAGTAGCCCGACTCCACGTCCAACACGCCATTCACACGCACAAACACCGCCTCGGTGCACCAAAAGCAGCCCCCGCCCAAGGTGATGATTTGGGTGCGTCTGTCTTGTGCCATGGTGTGTGTCATAGGCATTGATTCTATGATCGCGTGCGCTAAGGCACAGATGCCCATCTGGTTTTTAGGCACACTGGAATGAACATGGACGCATTGCTCGCTCTCAAACCCATCCTGACCACGCTGGTCTTACCCGCCACCGGCGGCTTGTTGCTTCTGTTCGCTTTGTTGATGTGGGCGTGGCGCCGCAGCGCACGCGTGGGTCGACTGCCTGTTGCACTCGCGAGCTTTGCCACATTGGGGATGTGGCTCTTGAGTTGCCAGGCTGTGGCCATTTGGCTGTCGGTGCATTTGCTGCCGCAAGTCAGCCCCATCACCCCTGAAGATCTCAAGCACCAACACGTGCAAGCCATCGTTGTGTTGGGGGGCGGAGTTGACAACGAAGCTTTGGAATACGGCGGCCCCACGTTGTCGCCCGATGTCATGTCACGTTTGCTGTACGGCGTGCATTTGTCGCGCACCACCCAGCTGCCCATGGCCTACACCGGTGGCGTGGGTTGGGCGGGGCAAAGCGGGCAAACGTCTGAAGCCGAAGTGGCTGCATTGGCTTTGAGCCGATTAGGCGCACCCTCGCTTCGCTGGCAAGAAAAGCTATCCCGTGACACGCGCGAAAACGCGTTGTTCACTGCCGCCCTGCTGAAAAACGATGGGATCACGCACATCGCCTTGGTCACCCACGCTTGGCACATGCCACGGAGCGTGCGTCAATTTGAAGCGGCGGGTTTGCGCGTTGTCCCTGCCCCAATGGGCTATATCAATAGCGATGCTTCACCTCTTTTGCAATGGCTGCCCAGCGGCAAAGGCCTGCGCGACTCTGGCTGGGCTATACGTGAATGGCTGGGGCTGTTGCTGACATGAGTGCTTCTAAAGAATTAAGCTGATACATTAATAACCCACCAGTCATTAGTATCACATGCCCCCTGAAATTCTGATCAACCACAACGAAACGGCGCCCAAACGCGAACGCCGTAAAGAAGCGCGTCCTGGTGAATTGCTGGACGCGGCTTTGGACTTGTTTGTTGAAAAAGGCTTTTCCGCAGCGCGCGTGGACGAAGTCGCGGCCCGCGCGGGGGTATCCAAGGGCACGTTGTTTTTGTATTTTGAGAGCAAAGAAGATTTGTTCAAAGCGGTAGTGCGCGAAAACATCGCCAAGAAGTTTCCGACGTGGGAAGAAGAGTTCCTCACCTTTGAGGGCAGCAGCGCAGACATGCTGCGCTACGCCTTGGTGTCGTGGTGGGAGCGCATTGGCAAAACACGCGCCAGCGGTATCACCAAGCTGGTGATGAGTGAAGCACAAAACTTCCCAGAAATCGCAGCTTTTTACCAAGAAGAAGTCATCAAGCCAGGCAATGCCATGATTGGCCGCATCTTGAAGCGTGGCGTACAAAGTGGCGAATTTCGCGACATCGACTTGGAACAGGCCGTTCACATCATCGTTGCGCCCATGATCTTTTTGATGATGTGGAAGCACTCCATGGGGGCCTGCGCGGCATCAGCCAAGATCGTGGACCCCGAACAATTCATTCACATGCAAGTCGATGTTTTGCTCCACGGCATGACCGCTAAAAAAACCACATGAAACACATCAAACCTCGTTGGATCGTCATTGGCGTCATCGTCTTGGCACTCGCCGCTGGGGTGTGGCGCTCGCTGAGCAATAAGCGCGCACAACAAGCCGCTGCCTCAGCGCCTGCGTCAACCGTGACACAAGTGGAGCTGACCACCAGCGATGTGTTGAAGGCCGAGATGCGAGACATCACGCAAGGCTTGGAAATTTCAGGCACGGTCAAAGCGGTGAACTATGCGGTCATCAAGGCCCGCGTGGCGGGTGAGTTGAAAGAAGGGGCCGCGCGTGAAGGCGACGCGGTGAAAGCCGGCGATGTGCTGGCCCGCATCGACCCCACCGAATACCAACGCCGGTGGCAGCAAGCCGCCGAGCAAGCCAAATCTGCCCAAGCGCAAATGGAAATTGCCAGACGCCAGTGGAACAACAACCAATCTCTCGTGGAGCAAGGTTTCATTTCTAAAGCGGCCATGGATAACTCTTTGGCAAGTTATGTTGGCGCAGATGCCAGCTATAAAGCGGCCATCGCCGGGGCCGATGTGGCCCACAAAGCCTTGGACGACGCCACTTTGCGCGCACCCTTTGCAGGCATCGTGTCTGGCCGCGCTGCCCAAGTGGGCGAGCGGGTGGGCATTGACGCAAAAATTATGGAGCTGGTGGACTTGAGCCAACTCGAAGTTGAGGTGCCGCTGAGCCCCAGCGAATCGATGGACGTGCGCGTGGGTCAAGTGGCCGCGCTGCAAGTGGAAGACCGCAAAGACACCCTGGGTGCCAAGGTCAAACGCATCAGCCCAAGCGCCCAAGCGGGCAGCCGCAGTGTGTTGATTTATTTGACCCTCGACAAAGCCCAAGGCTTGCGCCACGGCCTGTTTGCCAAAGGCATTTTGGGGATGGGCAAAAGCCAAGTGTTGGCAGTGCCTTTGTCTGCCGTACGCACCGACCGCGCGCAGCCCTATGTGCAAGTGGTGGAACAAGTGGGTGAACAGTTGCAAGTCATGCACAAGACCGTCACGCTGGGCGCGCGTGGCATGGACTTGGCTCAACCCGAGTCTGAAACCATGGTGGGTATCACAGGCCTGAATGAAGGTAGCACCGTGCTCAAAAGCAATGTGGGCGCCCTGCGCGAAGGCATGGTGGTGAAGTACACCGCACCCGCTTCTGCTGCCAGCTCAGCGCCTTAAGGCGACAGACCCAGCATGTGGTTCACCAAAGTCAGTTTAAAAAATCCGGTCTTCGCGACCATGGTGATGCTCGCCTTTGTGGTGTTGGGCTTGTTCTCTTACCAGCGCTTGAAGATTGACCAATTTCCCAACATCGACTTTCCCGTGGTGGTGATCACCACCGAGTACCCGGGTGCTTCGCCCGAGATTGTGGAGAGCGAAGTTAGTAAGAAGATTGAAGAAGGCGTCAACTCGATCGCGGGCATCAGCGCCCTCACCTCGCGCAGCTACGAAGGCATGTCGGTAGTGGTGATTGAGTTTCAGCTCCACATCGATGGCCGCAAAGGTGCCGACGATGTGCGCGAAAAGGTGGCGGCCCTGCGTCCCACCCTGCGCACCGATGTGAAAGAGCCCAAGGTCTTGCGCTTTGACCCTTCAAGCCGCGCCATTTGGTCGCTGGCCGTGGTGCCCGAAACACCTAAGGTGGGTAAAGCACTCGCTGCCGTCGAGCTGACCAACTGGGCTGATCAAGTATTGAAAAAACGCCTCGAGAACGTGCGTGGCGTGGGCTCGGTGTCATTGGTGGGCGGCACCAAACGCGAAATCAATTTGTACCTGAACCCCCAAGCCATGGAGTCCCTCGGCATCAGCGCCGAGCAAGTGGTGAGCGCTGTCAAAACAGAAACCCAAGACTTGCCCGTGGGCAGCTTGCGCTCGCTCCAGCAAGACCGTGTGATTCAAATTCAAGGCCGCATGCTTCGCCCCGAAGACTTTGGCCAAATCATTGTGGCGCGTAAAAACACAACGCCGATTCGTTTGAACCAAGTGGCCACCGTGAACGACGGCGCACAAGAAGTGGAGAGCTTGGCGCTTTATAACGGCCAACGCACGCTGTTGATGACGGTGCAAAAGGCCCAAGACGAAAACACCATCGACGTGATTGATGGCCTGAACAAAACCGTGGCAGAGATGAAAGCACAGCTGCCCCCAGGCCTACGCCTAGAGCAAGTGCAAGACGGCTCACGCCCCATTCGTGTGGGTGTGGCCAATGTGCGTCAAACACTCATTGAAGGTGCGCTACTGACAGTGCTGATCGTGTTCTTGTTTTTGAACTCGTGGCGCTCCACCGTCATCACAGGCCTCACACTGCCCATTGCCATCATTGGCACGTTTTTGTTCATGTACATCTTTGGCTTCACCATCAACATGATCACGCTCATGGCTTTGTCGCTGTGCGTGGGCCTGTTGATTGATGACGCCATCGTGGTGCGTGAAAACATCGTGCGTCATGTGCAAATGGGCAAAACACCTTACCAAGCCGCGATGGACGGCACGCAAGAAATTGGCTTGGCTGTGTTGGCCACCACGTTGTCTATCGTGGCGGTGTTTTTGCCCATTGGTTTCATGGGCGGCATCATCGGCAAGTTCTTCCACGAGTTTGGCATCACCATCGTGGCGGCAGTGCTCATCTCCATGTTTGTTAGCTTCACGCTCGACCCCATGCTGTCGTCCATTTGGCATGACCCGACCATTCACGCACACGGCGAGCACGGCAAATCCAACGCGTTTTATGACCGCACCATTGGCCCCGTCACGGCTTGGTTTGAAACGACGACAGACAAACTCGTCGCGCTCTATCAACACATTTTGAAATGGTCACTGATTCACAAACGTGCCACGGTCTCCTTGGCCATTGGCACTTTTGCACTGAGCATCTTCATGGTCCCTCTCCTAGGCACTGAGTTTGTGCCCAAGGCTGACTTTTCAGAAACCAGCGTCAGCTTCTACACACCTGTGGGCTCATCGCTCGAAGTGACCGAGTCCAAAGCCAAACAAGTCGAAGCCATCATTCGCGAGTTTCCAGAGGTGCGCTACACCTTGTCCACCATCAACACGGGCGCAGCAAACGGAAAAATTTACGCCAGCTTTTACATCCGCTTGGTCGACCGCAAAAACCGGCAACGCAATGTGGACCAAATGTCGGCCACGCTGCGCGAACGCTTGCTGCAAGTGCCTGGCATCACCGTCACACATGTGGGCTTGCTGGACGCGGTGGGCGGCAACAAACAAGTGGAGTTTTCGCTGCAAGGCGGTGATTTGCGCGAGCTCGAACGCCTGACGGTGCAAGTGATGGAAAAAGTTCGCACCATTCCCGGCTTGGTCGATTTGGACTCCAGCGTCAAGCCCAACAAACCCACCATCGAGGTGCAGGTGCAACGCGAAGCGGCCAACGACCTTGGCCTGTCGCTGGGCGCGATTGGCAACCAATTACGCGTATTAGTTGCAGGCACCACCGTGACCAACTGGCGAGCCGAAGACGACCAAACTTATGACGTGAACGTGCGCTTGGCACCCAACGCCCGCAATGCCATGCAAGACCTAGAGCGCCTGCCCTTCACCCTAGGCGTCAACGCCGACGGCAGCCCCCGCGTGGCTCGTCTCAACCAAGTGGCCCAAGTCGTAGAGGGCACAGGTCCCAACCAAATCAACCGCCGTGACCTGATGCGCGAAGTGGCCATCAACGCCAACGTCTACAACCGCTCGGCGGGTGAGGTGTCTGGCGACATTCGCCAAGTGCTGGACGGCATCCAAATGCCGCCTGGCTACCGCTACCAGTTTGGCGGGTCTACCAAAAACATGGCCGAGTCATTTGGCTACGCCATCTCAGCCTTGGTGCTGGCCATCGTGTTCATTTACATGATTCTGGCCAGCCAGTTCAAAAGCTTCTTGCAGCCCATGGCCTTGATGACCGCGCTGCCACTGACTCTGATTGGCGTGGTGTTGGCCTTGCTGTTGTTCGGCTCTAGCTTGTCGATGTTTTCCATCATTGGCGTCATCATGCTGATGGGTTTGGTCACCAAAAACGCAATTTTGTTGGTCGACTTTGCCATCCGCTCGCGCGAGCCCCAAGTGCAGCCGGATGGCTCCGTCAAGCCCGGCCTGAGCCGCCACGACGCCCTGCTCCTGGCCGCCGAAGTGCGTTTGCGCCCCATTTTGATGACCACCTTGGCCATGATTTTCGGTATGGTGCCTTTGGCTTTCGCCCTGTCTGAGGGCGCCGAACAACGTGCGCCCATGGGCCAAGCCGTGATTGGCGGGGTGATTACCTCGTCATTGCTGACGCTGGTAGTCGTACCCGTGGTGTACTGCTATTTGGATGATTTGGCCGAATGGATGAAACGCAAATGGGCGTCAGGCTCTGACAGCCCCGCCCGTTAAAATTTTGGTTAGCACGAACTGAACGCAACTGAACAATTTCGGAGTTTTGAGATGAATACCCAAGAACAAGCCCGCTTCAACATGGTCGAACAACAAATTCGTCCATGGCAAGTGCTCGACGCCCACGTGTTGAGCGTGTTGTCTAACGTGCAACGTGAATTGTTTGTGCCACAGGCTTTTCAAGCCTTGGCTTACACCGATACCGAAATTCCCTTGAGCCACGGCGAATTCATGGCACCTCCCCGTGTGGCTGCGCGCTTGATGCACGACTTGCAACTCACAGGCGTAGAAAAAGTCTTGGAAATCGGCACTGGCAGCGGCTACATGTCTGCTTTATTGGCAGGCCGCGCCCAACGCGTAGTGAGCTTAGAAATCAACCCAGAGCTGGCCAGCAACGCCCGCAACAACCTGCAGCGCGCGGGCATCACCAACGTCGATGTGCGTGTGGCAGACGGCAGCACCGGCGCTTCGGGCGATGCTCCTTTTGACGCCATCGTGCTCGGCGGCTCTGTGGCCGAGGTGCCGCAAGCTTTGTTGCAACAACTGTCCATGGGCGGTCGTTTGTTGGCGATTGTGGGCACTGACCACGTCATGGTTGCCACGCTGTTCACACGCACCGCTGACGCAGCCTGGAACAGCAAAGCCTTGTGGGACCACACGGCCCCACGTTTACAAGGCTTTACAGAACCAACCCGCTTCAAGTTCTGAAAGCGCGGCATGATTGACCAAGTCCAACCCGCTCAGTTGCAAGACTGGATCGCCTCGCAAGCACCCAACGGCGCAGCCGTGGTGCTGGATGTGCGTGAAGCCTGGGAAGTGCAAACCGCTTGCGTGACCGCGCAAGGGTTTGAACTGTTGAAAATTCCCATGCACACCATTCCACCGCGTATCGCTGAGCTAGACCGTGACCAACCGATAGCCGTTCTGTGCCACCACGGTGGGCGCAGCATGCAAGTGGCCGCATTTTTGGTGCAACAAGGCTTTAGCCATGTGGCCAACATCGCTGGCGGCATCAACGCTTGGTCGTCACAAGTGGACGCTTCGGTGCCCACGTATTGATTTTTGAAAGAACTGAATGTCGCTCTCTCGCACTGTGTTTCGCACCCTACCCCTGACCACAGCCGTGGTGTTGGCTTTTGCAACAAACGCACAAGCCCAAAGTTTGGTTGAGATGTATGACGCAGCGCGTGGGTACGACGCAGGGTTTATTTCGGCTAAGGCGCAGTTTGAAGCGAACTTGGCAAGAGCCAACCAAGCACTAGGCGGCATCTTGCCAAACATTGCTGTCTCCGTGAGTCAAGTCCGAACAGACTTTCAACGCCAGTCACAAGGGACAGAAAGAACAGCCATTACCGAGCTGGAAACCAAAACCACAGCCGCCACATTGGTTCAGCCCATTTATCGCCCTGCGGCATGGGCCACTTACCGACAAGGTGGCCGCCAATTGCTGCAAGCTGCTGCGCAATACGAAGCTGCAGAACACGAGTTATTGATTCGTGTCTCTCAAGCGTATTTCGACGTCTTGACCAGTGAAGACAACCTAGAACTGGTTCAAACGCAAAAGAAAGCCGTGAGTGAACAACTGGCTTCTGCGCAACGCAACTTTGAGGTTGGCACCGCCACCATCACGGGCGTGCGCGATGCACAAGCCCGCTTTGACTTGGCTGATGCCCAAGCCATCGCTGCCGAAAACGATATACGTACCAAACGCTTAGCGCTCGATATGGTGGTGGGTTTGAGCAATGCCAAGCCCAAACGACTTGCCAAAAATACCACCTTGGTTGCGCCGCCCAAAGAAGATGTCAATGACTGGGTGAGCCAAGCACACGCGAGCAGTCCTGCAGTGCGTCAGGCACAACTGGCGGTTGAAGTGGCCGACTACGAAATGGACAAAGCAACTGCAGTTCACAAGCCAACTTTGGACGCCCAAATGACATACGGCCGCACAGAAAACTTGAAAGGTGCATTTGTCGGCACAACCTATGCTTCGACACCATCGACCACTTGGAACCCATCTGTCGGTCTCTTTTTGAACGTACCCCTGTTCGCAGGTTTCAGCGGCGTCTACAAAGTCAAAGAAGCCATCGCTTTGAAAGACAAAGCACAAGCTGACTTGGAAAACGCCCGCCGCGGCACCGAGCAAGCCACACGCAACACCTATTTCGGTTTGATCGCTGGCCTAAGCCAAGTCAAAGCCTACGAAGCCGCAGAGGCTTCTAGCCAAAGCGCGTTGGATGCCAACAAGCTGGGTTACTCGGTGGGTGTGAACATCAACATCGATGTGCTGAACTCGCAAAGCCAGCTCTACCAAACCAAGCGCGACTTGGCCAAAGCGCGTTACGACGTGTTGGTGACCAACCTCAAACTGCGCCAAGCCGCTGGCACGTTGACGCCTGCAGACTTGCAGCCCATCAACGCCTTGCTGGCACCTTAATTCGTTTTCAAATAGGGCAGCAGCGCCTGCGTGGTGCGCTGCGCTGCGCCTCGGTGAGCTTGTGAAAACGTCATGCACGCTTGCACGTGTGCATTCTCATCAGGCTCAAACCTCACCATCTGCAAAGCCGTCGTCACGGCCTGAGCCATGCCTTCGACGCGCAAGGCCGCACCCGCTTCTTCGGCCAGCTGCGCAGCTTCTGCAAAGTTAAACGTGTGCGGCCCCATGATGACGGGGCAGCCACACGCGGTGGACTCGATCAAGTTTTGTCCGCCTAAGGGCGCAAAGCTGCCCCCTAGCAATGCAGCATCTGACAAGCCGTAATACAAAGCCATTTCGCCCAGCGAGTCGCCCAGCCAAATGGTGTTGGCGTCGTTTGATTGATCGGCATCTGACCCATCTACCCATTGGCTACGGCGTGACACTTTCCAACCGCGCTCAGCGATCAAAGCAGCCACGTCATCAAAGCGTTGCGGGTGACGCGGCACGACCAACCAATGCACTGCGTGGATGTGGTCTTGATGGTCAAGCGGCATGTCTTTCAAGGCTTGAAGCGCATCCAGCCACATGGTTTCTTCGCCTTCGCGTGAGCTGGTGAACAAAACCACGGGGCGGGTGAGCTTTTGCTTCCACGTCTTGGCCAACGCCAGTTGAGCCTCATCGGGTTTGGCATCAAATTTCAAGTTGCCCAACACCGCGTCCACCTTGGCACCCAAGGTTTGCAAGCGCTCGGCGTCGGCCTGCGTTTGCGCCAACACGGCTGACAAGCCTTGATACGCAGGCCGCGACAGCCAAGCCAAGCGCTGCGCTTGGTGCATGCTTTTCTCGCTCATGCGGGCGTTGACCAGCACCAGGGGCACATGGGCCTTGTTGCACTGCGCTACCCAGTTGGGCCACAGCTCGGTTTCTAAGATGATGCCCACGCAGGGTTTGAACTGCGCCAAAAAGCGCTGCACCGCAGCAGGCGTGTCCCATGGTTGCCACACTTGCACATCGCCTTCTTGCAGCAGGCTCACACCTTGGGCACGCCCTGTGGCGGTGCCGTGCGTCAGCAAGATGCGAATGCCGGGTTGCGCAGCTCGCAGGGCTTGCAGCAACACCGCCGCTGCGCGTGTTTCCCCCAAGGACACAGCATGCACCCACACATAGCCACCTTGAGTGGGAGCCTGTGTGTAGTGGGCAAATCGTTCTTCGATAGCGTACAAATAACCCGCTTCTTCACGACCACGGCGTTTTAGTTTTCGGCGCAACAAGGGCTGCAAGGCCTGCATGAGCAAGCTATAAATTTGCAGCATCACCGCGGACCATCCGCCGCTGAACAGGCAAGGTAAGCACTCCAAGCTTCATCCACAGATGGCACATGGTCTCCGCCCACAGCACACTGATGCGTTGCGCCAACAGGGCCCGCGCGTTCAATGCGCGGCTGACTAAAGAGCTGCACAACTGGGAGGTTCAACGCAACAGCCAAATGACCTAAACCAGAGTCAACCGAAATAACGCTGCGGCAATTCGCCATGCGAGAGAGAACATCTGACAACTTCATGCGTGGCAACACGTGTGCATGCTCACCCAACACTTGCGCCAGTCGCTGCACCAAGTCTGCCTCACTCGCATTCGCTTGAGGTAAAAGAACAGTTTCACCCTGCTCAATAAGGCGACGTCCTAGTTGCACCCATGATTCAAACGGCCACTCATTGTCCAAACGTGTCGTGCCATGCGCAAACATGACACCTGCGCGATCTTCATGTGCAGCAGCTACCAACGGATAAATGGGGGCACGCTGAAGCACACCCGTCGATTCATAACCCAAGGCTCGAGCTGCCAAGGTCCGATAGCGAGCGACGGCATGGATCGTCTTTTCCATCGGCACAGACTTTTGAAGTAACCATTTCACGGGCCATTCGTAGGCACATAAGTCACTCTTGTTGGCATAAGTGGCAGTAAATCCATGAGGCGTCAAACTGGCACCACGCGCAATGCGCGCGGATTTAATCAGCCCCTGAAAGTCAATGACGGCGTCGTAAGGTGTTTCACGCAAGGTCTGCCAAAACTGCGCCCACTCTTGTCGCGTTTCACGTTTGAAGGGGCTTTTGCGCCATCGACGCTCAGCACAAGCAATGACACGCGTCAGCCCTTGCGCTTGAGAAACTAGATCGGCAAAGGCTTCTTCAACCACCCAGTCAATCGTGACGCCAGGCAAACAGGCCTTCATGTCCTCAATGACAGGCATGGTTTGAATCACATCTCCCAAAGACGAGAGCTTGACGATCAAAACCCTCAATGCGCCGCCTCTTGAAACTTCGCATCCGGCTTCACGCGACGCAAGAGCGCCAGCATGTCTTGCTCAATGCGGTCCAGCGCGGCTTGGGTTTGGCCTTCAAAACGCAGCACCAAGACGGGCGTGGTGTTAGACGCGCGAATCAAACCAAAGCCATCGGCCCAGTCAATGCGCAAGCCATCAATCACACAGGCTTCGGGCTTGAAATCAGGCGAAGGCAATTCACCCGACGACACAAGTTGCTGCAACTCAGCGCTCAAGCGGTGTGGTTCGCCTTCAGCACAGCCCACGTTCAATTCAGGCGTGGAGAAGCTGGTGGGCAAGGCGTTCAGCACCACATTGGCGTCGGGGCTGCGGCTGACGATTTCGAGCAAGCGGCAGCCGGCATAGGTGCCGTCGTCAAAACCAAACCAACGTTCTTTGAAGAAGATGTGGCCGCTCATTTCGCCGCCCAAAGGCGAGTCGACTTCTTTCATTTTGGCTTTGATGAGCGAGTGGCCAGTTTTGAACATCAAAGCTTGGCCGCCCGCTTCGCGAATGGCGGGAGCCAAACGCTGCGAGCACTTCACGTCAAACACAATCGCGCCGCCGGGCACGCGTGACAACACGTCTTGTGCAAACATGGCCATTTGGCGGTCGGGGTAGATGTTGTTGCCGTCTTGGGTCACGATGCCTAAGCGATCGCCGTCGCCATCAAAAGCCAAGCCCAATTCAGCGCCTGTGGTTTTGAGTGCGGCAATCAAGTCTTTCAAGTTCTCAGGCTTGCTGGGATCTGGGTGGTGGTTGGGGAAATTGCCATCCACTTCGCTGAACAACTCAATCACCTCACAACCCAAGGCGCGGAAGATGCCAGGCGCTGTTGCACCCGCAATGCCGTTGCCGCAATCGACCACCACTTTCATGGGGCGGCTCAGGCGCACATCGCCCACGATGCGGGCCACGTAATCGGCCGTCACATCGACGTGCTTGATGCTGCCGCCCGCCTTGAGCGTCCAGCTCTCGGCTTCCATGATGTGGCGCAAGCCTTGAATTTCGTCGCCGTAAATCGCGCGACCACCCAAGACCATCTTGAACCCGTTGTAGTCTTTGGGGTTGTGGCTGCCCGTGACTTGAATACCGCTCTTGCACAGCGTGCTGGCCGCGAAATACAGCATGGGGGTCGTCACAGCGCCCACATCTATCACCTGCACACCCGCAGCCACCAAGCCACGCATCAGCGCTTCGACCAGCGAAGGGCCGCTCAAGCGCCCATCGCGGCCAACAGCGACCGTGGTTTCGCCCGAAGCGGCAGCATGGGTACCAAAGGCACGGCCCAAGGCCTCGGCCACTTCGACATTGAGGGTGGAGGGAACGACACCGCGGATGTCGTAGGCTTTGAAGATAGAGGCGTTCACTTGCATAGTGATGAGATTGTAGAGAGCCAAACACGGCTTTCACAGGCCCACTATGATGGTCCAAAACCGGCTCTCATCCAACACGATCTCTACCTTCAACACGGTTTTTCAAGTGCTTACAAAGCCAACAACCCCTTTGTTCCAAAGCCACTGCACCTCGCCATTAGGCGATGTGCTGATAGCGGCCAACGCGCATGGTTTGGCGGGTGTGTGGTTTGTGGAAGGTCAAGCACACATGCCAGACACCAGCTGCTGGCAGACGAACGACACACATCCCACCTTGCAAGCCGCAGCGCAGCAGTTGGCTGAATATTTCAGCGGCCAGCGTCATAGCTTCGACCTGCCCCTACATCCCATATCGGGTACCCCCTTCCAGCGCAGCGTGTGGCAAGCCTTGCAGCGCATTCCTTACGGACACACCTGCACGTATGGTGACATAGCCCGCAACATTGGCAACCCCAAAGCCGTTCGTGCCGTGGGCGCAGCGATTGGTCAGAATCCACACACCATCGTCGTGCCGTGCCATCGCGTGGTGGGTGCCAACGGCTCTCTCACGGGGTTCGCAGGTGGGCTTGAGAGAAAAATCTTTTTGTTAGCTCACGAGACCGCACACGCATGAACGAAGCGCATGTGCACTGGCGCGAATGGGTGCCTGAATTTGTGCTGCTGGCTTTGCTGTGGGGCTCGTCATTTTTGTTCATGCGCGAAGGCGCCCATGCTTTTGGCGCATTTCCTACCGCGTGGGTGCGCATCAGCTTGGCAGCGCTCATGCTGACGCCTGTGCTGATCTGGCGCAAAGAACTGCCCGTGCTCGTCCGGCACTGGCGCCCCGCCCTGTCTGCTGGCTTGCTCAATGCGGGCATCCCTTTCGCCTGTTATGCCTACGCGCTGATGCACATCAACACAGGCTTGACGTCGATCTTGAACGCCACCACACCCCTGTTTGGCGCACTCATCGCTTGGGTGTGGTTGGGCGACAAGCTCAATGCCACACGCGCGGTGGGATTGGCACTGGGCTTCACGGGGGTGGTGTTGCTGGCCAGCGATGTGCCGGGAGGCATTTCGTTTGAATCCGGCGGCTCTGGTCTTGCCATTGCAGCCTGCTTGGTTGCCACGTTTTGCTACGGCATTGCAGGGAGCTTCACCAAACGCTTTTTGCAAAACGTACCCTCCATCGTCACCACCACTGGTAGTTTGTGGGGTGCGAGCATTGGACTGACCATCCCCGCTCTGCTCACTTGGCCCAGCGAATCGCCAACACTGCATGCTTGGGGCGCACTCGGCATTGCAGGCTTGCTATGTACCGCCTTGGCCTATGTGTTGTATTTCCGGCTGATGACGCGAACGGGCCCCGCTCGTGCCATGACCGTGACCTATTTAATTCCGGTCTTCGCCAATTTCTTTGGTGTGGTGTTCTTAGACGAAGTGGTCACCCATTGGATGATGGGCTGCGCCGTGGTCATTGTGGCGGGCACCGCTTTGGCCTCTGGCCTTGTAGGCCGCAAATAAAGCTTGCAAGCGAAACGCTTGCCTGTTACATTAGTTGATCGCTTTAGTCGACTTCTAGCACGCACCTCTACATTGCCGTGCCAGCCCCTTAGCAAAGGGGCATTTAAGTAAATTCCCACTTCTTCGCGTATTTCAACCAGTTCTTTCAGGACTGCGTTTTGTCGTTCTATTTTTTAAGATTTCCATGATTCCAGCTATCCAAATACAAAACAACGCCATCACACTTGGCAAATACCGCATCGCGGCCTGTCCACGCGCACTTCCGAGCGGCCGCTTTGCAGCCCAAGTCTCTGTCGCCAGCGGCCAAGGCAGCGCCAGCACCGCACGCATCATGTCGTTCATCGATGACTTCGCTACACATGCTGACGCAGCCAACTACTCACTGGCGCAAGGTTTGGATTGGGTGCATCGCACAACACCCACGCATTAAGTTGCAGACGTGAAAAAGGCCTCAGAACTTACGTTCTGAGGCCTTTTTTGATTGACTCAGCACAAGGCTGAATCAAAAGATCTGCAGGGCTTAGTAACCGCCGCGACCGCCACCACCGTAGCCACCTGAACGGTCGCCACCACCACCGTAGCCGCCACCGCCTGAGCGATCGCCACCACCGTAGCCGCCGCCACCTGAACGGGGAGGACGTGGTTCCATTGGGCGTGCTTCGTTCACAGTGATGCTACGACCACCCAAAGATTGACCATTCATGCCTTCGATAGCAGCTTGTGCTTCGGCATCGCTGCCCATTTCGACAAAGCCGAAACCTTTTGAGCGGCCGGTGTCGCGCTCCATCATGACTTTGGCGCTGGTAACAGAACCGAATTCACCGAAAGATTGCTCGAGGTCGCCATCGCGAACCGTGTATGGCAGATTGCCGACGTAAAGTTTATTGCCCATGAGGACTCCTTAAATACAAGAAAAAGCGAAGGGGTCCCGATAGCACAACTAACCCGAGAAGTAACGCCGTAGCGCGCGAAACTGACCTATCACCTGATTTGCGCCAGTGGTTTATTACCAGCGCTGAGGCATTATGCACTTCTTTTCACAATTTAAAATTTAAGAAGCGCTTTTATTCATCATTTACGCAACGCTTGATGTGCGCAGGCAAGAAAAAAGCCCAAGCAGCGAACTACTTAGGCTTTTTATTTGGCGGAGTGGACGGGACTCGAACCCGCGACCCCCGGCGTGACAGGCCGGTATTCTAACCAACTGAACTACCACTCCTGATAGCTGTAACTTTTGCCATGAAGCTTCATGCAACATGACCAAGTGCTACAAAACTTGGCGACCCTACGGGGATTCGAACCCCGGTACTCACCGTGAAAGGGTGATGTCCTAGGCCTCTAGACGATAGGGTCATAACCTAGACTGTTTCTTTAGAAACGTCTCGACATTTTGGTGGAGGTAAGCGGGATCGAACCGCTGACCTCTTGCATGCCATGCAAGCGCTCTCCCAGCTGAGCTATACCCCCGTTGGGTGTCGAGAACAATAGTATATCAAGAATTTTAGCGTTTGGTCAAACGCGCCAAAACTTTTTGTTTGCCGCACAGCCAAAGCACGGCGTCCACCGACGGTGTTTGCGGTGTGCCCATGACCAAAACGCGCACAGGCATCGCAAGTTGTGGCATCTTCAAACTTTGCTCAGTCAACACTTCTTTGAACGCAGCACTCACATTGGCTGTGCTCCACTCTGCCAGTGCGCCGAGCTTGGCAGCCAAGGCATCGAGTGCGGGCAGCACAGCGGGTGTGATGTGTTTGACTACATCGTCCGCCTGTGGTGTGACGTCGTTGTAAAACGCCGTGGCCCAATCAGCCAAGACTAACAAGGTGTCGCAGCGGTCTTTGAACAAGCCGCAAATGGCAGGCAAACGGTCGTCGGCGGTGATGCCGCGCTTGGCCAACTCAGCGCTCACCAACGGTGCGAGTGCATCGTCGGCCATCGCTTTCAAATGTTGGGCGTTGACCCACTTGAGCTTGGCTTCGTCAAACTGTGCGGCACTGCGGCCGAGGTGATCGAGGTTGAACCACTCTAAGAATTGCGCACGGCTGAAAATTTCGTCATCGCCGTGGCTCCAACCCAAACGCGCAAGGTAGTTGACCATCGCGTCAGGCAAATAGCCTTCGTCGCGATATTGCGTCACGGCTTTGGCGCCGCTGCGCTTGCTCATCTTCTCGCCTTGCTCGTTGAGCACGGTGGGCAAGTGGGCATACACCGGCGTTTCTTTGCCCAGCGCTTTGAAGATGTTGATTTGGCGGGGCGTGTTGTTCACATGGTCGTCACCACGGATGACATGGGTGATGGCCATGTCGATGTCGTCCACCACCACGCAAAAGTTGTAGGTGGGTGTGCCATCGGGGCGGGCAATGACCAAGTCGTCCAACTCGTCGTTGCTGATTTCGATGCGACCTTTGACTTTGTCTTCCCACACGACCGAGCCGCCTTGTGGGTTTTTAAAGCGCAGAACAGGCTTCACGCCTTCAGGAATGGCGGGCAAGGTCTTGCCTGGCTCGGGGCGCCACGTGCCGTTGTAGCGTGGCTTTTCTTTGTTAGCCATTTGCTGTTCGCGCAGGGCGTCCAGCTCTTCCATGCTCATATAGCATGGATACACGTGGCCACCGGCTTTGAGGTCTTCCAACACGGCCTTGTAACGGTCCATGCGCTGCATTTGGTAGAAAGGGCCTTCGTCGTGGTCGAGGCCCAACCACTTCATGCCTTCGATGATGACGTCCACCGAGGCTTGGTTGGAGCGCTCAAGATCGGTGTCTTCAATGCGCAAAATAAAGTCGCCACCAGTGGCGCGTGCAAACGCCCAAGGGTACAAAGCCGAGCGAATGTTGCCGAGGTGAATAAAGCCAGTGGGCGATGGCGCGAAACGGGTGCGAATTTTGGTCATGCAGAAATAAAAATCAAAGGGTATCGAGGCCGCGCAAAAGGTCGGCCTTCATGTCGTCTAAATGTTCGAGGCCAGCCGCAAAGCGAATCATGCCTTGGCCAATGCCTGCGGCTTGACGCTGGTCTTCCGACAGCTTGCCGTGCGAGGTGCTGGCGGGGTGTGTGAGCAAGGTTTTGGTGTCGCCCAAGTTGGTACACAGCGAGAGTGTGCGCAAGCTGTCGAGCACATGGAACGCTCGCGTTCGCGCTTGCTGCGGGTCAGTCGCCTTCACATCGAACGACAACACCGCGCCGCCCATGCCCGACATTTGCTTCAACGCCAAGTCGTGCTGCGGGTGAGAAACTAAGCCTGGGTAGTACACGCGTGAAACCGCAGGATGCTGCTCCAGCCACTGCGCCATCGCGTGGGCATGTGCGCTTTGCGCACGCATGCGAATGTCGAGCGTCTCCAAACCTTTGAGCACCACCCAGGCATTGAAGGGTGACAGCACCATGCCGGTGTTCTTCATGACCGGCAAAAACTTTTCTTTGATCAGCTTTTCGCTGGCACACAATGCGCCAGCCATCACACGGCCTTGGCCATCCAAATACTTGGTGCCAGAATGCATGACGATGTCTGACCCCATGGCCATGGGGCGCTGCAGAATTGGCGTAGCAAAACAGTTGTCGACCGCCAGCAATGCGCCCGCGTTGTGCGCCATGTCGGCCAAGGCAGCGATGTCACACACCTCGGTCAAAGGGTTGGTGGGCGTTTCGGCAAACAAGATCTTGGTGTTAGGGCGAATGGCAGCTTGCCACTCAGCCAAATCGGTTTGGGACACCACAGTGGATTCCACACCAAAGCGGGCGAACTCTGAGCCAATGAGCTTCAAAGTCGAGCCAAACATGGACTGTGAATACACCACATGGTCACCCGCTTTGAGCAAGCTGAACAACATCAACATGACCGAAGACATGCCTGAAGATGTGGCCAAGCAAGCCTCGCTCCCCTCCAACGCAGCCAAGCGCATTTCAAAGCTGCTGACTGTTGGGTTGCCTGAGCGACCATAGGTGTAGCCGTCTTCTTCGCCCGCAAAGCGGCGTGCCGAGGCTTCGGCCGAGGGCTGCACATAACCGCTGGTCAGGTACAAGGCTTCAGAGTTTTCACCATACTGACTGCGGTCAGCGGCCAAACGCACAGCCAAAGTTTCTAGGTGCAAATCTGCGGGCAAAGGGTGTTGGCTCATACCTAAGTTACTCCGAAGGGTTGGGCAAAGCGAGGCGCGAGTTGTCTTCAGCGCCCTCTTCCTGACCCACACGTTTTTCGTTCAAACGCACGATGTCGCTCAGTGACACATCGCCTGTCACATACACGCCATCAAAGCAAGAGGCATCAAAGCCGTCGAGCTTAGGAGCGCCAGCGGCGGTGGCTGAGAGCACGGCTTGCTTCATGGCTTCGACGTCTTGGTAAATCAAGGCATCGCAACCAATGAGCTCACGAATTTGTTCAATGGTGCGGTCATGGGCCACCAACTCTTCGGGCGTAGGCATATCAATGCCGTACACGTTAGGAAAACGCACAGGCGGCGCCGCGCTGGCCAAGTACACCTTGCGTGCGCCTGCATCACGGGCCATTTGCACAATCTCGCGGCTGGTCGTGCCGCGCACGATGGAATCGTCCACCAACAGCACGTTGCGGCCTTTGAATTCGCTGGCAATCACGTTGAGTTTTTGGCGCACCGACTTTTTACGCACGCCTTGACCCGGCATGATGAAGGTGCGGCCCACGTAACGGTTTTTAACAAAGCCTTCGCGGTAAGGCACGCCCAACAAATGCGCCAGTTGCGTGGCGCTGGGGCGGCTGGATTCAGGAATCGGAATGATCACGTCGATGTCGGTCGGTGGCACCGCGGAAATCACCCGCTTGGCCAAAGTCTCGCCCAAGTTCAAACGGGCTTGGTAGACAGAGATGCCGTCCATCGTCGAGTCTGGACGTGCCAAGTACACGTATTCAAAAATACAAGGCTTGAGCTGGGGCACATCGGCGCATTGCATGAAGTGAGCTTGGCCTGCGAGGTCAATGAACACCGCTTCGCCCGGTGCAATGTCCCGCTCAAACACATGGCCCGTGCCGTCCAATGCCACCGACTCGCTGGCCACCATGTAGGTGCCATCCGCACCACGGCCAATGCACAAAGGGCGAATGCCAAACGGGTCACGAAACGCCAGCAAGCCGTGGCCTGCAATCATGGACACCACAGCGTAAGAGCCTTGGATGCGGCGGTGCACGCGGCGCACGGCTTCAAACACATCAGCGGGCTTCAGGGGCAAGCCGCGTGTGGTTTTGTCAATCTCGTGGGCCAGCACGTTGAGCAACACTTCAGAGTCGCTCTCGGTGTTGATGTGGCGGTGGTCTTCAGAAAACAACTCCGCCTTCAACGCGTGGGCGTTGGTCAAGTTGCCGTTGTGCACCAGTACCAAGCCGTAAGGTGCGTTCACGTAAAAAGGCTGAGCCTCTTCTTCGCTGAAGGCATTGCCTGCGGTGGGGTAACGCACTTGGCCTAAGCCGTTGTTGCCAGGCAAGGCGCGCATGTTGCGGGTGCGAAACACATCTCGCACCATGCCTTTGGCTTTGTG
Source organism: Limnohabitans sp. (assembly GCF_031539105.1). Classification (GTDB taxonomy): domain Bacteria; phylum Pseudomonadota; class Gammaproteobacteria; order Burkholderiales; family Burkholderiaceae_C; genus Limnohabitans. The sequence goes on from NZ_JAVKLM010000003.1 coordinate 86,287, forward strand.
CATGAAAAATTTACGGTCCAGCTGGGTCACGATGCCTGCGGCATCTTGGCCTCGGTGCTGCAAGAGCAACAAGGCGTCATAAATCAACTGGTTCACAGGTGCGTTGCTTGCAACGCCGACGATGCCACACATTAGGGGAGGTACTTTCCAAAATCAGCCGGTAACACCGGCTTCAACACATGCAAAAACTGTTGCAACCACTGCGCACCTTGGGCTTCTCTCCAGCCTTCAGTCTCACGCATGGGCGTCATGCCCACCAACACGGTCACAGCCAACAAAATGACCACACCGCGCATCAATCCAAACAAGCTGCCCAACAAACGGTCCAAAGGCCCCAGGCCCACGGCAGACACCAGCATTTTGACCACAAAACTGACCAGCACCGTCGCCACTAAGACCGCGACAAACACCACCACAAAACCAGCGGCATAACGCAGCATTTGGCTGCTGCCTTCCATGGGCAACCACGCGGCAGCCATCGGGGCATACATCTGCGACACATAAAACGCAGCCACCCAACCCGCCAGTGACAGCACCTCTTGCACAATGCCGCGCCAAAGCCCTAACGAGAATGACAGGCCCAAGACGGCCAGTAGCATCCAATCTACGGCCGAAAGTGCTTGCATCGCTTGTTACAGCGTCAAGACTTGCGGCTGCAATTGCAACTGCTTGATCTTGTTTGCCATCTTGTCGGCATCGTCACGTTTGGTGAACGGACCCACGCGCACACGCACGCGACGCCCATCTTTGCCCTCAATGACTTGGGTGTAAGTGGCAATGCCTGCTTTTTCAAGCTTGCTGCGCGCTTCGCGCAGCTTGCCATCGTCCGAAAACGTGCCGGCTTGCACCACAAAGCGAGCACCTGTGTCTTTGGTGTCGGTGGGCTTGGTCGCTACTTCGGTCTTGGCAGGCGGCTTCACTTCTGCCTTCACTGGCTCGGGCTTGTTTTCTGTTTTGGGCACCACAGCGGCAACTGCCGCAGCGGCCGCCACTGCAACTTCAGGTTTGATCTCTGCTTTTGGCTTGGCTTCTACTTTGGGCTCGGGCTTTACATCCGGCACCACTTCTTCTTTGGCATCCAAGCCTGCACCGGCTGACAAAGGCTTTTGCTTGGAGGTATCGACCAAAGGCTTGGCTGTGGCGCGGTCTGGAATGTCCACCGCAATGTCCACCGACACAGGGCGCGGCTGGGTGTCAAACAACAAGGGGAAACCGACCACGCCCAACACGACCAATACCGAGGCACCAATCAAACGGTGACGTGCGCGGCGACGCATGGCGTCCACGCTCTCGGCGGGACTGTTGCTGGGGTTGCCTTGGGGCTCGCTGGTCGGTTGACCGGGCAATCGAAACTTGAAAAAAGCCATGTGAATGGGGTCTCAGGAGCTCAAATGTGGGGCGTCTAAACGGGGGATGCCATTCGCCAAAATCCCCCCGACCGTAAAGAACGATCCGAAGACAACAATTCTATCAGCGGGGTCTGCCGCAGCCACGGCTGCGTCCAGTGCGGCTTGTGGGTCGGAATGGGTGCTGGCTTGCACGTCTTTGCGGAGGTTGCCCGCTTGCCAAACTTCTTGCAACTGGGTGGCTTTGGCGGCGCGTTGGGTAGGCAAATCGCAAAAGTACCAGCGGTCCACCAAGGGGCCCACACGTGCCAGCATAGGGGCCACGTCTTTGTCGGCCATGGCACCAAACACCACGTGGGTGGTGGGATAAAAACCCATGGCATCGAGGTTTTCGGTCAGTGCCGCCACAGCGTGGGCGTTGTGCGCCACATCAAACACCAAAGCAGGCTGGCCCGGCACGATTTGAAAGCGCCCTGGCAACTCCACCATGGCCAAGCCATTGCGAATAGCTTGGGCCGTCACAGGCATGTCGCTGCGCAAAGCCTCAAGAGCCGCCAACACACCGCTGGCATTGACCAACTGGTTAGCCCCACGCAACGCGGGATAAGCCAAACCGCTGTAGCGGCGTCCACGCCCTGCCCAACCCCACTGCTGCTTGTCGCCGGTGAAATTGAAGTCACGACCAAACAGCCACAGGTCAGCGCCAATTTCGGTGGCGTGGTCAATCACACTTTGCGGCGGCACGGGGTCGCTCACGATGACGGGACGACCCGTGCGCATGATGCCGGCCTTCTCGCGGCCAATGGTTTCGCGGTCATGACCCAAAAAGTCCATGTGGTCTAGGTCCACGCTGGTGATGATCGAACAAGTCGGCTCAATCACATTCACCGCGTCCAAGCGCCCGCCCAAGCCGACCTCAAGAATGGCCACATCGATGGGTGACGACGCCATCAAACTCAAAATCGCCAAGGTGGTGAACTCGAAGTAAGTGAGTGATACCTCACCGTCTTGGGTCCGTGCCGCTTCTACTTTCGCGAAATGTGGCAGTAAATCGTCTGGCTGCACGGTTTCGCCATGCACGCGGCAGCGCTCTTGGAAATGCACCAAGTGGGGCGAGGTGTAAACGCTGGGGCGATAACCCGCTTCGAGCAAGCACGCCTCCAACATGGCGCAGGTCGAGCCCTTGCCGTTGGTGCCCGCCACGGTGATGACGGGGCAATCAAACTTGAGCGCCAAGCGCTCGGCCACGGTGCGTACGCGCTCAAGGCCCATGTCGATATTTTTAGGGTGCAAACGCTCGCAATGCGCGAGCCAACTGGCTAGTGAATTCATCCTGTGATTGTCGCCCACCGCTTCGGGCCACAAGGTTTGCGGCATGATTCAGCCCTATGAGCAAAACAACCATCACCGTTTACGGCATTCCCAACTGCGACAGCGTCAAAAAAGCCCGCGTGTGGCTGACTGACCATGGCGTGGACTACGTGTTTCACGATTTCAAAAAACAAGGCGTACCGCCCGAGGCTGTCGACGTATGGCTACAGCATGTGAATTGGGATGTGCTGGTCAACCGCAAAGGCACCACCTGGCGCAAGCTTGACCCGACGCTGCAAGCAAGCGTGGTGGACAACGCATCGGCCCGCGCCTTGATGCTGGAACACGCCAGTGTGGTGAAGCGACCGGTGGTGGTGAAAGGCCAAACGGTCATTGTGGGCGTCAACCCTGAGGCTTGGGAGAGCGTTGTAGCTTGAGTTGTTTCAAACCAAGTTTTACCGCCGCTTTACAGTGCAACTCGCACCAAGTACTACACTTCTGCCAAGTTAAAACGGATCTTCCATGAAAAAAATCACCCTTCAAACCACATTACTCGCCGGCCTGATGACTGTATTTGCATCGGCTTCGGTACAGGCGCAAGAAGTCGGCAAAGTCATCTCAAGCACGCCCATCATTCAACAAGTGGCCGTGCCACGCCAAGTGTGTAACAACCAACAAGTGACGACTGGCGGCCAAAAATCTGGCGCAGGTGCGGCCATGGGCGCGATTGCAGGCGGCGTCATTGGCAACCAAGTTGGCAGAGGGTCTGGCAACGCCTTAGCCACGATGGCTGGCTTATTTGGTGGTGCCATCTTGGGTGACAACATTGAAGGCCCAGGCACCGCCGAAGTGCGCAACGTCCAAAGCTGCAGCCAGCAAATGTTCTACGAGAACCGCACCATGGCTTACAACGTGGTGTACGAGTTTGCAGGCAAGCAATACACCGTGCAAATGCCTCAAGACCCAGGCCCTACCGTGCGTTTGCAAATCACCCCCATGGTGCCAGCCGCCAACACGAGCTACGGCAACGTGCCTCCTGCAGGCTCGGCTCCACGCTACTAAGCCGTTCACACGCTCATTTGGGCGTTTGACCAACCAAAAGCCGCTTTCAGCGGCTTTTGTTGTTTTGGGTCACCTAAAATCTACGGTTTTGCAATTCATACCGAGCGCACACCATGACCACAGAAAAAATCGACAGCGTCAGCATCACCACCCAAGCCAATGTGTTTTTTGACGG
>NZ_JAVKLM010000004.1:0-5487 GCF_031539105.1 Limnohabitans sp.
CTTAATTCCTACCTGACACAAGGAGCCTCAAATGGCAGCAGGTAAGGAAATTCGCGGCAAGATCAAATCGGTGGAAAACACCAAGAAGATCACCAAAGCCATGGAAATGGTCGCCGCGTCTAAGATGCGTAAGGCGCAAGAACGCATGCGTGCGGCTCGCCCTTACAGCGAGAAAATTCGTCACGTCGCGGCCAACCTCGGCAAGGCCAACCCTGAGTACGTTCATCCCTTCATGGAGTTGAACGGTGCCAAGGATGTAGGCTATATCGTGGTGACCACAGACAAAGGTTTGTGCGGCGGCCTCAACACCAACGTGTTGCGTATGTTGTCAAACAAACTGCGAGACTTGCAAGCCGAAGGCCACAAAGCGCAAGCAGTAGCCATCGGCAACAAAGGTCTCGGCTTCTTGGGACGTTCGGGTGTGAAAGTTGTGTCGCATGCGACTCAACTCGGTGACACCCCACACCTCGACAAGCTCATTGGCCCCGTCAAAGTGTTGTTGGATGCGTACGTCAACGGCGAGATCCATTCGATCCAGCTGTGCTACACACGATTCATCAACACGATGAAGCAAGAGTCTGTGGTTGAGCAACTTCTGCCTTTGTCGGCAGATGCGCTGAAGCCTCACGAAGGTCACGGCACATGGGATTACATCTACGAACCGGATGCACAAACCGTCATCGACGAGTTGCTGCTTCGCTACGTAGAGGCGATGGTCTACCAAGCCGTGGCTGAAAGTATGGCGTCCGAGCAATCGGCCCGTATGGTTGCGATGAAGTCTGCGACCGACAACGCTGGGAACGTGATCAACGAACTCAAACTGGTTTACAACAAGACGCGTCAAGCTGCGATTACGAAAGAACTTTCGGAAATTGTTGCCGGTGCGGCTGCTGTCTGATTTTAATTTTTGGAGCAAAAAATGGCTCATGCCCAAGGCAAGATTGTTCAATGTATTGGCGCTGTGGTGGACGTCGAGTTCCCACGCGACCAGATGCCCAAGGTCTACGACGCGCTCAAGCTCGAAGGCACTGCACTGACTCTGGAAGTTCAGCAACAGCTCGGTGACGGCATCGTCCGTACCATCGCGTTGGGTACTTCCGACGGTTTGCGTCGTGGTTTGATGGTGACGAACACTGGCGCCGGTATCACCGTGCCAGTGGGCAAAGCCACTCTCGGTCGCATCATGGACGTGTTGGGTAACCCCATCGACGAACGTGGCCCTGTTGACCAAACCCAAACTGCAACGATTCACCGCAAGGCTCCTGCCTATGACGAACTCAGCCCTTCGCAAGAATTGCTCGAGACCGGCATCAAGGTGATTGACTTGGTCTGTCCTTTCGCCAAAGGCGGTAAGGTCGGCTTGTTCGGTGGCGCCGGTGTGGGCAAGACCGTGAACATGATGGAACTCATCAACAACATCGCTAAAGCGCACAGCGGCTTGTCCGTGTTCGCTGGCGTGGGTGAGCGTACCCGTGAAGGTAACGACTTCTATCACGAGATGGCCGACTCAGGCGTGGTGAACTTGAAAGACTTGAACGAGTCTAAAGTGGCCATGGTCTACGGTCAGATGAACGAGCCCCCGGGTAACCGTTTGCGCGTGGCGTTGACAGGTTTGACCATCGCGGAATCATTCCGTGACGAAGGCAAAGACGTGTTGTTCTTCGTGGACAACATCTATCGCTACACATTGGCCGGTACCGAAGTGTCCGCCTTGTTGGGTCGTATGCCTTCTGCTGTGGGTTACCAACCTACATTGGCTGAAGAAATGGGCCGTTTGCAAGAGCGTATTACCTCTACCAAAGTGGGTTCTATCACGTCTATTCAAGCCGTTTACGTGCCTGCCGATGACTTGACCGACCCATCTCCAGCGACCACCTTTGCTCACTTGGACTCCACCGTTGTGTTGTCTCGCGACATCGCCTCGCTCGGTATCTACCCCGCTGTGGATCCATTGGACTCCACCAGCCGTCAATTAGACCCATTGGTTGTGGGCGAAGAGCATTACTCCACAGCTCGCGCTGTGCAGGGCACTTTGCAACGCTACAAAGAATTGCGTGACATCATCGCGATTTTGGGCATGGACGAATTGGCTCCTGACGACAAGCTGGCTGTGGCCCGCGCTCGTAAGATCCAACGTTTCCTGTCTCAGCCTTTCCACGTTGCTGAAGTGTTCACTGGCTCGCCCGGTAAATACGTGACCTTGGCTGAAACCATCCGTGGTTTCAAGATGATTGTGAACGGCGAGTGTGACCACCTGCCAGAACAAGCCTTCTACATGGTCGGTACCATCGACGAAGCGTTCGAAAAAGCTAAGAAGATCTGAGAGATCCTATGAGTACCATCCACGTAGATGTCGTCAGCGCAGAAGAGTTGATCTTCTCCGGCGAAGCCACTTTTGTGGCTTTGCCAGGCGAGGCGGGCGAGCTCGGTATTTATCCGCGCCACACGCCACTGATTTCACGCATCCGTCCCGGTTCGGTGCGCATTCACACGGCTGATGGTGGCGAAGAGTTTGTTTTCGTGGCAGGTGGCATTCTTGAAGTGCAACCCGACTGCGTCACCGTCATGTCTGATACCGCTGTACGCGGCAAAGACATGGACGAAGAAAAAGCAAACGCTGCCAAACTTGCTGCTGAAGAAGCCGTCAAGAACGCAAAATCAGACGTCGACATGGCTCGCGCTCGTTCAGAGTTGACCATCTTGGCTGCTGAGTTATCGGCCTTGCGCCGCTACCGCGCTCACAAGTAAACAGTGTGCGCGTCAGCGTCCAAAAGCCCCCGCTTCAAGGCTGGGGCTTTTTTATTGCCCAATCTAAAACAGTGGACAATTTGCACCATGCCTAAAGACAAACTCCGAGCTGCCACCGTAGGCGGAACAGCAGACGCCATTGAAACCCAGTTTTACGAAGCCCTACAAACAGGTGACATTGAAAAGCTCATGAGCTGTTGGGCGGACGAAGACGACATTGTGTGCGTGCACCCCGGTGGCCCACGCTTGGTGGGCAATGCCAGCATACGTGCAGCATTTGAAGCCATGTTTGTTAATGGAACCATCGCAGCGCGCCCCGAGCATGTGTGCAAGGTGGAGTCGCTCACCAGTGCCATGCACAACGTGATTGAGCGGATTGCACTGTTGACGACCGATGGCACACAAGAGGCCGTGGTCGTGGCAACCAACGTGTATCAACGCACCGCTCAAGGATGGAGAATGGTGGCGCATCACGCCAGCCCTGGCACAGCCCCAACGCATGCTCAAGCACACGATGCACCGCAGGTCTTGCATTGATTTGGAATTACCAAGCACCATGGTGGTTGCCGGGCGGCAATGCACAAACAATTTATGCCGCCAAAGTTGCGCGACGCTACACAGGCGCCGCACCCAGTTGGACGCGTGAACGTTGGGACACGCCCGATGGCGACTTTGTAGATGTTGATTGGCGAGCTGATGGCATACCGCTGCCAGAAGATGCCCCATTGCTGGTGTTGTTTCATGGGCTAGAAGGTTCATCCAGCAGTCACTATGCCCAAGCCTTTGCAGCAGAAACGCAAAAACGCGGATGGCGCATGGCCGTGCCACACTTTCGCGGCTGCAGCGGCGAAATCAACTGGGCACCACGTGCCTATCACTCGGGTGATTTTGTAGAAATTGGCTGGATGCTGAACCGCATGCGCGCACAACACCAGGGCCCCATATTTGCCGTGGGCATTTCGCTAGGCGGCAACGCACTCATGCGCTGGGGTGGTGAGATGGGGCAGGCTGCTTGCCATGTGGTGAATGGCATTGCTTCTGTGTGCTCGCCCATCGACCTCACTGCTAGCGGCCACGCCATTGACAGCGGGTTGAACAAAGCCATCTACGCACGGATGTTCTTGGCCACCATGAAGCCGCGTGCCATGCAAAAGCTGCAACAGTTTCCGGGGCTTTTTGACCCACATGAGCTGCAGGCTGCCAACACGCTGTATGCGTTTGATGACGTGTTCACGGCCCCGCTGCACGGATTTAGAAATACCGATGACTATTGGGAACGCGCCAGTGCCAAGCCCGGCTTGTCGCGCGTGCAAATACCAGCATTGGTGCTCAATGCACGCAACGACCCCTTTATTCCCGCCAGCAGCCTGCCAATTCAGGGCCAAGTGAGTGACAGCGTCACACTGTGGCAACCTGATGCGGGTGGTCATGTGGGGTTTGTCTCAGGCACTTTCCCCGCCGATTTACAAGAAATGCCCTGGGCTGTGACGCAATGGATGACACAACATGGATGACATCGTTAAACAAGCCATGGCCAAGTGGCCTGATGTGCCTGACTGCTACGGATGGCTAGGGCTAGACGCACGAGGCGATTGGTACATGCGTGACGACCAAGCGCAAGCGTTAGGCACGTTTACACAAAGCAAAGGTTCACGCCTGGCGCATGAAAAGCTGGTGGACTTCATCGGTCGCAACTATGCCAGTGACAAACAAGGTCAATGGTTTTTTCAAAATGGTCCACAGCGTGTTTATGTTGAGCTAGAAGCCACGCCTTGGGTGTGGCGTTTGCAGCCCGATGGGTCTGTGCAATCACATACCGGATCAGCCGCACGCATGCAGCGCTGCATTGTGGATGAGCATGGACGCTTGTATCTGGACACAGAGCAGGGCTTTGGCTTGGTCCACACGCAAGACGTGTTGCAGGCGGCAGACTTCATCGAGTTAGGCCTGTGGGTGCCGCAACAAATGCCAACACGCGATTTGCCACAACGCTTTGGCTATGTGCGCAGCCCTCAGCAGGTGAACAGAAATAGTTAGACGTAAAAAAACCGGCCAAGGCCGGTTTTTTTGTGAGGTCAACATTACTTGACTTCTGGCTTCTTAGGTTCCGCGAACTTAGCACCGCCAGCATTGGCCATGTAAGCCACACCGCGACCAATTTCGAAGTCTTCAAATTCACCACCACCTTGTGGGCCCATCGCACCTTTGCCTTTGAGGGCAGAAGTCAACAAAGCGTCGTAACCTTTACCAATTCGGGCACCCCAAGCGCCCGCATCACCAAACTTAGGTGCGCCAGCAGCGCCGTTGGCATGACACGCCGAACACTGAGCCTTGTAAACGTCTTCACCGCTGCGAGCAGCACGGTTGGCATCTTTGATTTCAACGGCACCTACCTTTTGAATACGCGCAGCAACAGCCTCAGGCTCATTGGACGAGCCAGCTTGTGGCTTGTTTGCAGACGTCACGTAAGCCACCAAACCAATGATGATGAACACGGGCAAAACAAACGAATACAGAACAGCAATCAAAAGTTGCTTGGGTGTTTTGATAGGGCCTGTGTGGTCTTCTTCGTGGTGTTGGTTGCTCATTTTTAAATCCTGTGAGGGTAGCTTTAGAACTGTGCAAATTATAGCGGGGGCCTACAATGCGCAAGTCACCCAAGTGCGGCTGTAGCTCAGTGGATAGAGTATTGGCCTCCGAAGCCAAGGGTCGTGGGTTCGATCCCCGCCAGCCGCACCA
>NZ_JAVKLM010000005.1:0-40731 GCF_031539105.1 Limnohabitans sp.
CACTGGTCGCGGTGGGTTCTTACTGGAGTTAATTATGAAATTTGTCGCTTTTGAGCGCGCTAAGCAGGGAACGGGTGCGAGCCGCCGTCTGCGTATCACTGGCCGTACACCTGGCATCGTCTATGGTGGCACCGCTGAACCCGCGTTGATCGAACTAGATCACAACGCTTTGTGGCACGCCTTGAAGAAAGAAGCGTTCCACGCTTCTGTCTTGCAGATGGAACACGCTGGCAAAACAACCGAAGTGTTGTTGCGCAACGTGCAATACCACCCCTTCAAGCAACTCGTCTTGCACATCGACTTCCAACGCATCGATGCCAACACCAAGATGAAGAAAAAAGTGCCTTTGCACTACTCTGGCGAAGAAAACTCTCCAGCTGTCAAAGTTGACCAATGTTTGATCAACCACATTGCCACTGAATTGGAAATCTCTTGCATGCCAAAAGATTTGCCAGAGTTCATCGCTGTGGACTTGAGCAACTTGACCAAAGGTCACTCTTTGCACGCCAAAGACATCACCCTGCCCGCAGGCGTGACTGTTGTGGCTCCTGGCACGTCTAACCCCGTGTTGGTGGCTGTTGTGGCAACGAAAGCTGAGGCACCTACACCTCAAGAAGCCGCCGCTGCTGCTGGCGACAACAAAAAGAAGAAGTAATCTCGTTTAGAGATTGTTTTGAACGGCCCACCTCGGTGGGCCGTTTTGCTTTTGGAATAATCCCCACATGATCAAGCTTCTCGTTGGCCTGGGCAACCCCGGCACTGAATACGAAGCCACGCGGCACAACGCGGGCTTTTGGTGGATAGACACCGCTGCACGTGACCTCAAGGTGTCGCTGCAACCAGACCGCGCGTACCACGGCTTGGTGGCACGCACCTCGGTCAAAGGCGAGAACGTGTGGCTGCTAGAGCCCCAAACTTTCATGAACCTCTCGGGCAAGTCGGTAGGTGCATTGGCACGCTTCTTCAAAATCCAGCCGCAAGAAATTTTGGTGGTACATGACGAGTTGGACATCACACCTGGCGAAGCCAAACTCAAACTGGGCGGCAGCCATGCTGGCCACAATGGCTTGCGCGACATACACGCACAACTTGGCACAGACCAGTACTGGCGACTGCGCATTGGCATTGGCCACCCTGGTGTGAAGTCAGAAGTTGCGAATTGGGTACTGAAAAAACCAGCCCCCGATCAACGCAGCGTCATTGAAGACTGCATCACACGTACCAGCTTGGCCTTGCCGCACTTGCTTGCGGGCGACATGGTGAAAGCTACGCAAATGATCCACACCGCCAAGCCGCCCCGGCCCAAACCACCTCGGCCGGCAACGCTGCCTGGCACTGAGAAGACAGGGGATGCAGATGCTGAGAAAAAACAAGCCAAAGGGACTGAAAGCAACTAAGTTGTTGACTGCCATGCTTGGTATGGCAGTCCTATTGACCCACGCAGCCTGGGCGGACACGGTGTATCGCTGTGGCGAAACATACAGCACATCCAGTCGATGTGGCGACGCTGCGGCCACAGAAGTCAAACCCTCCTCAGTGCTGCACACCACTGGACAAGCGAACACCAGCCGTGACTTGAGCGAAGCTCAAGCCTTAGAAAAGCAAAGATTGCAAGCTGAGCGCCAAGCTGCTCAAGCAGCACCTATGAGGCTCAACACACCTAGCCCACCCCCTAGCAGCGCACCCTATGACGCGCAGCTCACAAGCAAGCGCAAAGGCAAATACGCTCGCAAACCAAACAGCCCCTACTTCACGGCGGTAGACCCGAATGCAGCCCCTAAAAAGAAAAGCACCGCCAAAGCGGTGCCTGCTGCCTCTACATCGGGCCAATAGCAGCGCAATGCACCGCATGGCCCAAACTTGTATTACTGCGCGCTCTGCTGCAACAGCCGAAACTTGGCCAACAGAGCATCACGCCCTTCCACCCGTTCTGGGTTCACGGGAATACAGGCCACGGGACAGACCTGCACGCATTGGGGTTCGTCGAAATGGCCCACGCACTCGGTGCATTTATCGGGGTTAATTTCGTAAATCTCTGGCCCTAAGAAAATGGCCTCATTCGGGCACTCGGGCTCACACACATCGCAGTTGATGCATTCGTCGGTGATCATCAAGGCCATAAAAAATCCGTCAACAGGCTAAAAGCTTAATTATCTCGCGCTTGCAATAACCGCTTTTGGCTATATACCGGCTGCTCTGGCAAATCGACCAAATGCTTGGCATCTGCCCACATTTGAATGTGTAGCCCCCCATCGCGCCAGGCCACTTGATTGAGGCCCGCATTGGGAATGTCACACTCACGTGGGCCACTGAGCGACAAGGCTTGCGCATGACGCCACACCATGTCCAGCACACCACCATGTGTGACCACCACCACATGCTCGCCTACGTATTTGTGCGCAAGGTCTTGCAGCGTAGCAATCACGCGGTCATGAAAGGCTCGCGTGGTCTCAGCCCCCTCCACCGCCGCATCGGCATCAAAGGCCAACCAACGCTGCCATGCCTCAGGGTGTTGGGCTTGAATGTCGGGGCTGCACATGCCTTCAAACATGCCGTAGCACTGCTCACGCAGGCCCGCGTTGATGATGCAGGTGTGACCCAAGACTTCAGCAACAGGTTGTGCAGTTTGTTGGGCGCGTAACAAGTCACTGCTGATGATTCGGGTGGGTACACGATCCTGCACTTGCCATTCAGCCAAGGCTTGCGCGATGCGGATTTTCAAACGCTGGGCTTGTTCAAAGCCCATGTCATTCAAAGGTACGTCAAGCTGTCCCTGAAACCTCAGCTCGCGGTTCCACGCGGTTTCACCGTGGCGGATGAGGAGAAAGTCTGTCACTTCGCCGCACGCTTGGCGAGCAAACTCTTGTACACGCCTGCTGACACTAAGTTCTGACCATCGTCGCCCGTACCCAACAGAGAAATTTCACGCACAAAGGTGCTGGAGATGAATTGGTATTTCGCGCTTGGCGTGAGGAACACGGTTTCCACCTCGGGCATCAGTTCGCGGTTCATGCCAGCGAGTTGAAACTCGTAGTCAAAGTCAGTCACGGTGCGGACACCTCGCACCATCACGCTGGCGTGGTGGATACGCACAAAGTCGCGGGCCAGGCCGGTAAATGGCACCACTTCCACTTGGGGGTGTACAGCCATCGCTTCACGCGCCATGTCCATGCGCTCGTCCAAAGTGAAGAGCGTTTTCTTGTGGTGTGCCGTAGCCACCGCCAAAATAACTTTGTCAAACATGGCCGCAGCACGCAACACGATGTCCTCATGACCCAAGCTGATGGGGTCAAAAGTGCCGGGATAAATGGCAACAACTTGCTTGGACATGAACGCTCCTACTTGGTTCTAGAAATCAAAACTGATTATGCAATTCGGCGCAACAAATGCGCGTACACCGCGCCTGCTTTGAGGTGGCGATGCAAGCTTAGGCCCATGGGCGCTAGCTGTTCGTCTGTCCACGCCACAGGTGCTTCGAGGTACACATAGCCATCGGCCTTCACAGCCTTGCCTGCTGCTTGCAGCGAGGGATCAAACAACGCACCATCAAAAGGTGGATCGATGAAGATCAAGTCCACGCTTGATTCGCTGAGCTGCCTCAAGCACGCCACGCCATCGGTGCGCAGCACATGCACATTGGTGGCCTTAAGGCGGGTGACTTGGGTGCTGAGCTGTGCCACCAAGGTGGGATCAAGCTCACACACCTGAACATGGGCCGCACCGCGTGAGGCGGCCTCAAAACCCAAAGCGCCTGTGCCCGCGAACGGGTCCACACAGCGCCAGCCTACAAGCGACTGACCGAGCCAGTTGAACAAGGTTTCGCGCACGCGGTCGGGCGTAGGGCGCAGGCCGGGCTTTAAGGCCACGGGCAGTTTGGTGCGGCGCCATTCGCCGCCAATAATGCGCACCTCGCCTGCCCCTTTGTGTCGCTTCTCAACGACGGGTTTGGCGGGTGGGGTGTTGAAAGATTTTGGTGTGCGGGTTTTCATAGAATGGTCTGATTCTAGAAACCCCCACACATGTTTAGCTTCTTCAAGAAAAAAATCGCTGATCAGACTGCTGCCGACGCAAAGAGCAGCAACACAACGGACCCCGCGAATACTGCACCAACTGAAGTGGCACCTCCGCAGATGCCAGCCGAACGTCCACGCGCCAGCTGGATGGCCCGCTTAGGCCAAGGCCTGCGCCGCACAGGCCAAAGCATCAGCACTGTGTTCACGGGCACCAAGATTGATGACGACCTATACGAAGAACTTGAAACTGCCCTGCTCATGGCCGATGCCGGCGTGCAAGCCACCGAATATTTGCTCAAAGACTTGAAGCAACGCGTCAAAGACACCGCCAACACCGAGCCCTCAGCCGTCAAAGCTTTGCTGGCAGCATCGATTGCCGAGCTGCTCAAGCCTTTGGAAAAACCACTCACCATCGGTGCGCACAAGCCCACCATCATCATGGTGGCGGGCGTGAACGGCGCAGGCAAAACCACGTCCATTGGCAAACTCACACGCCACTTGAGCGACAGCGGCGCCTCGGTGCTGCTGGCTGCTGCCGACACCTTCCGCGCTGCCGCACGTGAACAGCTGGCGGTTTGGGCCACACGCAACACCGTAGAAATCGTCAGCCAAGAAGGCGGAGATCCCGCGTCTGTGAGCTTTGACGCTGTGACCGCAGGCCGTGCACGTGGCAAAGACGTGGTGCTGGTCGACACCGCAGGGCGTCTGCCCACGCAGCTGCATCTGATGGAAGAGCTGAAGAAAATCAAGCGCGTGGTGCAAAAGGCTGAGCCCACAGGCCCCCACGAAATACTGCTGGTGATTGACGGCAACACCGGCCAAAACGCCCTTGCGCAAGTAAAGGCCTTTGATGAAACACTGGGTTTGACAGGCCTCATCGTCACCAAACTAGACGGCACGGCCAAAGGCGGCGTTCTGGCTGCCATTGCGCTGTGGGGCCAAAGCCGCGCGGCAGCCGGCGGCTCAGCTGTGCCTGTTTATTTCATTGGGGTGGGCGAAGCCGTGGAAGACCTTGAAACCTTCAGCGCCCAAGAATTTGCCGACGCGCTTTTGGGTTAATCCTCTCAGGGCTTCAAAACGCCCTTCAAGCTATCGCGCCAGCGCCCACAACGCTCATGCGCCTCCACACAGGGTAGCTATCCATGCGGCCTTGCTTACGTGTGAGCGGCGGCTGCACGTAATAGCCCAAGCCACAACGCAGCTGGGTTTCAGATGAATCCGAATTCAACACATGCGCGCAGCTCTTGCAGCACTGCACGGCAATTCGCTCCAAGGTCATGGGTGGCATAACGGTCTCCTTCAATACTGTGATTATTTTCAGTATATGTTAAAAAACACAGTACTCAACCAGCAGCAAATGGCAGGGTTAACCCTGAAAATACTATGGGCTTAGCACTCCCGATGTGCGAGTGCTAATATACGTTTCAGTTATCCGAAAGGACTCAGACTATGACTACATTGACTCATCAGCCACTCGCCATTGCCAACCCTTGGGCGTTGGTTCCGTCGCTGGGCAACTTAGATGCTTACATTACCGCTGCCAACCGTTTGCCTATGCTCACACCTGAGCAAGAGCAGGAATTTGCGCGTCAACTCAAAGACAACAACGACCTCGAAGCTGCTGGAAAGTTGGTACTCTCGCACCTGCGCTTGGTGGTGTCGGTGGCTCGCCAATACTTGGGCTACGGCCTGCCCCACGCCGACCTGATTCAAGAAGGCAACATCGGCTTGATGAAAGCGGTCAAACGCTTTGACCCCGACCAAGGCGTGCGCTTGGTGAGCTACGCCATGCATTGGATTAAGGCAGAGATTCATGAATACATTCTGAAAAACTGGCGCATGGTCAAAGTGGCCACCACCAAAGCCCAACGCAAACTGTTTTTCAACCTACGCTCGATGAAGCAAGGCTTCAAGTCCGACGCATTGGAAGCCACACACCGCAACACGCTCAACCCACACGAGGTGAAGGCGGTGGCGACCAAGCTCAAGGTCAAGCCAGAAGAAGTGCTGGAGATGGAAATGCGCATGTCCGGCGGCGATGTGCTGCTAGACCCTAGCCCCAACGAAGACAGCGACGAGGCCTTTGGTCCCATCGCCTACTTGACCGACACCAACCACGAACCCACCGCCATGATGGCTGCGCACCAGCGCGATGTGTTGGCGTCTGACGGCATTGCTGCCGCGTTGAACGTACTCGACGAGCGCAGCCGACGCATCGTGGAAGAGCGTTGGCTCAAAGTGCAAGACAACGGCTCGGGCGGCATGACGCTGCACGACTTGGCCGCTGAATACGGCGTGAGTGCAGAGCGCATTCGCCAAATCGAAGTGGCGGCGATGAAGAAAATGAAAACTGCATTGGCTCAATACGCGTAGAGCAAACCCTGCCAACACAAAGGGCCGCCATGATTTACATGGCGGCCCTTTTTCATGACACTCTAGCTCTAGAGCACTGGCTTTTAATTGCTGAAAGCCGCAATTCCCGTAATGGCGCGCCCCAGAATGAGCGCGTGCACATCGTGCGTGCCTTCGTAGGTGTTGACCACCTCCAAGTTCACCAAATGGCGGGCCACACCAAATTCATCCGAAATACCGTTGCCGCCCATCATGTCGCGGGCCATGCGCGCAATATCCAAGGCCTTGCCGCAGCTGTTGCGCTTGAGGATGGAGGTGATGTCCACAGAGGCAGTGCCTTCATCTTTCATGCGGCCCAAGCGCAAGCAGCCTTGCAGGCCCAAAGAGATCTCGGTCATCATGTCGGCCAGCTTCTTTTGGATCAACTGATTGGCTGCCAATGGGCGGCCAAACTGTTGGCGATCCATCACGTATTGGCGTGAGCGGTGAAAACAATCTTCAGCGGCGCCTAAGGCACCCCAAGCAATCCCATAACGCGCACTGTTCAAACACGTGAACGGGCCCTTGAGGCCATGCACATCGGGGAAGGCGTTTTCTTCTGGCACAAACACCTCATCCATCACGATCTCGCCCGTGATGGACGCACGCAAACCCACTTTGCCGTGAATGGCGGGAGCACTCAAGCCCTTCCAGCCTTTTTCCAAAATGAAGCCACGAATCGCACCTGCATCGTCCTTGGCCCACACCACAAACACATCGGCAATGGGACTGTTGGTGATCCACATCTTGGCGCCTGACAGCGAATAGCCGCCCGCCACTTTCTTGGCACGCGTGATCATGCTGCCAGGGTCTGAACCATAGTTGGGCTCGGTCAAACCAAAGCAACCAATCCACTCACCCGTAGCGAGCTTGGGCAAGTACTTTTGCTTTTGCGCTTCAGAGCCAAACTCGTTGATGGGCAACATGACCAAAGACGATTGCACGCTCATCATCGAGCGGTAGCCCGAGTCCACGCGCTCGACCTCACGCGCCACGAGGCCGTAGCACACGTAGTTCAAACCAGCGCCGCCGTAGGCCTCAGGAATCGTGGCACCCAACAGGCCCAGCTCACCCATCTCCCTAAAAATGGTGGCATCCATTTTTTCGTGACGGAAAGCCTCAAGCACTCGCGGCGCCAAACGCTCTTGGCAATAAGAAGCCGCGGCTTCTTTGACCTGACGTTCGTCGTCCGTCAATTGGGAATCAAGTTGAAAGGGGTCTTCCCACGAAAAACTAGCAGCACTCATTGGATGGTTTCTTTACTCAAAAATTTCGAAAAATGAATTATCAATCCAGCTTAGCGCCAGACAACTTCACCACGCGTTCCCAGACGGGAAATTCACTTTTATACACAGCAGCGAACTGCTCGGGCGTGTTACCCACGGGGATGAAGCCCATCTTGTTGATGCGATCTTGCGTTTCTGGCAAAGCGACGATGGCACGCACTTCAGCAGACACACGTTGCATCACATCATTGGGGGTTTTGGCAGGGGCTGCCATGGCAATCCAACCCGTGACGCGGAAGATGTCATCCTTGAAACCTTGTTCACGCATTGTGGGGACATTGGGCAACACGCTCATGCGTTGCTCACCTGTCACAGCGATGGCGCGCAGTTTGCCGCCATCAATGTAAGGCTTGGCGGTTTGTGCGCTGGCAAATGCAAAGTCGATCTGACCACCCACCAAGTCTTGCAACATGGGGGCTTCGCCTTTGTAGGCCGCATGGGCCATGTCCGCTGACATGCTTTGGCTCAGGTAAGCGCCCGCCAAGTGTGCATATGAGCCCATGCCCCAAGAGCCATAAGACAACTTACTTGGGTTCTTTTGGATATGCGCCTTCAAATCACTGGCACTGTTGATGCCCGAGTTGGGGTTCACCAACAACGTGACTGGGGCCAAGGCCAATTGCGAGACCAATGAAAAATCGCGGCCTGGGTTGTAGGGCAGCTTTTCATACAAGAACTGATTGATAAGCACTGTAGTGCCCAAGGTCACCAAAAATGTGTAACCGTCAGGTGCGGACTTAGCGGCAGCATCGGTCCCAGTGACACCACCAGCACCAGCGCGGTTATCAATCAGCACCGGCTGCCCCAAACGGTCAGAGAGTTTTTCTGCCAACGTGCGCGCAATGATGTCAGTAGCACCACCTGGTGCATAAGGCACGATCAGCTTGATGGGCTTATTTGGATAGGCCTGCGCTTGTGCTTGCGTACCTGCGCACAAAGCCATCAAGGCAACTGCAACTGTGGCCACCACTTGGCGGCGTGATTTGTTGTTCAACATGTTTGTCTCCTGTTTTTTATCAATCGTTTGAAACACTTCGATCTCGAATCACCCGCCCCCACTTGGCGTAATCATTCTGAACGCGTTGCCCAATTTGAGCGGGCCCCTCAAAGTTGGCAATGCAACCTGCATCGCGTAATCGGTCTTGCACTTCTTTCTCCGACAAGATGGCTTGTATTTCATTGGCCAATTTATCCACGACAGCTTTGGGCGTGCCTTTGACAACAAGCAAGCCTCCCCAAGACACAGCGTCATACCCTTTGATGCCTTGCTCAGAAATCGTCTTCACATCGGGCACCACGCTGACACGCTGGGGTGAACCGATGGCAATGGCTCGCAACTTGCCTGACTTGATGTGCGGCAACGCTGCCACCAAATCTGAATACATGACAGGCACCACGCCACCAATCGTGTCTGTGATGGCAGGCACGCCGCCTTTGTAGGGCACATGCTGCATCTCAAAACCAGCCAGCTGTTGCAGCAACTCCATGCTCAGGTGACCAAAGCTGCCAACGCCTGAACTGGTGTAGTTCATGGGTTTGGGTTGCGCCTTGGCATGCGCGATGAGCTTGGTCAAATCAGTCACATCAGGCAACAGTGTGGTGTTGACCACAATGACGATGGGCAGGTCATACACGGTGGCAACCGGCATGAAATCTTTGGTGGTGTCGTAGCCTGCTGCTTTGTTGAAGTGCGGCGCCAGCATGGTGGGCGTGGCCAACATCATCAGAGTGCTGCCGTCCGGTGCGCTTTTGGCCACTTGTGCGGCGGCAATCGCACCGGAAGCACCGGCTCGGTTCTCCACCAACACCGTTTGTTTGAGGCGCTCTGCCAAACGCTGCCCCACGATGCGCGAGGCGGTGTCTGTGGGACCACCTGCTGGAAATGGCACGACCAGTTTGATGGTTTTATCAGACGCACTGCCCTGCTGCGCTTGCACACCAATGGCAAGTCCACCGAACAAAGCACCCATCAAGACCCAGCGAAACATGCAACGCATCGTGTGTTTAGAAAACATAGGCATCTCCAAAAAGTAGGGTCATCCGTTATTTGGCAAGGTCAGCACACCTGCCGCTTGCAACGCTTCAAGTTGACTGTCACTCATCGCCAAAAGCTCTTGCAGCACAGCGCGTGTGCCCTCGCCCAATGTGGGAGGCGCGCAACGTATCGGCAAACGTTGACCATCCAAACGGTAAGGCGGTGCAAACACGGGCGTGGTACCCACTAAGGGATGCGGCATGTCTTGCACCATGCGGCCACGGCGTGAACGCTCGCTTGTCAGCGCCTCATGCAAACCAGCTACTTTGCCGCAGGGAATGCCAGCCGCTGTCAGGCGCTCTAGCAACACGTCACGCGGGAATGATTGAATCAATGCTTTGAGCATGGGTCCGAGCTCTTTGCGGTTTTTAGCTCGCTCCACGTTGGTGGCGAACAGTGGGTTCTCCACGATGTCTGGACGCAAAACAACTTGACGACAAAACTTATCGAACTGTGCGTTGTTGCCCACAGCAATGATCAACGGACCATCTGCTGCTTCGTACATGCCATAGGGCACGATCGAAGGATGTGCATTGCCATAACGCTCTGGGTCACGTCCAAGATGCAAGGCATCTAAGCCGTAGTAGCCAGAGACAGACAAGCCACAGTCATACAAAGCCATCTCAATGAGCTGCCCAAGACCGCGACGCTCACGACGAAGCAAGGCAGCGAGAATGGCTTGCGCTGAGTACATGCCCGTCATCAAATCCACCACTGCCACACCAAATTTCAGAGGTGGCATATGGGCATCGCCATTGAGGGCCATCAAGCCAGCTTCGGCTTGAATCACCAAGTCGTAGCCGGGTCGGCGCGCTTCAGGACCACTGGTGTCGTAACCGGCCACCGCGCAATAAATCAAATCGGGCTTGATGGTTTTGAGCTGTTCGTAACCGATGCCGAGTTTTTCAGCACCCCCCGTTTTGAAGTTGTGAATCACCACATCACACTGAGGCAACAAGTCATGGATGATTTTCAATCCTTCGGCAGACTGAAGATCCACCGTGATGGACCGCTTGTTGCGGTTCATGCTGTTGTAGTAAGTCGTCTCGGTCTTGCCAATGCGAATGCCCCAGTCGCGCGTGTCGTCACCACGGCCTGGGTGCTCGACCTTGATCACCTCCGCACCAAAGTCACCCAAGACCATGCCGCACATGGGGCCCGCAAACACACGCGAGAGATCCAGCACACGAATTCCTGCCAAAGGCAAATCATGTTCTGGATGTGAAGAAGTGGTACTCATTCGCTGACCTGACGTAGTTGGGTGAAGTTAGGCGGGCGTTTGTTCAAAAAAGCGTGGATGCCTTCCAAGGACTCATCACTTCCCATGGCCTTGACCATGGACTGAGCTTCGAGCTCAAGTTGATCGTCTAAAGAATTGCGCATGGCATGGCGGCATAAGTTTTTAATACGGCTCATTGCCTTGTGTGGACCTTTTGAAATGTCAGTCGCCAGAGCCGTGGCCGCTGCCAATGCATGGCCAGACTCCACCAACCGATTGACAGCACCCAAGGCGTGCATCTGCTCGCCACTGAGGGGGGCACCTGTCAAACACAACTCAGTCAACACTTGCCGAGACACAAACTCCGCCAGAAAAGCGGTCGCACCGCCATCAGGCGTGAGTCCCACCTTCACATAGGCCACGATGAACTTGGCATCTTTGGCAGCCACCAACATGTCGCATGCCATTGCCAGCGAAAGCCCGGCACCTGCTGCCGCCCCCTCAACAGCGGCAATCACGGGCTTGGGGCAATCGCGCACAGCACGAATCAAATCATGCAAACCTTCGAGAAGCGTGCGACGATGCGCCTCAGACAGCTCACGACGCTTCGCCAATTGACGCAAGTCACCGCCTGAGCAGAAGTGACCGCCTTCGCCTGTGAGTACAACGGCACCAACGGACGAATCCATGGCCGCATCACGTAACGCATCGGTCACGGCGGTGTAGTACTCAAAGCTCAAGGCGTTGCGCGCGGCGACATTGTTATTGGATAAAACCAACACAGCACCTTCGCGACGGGTCACTAAAACTTGCGGCATGGATTTCCTGACTCAGTGCGTTTGACTCAAAGAGATGAAACGCGCCAAGTGATGGTCCTCGTCGCCAAACTCATGGTCAATCATCACCAATCGCTTGGCATAGTGGGACAGGGGTAATTCCCAAGTCATGCCAATGCCGCCGTGCAACTGAATGCTTTCCTCTGCCACCAGCGTGCCAATGCGACCAATACTGTACTTCGCTGCCGACAACGCTTTTTCTCGCGACACACGATCATCCGCATCAATGGCTGCGGCTGCGTTGATAACCGCAGAGCGTGCTTGCTCCACCTCCAACAGCACATCGACCATGCGGTGCTGCAGGGCCTGAAAGCTGCCAATGGGTGCACCAAACTGTTTGCGTGTGCGCAAGTACTCTAGGGTTTGGTCTTTGGCCACGTCCATCGCGCCCAAGGCTTCTGCGCACAAGGCGAGTAAAGCGTAGCCACGCACACGCTCAAGCACCGCGTAGCCAACACCCTCTGCACCCAGCAGTGCATCGGCTGGCACCTGGACCTGATCAAACACCAACTCTGAAGCGCGCCCACCATCCATGCGATTGAAGGATCGACGTTTGATGCCTGCTGCCTGACCTGACACAAGAAACAAGCTGATGCCTGCGTCGCTGTCAGTCGCCCCTGAGGTACGTGCAGACACCAGCAAGCAATCCGCCTTTTCGCCAAAGCTCACTAAGCCCTTCACGCCATTGAGCACCCAGTGTGCGCCCTCACGTTTGGCCGTGGTGGCTACATGGCTCAACTCATGGTGCGCGCCTGGCTCATCGTGCGCCAAAGCTGCAATGGCTGTGCCGTCCATCAAACTCTGCAACAGGTCTTTTTGGGCATCACTGCCCGCCAACATCAAGGCACGGCCCACCAGCAATGCACCCAACAAGGGTTCAGGCACGATGCCTCGGCCCAAGCATTCAAACACCACACTGATGTCAAAGCCTGCGCCAGCAAAGCCGCCCACCTGCTCTGGGAACAAAGCGCCGATGGTTCCCAACTCAGCCAACTGTGCGTACAACTTGGTGCTGTGCCCTTCAACACCATAGGCAATCTGGGTGCGAACGTCTGCACCGTATTGCTCTGAAATAAAGCGGTTCAGACTGTCCATCAGCATGCGGCGATCTTCGGTATGTTCAAAATTCATTTGGTTATTCCTTTCACACACAGCCAGCCATCACAGGCCCAAGATCATTTTGGAAATGATGTTTTTCTGAATCTCGTTCGAACCACCAAAGATCGACAACTTGCGGTTGTTGAAATAAGACGAGGCAGCCTTGGCTGCCGCCTCATCACCCAAAGGCGGCTCAGCATCAGACATGTCTTGCAAATAAGGTGCGGCATAAGGCCCCATGGCGCGACGGGTGAGCGACAGAATTTCTTGTCGAATTTCTGTGCCTCGAATCTTGAGCATCGAACTCTCAGCGCCTGGCGCACCACCCCCTGCCACGGCCGCAATGACACGCATGTTGGTGGTCTTCATGTTTTCCAGGTCAATCTCGACCTTGGCCATGCGTGCCGCAAACAAAGGGTCTTGCGACAAAGGCTTGCCGTTGCAACGCACGCGGTCTGCCACCACCTTCAGCTTTTCTAAGCCCGCGACTGAGAAGCCAACACCTGCAATATTGGTGCGCTCATAGGTGAGCAAATACTTGGCATACGTCCAGCCTTTGTTTTCCTCGCCCACCAAGTTGGTCACGGGCACTTTGACGTCTGTGAAAAACACTTCGTTCACTTCGTGCTCACCGTCCAAGGTGATGATGGGTCGTATCTCAATGCCGGGTGACGTCATGTCGATCAGCAAAAAGCTGATGCCCGATTGCGACTTGGCTTCGCGGTCTGTGCGCACGAGACAAAAAATCATGTTGGCGTGTTGCCCCAACGTAGTCCAAGTTTTTTGGCCATTGACGATGTAGTGATCGCCATCACGCACGGCTGAGGTTTTGACCGAAGCCAAGTCAGAACCCGATCCAGGCTCAGAGTACCCCTGGCACCACCAGTCCGAGCCATCCAAGATACGTGGCAACCAATGCGCTTTTTGCGCTTCGCTGCCGTACTTCATCAACACCGGCCCGAGCATGCTCACACCAAACGGCACGATGCGCGGCGCATGCGCCAAGGCACATTCGTTTTCAAAAATAAATTTCTCAACCGCGCTCCAACCAGGGCCGCCCCACTCTTCGGGCCAATGGTTGGCCAGCCAGCCGTGCGCATGGAGCTTGGCATGCCAAGCTTCCATCTCTGCCTTGGTCAAATGTTGGCCCGACTGCACTTTGGCAGACAACTCAGGCGCCAGGTTCTGCGCCAAAAAGGCACGCACCTCTTCGCGGAACGCTTCTTCTTGAGGGGTAAAGTTCAAATCCATGTCAGTCCCTTGGTCAGAATATTTCGAACAAGCCTGCGGCACCCATGCCACCCGCGATGCACATGGTGACAACGCCCCACTTGGCCTTGCGGCGTCGTCCTTCAAGCAAGAGATGTCCCACCAAACGTGCACCGGTCATGCCAAACGGATGGCCTAAAGAAATCGCGCCGCCATTCACATTCAACCGTTCATCTGAAATGCCCAAGGTCTTTTGGCAATAAATAGATTGCGAGGCAAAGGCTTCGTTGAGTTCCCACAAATCAATGTCGTCCACCGTCAGGCCATGACGCGCCAACAGCTTAGGCACAGCAAACACGGGGCCAATGCCCATCTCATCAGGCTCACAGCCAGCCAGCGCCATGCCGCGAAATGCGCCCAAGGGCTGTAAACCCAATTGAGAGGCCAACTTACCATCCATCATCACGCAGGCGGATGCACCGTCTGACAACTGTGACGCATTGCCCGCGGTGATGAAGTGCTCTTCACCACGCACGGGTTGCAACTTAGCCAACGATTCATAGCTTGTGCCGGGGCGGTTGCTGGTGTCGTGGTCGACCGTCACTTCTTGGTACGACACTTCTTTGGTGTCTTTGTCGGTCACAGCCATCGTGGTGGTGACAGAAATGATTTCTTCTTTGTAACGACCGGCTGCCTGTGCCTCTGCTGTTTTGCGTTGGCTCTCGACGGAAAAACGGTCTTGGTCTTCTCGGCTGATGTTGTAGCGCTTGGCCACAATGTCTGCAGTCTCAATCATGGGCAAGTACAAGTCGGGCTTGTGCTGCGTCATCCATGGGTCAATGCCATCGTCCACCGTGGTGCCGGGGCCGCGACGCAAACCCGAAATGCTCTCTAGGCCACCGGCCACCATCACGGGTGCACCATCCACCACAATGCGTCCAGCAGCCATCGCAATGGCTTGCAAACCCGAAGCACAAAACCGACTGACGGTGGCACCCGCAATTTGCAAAGGTAAACCAGCACGCAGCACACTGGCGCGTGCCACGTTGCGGCCTGTACGTCCCTCTGGGTAACCACAGCCCAGAATTACATCCTCAATCAACTGAGCGTCCACACCCGAACGTTGCACCGCAGCTTTGACCGCATGAGAGGCCAACTCGGCACCCGAGATGGCATTGAACTCACCTCGATGCGACTTCGTCAGTGGCGTACGAGCCGTGGAAACAATGACCGCTTCACGCATACAAATCCTTCAAGTAACTTCTGATCAACGGTTCAAACTGTCAAAATTTTTGCCGTCTTTCACCAACTGCACCAACAGTGGCGAGGGCTGCCAAAACAAAGGGTCTTGCTTGGCAAACGATTGAATATCAGCCAAGATATTTTCTAAGCCCACCATGTCGGCGTACTTCATCGGGCCACCGCGATAACGCGGGAACCCATAGCCATGCACAAACGTGACGTCCACATCCAAGGGGCGCAGGGCAATGCCTTGGTGCACCACATTCGCGCCCTCGTTGACCATGGCTGCCATGTATTTGCGAACAATCATCTCTGGCTTCAAGGCACGCGGTTGAATGTTGGCGCGCACGCGCTCTGCATCAATGATTTGCAACACCTCGGGGTCAGGCACACCTGTGCGTGAGCCTTCCGGGTAGAGGTAATAACCACGCCCGGTTTTTTGACCAAACCAGTTGCGTTCGCAAATGCGGTCTGCAATTTGCACATAGCGTGCCTTGGGGTCACGTGTGGCTGCGCGTCGTTTGCGCGTGGCCCAACCGATGTCGCCGCCCGCCAAATCTGACACTTGGAAGGGTCCCATGGGGTAACCAAACTCGCGCATGGCTGAATCAATCTCGTAGGGTGAGCAACCATCCTCCATCATGTGATCGACGGCTGCGCGGTACATCGCCAAGATGCGGTTGCCAATGAAACCATCGCACACACCGGCACGCACCGGTACTTTTTTGAGTTGCGTAGCCAAGCTGAATGCTGTGGCCACCACATCTGCGCTCACCTTCTCGGGCACCACAATTTCAAGCAACTTCATGATGTTGGCAGGCGAGAAAAAATGCAGGCCAATCACATCTTGCGGTCGCGACACACTGGCGGCGATTTCATTGATGTCCAAGTACGAGGTATTGGTGGCCAGCACCGCATTGGGTTTGCACACACGATCAAGTTCTGCGA
This sequence comes from Limnohabitans sp., assembly GCF_031539105.1. GTDB lineage: Bacteria > Pseudomonadota > Gammaproteobacteria > Burkholderiales > Burkholderiaceae_C > Limnohabitans. Next base: position 16,278 of record NZ_JAVKLM010000005.1, read on the forward strand.
ATACCGCTTTCTTGACAGCCATTTCTTCAAACACCGCTTCAATCACCAAGTCGGTTTGCGCCAAAGCGTCGTAATGGGTACTGGTGCTGAAACGCGCCATCACTTGTGCTTTGGCTTGCTCGGTCATTCGCCCCTTGGCGAGCAAACCGTTGTAAATCTTCTCGACGTTGTGTCGGCCCCTGGCCAAGGCTTCTTCATCGCGTTCAATCATGGTCACAGGTAAACCTGCATCGAGCACCGACACCGCAATGCCTGCACCCATCGTGCCGCCGCCGATCACACCCACACTTGTTATGACGCGCGGTGCGACGCTTTTGACTTCTGGCACCTTCACCACCTCACGCTCCGCAAAAAATGCGTGGATCAACCCCGCACGCTGCGGGCTGTCAATGCATTGCATAAACAATTGGCGTTCGTTGGCAAGTGCTTCGTCAAATGGCAGTTGCAAACCAGCACGCACCGCCTCAATCACCTTAACTGGCGAAAACAAGCCGCGTGATTTCTTTTCAACATCTGTTTGTATTTTGGCTAGCACTTCCATTTGATGGTCGTAGCCGACTTTGATCGCATCCAAATCACGCGTGCGTCGAACCGGCGCTCCTTCGGCCAACAAGGCTCGCGCAAAACTTAGCCCCGCTTGCAGCACATCCGTGCCTTCACCCAATTGATCGACCAACCTGCAGTCAAAAGCTTCTTGGGCTTTCATGTGTCGGCCACTGAGCATCAAGTTCACAGCCGCTTCTACACCCATCAAACGTGGCGCACGTTGCGTGCCGCCAGAGCCTGGCAGCAAACCCAGTTGAACTTCAGGCAGCCCCAACTTGGCATCAGGCATAGCCAAACGGTAGTGCGCCGCCATGGCCACCTCAAGGCCTCCGCCCAATGCGGGGCCATGAATGGCAGCCACCACAGGCTTGGTGCAAGCTTCGATTCGGTTGCACACCTCGGGCAAGATGGGGGGCATGGGCGGGCGACCAAACTCACGGATATCAGCCCCCGCAATGAACGCACGGCCTGCGCCCAACAACAGCACACCCTTGACATCGGCATCCGACTCGGCTTCGTCAATCGCCGCCATCAAGCCACGGCGTACTTCGACGCTGAGGGCATTGACTGGGGGATGGTCAATCGTGACGACCAGCAAGTCGCCGTCTTTGCTTGTACGCACGACGGTGGTTTCAGATGGGGTGGTCAAACCGAAGCTCCTCATTGTTTTGTCTTTGATGCGATTGTTTGGCAGATAATATTTCTTGACAATCTCAAACTTTATTGACGTTGCGTCAAAGAATTTTTACTTATGAACGTCGATTTCGCCTCCCTGACCCTGCTGGTCGACATCATCGATGCCGGCAATCTGAGCAAAGCCGCCAGCAAGCTCAAGATGACCCGCGCCAATGTGAGCTACCACCTGCGCCAGCTTGAAAAAGCGTTAGGTGCCGAGCTCATACGACGCACCAGCCGCCGCATGGAACCCACCGAGCTGGGCTGGCGGCTGTGCGAACACGGGCGCGCCATTCGCAATGAAATGGCCAGCGCCCACGAAACCGTCACCAACTTGGGCCAAGGCTTGCAGGGTCGCGTGGGCATCAGCGTGCCCAGTGGCTATGGCCATATCGTGATGACGCCTTGGCTGATTGAGTTCAAACAGCGCTACCCCGGCGTGGTGTTGGATGTGGTGTTTGAAAACCGCATCGACAACTTGCGCGACGATGTGGACATCGCCATTCGCGTGCTGCCTCAGCCCCCCGAAACGATGGTGGCCAAAGACATGGGCACCGTGCGCTACTTGGCCTGCGCATCCAAGGCTTTTGCCCAACAGCACGGCATGCCCACCGAGCTGTCGCAGCTACGCACACAACCCATCATCACGGCCAACGTGGTGGGGCGACAACTGTCATTGCGTGCTTATCGAGGGGAAGAGCGTCAAGAGGTGATGCTGACGCCGACCCTCATTTCGGACCACTACCCGTTCTTAAAAGAAGTCATTCTGGGTGGCTTGGGCATTGGCTTGATGCCCGACTACATGGTGGCCGACGTGATTGCCAGTGGCGAAATGCTGACAACTTTGGATGACCACCGCTTAAGTATCTTTGGCACAAACATGTACTTGCTGTATTTGCCATCGCGTCATCGCACCCGCGCAATCAAAACGTGCATTGACTTCTTGATCGACAAAGCCAACACGCACAGTTCGCAACAGCGATGAATCAGGGCGTGGTTTTGAGCAAGGTTTTGATGTCCTGGGCCAATGGCTGAACCCCTGCACCATAGCGGCTGTACAAGCGCAGATTGCCTTGCGTGTCATACACATAGCTACCCGCCGAGTGGTCCATGGTGTAGCTGGTGGGCGTTTGGCCTGCTTGCTTTTTGTAGTAAATCTTGAAATGCTTAGCCACATCGGGCAGCTCGCCCGCGGTAGGTACAAAAGCCACAAACGTGGGATCGAAGTTGGTCATGTAGGCCTTGAGCAACTCGGTGGTATCACGCGCGGGGTCGACCGTCACAAACACAGCTTGAAGTTTGTCGCCATCCTCACCTAACAGACGCTTGACTTCCACCAGCTCGGTCATCGTGGTCGGGCACACATCGGGACATTGCGTGTAACCAAAGAACACCACCACCACCTTGCCTTTGAAGTCGCTCAAGCTGCGGCTTTGGCCGTTGTGGTCGGTCAGGGTGAATTCCTTGGCATAGTCAGCACCTGTGATGTCGATGGCATTGAATTTTGCTGATTCAGGGGTGCATGCTGCCGCGGCAAAGACAGCCAGTACACAGAGCAAAAAACGTCGTGTCATCAAACGCATCACAGGTAATGGTCAGTCAGCAACGCTGCAAACAATAGGCTGAGGTGGATCAAAGAAAAACGAAAGGTTTTGCGCGACAACTCGTCCGAGTAATTGCGCCACAAAGCCCAAGCGTAGCCGCAAAAACCAAGACTCAAAATGACAGCACTGACCAGATAAAGCCAGCCACTCATGCGATAAATAAAAGGCATCAAACACGCGGCAAACAACACAAAGGTGTAGAGCAAAATTTGCAAGCGAGTGAATTCGTTGCCATGCGTCACGGGCAACATAGGTAGGCCCGCTTTGCGATAGTCTTCCACACGGTAAAGCGCCAAAGCCCAAAAATGTGGCGGCGTCCACAAGAAAATAATGAGGAACAAGATCAAAGCCTCAGGGCTCACCTCACCCGCCATCGCCGCCCAACCAAGCACCGGCGGCATGGCACCGGATGCGCCACCAATGACGATGTTTTGCGGGGTAAGCGGCTTGAGGATCACGGTGTAAATCACCGCATAGCCGACGAACGTGGCAAAGGTCAGCCACATGGTGAGCGGGTTCACCCACACATACAAAATGGCGGAGCCGATGGCGCACAGCAGCGTAGAAAACAGCAAAGTCTCTAAGTCACTCAACTCGCCCTTGGCCGTAGGTCGCCAAGCGGTGCGCTTCATGCGTGAATCAATCCCTTTTTCGACCAAGCAGTTGAAGGCAGCTGCAGCCCCTGCCACAAACCAAATACCCAAACACGCCCACAATGCCAACTGCACCTCGGGCCAAGACGGCACACCAGGCACCGCCAACACCATGCCAATGAGGGCACAAAACACAATGAGTTGAATCACGCGCGGCTTGGTGAGCGCATTGAACTGGCGCAAACGTGTCAACAAGGAAATGGCGAGGCTCATAAATCGTGTCTCTTCTCAATCAATTCAATACCGTGCTGCGAGAGGCACGCGCACCGGTCAAAATCCACATCAACACCACCACCAGCGCCGCAGCGCCACCGGTGTGCAACACAGCAGCAACCAAAGGCCAATCCAACACCACGTTCGACAAGCCCGTCAATAACTGCAGCAACAAACCCAGCCATAACGCAAACGCGGCAGCCTTCAACCCTGCAACGCGACGCAAGGCTGCACCCAACAGTGCCAAATAAACCAACACCACATAAGCAGCCAAGCGGTGCACATAGTGAATGGCCGTGAGTGACTCAAACACCAAAGGTTGGCCCGTCGCATCTAAACCGAGGTGTCGCCACAAAGTAAAACCTTGTTCAAAATTCATCAAAGGCCACCAGCTGTTTTGGCACATGGGAAATGTGTTGCATGCCAGTACCGCATAGTTGGTACTGACCCAACCTCCCAGCAACACTTGCAGAGTCAGCAGCAACATGCCCAGCAGCGTCGCTGCATACAAACCAGGGCGTAGCTCAGTGAACCGAACACCGCTCAAACGCTGACGCTGCACCTGCATCGTGAGCAAAGCGAGCAGCACCAAGCCGCCCATCAAATGCAGCGTGACGATGAGTGGAAACAACTTCATGGTGACTGTCAATGCACCAAATGCACCTTGCACACAAACCCACAACAAGGTCAAGGTAGGCCAAAGCACGCCACTGGTTTGATCGCCACGCCAGCGACGCAACCAAGCAAATGCAGCGAGTGTCAAAATCAAACCGCCCACAGCCATGGCCATGTAGCGGTGAATCATTTCTATCCATGCCTTGGTGTGCGTCACAGGGCCATCGGGCATTTGGTTTTGTTCTAACGCAATCGCAGATTGCGCTCCCACGGGACTGGCATGTCCGTAGCAACCGGGCCAATCAGGACAACCCAAGCCCGAATCTGTGAGCCGCGTGAATGCACCAAACAACACCAAATCAAACGTGATGAATAAAGTAATCAGGGTCAACGCTTGCACACGACGAGCAGTAGAAGCCTGCGGATTGCGCAACCACACCCAACACAGTGGCACCATGGCAACCAAGGCGCCCATGATGAGTAAGTGAAGCAGTGGCGTGAGGTTGTACAAACTTTCAGTCATATGTCAGAGGGCTTAGCGACCAGCCTCATCCCATGAAACAGCTGCACGCAACAGTCGCTCGATATCACGCTTGGTTTTCAAAGCACCTTCTGTGCTCAGCTTGGCGGGAAACCGCATCATCCACTGGCCGTGAGGGTCCACTAAATATAGGTGGTCTTGTAACTGCTGGCCCGAGGCTGGTTCCAACCACTGCGTCAGCTCTTTGAATGGGACACGCAACACGGTCGCCTCTTTGAGGCCTGGCAAGATAGCGCTTGGAATATCCGCGTTATCGGTCACCAACCACACCCAATCGGTGCGCGCGCGGTCTTTACCAAGCCCTGCCAAGATTTGACGTTGCAGATACAACTGCTGCTGGCAGTCAGCTTGGCAATCGCCACCGCTCACACTCACCAACAGCCATTGACCTTTGAGCGTTGGCAGTTGAATGGCATCGCCATTCAAAGCTTGCGCCCTCACATCAGGCAAAGCACGCACAGGCTCGATCAAATCGCCAAAATTGCGTCGCCCCTCGGGGCGTACAACGTAATAAGTGAAGTACGAAGCCACCACAGGGGCAGCACACACCAGCAACACCACCAACATACGCAAGCGACCCATGGCCGTTCGTTTGGCATCGGCTTGCACTACATCGGTGGGAGAGGGCAAGTCATAGACCGTCATGCCCAAGGGATGTTGTGATTTAGAGCGAGGAGCGTCTTGCATGTCGATAGGGTTGAATGAATTGGAACCAAATGTAGAGCATCAGCTGCAACGCAGCGAGTGCAAACCATTGAAAGGCATAAGCGAGGTTTTTCTCGACACCTGCCGTGATTTCGGGCCAGTCCCGCAGCAAGCCCTCAGAGGGCGCATCGGTTTGCAACACAACGGCGGCAAAGTCAGCCCCTGTTTGCGTGGCATAGGCCTGTAAGTTGAGATTTTGCCGAATGTTCGATGCCCCTGTCTGCGTACTTGTTGCTTCTGACGCGTGACTGAGCTCCATCAGATTAGAAGGGGCTGGGGCAATGCGCCCACTGACCTGCACTCGACCCCATGGCGTTTGAATGTCAGGTAACAAGGTTCTGTCCTGCTGGTGGCGAGGCACCCACCCGCGTTGCACCAAGACACGCGTCGAGGCATTCAACTGAAAAGGCGTGAGCACCCAAAAACCAGCACGTCCGTTCATCGGGCGGTTTTCTAAGTACACCGTGTGCTGAGGCAACCACTCACCTTCTAATGCCACCCGCTGGTGCAATAGACCGAAGTTTGCAGGTGCCGCCAATAACGCCGCTGTGTCCTGAACAGGGACGGCCATCTGAGCCACGATGGCCGAATGGCGCTGTTCTTTTTCAGAGGCTCGTGACAACTGCCAAAACCCCAAACGCACCGTCAGCACCACCCCAACCAGCATGGCCAATGTCACCCATGCAAATGCACGGGTTCTTGGGATGGAGATAATGATGCTCATGAAATTCATTGTTGCACTTGCCTTTTTAGCCATTCTCGCCAGCTTGGGTTCTGCCTTGGTCTTCATGATGCGCAATGGACGCAGCGGTGAAACCAAATCTGGCCACATGGTGAAAGCCTTAGGACTTCGCGTTGGTGTATCGATTGTTTTGTTTATTTGTATTTTGATCGGCTGGCATTTGGGCTACATCCAACCCACAGGCATTGCCGCAGGTCAATAAACTCAACCCCACCAACAACAAAGGCCGCGCGAGCGGCCTTTGTTTTGTGAGCGTATCGCTTACAGCCAGTAAACCAAGATGTACAAGCCCAACCACACCACGTCCACAAAGTGCCAGTACCAAGCCGCACCTTCAAAGCCGAAATGTTTGTCGGCAGTGAAATGGCCTTTTTGCAAACGCAAGGTGATGACGAGCAGCATCAACATACCCAAGAACACATGGAAACCGTGGAAACCAGTGAGCATGTAAAACGTTGAGCCGTACACACCCGAGGTGAGCTTGAGGTTCATGTCGCTATACGCATGGCTGTATTCGTAACCTTGCACAAATAAGAACACCACACCCAACAACACAGTGAGCCACATGAACTTGATGGTGGTGTCACGCTTGTTTGCAATCAGCGCGTGATGTGCAATGGTCAAGGTCACGCCAGAGGTCAACAACAAAGCTGTGTTGATGGTGGGCAACCAAAACGGTGTCATCACCTGGAAAGGCTCAATGATTGCTCCGGGCGAAGCCGTCACGCCGGCCGCCATCGTGGGCCATACTGCCTTGAAATCAGGCCAAAGCAAGGCGTTGTCGAGACTGCCCAACATAGGCACTGAGTGAGAGCGTGCCCACCACAAAGCAGAGAAGAATGCACCGAAGAACATCACCTCAGAAAAGATGAACCAGCTCATGCTCCAGCGGAATGACAGGTCAACCTTGTGGCCATACTGACCACTTTCACTCTCAGCAATCGCGTCACCAAACCACTGGTAAAGCACGCCCAACCAAAAAATGAGGCCAAAGAACAAGCTGTACTTGCCCCAGTCCACACCGTTGACCCATTGACCTGCGCCAAGGATCACAAAAAACAAACCCAATGCAGCCATCGCCGGGTGACGTGACTCATGAGGTACATAGTAGTAAGGCGTTGAGCCGTGTGAGGTGCTACTCATATCCACTCCTTCATTATTTCGCAACGACCAGATTGACCAAAGCGATCAAGCTGATGACAAAAAGAAAAACTGCAACCAAGCCAACCCCAAGCACATGCAATGGGGTGATCTTGTCTATATCCTCTTGAAATTCGCTACTTTTGCGAATTCCCAAAAAAGACCATGCCACCGCTTTGATCGAGCGCATGAGCGAAATTTTGTTGCTCATACGCCTACACCTGACTTGCGTGGTTCAGCCAGTGCAGCGGTAGGTGCTGCAGGTGTTTTAGAACCCACTTCAAAAAAGGTGTACGACAAAGTAATGGTGGTCACGTCTTTCGCTAACTTAGGATCAATCACAAACACCACAGGCCACTGCTTTTTCTCGCCGGGCGCCAAGGTATATTGATTAAAACAAAAGCATTCCAGCTTGTTGAAATGCGCTGCTGCTTGGCGCGGCGCATAGCTTGGAATAGCTTGGGCGGACATCACGCGGTCTTGTACGTTTTCAAATTCGTACATCACCGTCATCATCTCGCCCGGATGCACTTGCAAAGAGCTTTGTGCAGGCTTGAATTTCCAAGGACCACGCGCATTGGCATCGAACTCGACCGTGATGGTTCGGGTTGCATCAACTTGCGTGTTTTTGGCTTTCGCGCGTGCGCTGCCAGAACCCGGAATTTCGCGTTCACCCAGCGCCAGAATATTGATGCCCGTGAACTCACAAATCGCTTTGTACATAGGCACCAAGGCATAACCAAACGCAAACATGCCCGCTGTGACGACCAGCAGCTTTTTGAACATGAGCAGGTTGTGACGCGGTGTAGCCATAGCTTTAGCGATTCAAGAGCATGACTTTGACAAAGAAACCGATGAAAAACACTGCTGCAACAGAGGCCAAGGTCAGGCCCATGCGCAGATTGCTTTTGCGTTGCTCTGGCGTCATATTCAGCCGATCACACGCGTAACGGTGGCGTCCAACTTAGGTGGAGTTTCGAAGGTGTGGAACGGTGCAGGAGAAGGCACTTCCCACTCCAAACCTTCTGCCGCTTCCCATGGCTTGGCAGGTGCTTTTTCGCCGTGGCCGCGCATCGCTGGCAGCACCACGAACAAGAAGAAGTAAACCTGCGCAAAACCGAAGAAGAACGCACCCACCGAAGCCAAGGCATTGAAGTCAGCAAACTGCATGGGGTAGTCTGCATAGCGACGTGGCATGCCAGCCAAGCCCAAGAAGTGCATGGGGAAGAAGGTCACGTTGAACGAAATCAAGGTCCACCAGAAATGGATCTTGCCACGTGTTTCGTTGTACATCACACCGGTCCACTTGGGGCACCAGTAGTAGAAGCCTGCAAACATGGCAAACAATGAACCCGCCACCAACACGTAGTGGAAGTGAGCCACCACGTAGTAAGTGTCTTGCACTTGTGTATCAATCGGGGCCATCGACAAAATCAGACCAGTGAAACCACCCATCGTGAACACGAAGATGAAGCCCACAGCAAACAGCATGGGGGTCTCAAACGTCATCGAGCCTTTCCACATGGTCGCAATCCAGTTGAACACCTTCACGCCGGTAGGCACGGAAATGAGCATCGTGGCGTACATGAAGAACAACTGACCCGTCACAGGCATGCCCGTGGCATACATGTGGTGAGCCCACACGATGAACGACAAGATAGCAATGGATGACGTGGCATACACCATGGAGGCGTAACCAAACAACTTCTTACGCGCAAAGGCTGGCACGATGTGGCTGATGATGCCGAAGGCCGGCAAAATCATGATGTACACCTCGGGGTGACCGAAGAACCAGAAGATGTGCTGGTACATGACGGGGTCACCGCCACCAGCGGGGTTGAAGAAGGTCGTGCCAAAGTGGCGGTCTGTCAGCGTCATGGTGATCGCGCCAGCCAACACAGGCATCACAGCAATCAACAAGTAAGCCGTGATCAGCCAAGTCCACACAAACATCGGCATCTTCATCAAGGTCATGCCAGGTGCGCGCATGTTGAGCACGGTGACCACGATGTTGATCGAACCCATGATGGACGAAGCACCCAAGATGTGCATGGCAAAAATACCAGCATCCATCGAAGGTCCCATTTGCAGGGTCAGCGGTGCATAGAGTGTCCAGCCGGCTGCAGGTGCGCCACCAGGCATGAAGAATGAACCCGCCAACATCGCAGCCGCAGGAATCATCAGCCAGAAGCTGAAGTTGTTCATACGGGCAAAGGCCATGTCAGACGCGCCGATTTGCAACGGAATCATCCAGTTCGCAAAGCCCACGAACGCCGGCATGATGGCGCCGAACACCATGATCAAACCGTGCATCGTCGTGAGCTGGTTGAACAGCTCTGGGTTGACCAACTGCAAGCCAGGCTGGAACAGTTCAGCACGAATCAGAAGCGCCAAGACGCCGCCAATGATCAGCATGGTGAACGCGAACAAAAGATACAAAGTACCAATGTCTTTGTGGTTGGTGGCATACACCCAGCGGCGCCAGCCGTGAGGCGCGCCGTGGTGGTCATCGTGACCGTGGCCGTGGGAATCGAGTACTGCGCTCATGATGTGTTCCTTCTAAACGCTAGTTTTAACGGGCGGCCTTGACGTCGGCAGGCTGGACCAGCTGGCCGGTCTTGTTGGACCAATTGTTTTTTGTATAGGTGATGACAGCAGCAATGTCAGTGTCGCTTAATTGCTTCCAAGCTGGCATAGCCAGGTTGTTTTGACCATTCAGCAGTACTTTGATTTGCTTGTTCTTGTCGGCATCCAACACCACGGCAGCGCCATCGAGTGGCTTGATAGGGCCTGCGCCTTTGCCATTGGGTTGGTGGCAAGCCGAGCAATTGGCGGCGTAAACCTTTTCACCGCGCTTGGAAAGGTCTGCCAAATCCCACACCTTGGATGGGTCGTCTTGCTTAGCGGCCATCTTCTTTTGCTCGCCGGCCACCCATGCGCTGTAATCAGCCGCGCTGAGCACCTTCACATGAATAGGCATATAGGCGTGTTCTTTGCCGCACAACTCTTGGCATTGGCCGTAGTAATCACCCACCGCTTCAGCGCGAAACCAAGTGTCGCGCACAAAGCCAGGAATCGCGTCTTGCTTCACACCGAGTGAAGGCACAGCAAACGCGTGAATCACGTCGTTCGCCGTGGTGATGATGCGCACCTTCTTGTTGACAGGCACCACCAATGGGTTGTCCACTTTCAACAAATAGTTGTCGATGTCCACGCCCTTGGCGCCATTGTTGGACATTTCGCGGTGTTCGTTGTCAAGCGTTGAGATAAAGGCAATACCTTCACCCTGTCCCTTGATGTAGTCATAGCCCCACTTCCACTGGTAGCCCGTGGCTTTGATGGTGAGATCGGCGTTGGACGTGTCTTTTTGAGCCACTACCGCTTTCGTAGCGGGGAGTGCCATCAAGATCACGATGATGAAAGGGATGACCGTCCATGCAATCTCAACCTTCACCGATTCATGAAAGCTGGCCGACTTGTGGCCCACCGATTTGCGGTGCTTCCAAATGGAATAGAACATCACACCAAACACCGCCACAAAAATGACGGTACAGATGATCAACATGAACCAATGCAGCCAGCCCTGCTCCACAGCAATTTTGGTCGCACCAGGTTGCAGGTTCAGTTGTCGAACGCCAGGGCCGCCTGGCAAATCATTCACTGCCCAAGCCGCTGTGCTCGCCCATGCGGCGAGGAACAACACACCTGAAGTCAACTTTTGGAAAAGATTGTTCTTCATCAATTTGATCGCCTCAATATTTAATCTTTAGGACTACAAACACTGCAAACACTGATTTAACTCAAGGTTTTTTGTCGTGGTTTGCACTACATGCTTACAAATAAAATCATACAGAGCGACGACTAAGGGATTCCCCTAATAGGGTTCGCATGTCTTGCAAAGACACCGAACTTTGTTGCTGAACTTTGAGGCGCGGCAACGGCTTCAAAGCATGGCCATAAATCACCTCAACGGTCAGCGACAAGCGCCCGTCCTGTTGGGATTTTGCCAGTAATAGCAAAGCATTTTTCAACTGCGTCAACCACTGCTTGCCTCGCAAGCCCACGAAGCGATCTCGATGCAGGTTGCGGCCTAGCGCACGAAACTCGGCCAACAAACTCTCGGGCGACGCATAAGTCAAAGTGATGCGCTCCATGTCCATCACCGGCTCAGCAAAGCCGGCTTGCACCAGCATGTCACCCCAGTCGTGCATGTCTGTGAAAGCGTGACACGCAGGCGTCCAACCTTGGTTTTGATACACCTCAGCCAACTCGCGTAGGGTGTCCGGTCCGAGACACGAGAACATCAAAAAGCCATCGACCGCCAACAGTTGGTGCCATTTCTGCAACAAAGCTTGCGGATCAGCACTGGTGTGTAACGCCATATTGGCCCACAGCATGTCGGCACCGCCTGCAGCGGATGTCCCAAATTGCAAGGCATTGCGTTGCAACCAACGCTTCCACCAAGGCGCTTGCAAAGACTGGCGAGCAAGCACCTCGCGTGCGGGTGTGGGTTCTGTCACTTGACAGTGCGCTTGCGGGTAACGTGCGCGCAGCTTGGCATGCGTTTGCAGGCCTCCATTCACAGGCGCCCAATCCACCCACGATGTTGGCTGCAGGCGAATCCACTGCAAGCGGTCTTCCATGCGTCGGCCAATTTCCTCATTCAGCCAGGGCGAAGTGGCGTGGGGCCACGCGGCCCAACGGGCACTGGCGACAGGGTCGAGCGAAGGGGGCGAATCAGACGAAGACGGTTCAGACATGTGCCTATTATCGACACCGCGCCCTTCGTAAACATTGCGCTGCGCTTCAACCCAAACGGGCGCAATGTCTTTCCAATGCACGGCATGTTGAGCCTGCCCAGTGTCTGTCAAATTTGTCGGCGATGGCCCGCCCAGCCCTTGTGCGCAGCCTGTGTCGAGCGCTTTGCCCAACCCACCTTGCGCTGCGCCACGTGCGCCCTCACCCTTGTCCAAACACACCACACGGGTCATGCCGCACATTGCCGCAACTGCACACAGCACCCGAACCCCCTAGACGCCTGCGTGGCTGCCGTGAGCTACACGTTCCCATGGTCAGGCTGCATTGCCCGTTTCAAGTTTCAAGCAGAACCCAGCTTGGCTCGCGCCTTGGCTCACCTCATGCGCCACGCCCCGTGGGTCGAGCCCGCACTCGACGCCGCCAAGGTGGTGGTGCCCATGCCACTCTCGCCCACGCGCTTGCGAGAACGTGGCTTTAACCAAGCACTCGAACTTGCGCGTCACTTAGCCCCGCACAAAACCCATGCTCTGACTTTGCTACGCCGCGGCGACAGCGCACACCAAGTGGGTGCCTCGCGCCAAGATCGGCTAGATCATGTGCGCGATGCGTTCTGGGTCGCGCCTGAGCGCGTGTCTATCGTGCGTGACCAGCGCGTGGTGCTGGTGGACGATGTCATGACAACGGGCGCCTCTTTGTTCGAAGCGGCGAGGGCCTTGCGTGCTGCAGGCGCGGCGCATATCAAGGGCTTGGTGCTTGCGCGGACTGAGTCGCGTGATGCGGGAGAATGAGCAGATGTTCCACATCGTCCTCGTTCATCCCGAAATTCCGCCCAACACGGGCAATGTCATACGCTTAGCAGCCAACACCGGCTGCACCTTGCATTTGGTCGAGCCCTTGGGTTTCTCAATGGAAGACAAGCACATGCGCCGCGCGGGCTTGGATTACCACGAGTACGCGCCTGTGTTGCGCCACGCCGACTGGGCCACGTTTTTAAACGACGCGAAACCCGACCCCGCTCGCATGTTTGCCATGACCACCAAAGGTTCCAGCACCGCGCACGACACAGTCTTTCAGCCAGGCGATTGGTTCGTGTTTGGCTCTGAAACCAGGGGTTTGCCTATGGATGTTCGCGAAAGTTTCCCACTCGCACAGCGCCTTCGCCTGCCAATGCGTGCCGACCAGAGGAGCTTGAACCTGTCCAACTCGGTAGCTGTGATCACCTTCGAGGCGTGGCGTCAAAACGGGTTCGTGGGTAAAGCTTAAACCCCCGTTGATTCGAGTCAAGGCTTATAGCGTTCAGCACACGAACATATAGCCTGAGGTTTTAAGCCCTCGCCTACACTACAGGGCTTGATTTATATATATTTATTCCTGTCATGAGTGCATTCCTAGACGAAGAAGTTTTGTCCGTTCACCATTGGACCGACCGCCTGTTCAGCTTCACCACCACACGCGACACCTCGCTGCGTTTCTCCAACGGCCACTTCACCATGATTGGCTTGCGCGGCGAAAACGGCAAACCCTTGTTGCGCGCATACAGCATCGTCAGCGCCAACTACGAAGAACACTTGGAATTCCTGAGCATCAAAGTGCAAGACGGCCCCCTCACCTCCAAGCTTCAACACATCAAAGTGGGCGACAAAATCGTGATCGGCAAAAAGCCCACCGGCACCTTGCTATGCGACTATTTGTTGCCTGCCAAAAACCTGTACCTCATTGGCACGGGCACGGGCTTGGCCCCGTTCCTCAGCATCGTGCGCGACCCCGAGACCTATGAGCGCTTCGAAAAAGTCATCTTGGTGCACGGTGTGCGCGAAGTCAAAGAACTGGCCTACCGCGATTACTTGACCGAAGAGCTGCCCAAGCACGAGTTCTTGGGGGAGATGGTCAGCGCGCAAATGCTGTACTACCCCACGGTCACCCGCGAGCCGTTTAAAAACCAAGGCCGCGTGACAGACTTGCTCACCTCAAACAAGCTCACCCAAGATTTGGGCTTGCCCAACATCGACCCCGCCAACGACCGCATCATGATTTGCGGCAGCCCTGAGCTCAACAAAGACATGCGTGCCTTGCTAGAAGGGCGCGGTTTCAAAGAAGGCTCCACCACCACCCCTGGCGACTTTGTGGTGGAACGCGCCTTCGTTGAGCAGTAAACCTAAGCCAGAGTTAGGCCTGAATCGTCAGGCCAACTAAGGCTTCTAAATCTGCGTGAGACAAACCGCTCACGGCATCAATCAACTTCAAACCTTGTTCGGTCACCTCTAGCGTGGCCAAATCGGTGTAAATGCGGCTCACGCACGCCAAGCCTGTCAGTGGATAGGTGCAAGCACGTACCACTTTGCTTTGGCCTTGCTTGGTCAGCAAATCCATCATCACCCAGGTTTGTTTGGCGCCAATCGCCAAGTCCATCGCGCCGCCCACGGCAGGAATGGCATCGGCTTCGCCCGTGTGCCAATTGGCCAAATCACCGCGCTCACTCACTTGGAAAGCGCCCAACACGCAAATGTCTAAGTGCCCGCCACGCATCATGGCAAAGCTGTCGTTGTGGTGAAAGTAAGCACCGCCAGGCAACAGCGTGATAGGCTGCTTGCCCGCGTTGATCAAGTCAAAATCTTCATGCGCTTTGTCGGGTGCGGGGCCCATCCCCAAAATACCGTTCTCGCTGTGCAAAATAATTTCCAGACCCTGCGGCAAATGGTTGGCCACCAAGGTGGGCATGCCAATGCCCAGGTTGACATAAGCGCCATCCGGCATGTCTTGCGCCACGCGTGCGGCGATTTGGTCTTTGGTTCGAGGTGTGTAGCTCATGATCAGGCAGCCTTCTTAAAACCAGCGCCTTGGGTGACCTGCCGAGGCACTTGCACCACGTGACTCACATAAATGCCAGGTGTCACCACGCTTTCAGGGTCCAGCGCACCCAGCGCCACCACCTCGTGCACCGACGCCACAGTTCGCTTAGCGGCTGCAGCCATCACGGGCCCAAAGTTACGGGCTGATTTGCGATAGGTCAGATTGCCCCATCGGTCACCCTTTTCAGCCTTAATCAAAGCCAGATCGGCGTGAATGGGGTACTCCAAAACATACATGCGGCCATTGATCTCGCGGGTTTCTTTGGGGGATCCATCGGCGTGCTGGGCCAGCTGTGTGCCGTAACCTGTGGGTGTGAAAAACGCACCAATACCTGCGCCCGCTGCACGAATGCGCTCTGACAAATTGCCTTGTGGCACCAGCTCGAGCTCGAGCTTGCCTGATCGGTACAAAGCATCAAACACATGACTGTCCGCTTGGCGCGGAAAGCTGCAAATGATTTTCCGTATACGCCCAGTTTTGAGCAAAGCAGCCAAACCCGTATCGCCATTGCCAGCGTTGTTGTTGACCACGGTCAGGCCCGTTAAGTTCTGGTCGGAAATGACCTGCACCATGCCTTCTAACAACTCACTGGGAATGCCCGCTGTGCCAAAACCGCCCACCATCACGGTCATGTCATCGGTCAAGCCTTCAAGGGCTTGCGCGATGGAATCGGCAACTTTATTGATCATGTGTCTCTCGCAGTCTCACATCTAAAAACGTAACTTTAACCAAGGCCATAGTTTGCCTGCAGGCCGTGAACACCTGAGTGACAATTACCCTTATGTTTGAACCCAGCCAAGCCGACGTTCGGCGCTTTTTTTGTTCGGTCTATGCCAAGTGGCGGAATGCCCAACCCATGGACGCCCTCGAAACACTCGCTAGCCAATGGGTAGCCGAGCACCCCGAATACCACGCCGATTTCTCAGACGTCGATGCCGCCCTCGAGCGCATGTACGAAATCAAAGACGGCAAGACCAACCCCTTCTTGCATTTATCTATGCACCTGTCAGTGAGCGAGCAATGCTCGATTGACCAGCCGCGCGGTATTCGACAAGCGGTCGAATTGCTCACTGCCAAGCGCGACTCACTTCACGACGCGCATCACGAAACCATGGATGCGCTTGGCCAAATGATTTGGGAAAGCCAACGCAACGGCCGACCACCCGATGGCCACGCCTACATCGACGCGGTGCAACGCCGCGCCACCAAAGACTGAGCGCAAAGGCACATTAAGATCTCCAAAATTACAAACAGGAGACAAAACATGCGCCACTTCTCAATCAAGTCCAACTTTCGTCGCACCTTGTGTGCTGGTTTTGCAATCGCCGCGCTCAGCACCTTAGGGCTACCAGAGGCTCATGCGCAAAGCTATCCCAACAAGCCCATCAAATTTGTGGTGCCGTTTGGTGCAGGCAGCGCCACCGACAACGTGGGCCGCATCTTGGCTCAAGCCATGGGCGAGGCGATGGGCCAAACCATCACGGTGGAAAATAAAGCCGGTGCCAACGGCATCTTGGGCGCCGAAGTGGTCAAATCCGCGCCCGCCGACGGCTACACCTTCCTCGTCACCACCAGCACCACGCAGGCGGCCAATGTGCACCTGTACCGCAAGCTGCCGTATGACCCTGTGAAAGACTTCACACCCATCGGCAAGATTGGCGAGACTGGTTTTATCTTGATGGTCACCACCGACTTCCCAGCCAAAGACATGAAAGAGTTTGTGAGCTACGCCAAGGCCAACCCAGGCAAGCTCGCGTTTGGCCATGGTTCTTCGGGCTCGCTAGTGTCTGCGGCCATGCTCACTGAGTTGGCAGGCTTGCAAGCCGTCAACGTGCCCTACAAAAGTATCCCGCCTGCTTTGACTGATTTGCTAGGTGGTCAAATTCAATTCGCGTTTGCAGACACTGGCAACGCTGTGTCGCAAATGAACGGTGGCCGCATGCGTGGCCTTGGTGTGACCACCAAAAAACGCGCAGGCAAAGCGCCCAACGTGCCGCCCATCGGTGACACCGTGAAAGACTACAACGTGAGCGCATGGTTTGGCCTGATGGCCCCCGCTGGCATTCCAGTCGACGTGCAAAAGAAAGCCAGCGCCACCTTGATGGCTGTGCTGGCCAAACCTGACGTGCGCGAAAAAATTCAAGGTGTGGGCATTGACCTGGACGTGGAAGATTCAGCCACGCTCGCTAAAACTATCGATGCTGAAATCAAAAAATGGGGCGGTTGGGTCAAGACGGCTGGCATCACACCCGAATAAGCGATGAGCAGCACCGACAACATGGGGCTCAACGCAAACCTGCAAGGTGCACTCGCAGGCGTGCGTGTGATTGATTTGACTGGCGTCGTACTTGGTCCTTACGCCACACAAATTTTGGGCGACTACGGCGCAGACGTCATCAAGATCGAGCCGCCCAGTGGCGACATCATGCGCCACGCGGGCCCCATGAAGCACCCGGGCATGGGCCACATCTTCATCAATGCCAACCGCAACAAACGCTCGGTCGTGCTGGATTTAAAACAGCCCGAACAACGCGAACAGCTGCTGGCCTTGTGCCAAACCGCCGATGTGCTGACCTACAACATCCGCCCCGCCTCTATGGCGCGTTTGGGTTTGTCGTATGACACACTGCATGCCATCAACCCTCGCTTGGTCGTGTGTGGCGCCTATGGCTACAGCGAAGGCGGGCCCTACTCTGACTGGCCTGCCTATGACGACCTCATTCAAGGTGCCGTGGGCATGCCTTGGCTGATGACGCAAAGCGGCAGCCACGAACCTCGCTACGCCCCCACCACTTTTGCCGACCGTGTGACGGGGCTCAACATGGTGCATGCCGTCATGGCAGCGCTCATTGCGCGTTACCGCACAGGTGTGGGTCAGCATGTCGAAGTTCCCATGTTTGAATGCCTGTTGCAGTTTGTGCTGGGCGAACACTTGAGCGGCAAAACATGGCAACCCCCCATCGCCCCCATGGGTTACGCACGCATGCTGTCGGCCAACCGCAAACCCTATGCCACGCGAGACGGCCACCTCTGCGCCCTCATGTACAACGACACGCACTGGCAGGCATTTGCAAACCTGATCGGCCAGCCTGATTTGTTTCAAACCGACGCACGCTTTGCCAGTCATGCCGAACGCATGCAACACATCGATGCACTCTATGCGTTTGTGGGCCAACACATGCGTACACGCACGAGTGCTGAGTGGATGAAAGACTTCACCGCACACGACATTCCCGTCATGCCCATGATGAAGCTCGACGACTTGCTCACCGACCCACACCTGGCCGCCACCCAAGGTTGGCTAGATGTGCCGCATCCGTTTGAAGGCATGCTGCGTCAGCTGCGCCCACCTGTGCGTATGAGCGCTACGCCAACGGGTGTGTGGCGGCCAGCACCGCGTTTGGGTGAACACACCGAAGAAGTGCTGAGCAGCCTCAAGCGCTGAACACCCGCCTAACGCACGCAATAAAAATTCACTGGCAAGTGGTTCACCTCTGCCGGTGTTCGCACAGGCGTTGGGTTGCGCGTGTCGGGGTTCAACACCCGATTGCCTGACAGTGCCCACAACATGTGGCTCAGTGACACACCGTTGTTCCAATCGCCCAAGATGGACAAAAACTCATACTCATCCACCGTGGGTAGTCGGGCCTTGATCAGCACGCAAGACCGTTCAGCAATAGCTGGCGTGGGGGCTGTGTTGATGGGTTTGCCCACAGCGCCCAACAAAACCAAGGGTTTATCGCCCATCATCACGATGGTGGGAAACGTGGTGCGCTGAAAGTGGCGCACGATGTCTGCCGCAATGGCCGACATCACGGTTTCGGGTTTGCCTTGTGCCTGAAAACTAGCGGTGGTGCCGTTGTTCAACTCAATGTGAATCGTCACCAACAGATCACCGCGACATCCAGGACCGTATGAATACGTGCCCCAGGCAATACCACTGAGCAAAGCAAGTTGCTGTACATCGACCGTGTCTTGCCGCTCTTGATCACGCAATCGTTTGATGAGATCGCTCAAAGGGCTGGGGTCTACGAATTGCAACTTGATATCTTGTGGGTTAAAGCCCAAATACATACGGTCTAAATAGGCTTTCAAGCTAGCCTCTAGTGTCACATCCATACGCGAAGCAGCTAAGGATTGCCCACGGTTTTTATCCACCATTGCATCTAAGTTAAATAAAGCTTGCATGCCCTCTTGAGTGGAAGCGCCATAGCGCATCAAGTCTTTGAGTTGCGATGCCATGTCATTGACTTGCTCCTTGCGTGTCGCACCAAACCCTTCTTCAAATTGGCATAGGTCTTGGCCTTTGACAAACAACACCGTGGGCCAGAGGTAATAGGCGTTCTGCGCCCCCACGCCGCTAGCGCACACACTCAACAAAAAGACGAATACCAATTCAACGACGAATTTTTCGTTTGATTTAAAACGCATGACAAACGCGTCGATACGCTGTGGGTGTGACGCCGCGATGGTCTCTGAAAAAGCGTGAGAAATTTCCTGGTGTTGAAAAACCCAACTCCGTTGCCATAGAGGTCATGTTTTCTTCGCATGCGCTCAAGCGCGTCAAAGCTTCCTCCAAACGCATGGCGTTCCAAAACACCAAAGGTGATGTGCCTAACTGGTCATGAAACAGCTCAAAAAACCGACTCCGCGACAAACCCACCACTTGGGCCACTTCTTCGGCCATCCCAGGCCTGCTCAAGTTATCCTGCATGTGCGCGATGGCAACACGCAAGCGGTAGTCGATCATGCGACGACGCACAGGCATGGCTTGCAGCTGTTCGGCAGTCATGGCAGACACAATAGTTTTAGACACCAACTCCGCCACATCAGCCTCTAGGCACATGGCGTGTTCTAGCAAAGGCGATGCGAGGTGAGTGAGCAACTTTGTGCGCACCGCGTGGACATCGGGTGTGATGCCAATGCGCGGATGTGGCAGCACCATCGCATGCGCTAAATCTTTGAACTGCGCATCTAACCATGCGTCATTCAAGTACAAATTTAAAAAAACGGCTGATTGTTTCGCATCATTCAAACGCAAGTCGTGTGATGCATGGCTGTTCACACCCAACGCCACATCAGGCCCAATTTGCACCGTGTGTTGGCCCACCCTCGAATGCACCAAACCGCCACCCAGCCAAAATGAAAAGTGCGTGTAAGGGTGTGCGTGCATCACCAAATCATGTTGGTTATTGACTACCTCTACGCGACCAAATTCGCCTTCTTTAACTACAAAAAAATCAACCATGCGTGCCCCTTGTGCATGCAATGTGACAGATTGGCTCTGATCATTCTGTACGTTTGCGTACAAAGAGAAGACTTAAATCATGATCCTAAATAACTGTCTTAGCCAGCGCTTGTAACGCTGGCACATTCAGCAACGCAATGTGCCCACGGCTGTAGCTGATATAGCGCTTGAGTTTCATCTCACGCGCAGCAATCGAAATGCTGGCACGTCGCACACCCAGCATCTGCGCAATTTGCGCGTGCGTCAGCACCAAGGGGTCTGGCGCGCAGCGTTGTGCACTGAGTAGCAACCAATGCGCCAAACGAATTTTGATGTCTTGGGTGTAAGGTCGTGCAGCCAGCATCGCAATGTTGTCAAACACCGTCCAGAGATAGCGCGAGAACTTCAGCAGCATCGTGCGCCGACGATTGACCAACCGCTGCGCGACATCACCATCGACCACATAAGCTTGGCCTGCCGACTGAACCACCATTTTTAAATTACCAGCACCAAACCCCAGTGCTGCCTGCAAGCCTGCAGCACCTTCAGCACCGATCAAGCCAACAGCCATGCCTACAGATGCATGTTTTCCATGGCGACCCACATACAAAGAGATGGACCCACTGAGGGGAAAATAAATGTGCGAGTTCGTTGCGTCAGAAGATGACAAGACATCCCCCACATTCAGCATCGCTATCTTTGCGCGTCTCAATAACAGCGCTTGATCGGCAGCATCTAGCTGCGCAATCAAGCCATTTGACAAGGCGTACACATGGTTTCCAATTTCAATTTATACAGGGACAGGGACTGCATAAAGTGTAGAGAATTGAAGTGAATTTTCACTATGTTCGACCTCGTACTTAGCAGCACAAACAAGGCTACTTTGACGTTTTATTTTTATCTGTTCGATACCGTACGAACAGCCAAGATCATTTCAGACGTAAAAAAGCCCGCTTAAAAAGCGGGCTGTCGTAAAGCGATTCAGACTTATCGGAACTTGCTTTGCGGAAGGGTTTTTAAATCACCTTGCTGAGCGGCCATGTAGCCGGCCAACTCTTTCAGCTCAGCGTTGCTGAACTGTTTGGCCACACCACCCATCACGCCGTTGCTACGGCCCCAAGTGGCAGAGCCTTCCGTTTTGTAGGACTTGAGAGCAACATACAAGTAGTCAGCGTGTTGGCCGGCAATCTTGGGGTAACTAGGGTCAATGGGTTTCGCAAAGTTGGCGCCATGGCAAGAAGCACAAGCGCCTTTGGTCAACAAGGCTGCCACTTTTTCTTTAGGCTCAGTGGCTTTGTCTGGCAATGTGGCACCTTCGACTTTGCCGTGGTTGGCATAGTAGGCAGAGATGTCAGCCATGTCTTGGTCTGTCAAGCTGTCGGCAATGCCGCGCATAGTGGGGTGCTTGCGCTCACCTTTTTTATAGGCGTTCAGAGCTGTGGTGATGTACTTTTCGCCTTGGCCAGAAATTTTGGGAACTTTATAAACTTCAGGAAAACTGGCTTGGTAGCCAACAATGCCGTGGCAGCCGATGCACATGGCAATTTTGGTAGCGCCTGCGTTAGCATCGCCTTTGACGTCTTGCGCATAGGTCAACGAAGACACAGCAGATACAGTGAGAGCAAACGCGATCGAAACAAACTTTTTCATTGAGAAACCACAATCCCTAGAGGTTGATACTAGCTAAATAATAGACGGAAAATCCATGAAATTTAAAGGTACAGACACTTACGTTGCAACCCAAGATTTGATGTTGGCAGTCAATGCCGCCATTTCCCTGAAACGACCCTTGTTGGTCAAGGGCGAACCGGGCACAGGCAAGACTATGCTTGCAGAAGAGGTGGCCCTATCCCTGGGTTTACCCTTGTTGCAATGGCACATCAAATCCACCACCAAAGCCCAACAAGGCCTGTACGAATACGATGCCGTGAGTCGTTTGCGTGACAGCCAAATGGCTGATGCCGAGAGCGCAGAGCGTGTCAAGGACATCAACAACTACATCCTCAAAGGCGTGTTGTGGCAGGCTTTCACGGCTGAAGAGCCTGTGGCTTTACTGATTGACGAGATCGACAAAGCCGACATTGAGTTTCCCAATGACTTGCTGCGCGAGCTCGACCGCATGGAGTTTTATTGCTACGAGACGCGACAGCTGATCAAGGCCAAAAATCGCCCACTGGTGTTCATCACGTCGAACAACGAGAAAGAGTTGCCGGATGCGTTTTTGCGCCGCTGCTTCTTCCACTACATCAAGTTCCCCGATGCCGACACCATGCGTCACATCGTGCAGGTGCACTTCCCCACCATCAAGCAAGACTTGTTGAGCGTGGCAATGAAAACCTTCTTTGACATTCGCAACTTGCCCGGTCTGAAGAAAAAGCCTTCGACCAGCGAGCTGATTGACTGGCTCAAGTTGCTGGTCGCCGAAGACATTCCGCTGGAAGCGCTTCAAACAGCAGACGACAAAGTGTCGATCCCGCCGCTCGTGGGCGCACTGCTGAAGAACGAGCAAGACACCTCGCTGTTTGAAAAACTGGTGTTCATGCAAAGCCGCAATCGCTAACCCCAAAAAGAGAAAGACGCACACATGTTTGCACCATTGATGGAAGGCCTGACCGACGCCATTGGCTTTGTGGCAGGCGCATTGCTCGGCTACGGCCTAGGCGTGACTTTTGGTTTGGACTTATTTGCCGAAGGCTATGGCACAGGCAGCATCATTGCCATTCTGTTGGTGGGCGTTGGTGGAGGCATGGGTTTGCAGGCTGCACGCCGCTTTCGTGTGTCCAAGACTGACGCCGAATAAAACAAGCCATGCTGATCGACTTCTTTTACACCCTGCGTGCAGCCAAGCTGCCTGTGTCGGTGAAAGAGTACTTGACGCTACTTGAAGCGCTGCAAGCCCAAGTGGTGGGCCCCGGTAGCGATGCGTGCAGCATGGACGATTTTTACTTTTTAAGCCGCCTCATCCTCGTCAAAGACGAAAAGCATTACGACAAGTTTGACCGTGCGTTTGGTGCGTACTTCAAAGGCGTGGAGCTGCTGACAGACTTCACCCAAGAAGTGCCGCTTGATTGGTTAGAGAAGATTCTTCAAAAAGAACTCACCCCCGAACAAAAAGCCGCCATCGAGCAAATGGGCTGGGACGAGTTGATGGAGACGCTCAAAAAACGCCTAGAAGAACAAAAAGAACGCCACGAAGGTGGCAATAAGTGGATTGGCACAGGCGGCACATCTCCTTTTGGCAACGGTGGCTACAACCCACAAGGCATTCGCATTGGCGGCAAAGGCGGCAACAAAAGCGCGGTGAAAGTCTGGGACCAACGCAGCT
This sequence comes from Limnohabitans sp., assembly GCF_031539105.1. GTDB lineage: Bacteria > Pseudomonadota > Gammaproteobacteria > Burkholderiales > Burkholderiaceae_C > Limnohabitans. Next base: position 39,872 of record NZ_JAVKLM010000005.1, read on the forward strand.
ACCGCGACTACGACGACACCCAAGAGCTGGGCACGCGCAACATCAAAGTAGCACTGCGTCGCTTGCGCCGCTTTGCCCGCGAAGGCTCGGCCGAAGAACTCGACCTCGATGGCACCATCCACAAAACAGCAGCCAATGCGGGTTTTCTAGACATCTTGATGCGCCCCGAGCGCCACAACAACGTGAAGGTCTTGTTGCTCATGGACGTGGGCGGCACCATGGACGACCACATCGCCCGCGTGGAAGAACTGTTCAGCGCAGCCAAAGCCGAGTTCAAACACTTGGAGTTTTATTACTTCCACAACTGCGTATACGACTTCATGTGGCGCAACAACAAGCGCCGCTATGCCGAGAAGTTTGAGACCTGGGACATCATTCGCAAATACAACAAAGACTACAAACTCATCTTCATTGGCGACGCCACCATGAGCCCCTACGAAATTGTGCAACCCGGTGGCAGCGTGGAATACAACAACGAAGAAGCCGGTGCAGAGTGGTTGCAGCGATTGCTGCACGCCTTCCCCAAATATGCGTGGATCAACCCTGAGCCTCAAGGCGTGTGGCAATACCGCCAGAGCATTAGCATCATTCAAGAAATCGTCAGCAACCGCATGTTTCCGCTCACGCTCAAAGGCTTGGAAGAAGCCATGCGGATGCTGAGCAAGTAGCGCCGTAAAATACCCAGCGGTGGCCACCGTAGTTCAATGGATAGAACTCTCCCCTCCTAAGGGAGTGATACAGGTTCGATTCCTGTCGGGGGCACCACTCACCGTCAATCTATTTTTTCGATACGCACCGAAGCATTCACATTCACTTGCGAACCTCCTACTTTGCTCGGCAAGCTCACGGCAGCATCTGAG
>NZ_JAVKLM010000006.1:0-37364 GCF_031539105.1 Limnohabitans sp.
AAACGGAGAGCAACTTCGCTGGCTACTCGTCCGAGCACCTTATCGGTGGCGTCAATCACAAACCACTCATGCACCACGTCAGCGGGTTTTGCGCTGAATGTAGACATAGTTAAATCCTAAAAGGAGAGTTGGTTTGTAGGGTCCTTTTCCACGGTCGGCGTTCTTCTGTTGAGAACCTCTTAGGTGGGAAATGCTTTTTACAAAGCCTCTGCCGCGGGACCACTCAAACGCTGCAGAGCCAAGGATTATAAGCAAAATCAAGCGCTTAGCGCAAATCCGGCCAAAACAAGGCGGTTTGGCGGGTTACCATGCGGCCCATGTTCAGTTATCGCCACGCTTTTCACGCCGGAAACCACGCCGACGTCCTCAAACACCTCACTTTAATTGCCACTTTGAAGCATTTGATGCAAAAAGACGCGGGCATTCAGTTTGTGGACACGCACGCAGGCGCTGGCCTGTACCGTTTGGACGGCGACTATGCCGAGAAAAGCGGCGAAGCCGCCGAGGGCGTGCTGAAGCTGCTCAACCTCAAAGGCCCCGCCGCCTTGACCGACTACCTTGAAATGGTGGCCGGCTTCAACGCCAAAGGCAGCAGCAAGATTTACCCGGGCTCGCCCTTCATCATCCACAAGCTGCTGCGCCACGAAGCGCGTGACCGCCTGAAGCTGTTTGAACTTCACCCCACCGACCACAAATCATTGGGAGGCAACGTGCAGCAGCTCGAAGCAGGCCGCACAGTCAGTGTCACACGTGCGGATGGATTTGAATCTCTCAAGGCCTTGCTGCCACCGCCTGTTTCGAGCGCTGGCTCGCGCCGCACCTGCGTGCTGATTGATCCTAGCTACGAAATCAAGAACGACTACTACCGCGTGCTCGATTGCATTCAAGACAGCTTGAAGCGTTTTGCCACCGGCACCTACATCGTGTGGTACCCCATCGTGCCCCGCCCCGAAGCGCACGATTTGCCACGCAAACTGAAAGGTTTGTGCAGCCAAGTCAAAAAGCCATGGCTGCACGCCACCTTGGCGATTGGTCGCAAAACCGGCGGCAACGACACGGGCCTGAGCGCCAGCGGCATGTTCATCGTCAACCCACCTTTTGCCCTCAAGCCTTTGCTGAACGAAGCATTGCCAGTAGTGGAAGAAGCTTTGGCGCGCGGCCCAGGTCGCGGATGGACAGTGGAGTCGGGTGGTTAAGAGCCACTTGCGTTTCACACATTAAAAAGGCCTCGCTATGCGAGGCCTTTTCGTTTGGAGCGTCTTAAGGGGTCAGTCCCAAGTTTTTACAAATCGCCAACGTGGTGGCGCTTTGGTTCATGCTGTAGAAGTGCAACCCAGGCGCACCACCCGCACGCAGCTGATCGCACAAATCAGTCACCACCTCCAAGCCAAAAGCTTTGATGGAAGCCATATCGTCGCCGTAGCCTTGCAAGCGCAAACGGATCCAACGCGGGATTTCTGCACCGCATGCATCGGAGAAGCGCAACAGTTGCGACGAACTGCTGATGGGCATGATGCCCGGCACGATGGGGATGTGCACGCCCAGCTTGTCGGCGTCTTCAACAAAGCGGAAATAGGCATCGCTGTTGTAAAAGTATTGCGTGATGGCCGAATCAGCACCCGCCTTCACCTTGGTGGAAAAAGCTTGCAAATCGGCCTCAGCCGATTTGGCTTGCGGGTGAATCTCTGGATAAGCCGCGACTTCAATGCCAAAGTCATCACCCGTCTCGGCGCGGATGAAGGCGACCAAATCGCTGGCGTAATGAAACTCACCACCTGCGCCATAACCACTGGGCAAATCGCCGCGCAAAGCCACCAAGCGCTTCACGCCCATGGCTTTGAATTCGGCAAGTTGTTGGCGCACGCTGTCACGCGTAGCGCCAATGCACGAAAAGTGCGAGGCAGCAGACATGCCCTCGCTCAAGATTTCTTTCAAAGTAGAAATCGTGCCCGCTTGGGTGGAACCACCCGCACCATAAGTGACCGAGCAAAACTGGGGCTTGAGTGGGTACAGCGCTTGGCGCACGACACGCAACTTCTCAGCACCTTCAGGTGTCTTAGGAGGGAAAAACTCAATGCTCAAGCTGTTGTTTGCGGTCATCTCTGTCTCACTTGTTGGCGCGTCATGCGTGACGCGCACCAATCCAAAATTCTTGGTTGCCATCGCCACCGGCAATGGCGCTGGGCCAGTAGCCCAACACATCTAAATTCAAAACAGCACAGGCCTCGCGCAAACGCGCCTCGACCTGCACGTAGCTGGCCTCGTCTTTGACCAAGCCACCTTTGCCAATGTCGCTGGGCTGCAATTCAAACTGCGGCTTCACCAACATCAAAAGCGCACCGCCCTTTTTCAAAGAAGGCAGCAACGCGGGCAATACAAGGGTGAGCGAAATGAAAGACAAATCACCCACCACCAAGTCAAAACCAAGTGCGGCATCTGGCACACGCACATCATCGGCTTGCAGCTCGCGGGCGTTGATGCGTTCTACACACACCACACGCGCATCGTCGCGCAAGCGCGGGTGCAACTGGCCGTGACCCACATCCAAACCCACCACTTGCGCAGCGCCTTGCTGCAACAAGCAATCGGTAAAGCCGCCAGTGCTCTGCCCCACATCGAGACATCGCAAACCTTGGGCAGACAGGGCGCTGCTGAGCAGGGCTCCTTCTAGCTTTAAACCACCGCGAGACACATAGCGTGCCTCGGCGGTGTCTAGCAAACGCAGCTCACTGGGCAACGGCAACTCGTCACCGTTCTTGGTCACACGTTGCCATGGCTTGGTGCCCAACCGCCACTCCACGCCCGAAGCAATCAGCCGCTGCGCTTGAGAGCGCGAAGCGGCTAAACCACGTTCGAGGAGCAGCTGGTCAGCTCGCATCAATGAAATGCGAGTGCTTAGTAGCGGTAAGTGTCAGCTTTGTAAGGGCCGGTCTTTGCCACGCCGATGTAGGCGGCTTGCTCGTCGCTCAACACGGTCAACATGGCACCGACTTTTTCGAGGTGCAAACGCGCCACTTTTTCGTCGAGGTGCTTAGGCAACACATAGACCTTGCCTGATTCGTATTGGTCTTGCTTGGTGAACAACTCGATCTGAGCGATCGTTTGGTTCGCAAAGCTAGCGCTCATCACAAAGCTGGGGTGGCCAGTGGCGCAACCCAAGTTCACCAAACGTCCTTTGGCCAACAAGGTGATCTTTTTGCCATCAGGGAAGGTGATGTGGTCGACTTGCGGCTTGATCTCGTCCCACTGCAATTTTTCCAACGAAGCCACATCGATTTCGTTGTCGAAGTGCCCGATGTTGCAAACGATGGCCTCGTCTTTCATGGCGGCCATGTGCTCGTAGCGGATCACGTTCTTGTTGCCGGTAGCAGACACGAAGATGTCGCACTTGTCAGCCGCGTATTCCATGGTCACAACTTTGTAGCCTTCCATGGCAGCTTGCAAAGCGTTGATCGGGTCAATCTCTGTCACCCACACTTGGGCGCTCAAAGCGCGCAAGGCTTGTGCAGAACCTTTGCCCACGTCGCCGTATCCGGCCACGCAAGCCACTTTGCCAGCGATCATCACGTCGGTCGCGCGCTTGATGGAGTCCACCAAAGATTCGCGGCAGCCGTACAAGTTATCAAACTTGCTCTTGGTCACCGAGTCGTTCACGTTGATGGCGCGGAACATCAAGCTGCCTTTGGCGGCCATTTCGTTCAAGCGCAACACGCCTGTTGTCGTTTCTTCGGTCACGCCAATGATGTGCGCGCCTTTGCGTGTGTACCAAGTGGGGTCCACGGCCAATTTGGCTTTGATGGCGTTGAAGAGGCATGTCTCTTCTTCGCTCGTAGGGTTAGCAATTAACGACGCGTCGGTTTCAGCGCGCTTGCCCAAGTGCATCAACAACGTGGCATCGCCGCCGTCGTCCAAGATCATGTTGGGGCCTTCGCCTTCAGCGCCTTTGGCGCCGAATTCAAAAATGCGGTGGGTGTAGTCCCAGTACTCAGTCAAGGTTTCGCCTTTGGTGGCGAACACAGGAATGCCAGCTTCTGCGATGGCAGCAGCTGCGTGATCTTGGGTTGAGAAGATGTTGCAAGAAGCCCAACGCACGTCAGCGCCCAAAGACTTCAAGGTTTCGATCAACACAGCCGTTTGAATGGTCATGTGGAGAGAGCCGGTCACGCGAGCGCCTTTCAAAGGCTGCGCTTTGGCGAACTCTTCGCGAATGGCCATCAAACCGGGCATTTCGGTTTCGGCGACTTTGATTTCTTTGCGGCCCCAAGCGGCCAAAGACATATCGGCCACGATGTAATCAGCGGCGACGGCGGTTTTAAGAACAGCGTTCATTTGTGAGACTCCAAAAGTTGGCAAAGCCACTAGCGACGCGCGGTCAGCGTCATCTGGGAGTCCGAAGGAATCTTCTAGGAGCTCACCTCACGTCGACTAGTGGGTGAGCGCGGTTGGCAGTCCGAGCCTCACCTGTAAATCAACCCATTGCGGGCCGACAGGCTGCAGCGCTCCTCGGATAGCCAAGATTTTAAACGAACTTCTAAAACCCCTGCTTCACAACGGCCCCAGCGCTATGATTCCCGCCTTGATTTGCCATTTTTAGGCACTCCTTTTTTATAGTGACCCCATGAGCTCCTTTCTGAACGAAGTGCGCCGTCGCCGCACCTTTGCCATCATTTCTCACCCCGATGCGGGTAAAACCACGCTGACCGAAAAGCTGTTGCTGTTCTCGGGCGCAATCCAAATCGCAGGTGCCGTCAAAGGCCGCAAAGCCAGCCGCCACGCCACGTCTGATTGGATGGAAATTGAAAAGCAACGCGGCATCTCGGTGGCCTCGTCGGTCATGCAAATGCTCTATCGCGACCACGTGATCAACCTGCTCGACACCCCCGGCCACAAAGACTTCTCGGAAGACACCTACCGCGTGCTCACCGCCGTGGACTCCGCCTTGATGGTGATTGACGCGGCCAACGGTGTGGAAGCCCAAACCCGCCGCTTGATTGAAGTGTGCCGTCAGCGTGACACGCCCATCATCACCTTCGTCAACAAGATGGACCGCGAAGTGCGCGACCCCCTCGACATCTTGGACGAAGTCGAACGTGAACTCGGTATGCCCTGCGTCCCCATGACCTGGCCTGTGGGCCAAGGCAAGCTGTTCGGCGGCATCATCAACTTGCGTACGCAAGCCATGACCGTGTTTGACTCAGGCTCTGAGCGCTTGCCGCAAGACTTTGAAACCCACCCCCTCGCCGAGCAAGCGCAACTGGCCGAGCGCTTTGGCGCAGAGTGGGCCACCGCCATGGAAAGCATGGAGCTGGCCACGGGCGCGTCGCCCAAGTTCGACAAAGAAGATTTCTTGGCGGGCAAGCAAACGCCCGTGTTCTTTGGCTCGGGCGTGAACAACTTTGGTGTGATGGAAGTGCTCGACGCTTTGGTCGACCTCGCGCCCTCGCCGCGCCCTCGTTTGAGCCACTTGGTGGTGAACAAGCAAGCGGAAGAAAAGATCATTCAGCCCGAGGACGCTGGCTTCGCAGGTGTGGTGTTCAAAGTGCAAGCCAACATGGACGCCAACCACCGCGACCGCATCGCCTTTGTGCGCGTGGCCTCGGGCAAGTTCACCCCCGGCATGAAGCTCAAGGTGCAACGCACCGCCAAAGAGCTGCGCCCCACCAGCGTGGTGACCTTCATGTCGCAACGCCGCGAAGCGGTGGAAGAAGCGTATGCAGGCGACATCATCGGCTTCACCACCCACGGTGGTGTGCAGCTGGGCGACACCATCACTGACGGGCCCGCTTTGCAATTCACAGGCTTGCCGTTCTTTGCGCCTGAGTTGTTCATGACGGTGATTTTGAAAAACCCATTGCGCACCAAGCAACTGCAACAGGGCTTGGACCAACTGGGTGAAGAAGGCGCGATTCAAGTCTTCAAACCCGAAGCCGGTGGCGCGATGCTGCTGGGCGCTGTGGGCCAACTGCAGTTTGAAGTGGTGCAGCACCGCTTGAAGGCCGAGTACGACTGTGATGTGAAGCTAGAGAGCTGCCAATACACCGGTGCGCGTTGGATCACCGCAGATACCCCTGCGGAGCTGCGTGAATTCAACTACGCCTACCCGCAGCGCATGGCCTTGGATGCAGCCAACACCTTGGCGTATTTGTGCACCTCGCCGTATGACGTGCGGTTGGCGCAAGAGCGTTTTCCGAAGATTCATTTCCATCCGCTGCGCGAGCATGCGGGATTGGCGTTGTCTACGGCTGGGTAAACGTTATTGCATCCGGTCTCTGCGTGCCAATGTGGGGAACAGCTTTATCCAAGAGGCGGCAACCAAGATCGTGCCCACGCCGCCACTGACCACTGACACAACAGGCCCCCAAAGCGCAGCCACTGCGCCCGACTCAAATTCACCCAATTGGTTAGATGCGCCAATAAAAATTGAATTCACAGCGGCCACACGTCCGCGTATATCGTCTGGGGTTTGCAACTGCATCAAGGTCATGCGTGTGACCACACTGATGTTGTCTGCTGCACCCGTTGCTGCCAAAGCAAACAAGGACAAGCCAAAGTTTTGTGAGAAACCAAACACCACGGTAGCCGCACCAAACACCGCGACAGAACCTAACAGGCTGTAGCCCACATGGCGCCGTAAAGGCCAGCGCAACATGACAAACGACATCAGCAATGCGCCTGCTGCTGGGGCCGCGCGTAGCAGCCCTAAACCTTCAGGTCCTGTATGCAAGATGTCACGCGCATAAATGGGCAACAAGGCCGTCGCACCACCGAGCAAGACCGCGAACAAATCTAGAGATGTGGCGCCTAGCAAAATCTTGTTGCGCCAAACAAAGGTCACGCCAGCCATGGCCGATTCCCATGTCACGGCCTCTTGGGTCGCGCGATGCACATGCTGCACAGCCAAGGTGAGCAAACTTGAGAGCAACATCATGCCTACACAGGCGGCATACACCGTCAACGCACCATGCGCGTAAAGCACGCCGCCCAATGCGGGCCCGCCTATCGTGCCCGCCTGCAAAGCGCTTGAACTCAAAGCTGCGCCGCGTTGCATCATGGTGGGAGGCAGCAACGTGGCGATCAATGCTTGCTGCGCTGGCATTTGAAAAGCCCGCGTCGCACCCAGCACCACAGACAAGAACAAGATCAAGTCTCGATTGACAAACTCACCCAGCGTGGCCCACACCAGCCACGCCGAAACCGACGCCTGAATCAGCACACACAGCGCAAACAAACGTGCACGATGCACCCGATCAGCCACATGTCCTGCGGGCAAAGTTAGCAACAAAGCTGGCACAAACTGCAACAAGCCCACCAAACCCAAATCCCACGCGCTGTCGGTGAGGTCATACATGTGCCAGGCCAAAGCCACCATCAACATTTGATTGGCAGTCACCACCAAAAAGCGTGCACCCATGAAGTGAACAAAGTTGCGTTGCGTGAGCAATGCTTTCAAACTCGGCATATTCAACCTCTTGCCAACACAGGTTTCAAGGCCACACCCGTGTGCGTACCCAAAGCCACCACCGCCTCTGGCGTATCCGCGGCCACGATCAAGCCACCGCCATCACCCCCCTCGGGGCCGAGGTCAATGATCCAGTCGGCTTCGGCAATCACATCGAGGTCATGCTCAATCACCACCACGCTGTGACCACCATCCACCAAGCGATGCAACACGCGAATGAGTTTGTCCACATCGGCCATGTGCAGACCCACGGTAGGCTCGTCCAACACATACAAGGTATGCGGGGCTTTGTTGCCTCGGCGCGTCACGTCGTCACGCACTTTGCTGAGTTCGGTCACCAGCTTGATGCGCTGGGCTTCGCCGCCACTCAATGTGGGCGAAGGTTGGCCAAGCGTCAGGTAACCCAAGCCCACGTCTTTGAGCAACTGCAAGGGGTGCGCAATGTTGGGCATGGTGGCAAAGAACTCCACCGCTTCATCCACCTCCATTTGCAACACATCGCCAATGCTTTTGCCGCGCCAGCTCACAGCCAAGGTTTCGGGGTTGAAGCGTGCGCCACGACAGGTCTCGCAAGGCACTTTCACATCGGGCAAAAAGCTCATCTCAATCGTGCGCAAGCCTTGGCCTTCGCAGGTGTGGCAACGGCCCTCACCTGTGTTGAAGCTGAAGCGCCCTGCGCCATAACCACGCGCTTTGGCCTCTAAGGTTTCAGCAAACAGTTTGCGGATCGTGTCCCAAAAGCCAATGTAGGTTGCAGGGCATGAACGCGGTGTTTTGCCAATCGGCGTTTGGTCCACTTCCAACACGCGGTCGATGGTTTGGTAGCCATCGAGCCCAGTACAACCCACCCAAGCAGGATGTTTGCCTTCGTCGTCAAGTTTGCGGCCAGCTTGTGTGGAACGCTGCGCCACCGCAGCCGCGACGTTGTGCAACAACACATCACGCGCCAGCGTGGACTTGCCAGAACCCGATACGCCCGTCACTGCCACCAATCGTTTGAGCGGAATCGACACACTCACATCGCTCAAGTTATGCAGCGATGCCCCTTCAAGCGACAACCACTGCAATGAACCATCAACAGCCACCTCTTGAGCAACAGGCGCAGCCGCCTTGCGCTTACCCACCTTCGCGGAGGATGGGGCGTTGCCGGGTGACGATTTTGGCTCGCCGCATGAGGAACCCGGCAATGCCTCATCCTTCGCAGCGAGTGCAGCAGCGGCGGCAGTAGAAGCAGCCGCAAAAGCAGCTAGCGCAGCATCAGTCACAGGACGTCGTGCCTGCAACGGATGCCGCATCGCATGCAACAAGTAACGCCCCGTTTGCGATTCACCCTGAGAGGTGATGTCAGCGACAGACCCTTCACTCATCAACCGCCCGCCGCGCTTACCCGCGCTAGGCCCAATGTCAATGATGTGGTCCGCGCGTCGAATGGTGTCTTCGTCGTGCTCCACCACCACCAGCGTATTGCCCTTGTCGCTCAGCAAATGCAGCGCGTTCAACAAAATCTGGTTGTCACGCGCATGCAGGCCAATCGTGGGCTCGTCCAACACATAGCAAACGCCTTGCAAGTTGCTACCCAGCTGCGCAGCCAAGCGAATACGCTGTGCCTCGCCACCGCTGAGCGTTGGCGCACCACGGTCGAGCGTGAGGTAGTTCAACCCCACTTGCTCTAAAAATTCCAATCGACTCTTGATTTCTGGCAACAGGTCGCGAGCGATGTCAGCATCGCGGCCCGTCATCGCCAGCTTCTCGACCCACTTGCGAATCTCGGTCACGCTCAAGCGGGCGATATTGGTGATGCCCACACCTGCAAACTTCACAGCACGAGCCGTTGCGTTCAAACGTGTGCCTTCACAGGTCGGGCAAGCCACATCGACCAAATCGTCCACATCGGGCTCGGCAAAAGTTTGTTCGCGGCCTTTGTCTTTGTCGTCGCGCACCGAGTCATCCAACACTTTGCGCTGGTCTTTGTTGAGCTTCACGCCCGTGCCCACGCAGTCAGGGCACCAACCGTGCTTGCTGTTGTACGAGAACAAGCGTGGATCCAGCTCAGCATACGAGGCGTCGCAGACCGGGCATGCGCGCTTGGTGGAATACACATCCAAGCGGCCAATGCTGTTGGTGTCTGTGCCAGCTTCCATGGCTTCGCGCAAACCGTCGAGCTGACTCAACACATGCACCACGCCTTTGCCATGCTCTAGCGCAGTGGTCAGTGCTTGGCGCAACGCCACTTCGTTTTGTGCAGAAACTTCTAGGCTGGCCACTGGCAATTCAATGGTGTGCTCTTTGAAACGATCCAAGCGCGGAAAGCCGTTGGTCGGCAAAAAGTGACCATCCACACGCAAGTGCGTGTAGCCGCGCGGACGCGCCCAATCGGCTAACTCGGTGTACACGCCTTTGCGGTTCATCACCAGCGGGCTCATCAGGCCAATGTGTTGCCCCTTGAACTCACGCATCAGCTGCGCAGCAATGCGCTCTGCCGTTTGTGGCTGCACGGCTGCACCGTCGTGGGTGCAATGCTGCGTGCCAAGCTTGACGTAAAGCAAACGCAAAAAGTGCCACACCTCGGTGGTCGTGCCCACAGTGGACTTGCGCCCACCTCGGCTCAAACGCTGCTCAATCGCGACCGTGGGTGGAATGCCGTACACCGCGTCCACCTCGGGACGGCCTGCGGGCTGCACGATGCTGCGCGCATAGGCGTTGAGACTTTCTAAATAGCGGCGCTGACCTTCGTTGAACAAAATATCAAAAGCGAGTGTGGATTTTCCCGAGCCCGACACGCCGGTGATGACGTTGAACTTGCCACGTGGGATGTTGACGCTCAGGTTTTTGAGGTTGTGCTCTTTGGCGTTGATGATTTGAATCGCCCCATCACCCACAGACGTGCCACGCGCAGCCTTTGCAAACCGAGCCGTATCTTCCGCAGCCAGCAGTCCAGCAGAAGCCTTCTCGCCATCAATCTCATAGACCACGCCCATCGAGGCTGCATAGTCGCGCAGGGCTTTGCCGGTGTGCGATGTGGGATGCAAGCGCACGTCTTCAGGCGTGCCTTCGGCGACCAACAAACCGCCAGCGTCACCGCCTTCAGGGCCAAGGTCAATGAGCCAGTCACTTGCACGAATCACATCTAAGTTGTGCTCAATGACGATGAGCGAGTTGCCGTCTTCCAACAGGCGACGCATGGCACGCATGAGTTTGGCGATGTCGTCAAAGTGCAAGCCCGTGGTGGGTTCGTCGAATAAGAACAACACGCCTTTTTTAGCGAGCGATTGGCGGCTCGATGTTTTCGCTTTGGCAGCTTCAGCCAAGAAGCCTGCCAACTTCAAGCGTTGGGCTTCGCCGCCGCTCAAGGTGGGCACAGGTTGACCAAGCTTGACATAGTCCAAGCCTACGTCCACGATGGGTTGCAGAGTGCGAACGACTTCGCGGTCGCTGGCAAAAATTTCTAAGGCTTCGCCGACTGTTAGATCCAACACATCGGCTACGTTGAGGGTGATTCGTGTCGCGGTTGCGGGTGCAACGACTTGCTCCTCTTCGCTGCGCTCAGAATGTCGCTGCGCCGTCGCCCCCGCAGCCACGCCACGAATTTCGCGTTCGATACGGACTTCTAGGATTTCTGGGCGGTAACGTTGGCCGTTGCAGTCTTGGCAACGCAAGTACACATCGCTTAAGAACTGCATTTCAACGTGTTCAAACCCTGAGCCACCGCAGGTGGGGCAGCGGCCATCGCCGCTGTTGAAGCTGAACTTCGAGGCGGTGTAGCCGCGCTGTTTAGAAAGTGGTGCTACTGCGAAGATTTCTCGCACGGCATCCCACGCGCCTACATAGCTGGCGGGGTTGGAGCGTGCAGTTTTACCGATGGGCGACTGGTCCACAAACACCACATCGCTGAGGTAGTCAGCACCCAACAAACGGTCGTGTGCGCCGGGTGTTTCTGTTGCACGGCCGTAGTGGCGCAACAACGCGGGCGTGAGCACATCTTGAATGAGCGTGGACTTGCCCGAGCCGCTGACGCCGGTGATGCACACCAAGCGTTGCAGCGGAAACTCGATGCTCAGGTTTTGTAGGTTGTGCTCGCGTGCGCCTTCGAGAATCAAACGTGGCGTGTTGTCAGTGACCAACCGTTTCAGCCCCAGGCCAATGGTTTTGCGTGCGCCCAAGTACGCGCCCGTCAAGGTGTCGGCTGATTTCAAGGCTTCGGTTGTACCGTCAAAGACGATCTGTCCGCCTTTCACGCCTGGGCCTGGGCCCATGTCAATGATGCGGTCGGCACACATCATCACCGCGGGGTCGTGCTCTACCACCACCAACGTGTTGCCCGCATTGCGCAAGCGCAGCATGGCTTGGTTGATGCGGTTCATGTCGCGGGGATGCAGGCCGATGCTGGGCTCATCCAACACAAACAAGGTGTTGACCAGCGAAGTACCCAAGGCCGTGGTGAGGTTGATGCGTTGCACCTCGCCGCCGCTGAGCGTTCTGCTCTGTCGGTCGAGGGTGAGGTAACCAATGCCCACATCGCTGAGGTATTTCAAGCGCGTGCGAATTTCATCCATCAGCAAATGCAGGGCTTGTGCATCTGCACCCGCCACATCCACTTGCGTGGCGTTGAAGAACTGGTGCAACTTGTCGATGGGCAACAGCATCAAGTCATGCAGGCAAAGGCCGGGCATGGCTTCGAGTTGGGCGCGGGTCCATTGCACGCCTTGCGGCATGAAACGTTTGGCCGGTGGCAGAACTTCGTCGGCGTGTGCTTTGGTGCCAATGCGCCACAAGAGGCTATCGGTTTTCAAACGTGCGCCAGCACAAGTGCCACACGGCGTGTAGCTGCGGTACTTGGACAGCAGCACGCGGATGTGCATCTTGTACGACTTGCTTTCTAAGTATTCAAAGAAGCGTTTGACGCCGTACCACTGGTGGTTCCACTTGCCTTTCCACAAGGGGGACCCGTGGATCACCCAGTCTTTGTGCTCTTGGCTCAGCTTGTACCAAGGCGTGTCACGAGGAATGCCTTCGGCTTCGGCATGACGCATGAGGTCTTCTTGCGTTTCGACCCATGCTGGGGTTTGGATGGTTTTGATGGCACCTGCGCGCAAGGTGAGTTTGTCATTCGGAATCACCAGCCCGTAGTCCACCCCAATCACGCGACCAAAACCCCGGCAGGTGTCGCACGCACCCACCGCCGAGTTGAACGAGAACATTGAGGGGATGGGGTCGCTGTAGCGCAAGTCGCTATCAGGGCAGTGCAGCCCAGTAGAAAAACGCCAGAGTTCAGGCGTGGCTTCTGCATCCAATGACCAATACACATTTAGCCTGCCACCGCCACGTTTGATGGCTAGCTCAATGGCTTCCACCACACGGGCTTGCTCGGTGTTACCGAGCTTGAAACGGTCCGCCACCACATCCAACAATTTGCGTGGGCCTGTGGGCGTAGCCACCTCGCGCTCCGCATGAACGCGGGTGAAGCCACTCGCGCTTAACCACTGCTCAACCTCTGCCGCCGTTGTGTTGGCGGGCAACTCCACAGGGAAGGTCATGATGAGGCGCGGGTCTTGCGACTGCGCGGCACAGCGACGTTGCAACTCGGCATAAATGCTTTGCGGCGTGTCATGTTGGACAGGCTGTGCGGTTTGACGATCAAGCAAATTTCCAGCACGGGCGATGAGCAACTTCAGATGGTCGTTCAACTCGGTCATCGTGCCCACGGTGGAGCGCGAGCTGCGCACGGGGTTGGTTTGGTCAATCGCAATCGCAGGCGGCACGCCTTCTACTTTGTCCACCGCGGGGCGGTCCATGCGGTCTAAGAACTGGCGAGCGTAGGCGCTGAAGGTTTCCACGTAGCGGCGCTGGCCCTCCGCGTACAAAGTGTCAAACACCAAACTCGATTTGCCCGAGCCACTGGGGCCAGTGACCACCGTGAGTTCGCCTGTGCGAATGTCGAGGTCAATGTTTTTGAGGTTGTGTTGGCGAGCGCCACGGATGCGGATGGTGCCTGTCATGGCGGAGCCTTTTGGAGTGTGGCGAATATTCTAGAGATTCGCACAGGCCCGCATGGGTGTCGGGGCATTGCCACACATAAGCATTCAAATCAGCATTCAATCTGCCCGCACCAAGCAAAACGCCACGGGCAAGCCGTGGCGTTTTGACTGAACGACGTAACGAAAAGTTACTTGGCGGCAGAAGCGTCAGCCGATGCACCTGATGCGGCTCCCGAAGACGCTTCAGCTGGGGCATGAACAGCCTCGTCGCCGTGCTTTTCGCCGCCCATGTCCAAGCTGTCGCCACCTTTAAAAATGACGAACATGGCCAGTGCCGCGAAGATGACGAAACCCACAAAAATTTTCAACATGTTAAATCTCCGAAATCAGTAAAAAGCCCTCCACCAGGGAGGGCTTGAATGTAGCACCCAGGTCACCCTGGGCTGCTTACATGCTTAGTCGTCAGCGTAGATGTCGACGTCTTTGGTTTCCTTCACAAAGATCATGCCGATGACGAAGGTCATACCAGCGATGATGATTGGGTACCACAAGCCGTTGTACATATTGCCGGTCTGCGCCACGATCGCGAAGGCGGTGGTGGGCAGCAAGCCGCCGAACCAGCCGTTACCGATGTGATAAGGCAGAGACATAGAGGTGTAACGGATACGTGTTGGGAACATTTCCACCAACATCGCTGCGATAGGACCGTAAACCATGGTCACCAAAATCACCAAGTAAGTGAGGATGATGGTGATCTTGACTTTGTCCACTTTGGCGGGATCAGCTTTGGCTGGGTAGCCGGCTTCTTTCAAAGCTTCAGATACGGCCTTGCGGAACTCAGCAGACTTGGCTTTGGCTTCATCAGCTGGCAAGCCTTTAGAGCTGTAGCTGGCGATTTCAACTTCACCAATCTTGATGGTGGCTGGTGTACCAGCAGCACCGGCAGCGTTTTCGTAGCTCACAGAGCTAGAAGCCAACACTTGCTTAGCGATGTCGCATGAGCTGGTGAACTTCACAGTACCTGTGGGGTTGAACTGGAATGAACACTCGTTGATATCAGAAGTAACCACCACTTTGTTCTTTTGTTGCGCAGCGTACAAGTCTGGGTTAGCAGCCTTGGTCAACGCTTCGAACACGGGGAAGTAAGTCAACACAGCCAACAAGCAACCCAACATGATGATGGGCTTGCGGCCAATCTTGTCAGACAACGAGCCGAAGATGATGAAGAACGGTGTACCGATCAACAAAGACACAGCCACCAAGATGTTGGCGGTTGCGCCGTCCACTTTCAACGCTTGTGTCAAGAAGAACAAAGCGTAGAACTGACCCGAGTACCACACCACCGCTTGACCTGCAGTCAAACCGATGAGGGCCAAGATCACGATCTTCAGGTTTTTCCACTCGCCGAATGATTCGGTCAAAGGAGCCTTAGATGTTTTGCCTTCAGCTTTCATTTTCACGAAAGCAGGTGATTCGTTCATGGACAAACGGATATAGACCGACACGGCCAACAAAGCGATTGACACGATGAACGGCACACGCCAGCCCCAATCAGCGAAAGCTTCTTCGCCGATGGCAGAACGTGTACCCAAGATCACCATCAAGGACAGGAACAAGCCCAGAGTCGCTGTGGTTTGGATCCATGAGGTGTAAGCACCGCGCTTGTCATGAGGTGCGTGCTCAGCAACGTAAGTTGCAGCGCCGCCGTACTCACCACCCAAAGCCAGACCTTGCAGCAAACGCAAGCAGATCAGGATGACGGGAGCGGCCACGCCAATGCTGGCGTAGTTAGGCAAGATACCCACGATGAACGTGGACAAGCCCATGATCAGGATGGTGACCAAGAAGGTGTACTTGCGGCCGATCATGTCGCCCAAGCGGCCGAAGAAGATCGCGCCAAAAGGACGCACGATGAAGCCAGCAGCAAACGCCAACAATGCAAAAATGAACGCAGAGCCTTCATCCAAACCACTGAAGAATTGCTTCGCAATAATTGCAGCGAGTGAACCGTACAGGTAAAAGTCGTACCACTCAAAAACGGTACCCAATGAAGAGGCGAAGATCACCTTCTTCTCTTCCGCCGACATCGGGCGATTTACATCTAGTGTTGCCATCTGTTTTGTCTCCTTAGACTGTTTTTCCCATCACCCTGGCTGGGTGTTGTGCCGCGCAACTATCTTGGTCTTTGCTGACCGTTTTCTGACGAAGGCACACAGCAAACAGCTACTCAAAAATGTGAACTTCGCGAGAACACAGTAGTTACCCTTTGCTTTTTTTTCTACATATGGAAAAGCGTCCCAAATAAGCGCATCAAAGCATCCAAAGCACCCCCAATGGCGTAGGGGTATTCACCGAGAAACTTTCTTTGTTTTTCAAGCTTTTCTATTTACGCAAGCCGTCATTAACCATAAAGCACGTAAGGGCTTGGTCAGTACAACTTTCCACAATGCCCCCGTCAACGAAGGAAACATCCTTCTTGCATTTTTTGATATTCCAAACGGGAGAAAAACAATGAGTGATCCAGTGGTCGACAAGATCCAGAACCACCCGAAATACAAAGAGCTGCGCGCTAAGCGCGGCGGCTTCGGCTGGTTCCTCGCCGTGTTGATGTTGGTCGTGTACTACGGCTACATCGCATTGATTGCATTTAACAAGCCTTTCCTCGCACAACCTATCGGTGCAGGCGTCACCTCAGTGGGCATTCCTCTGGGCATGGGAGTGATCGTGTTCACCATCGTGATCACCGGTATTTACGTCAACCGCGCCAACAGTGAGTACGACAAGCTGACCAAGGAAATCTTGGAGGACGCGACAAAATGAAAAAAATCACGACTCTCTTAAGCGCGCTACTGGCTTTAGCCGCATGCGGCGCAGCCATGGCTGCTGGTGGCGATGTGGGCGACACCGCCAAACAAACCACCAACTGGACAGCCATCGGCATGTTCGCGACCTTCGTGGCCGGCACACTTTGGATCACCAAATGGGCTGCTGCAAAAACTAAATCTGCTGCCGACTTCTACACCGGCGGTGGCGGCATCACAGGCTTCCAAAACGGTTTGGCGATTGCGGGCGACTACATGTCTGCTGCTTCGTTCCTCGGCATTTCCGCCGCTGTGATGGCCTCGGGCTATGACGGCTTGATCTACTCCATCGGCTTCCTTGTAGGCTGGCCTGTGATCACCTTCTTGATGGCAGAGCGTCTGCGTAACTTGGGCAAGTTCACCTTTGCCGACGTGGCAGGCTACCGCTTCAAACAAGCCCCCATCCGCGCCTTTGCAGCCTCTGGCACTTTGGTGGTGGTCGCGTTTTATCTGATTGCACAGATGGTCGGCGCTGGTCAGCTCATCAAGTTGTTGTTCGGCTTGGAATACTGGATGGCTGTGGTCATCGTGGGCGCGTTGATGATGGTGTACGTGTTGTTCGGCGGCATGACTGCCACAACATGGGTGCAAATTATCAAAGCCTGCTTGTTGCTGTCTGGCGTGACCTTCATGGCCTTCATGGTCTTGGCGCAATTCGGTTTCAGCCCTGAAGCTTTGTTCACGCAAGGCGTGGCTGTGAAAACAGCGATCGCGCAAACAGGCAAAGATGCGGCCATCGCTGCTGCCGCTGCCTCTGCTGCGATTGCTGCAACCCCTGAAGCCATTGCAGCAGCCTCGGCTGCTGTTGCAAAAGCTGAAGCGATTGACCCAGCCAAAGTTGGCTTGTCATTGATGGGCCCAGGCGGTTTCATCAAAGACCCTATTTCTGCTATCTCCTTCGGTATGGCTTTGATGTTTGGTACAGCGGGTTTGCCACACATCTTGATGCGCTTCTTCACGGTGCCTGACGCCAAAGAAGCGCGCAAGTCTGTGTTCTGGGCAACCACATGGATCGGCTACTTCTACGTGTTGATTTTCATCATCGGTTTCGGCGCGATCACATTGGTCTTGACCAACCCTGAGATGGCTGACACCGCGAAGGGCATCATCAAAGGCGGCGCAGGTACAGCCAACATGGCTGCTGTGTTGGTGGCTAAATCAGTCGGTGGTGACGTGTTCTACGGCTTCATCTCTGCTGTGGCTTTCGCAACCATCTTGGCTGTAGTGGCTGGTTTGACATTGTCTGGCGCCTCTGCTGTGTCACACGACTTGTACGCCACGGTGTTCAAGAAGGGCAATGTGGACAGCGCGTCTGAACTGCGCGTGTCTCGCATCACCACCTTGGCACTTGGCGTCATCGCTGTGGCTTTGGGTATTGCATTCGAGAAGCAAAACATCGCCTTCATGGTGGCTTTGGCCTTCGCGATTGCCGCGTCTGCCAACTTCCCTGTGTTGTTCATGTCCGTGCTCTGGAAAGATTGCACGACCCGCGGCGCCGTCATCGGTGGCTTCTTGGGCCTGATCTCTTCTGTCGCATTGACTGTGGTGTCGCCTTCTGTGTGGGAAGCCACGCTGGGCAACCCCAAAGGTTCAGCATGGTTCCCCTATGCTTCACCCGCCTTGTTCTCGATGACCATCGGCTTCGTGGGCATCTGGTTGTTCTCCATCTTGGACAACAGCGAGCAAGCCAAAAAAGAACGCGCAGCGTTCCCCGCACAACAAGTGCGTTCGGAAACTGGCTTCGGCGCTTCTGGCGCATCGGGTCACTAAGGCCTTCTGCTCTGAGTTCTATGGGGCTCAGTTCTCTGGAAACCGAGCATGCGTGCTCGGTTTTTTTATGCCTGCTCTTTTTACTTCGATGACCGAGGGGTGTGAGGGGCATACAGACGCGGCTTACATCGCTTCGCGACGAATGGCGCCGCATCTGTATGCCCCTCACACCTTGTGTTTCGGTAGGTTTTATTCGTAGCGGATTGATCACCAGCCCATTTATAGGCGCTCGCAGCAACTGCGGGCACGCGGTACTTCACTCGCTCACAAGCGAAAGCGAGGTGAGGTAGGCGAATACGGCGCCATTCGTCGCGCAGCGATGTAAGCCGTGTTCGCCTACCTCACCTCGCTAGCCAAAGAAGAGAAGTTAAAACCTCACACTCCACGCAATTGACGCAACTTGATGAACGCCATCGCCGCCATCACAGCATCGTTCAACGCATCGTGCGCATCACGCACAGGCAAATCCAAATCCGACATCAGCGTTACAAAACGCAAATCAATGTTGGGGTTGGTTTGCTGCTCATAGGGCAGCATCTGGCGAAACTTGTGGTCGTAGTACATCGCCGAGACTTCGATCTTTGGCTGCGGCAAGCCCTGCCCCAACATCGGCCAAAGGGCGCGATTGAGCATGGCCACGTCGAACTCTAAAAAGTAGCCCACCAAGGGGCGGCTGCCAATGAAACGCATGAGTTGTTTCATGGCTTCGTCCACGGGTAAACCTTGCGCCACGTCTTGCTCACGCAAACGATGGATGCGAACGCTGTCGGCAGACACGCCGCGCTCGGGGCGCACCAAGACTTCAAAGCGTTCGCTGGTCATGATTTTGTTACCCACAATGCGCACCGCACCAATCGAGATGATTTCATCAGTGCCCACATTTAAGCCCGTGGTTTCGCAGTCGAGCGACACCCATTCATTGGGCGGTGGCGCATCAAACATGAAGCGAAACTCTGGCAGGCCCAAGTGGTAAATCAGCCACTCGCGCTGAATCGCTCGCCACCAGTGAGAGGGTGAGATCAGGGACTTCATCACAGCGTGTCGAGTTTGAAGCGGCTGCGCAGCAGCGTCTTGAAGTGCTTGACCACGCCCAGAGCGTCTTTCAATAAATCGCGCTCTAAGGTGGTGAGCTTGGCCACGTTGACCAAACCCGACACCGCGTGTTGCGTTTCCATTTCAGTAACGCCGGCCTTGAGCTTCAAACCCATCAAGAAATGCAAGCTCTGCGTGAGGTCTGCACCCAGAGCTGAAGTGATGACACTTTTGGCCACCAAGGCATCAATGCGTGCCGTGGTGCTGGTCTCTTGCACGTGTTCGGCCAAGGCTAAGCTGCGTACGCCATGCACCAACGGAAAGATGCCCTCTTTCTTGAGGTGCAAGCCTTGTTGCTCATCCAGACCCAGCAAGCGATTCCACCAGCCATGGCTGTTGCCAAAGGCGTCGATGGACGCGGCAAATCTCGCCAGCATGGCGTCGTTGTCGGTGGCCAAACGCATCAAGGCGTGTTGCGCGTGCTGCAGCAAATGCGCATCGCCACACACGGCGTGGGCATCTAAGAAGATGGCCAAGTTCATTAGGCTGTCGGCATCGGGCATGAGCAGCCACTGCTGGACCATTTGTCCAAAGTCATGCGCTGTTTTTCGCCACAAAGGGTTGTTCACCATGATGTGCCCCGGGCACTCGGGGTAGCCAAACGCCGTCAAAGCATTCGAGAAGTCTTGGCAAATCGTTTCGAGGTTGTCAGGCGGCGTGTAGCCGTCGCGCAAGATGAGGCCATTGTCTTGGTCGGTTTTCAGCAGCTGCTCGCCGCGTCCTTCGCTGCCCATCACAAATAAACAGCTGTTGGCCACCAAGTCGGCGGGGGCGATGAGTTGCCACGCACGCTCGAACAAACGCGCGTTCAAGTCTTGCACCAAGCGTGCGATCAGGCTCACGCGTGTCCCGCTGCGATGCAGCGTGATGACCATGCGGGTGATTTGCGTGGCGGCTTGCGCCAACCCCTCGATGTCGGTCGCAGCTTCCACCTGCACCGTGATGAGGTGCGAGTGGTTGGATAAGAAACTGAACAAGTCCAAGGCTTCGAGCACGCCCACCACACGGGTGTCGTCCATCACCACCAAGCGGTGCACGCGATGGCGTTGCAACAAGGCCAAGGCATCGCCCACTTGGTCGACTGGCTTGACGGTGATGATTTGGAAGTTGGCAAGTTCACCGACTTTTTGCTGAGCCAGAGGTGTGCCGTTCAAAATGGCGCGTTGCAGGGTGGACGCAGTGAATACGCCAAAGCGCTCAGGGCTTGTGCTGCGGTCACGGACCAACACACATTTGGTGCGCTGCGTTTGCAGCACCTTGACCACTGACACCACATCGGCATCCATCTCTACAAAATGTGCGGGGCGCACAAACGCCTCATCAACGCGTGAGAGCGTGAGCGACTGCAACTCATGTTGGCTTTGTCGCTCTGACAGCGCGGTGAGTTTGTTGCTGAGGTCTGAGAACAACAAGGCACCAAAGGTGGCGTTGCTGGCAATCAACTCGGTCACCGTTTGGCGTACCAGCTGGTAGGCCACCACTTCTTCTTGCGCGACAAATTTGTTGCTGGTTTTGCAGGCCACCAAGCCGCGACCGTCAAAGGTGTCGTCAGGCCCGTAAGTGGTGATGACTTCGTCGCCGTCGTACTGCGTGACAAAGCCTTTGATGATGACAAACAGATGCGTGGGTGCTGTGCCCACATCCAAAATGGCCTCGCCCTCGGGGTAATACACCACGTCCACGCTGTTGCGCACCAAGCGCTGTTGGTCGGGCGTTAAGCAGTCAAACGGAGAGGCCGAAAAGTTAAAAGCGTTGGGCATAAAGCATTGTCATCGGCAATGCCCTGATTCAACGCTTCACGCCTTGCTGGATGCTTGCGGCAGCGTCCCACGCCGTGTCAAACCATTGATCTCCATCAAGGTAAGCGCGCATCATGGGCAATGCGTCTAAGCCCCAAAACACTTTGTCATCCACGCAGAAGGTGGGCACACCAAACACGCCACGCGCAATGGCCTCTTCGGTGTTGGCTTTGAGCTGATCCTTGACCTCAGGCGCATCCACGACGCGCTGAGGGGCCAACTGCTGCGTGAGGGTTTGCAAACGTGCGGCGTCGTCGGCTGCAGCACCGCCCTGCCAGACGTGCTTGAAGATGGTTTCGCACACATAGCGATTAGGCTCGCCCTCCGCGCTGCACGCCACGGCCAAGCGCAGCAGTGCCAACGGGTTGAAGGGATGGGACTGAGGCATCTCCATTGAGACGCCCAATTGCTTGGCTTGCCACAGCACTTGGCGATAGGTCCACTCACGCTTGCCAGCAATTTCAGCGGGGCCACGTTGACCATGGTGCTTGAGCATGGCCACAAACAACACCGGCTTGTAAACCATGCGGTGGCTCACGCACATCAAACTTTTAGGCAAGGCCTCAAAGGCGAGGTAGGCGTAGGGGGAAATAAAGTCGAGGTAGCAAGTGATGGTTTTCATGATCGACCTTCAGAAAAAATCAGGGCTGCAGTTTGGCTTGCAAACGCAGCAGGATCGAACGCCACACCTCACGCTTGGCCTCAGGGGCACGATGGCCCCAGCCCGTGATTTCGTCTAGGCTGCGAAAACACCCCTCGCACAAGCCCGTTTGATCAGACATGCGACACACAGAGATGCAGGGCGAGAGTGGCGTTTCTTCTTTGTCCACCTCGCGCGCGGCCATCTGCTGCAAACGCAGCTCAGCAGGCGACAGTCGAGGTTTGAGTGAGAGAAGACGATCCAACATAGCTGCGAATTGTCAGCGAACAGCGCCTGCTCAAGCTGCGCGTTTGTTCAAAACCGCGCGCGACACGAGGGAATTGGGCTGACGGCTTAAGGCCTCGCTGATGAACACGCCGGCGTCGATCAACTTGTCGAGATCAATACCTGTGTCAATGCCCATGCCGTGCATCATGTAAACCAGATCTTCCGTGGCCACATTTCCCGTAGCGCCTTTGGCATAAGGGCAACCGCCCAAGCCTGCCACTGACGACTGAAAGTTCCACACGCCCATTTGCAAAGCGGCCAACGTGTTGACCAAGGCTTGGCCATAGGTGTCATGAAAATGACCGCACACGTCATTGAGCGCGTAGTGCCTGAGCGTGGCCTCCATGGCGGCTTGCACTTTGCGCGGTGTGGCCACGCCAATCGTGTCAGCCACATCCACGCGTTGCACGCCAATACTTTTCATCAAGCCTGCCAAGTAGCCCACGCGCTCGGGCGCAATGTCTCCCTCATAGGGGCAACCCATGGTGCAGCTCATCGCACCACGCACGGTGATGCCCGCTTCGCGTGCGGCTTTGACCACTGGCGCGAAACGCTCCATGCTTTCGGCAATGGAGCAGTTGATGTTCTTTTGGCTAAACGCTTCGCTGGCTGCACCAAACACCACGATCTCATCGGGCTTGGTGGTCAGCGCAGCTTCAAAGCCTTGCATGTTGGGCGTGAGCACCGAGTAGCGCACACCTGCTTCGCGGTGGATGCCCGCCATCACCTCGGCGTTGTCAGCCATTTGCGGCACCCATTTGGGCGACACGAAGCTGGTGACTTCAATTTCCTTCAAACCTGCGGCTTGCAGGCGATGCACCAGCTCGACCTTGATGGCGGCAGGCACGGGTTGTTTTTCGTTTTGCAAGCCGTCGCGCGGCCCCACATCCATCACACGCACACGGTGCGGCAAACTCATAACCATGGTCACACTTTCAATTTCAAGAGCTCTTCGCCTTCGGCCACTTGGTCACCCGGCGCATAGAGCAGTTCCAACACTTCACCATCCGCAGGTGCGGCAATGGTGTGCTCCATTTTCATCGCTTCCATGACGGCCAGCGGCTGGCCGGCCTTGACTTTGTCACCTGCGGCAACCGCAAACGACACCACCTTGCCTGGCATAGGCGCGGTCAAGCGACCTCCTGCCTCTTGCACTTCACCTGCGTGGGCCAAAGCGTCGACCATGGTGATACGCGTAGCACCTTGTGGCGCAAACACATGGGCCACATCATCGTGGCCTTGTGTTTCGTGAAACACCTGCACACGAGCGTGATAACCTGCGAAGCTGATCTGCAGCGCATCGCCATCTTCGCGATACGACAAAGTGCCCGACACATCGCCATCTGCGTCCTTGACGCTCAGATGCAAGCTGCCATCGTGGACATAGGTCAGCACGGTTTCATAGGACTCGCCATGGAACACAAACCCAAAGTTGCGCGTGGCCACGCCGTACGCACGCCAACCATCGCGGCTGCTGAAAGGGTCGTTGCCTGTCAAGGCTTGTTCACGGTGCAAGGTGTTGGCCACCACTGACGCAGCGGTGAGTGCCAGCCCCAAAGGCTCTTGCGCAAACAAGGCTTTTTCTTCGCGCTGAATCAGTGCAGTGTCGAGCTTGGCGGTGGCGAATGAATCGGTGCGGATGATGTGGCGCAAGAACTGCACATTGGTCGTCAAGCCCACGATGCGGGTTTGCGACAGAGCCTCGTCTAAACGCGCCAAGGCTTGCTCGCGCGTGTCACCATGCACGATGAGCTTGGCCACCATGGAGTCGTAAAACGGGCTGATGCTGTCGCCTTCGCGCACGCCGTCGTCAATGCGTACCGATGAAGGCACGTCACTGATGACGAAGCTGCTGCACACAGGCTTGCGATACACCGCCAAAGTACCCGTGGCGGGCAGGAAGTTGTTGTCGGGGTTCTCGGCGCAAATACGCGCTTCGATGGCATGGCCGTGGATGCGCAATTGGTCTTGGCGCAAAGGCAAAGGTTCGTTATTGGCCACGCGCAATTGCCACTCCACCAAGTCGAGACCAGTAATGGCTTCGGTCACGGGGTGCTCCACTTGCAAGCGCGTGTTCATCTCCATGAAGAAAAACTTCATGGTCTCAGGCTGGTCGTAGCCCGTTTGCTCCACGATGAATTCCACCGTGCCTGCGCCCACATAGTTCACCGCCTTGGCAGCAGCCACAGCGGCTTCGCCCATTTGTTTGCGCAAAGCTTCGGTCATGCCAGGTGCGGGCGCTTCTTCCAACACTTTTTGGTGGCGGCGCTGTACCGAGCAATCGCGCTCAAACAAATACACGCAGTTGCCATGTGTGTCGCCAAACACTTGAATCTCGATGTGGCGCGGACGTTGCACGTATTTTTCGATCAACACCGCATCGTCACCAAAGCTATTGATGGCTTCGCGTTTACAACTGGCCAGCGCATCAGCGAACTCTGCGCTGCTGTTGACCACGCGCATGCCTTTGCCGCCGCCACCTGCGCTGGCTTTGATGAGCGCGGGGTAGCCAATGCGGTCGGCTTCGCATTGCAACAGTGCGGGGTCTTGGTCTGCCGCGTGGTAGCCAGGCACCAAAGGTACGCCAGCTTTTTCCATGAGCTGTTTGGATTCGGCCTTCAAGCCCATCGCCAAAATGGCAGCCGCTGGCGGGCCAATGAACACGAGGCCCGCGGCAGCGCAGGCTTTGGCGAAGTCTTCGTTCTCGCTCAAGAAGCCATAGCCAGGGTGCACCGCTTGCGCACCTGTGTCTTTGGCCGCTTGCAAGATGCGCTCCCAGCGCAAGTAGCTGTCTTTGGGGGCACTACCGCCAATGTGCACGGCTTCGTCGCAGACCTGCACGTGTTTGGCTTGGGCGTCGGCATCCGAATACACAGCCACGGTTTTGATGCCCATGCGACGAGCGGTCGCGGCAACCCGGCAGGCGATTTCGCCACGGTTGGCGATGAGGATTTTTTTAAACATGACGGTTTGTCTTTCTGAATTCAAGGCAAGGCATGAAGTTGCAAATGGTCAAGCGACTTGAAAAAGGGGCAAGTCAAAGCAGCCAGTTGGGCTTGCGCTTTTGCAAGAACGACTGCACGCCCTCCTTGCCTTCTGCGCTAGATCGAATGTCGGCAATACCTGCCACGGTATGCACCACCAAGGCGTCGTCAATGTCACGCTCGGCCACGTCTTGCACCAAGCGCTTGCAGGCACGCACGGCATTCGGGCTGGCACTCACCAAGGCGCGGGTCAGCTCGGCCACTTTGGCGTCCAGCGCATCAGCGGCAACGACTTCGTGAACCAAACCGATGCGATGCGCCTCTGCTGCGCTGAAGCGCTCGGCCGTTAAAAAGTAGCGGTGCGACGCCCGTGCGCCCATGGCGCGAATCACATAGGGACTGATGGTGGCGGGGATGAGCCCCAGCTTCACCTCGCTCAAGCAGTAGGTGACCGTGTCCACACTCACCGCCATGTCGCACGCAGCGACCAAACCCACGCCGCCTGCAAACACATCGCCCTGCACACGCGCGATGGTCGGCTTGGGACATTCATAAATCGCACGCAGCATGGCAGCGAGTTGTCCTGCGTCGGCGAGGTTTTCGTCGCGCGTGAAGTCGGCCATGCGACGCATCCAGTTCAGGTCGGCGCCTGCGCAAAACGCGGGGCCTTCTGCGGCCAGCACCACGCAGCGCACATCTGCGGCAAGACCTGCTTCAGTGAAAGCGGTTTTCAATTCGGCAATCACTTCGTCGTTGAAGGCGTTGCGCACATCGGGACGGCAGAGGGTGATGGTGCGAATGGCACCTTGGTTCGTAATGCTCAGTGCGGTGTTTGAAGGTAGTGTCATCGCAGCCTCCATCACATGCGAAACAAACCAAACTTGGTCTCAGGAATGGGCGCATTCAACGATGCACTCAAACCCAAAGCCAAGACACGGCGCGTGTCTGCGGGGTCAATCACCCCGTCATCCCACAGCCGCGCCGTGGCGAAATAGGGGTGTCCTTGCTCTTCGTATTGTTGGCGAATCGGGTCTTTGAAGGCTTGTTCTTCTTCAGCGCTCCACTGCCCGCCTTTGCCCTCAATGCCGTCGCGCTTGACCGTGGCCAACACGCTGGCCGCTTGCTCGCCACCCATGACGGAGATGCGTGCGTTCGGCCACATCCACAAAAAGCGTGGACTGAAAGCGCGGCCACACATGCCGTAGTTGCCTGCACCAAAACTGCCGCCAATGATGACGGTGAACTTCGGCACAGCGGCGGTGGCCACGGCCGTGACCATCTTGGCACCGTTGCGTGCAATGCCTTCGTTTTCGTACTTGCGGCCCACCATGAAACCGGTGATATTTTGCAAAAACACCAGCGGAATTTTGCGTTGGCAGCACAGCTCGATGAAGTGCGTGCCTTTCAAAGCCGACTCGCTGAACAAGATGCCGTTGTTGGCGATGATGCCCACCGGCATGCCTTCGATGCGTGCAAAGCCGCACACCAAGGTGGTTCCAAAACGTGCTTTGAATTCATCGAACTCACTGCCATCCACGATGCGCGCAATGATCTCGCGCACATCAAAGGGCTTACGGGTGTCGGTGGGGATGACGCCATACAACTCTTGTGCGTCGTACTTCGGCGGCACTGGCGCGTGCGTGGCAATGTTGGGTTGCTTTTGTGCGTTAAGGCTTTTCACACATTGGCGGGCCAGCGCCAACGCATGCACATCGTTTTGCGCCAAGTGGTCGGCCACGCCTGAGAGGCGTGTGTGTACATCGCCACTACCGAGATCTTCGGCTGTCACCACTTCACCGGTCGCCGCCTTTACCAGGGGCGGGCCGCCCAAGAAGATGGTGCCTTGGTTTTTGACGATGATGGTTTCGTCGCTCATGGCGGGCACATAGGCACCGCCTGCCGTGCAGCTGCCCATCACCACCGCGATTTGCGCGATGCCTTGGGCGCTCATATTGGCTTGGTTAAAGAAGATACGACCAAAGTGGTCGCGGTCGGGGAACACCTCGTCTTGGTTGGGTAAGTTGGCACCGCCTGAGTCGACCAAGTAAATACATGGCAAGTTGTTTTGCTGCGCGATTTCTTGGGCACGCAAATGCTTCTTGACTGTGAGTGGGTAGTAGGTGCCGCCCTTCACCGTGGCGTCGTTGCACACGATCATGCAATCCACGCCGCTGACGCGACCAATGCCCGCAATCAAGCCCGCGCACGGTGCGTCGTTGTTGTACATATTCAGCGCAGCGAGTGGGGCCACTTCTAAAAACGGCGTGCCGGGGTCGAGCAACATTTGCACGCGGTCGCGTGGCAACAGCTTGCCGCGTGCGATGTGCTTGGCACGCGCGGCCTCACCGCCACCGACGGCAATTTTTTCAAGATGGGCTTTGAGGTCGTCCACCACGGTGCGCATGGCGGCTGCGTTGGCCGCGAAATCGGCAGAGCGTGGGTTGAGCTGGGAATGCAAAACAGTCATCGTGTTTTTCCTATTACGGCGTTGTCACCCAAGCTTAGGCCGTTTGCTGCCACGGCCTGCGCCAGATTAGTTGCAAATCCTGCCACAATGAGACCTTGTATGGTTAGCCCTAGCTCCACACCCGAACACGCGCCGGCGCAAGGTCGCGCTGAAACGCCAATTGCTTTTATTCAAGCGATCGTGGCTGCTTATGCCCAGCGTGGGTTAGACGCGGGCGGCGCGCTAGAAAAGGCACAAATCGAGCCAAAACTTCTCAAAAAAAACAACACACGCGTGACCGCCATGCAGATGGAGCTGATCTCGGCCATCGCCATGCAAGAGCTGGACGACGAAGGCCTAGGCTGGTTCAGCCGCCGCCTGCCTTGGGGCAGCTATGGCTTGTTGGTGCGCGCCTCGCTCACATCGCCCACGCTGGGCTTGGCGCTTTCCAGATGGTGCAGGCATCACGGCTTGTTGACCGAAGACATTCAACTGAGCTTGAGCGAACGCAACGGCATCGCCACCTTGCAACTGGACGAGGTGCGGGACCTCGACGTGTTTCAAGAGTTTTGCGTGGTGTCGGTGTTGCGCAATGCGCTGGGCGTGGCGTGTTGGCTGACCGACTCACGCATTCCACTCACTGCCACGCATCTGCGCTTTGCGCCGCCCGTGCACGCCGACAGCTACCGCGTGCTGTTTGATGGCCACACCCATTTCAATGCGCCAACAAACGCTTTGCAGTTTGACGCAGGCTACCTCGCCCTGCCGGTGCGCCGCGACGAAGCCGCCCTGCAACAGATGCTGCAACGCGCTCTGCTGCTGACCGTGCGCCCCTATCGACGCGACCGCTTGTTGGTGGAAAAAGTACGCCAAACCTTGGCCCAGTACCCCGAGCACAGCCGCAATGCCGATGACTTGGCTGCGTGGCTCAACATGTCGGCCCGCACCCTGCACCGTCAACTCAAAGAAGAAGGCGCATCCTTGCAAGAGCTCAAGGATGCCGTGCGGCGGGATGTGGCCATGATGCAACTGCAACGCACATCGCGGCCCTTGAAACAAGTGGCCGAGGCGGCAGGGTTTCAGAACGTGAAGAGTTTCATTCGTGCGTTCAAAGGCTGGACGGGCACCTCACCCGAAGCGTTTCGCCAGCAGCAATTGCGCTGACGCAACGTCACACCTCACAACCAACCACGGCGGCGGAACCGCCAATACAACAAGCTTGCAATAGAGCCAATCACAAGCAAGGCCATGGGGTAGCCATACTCCCATTTCAGCTCGGGCATCACCTCAAAGTTCATGCCCCAAATACCAGCCAGCGCCGTTGACACAGCAAAGATGGCAGCCCAAGCGGCCAAGCGCTTGGTGACCTCAGACTCTTCGATCGTGACCAAGGACAAGTTCACCTGAATCGCGGTGGCGATGGTGTCGCGGATGGCATCTATCGCACCATTGATACGCGCCAAGTGGTCATGCACGTCGCGGAAATATTCTTGGCTGGCCATGCACACCGCAGGCACGCGTCCACCGTGCAACTTGCCCACCACTTCCAGCAAGGGCACAACGGCATGGCGCATGGTGGAGGTGCGGTGTTTGAGCGCATACAGGCGCTCTATGTTCGAGCGAGCAGCACCACGCTCAAAAATTTGCGCCTCCACTTCTTCAAGCTCGACTTCAAGTGCATCGACCAAGGGGAAATAACGGTCAACCACCGCATCCATCAAGGCATACGACACAAAACCTGAGCCTTGTTTGAGCAATTCAGGCTCCCGCTCACAACGCTCGCGCACACCCAAAAAGTTTTGTTGGCTGCTGCGGCGCACGGACAGTACAAAATTACGCCCCACAAACACCGCCACTTCGCCCACCTGCACCTCACCCTCATGCATCTCTGGCAGCTGCATGACGATGAAGACGGTTTCGCCATACTCTTCAATTTTGGGACGCTGATGCCCATGGGCTGCATCCTCAATGGCCAAGGGGTGTAGGTCAAACTCCTCTTGCATCATTTGGAGCTCTTGCGCAGACGCATCGCGCATCGCCACCCAAATGAAACAGTCGGGCTTGGCCAACCAATCACTGATGTTTGCAATGTCAATATCGGCCAGTTTTTGGCCATCTTGGTAGGCCACGCAATTGATCAGCATCTTGTCAACCTTGGGTTAATTTTTCAGAAAA
Source organism: Limnohabitans sp. (assembly GCF_031539105.1). Taxonomy (GTDB): domain Bacteria; phylum Pseudomonadota; class Gammaproteobacteria; order Burkholderiales; family Burkholderiaceae_C; genus Limnohabitans. The sequence continues at coordinate 29,490 of NZ_JAVKLM010000006.1, forward strand.
CAACGTGGGCAACTGAGTCATGTGTGCAAACACATGTGCGGCACCCGCCTGCGTGAGGACATCCGTTGGTGCAGGCGGCGGCGCATAGGCCCACACAGTAGCGCCCGCAGCCACGCCAGCTTTTATACCGACCGTCGTATCTTCCACCACCAAGCACCGCGCGGGGTTCATCTGCAAATGTGCGGCGGCAGCCAAGTAAACATCGGGGTGGGGTTTGCTGCGCGGCATTTCGTGACCACTGAAGATGCGGTGTTCAAAGAAGTGATGCAACCCCACTTTGTGCAACATCATTTCTACCTTGTATCTGTCTGCACCCGAGGCCACAGCAATGCGGCCTTCGCAGCGCTCATGCAAATGACGCACGGCATCGTGAATGCCGTCGATGGCGGTGATGTCGTTTTCTAGGCGCACATTGCGACGGTGGTAAAACTCGTCCATGAACGCATCGGTCAACGGGCGGCCCGTGTGCGCCTGGATCAATTCCGCGCGACTGCGCACGGCGTGTCCCACAAAATGCGTCATGCATTCAGCAAGGCTTAAGCGCCAGCCGTTTTCATCCAGCATGTCGCGCAAGGCACCGCAGGTGATGGCTTCGCTGTCCACCAGCACGCCATCGCAATCAAACAAAACGGCTGCAAATGTCATCGTTGGTCACCATCCACATAAAACCAGCGCCCGTCTTCGCGCACAAAGCGGCTGCGCTCATGCAAACGCACCGCGGCACCTGCGATTCGGTAACGCGCCACAAATTCCACCTCGGCCGTGTCATCGCCTGTGACTTTGTGCTCGCGCGCCTCCAAGCCTAGCCACTTGGCGTCGGCATCAAAGTCCAGCGATGCGGGTTGTGTGTTGTGATGCCATGTCGCCAACAAGTAATCCGCACGCGCCAACACAAACGCGGTGTAGCGCGAGCGCATCAAATGTTCGGCATCTGGCGCTGGCGTGGTGTCGACGTGGTCGACAAAACGGCCACAGCAATTGGCATAGGCCACGGGGCGTTTCTTGGCATCAGCACGCCCGCAGGGGCACACAACGAGCGCAGTCATATGCAGCTCGAAGAATTAAGGCAACACCGAAATCGTGCCACGCATGCCGGCGTCGTAATGCCCGGGCTCAAAGCAGGCGATGTGCAACACGCCCGCATCGGTGAAGGTCCATAGCAGCTCACCCGTGGCGCCTGCGGCCACACTGGCGGCGTTGCTGGTGTGGTGGTTGTGGCCATTGTTTGGCTTTTTCATTTCGTCAGCATGGGCTTGTAACTCTGCCTCTGTTCCGATGATGAACTCGTGACGCACTTTGCCTGCGTTCACCAGCAGGATGCGCACAGTTTCGCCCGAGGTGGCTTGCCAGTTAGCGGGCGTGAAGCGCATGTCGTCGCTGAGTGTGACGGTCACCGTGCGTGTGGCCAGCTCGGCACTTGGGCTGTTGTTCGCGTCTTGGGTGTGTGCGGTGGCTTCGCCATGCGTGTGGCCATGTCCTTCACCCGCTTGCCCCGCCAGCTGCGTCCACGCCAAAGCCGAGCAGGCAGAGACCACGGCAATAGAGAACAAAGCATAGGTGATGAGGCGATTGACTGACATACGGCTGCGCCAGTCCATGTAGTACATGCCCAACAAACTCAAGGTGAAGCCCAAGGGCACGACCCACAGACTGCGGTCGGGCGAATCGGGAAAGTGTTGCAAGCCACCGGTGAAAAAGCCAAGGCCGATTGAGGACACAATGCCCACGCCCAGCACATCGGCCCAGCTTTGACGCTGCGCGTCTTGCACGCGCATGTCTAGCCACGAACCGAGCAGATAAAAACACACGCCAAATGCAGCGGTGATGACCGAGCGCGTTTCACTGAACATGCCGTGGTTCACAGCACCGGCAATGAAGCTGATGCCGCCGTATTTCAGCAGCGTGGCAGTGTGGGTGGTGGCAAAGGACATGGCGCGGCTCCGTTTTTAAACTAGCGCCATTGTCCTGCAAGCATCACCAGCCTGGGCTGGCTTGGGGCTTTAGGCCAAGGCGCGTTGAATGATGATTTTTTGCACGTCGCTGGTGCCTTCGTAAATTTGACACACGCGCACATCGCGGTAGATGCGCTCTACCGGAAAGTCGCTCACCACGCCATAGCCACCCAAGGTTTGAATGGCGACGCTGCACACTTGCTCTGCCGTTTCGCTGGCAAAGAGTTTGGCCATGGCCGCCTCTTTCAAACACGGCAAACCTGCATCGCGCAAAGCGGCGGCGTGGTACATCAACTGACGTGCGGCTTCAAGCTGTGTGGCGCAATCGGCCAACCGGAAACCTACGGCTTGGTGGTTGAAGATGGCGGTGCCAAAGCTCACGCGTTCTTTGCTGTATTGCAAGGCTACTTCAAACGCGCTGCGGGCCATGCCAATGCTTTGCGCGGCAATGCCGATGCGGCCGCCTTCCAAAGCAGACAGCGCAATCTTGTAGCCCTCGCCTTCCGCGCCGATCAAGTTTTCGGCGGGGATGCGGCAATTGTCAAAGTTGATTTGCGCGGTGTCGCTGCTGTGCTGGCCGAGCTTGTCTTCGAGGCGCGCGACTTGGTAGCCAGGTGCATTGGTGGGCACGATGAAGGCGCTCATGCCCTTCTTGCCTGCGCCTTTGTCGGTGACGGCAATGACGATGGCCACATGGCCATTTTTGCCACTGGTGATGAACTGCTTCACGCCATTGATGACGTATTCTTCGCCTTCTTTGGTCGCTGTTGTACGCAGGGCGGATGCGTCAGAGCCCACATGAGGCTCGGTCAAACAGAACGCGCCGAGCATGTTGCCTTGCGCCAATTTGGTGAGCCATTGTTTCTTTTGCGCGTCGTTGCCGTAGCGCATGAGGATGGCGTTGACGGGGCAGTTGGTCACGCTGATGGCAGTGCTGGTGCCGCCATCGCCTGCGGCGATTTCTTCTAAAACAATCGCGAGCGTGGTGTACTCCAAGCCTGCACCGCCCAAGTCTTCGGGCACGCAAATGCCGTAGGCGCCGAGTGCGGCCAAGCCTTTGTGCACCTCGTGCGGGAAGGTGTGTTCTTTGTCCCACTTGGCGGCGTTGGGCCAGAGTTCTTGCTGGGCAAAGTCGCGCACGGCATCGCGAATCATGGTTTGGTCGGGGGTGAGCAACATGGCTTATCCGTTATGAAGTGACTGTGTAAAAGACATCACCACGCAATGGTGCTGCCGTCGTAAGACAAAAACTGGCCAGCGTGTTCGGGCTTGATGTGAGCCATCGTTTGGCGCATGCGTGTGACGGCTTGCTCAACCGTCAGCGTGGCATTGGCTCCGCCCATCTCGGTTTGCACCCATCCTGGGTGCATGGCCACCATGCGTACGCGGGGATATTCGGGCTGCGAGGTGCGCACCACCATGTTGAGCGCAGCTTTGCTGATGCGGTACAGCGCTGCATCGCTGCTGTGCGTGCCTTGCAAACTTCCCATCACGCTGCTGATGCAGGCAAACACGCCATTGGCTGCTTCGACCATGGGAGCAACTTGCGGAATGACCATCATCGCGCCCATCACGTTGGTGTGCATGACGCGGTCAAACGCGTCTTGCGTGGGCGGGGTGCTGGCTGCGTTGTGGTCGATGACGCCCGCCACATACAAAGCGAGGTCGAGCTTTTCGCCATCGAGCATCCACTCAAACGAGGTGACGCTGAAGGGCGAGGCCACATCGACACGCAAGCATTGCGCGCCTAGGGCTTGGATGCGATCGCGCCCCGCATCGTCACGCGCGGTGGCAATGACGCGCCATCCGTCCGCCACGTATTGGCGAACCAGCTCAAGCCCAATGCCACGCGATGCGCCGATGATGAGTGCGGTTGGCATATGGAAAACTTAAACGAGCTCGAGTGCGACAGCCGTGCCTTCGCCGCCACCGATACACAAAGTAGCCAAGCCGCGTTGAAGGCCGCGTGCTTTAAGCGCGTGAATCAGTGTGACCATGATGCGCGCACCCGATGCGCCAATGGGGTGACCCAAAGCACATGCGCCGCCGTTGACGTTGACGATGTCGTGCGACACATTGAGTTCTTTCATCAATGCCATGGGCACCACCGCGAAGGCTTCGTTGACTTCCCACAAGTCCACGTCTTCCACTGCCCAGCCGGCTTTGGCCAAGGCTTTTTGTGTGGCGCCGACGGGTGCAGTGGCAAACCACTCAGGCTCTTGCGCGTGGGTGGCGTGGCTGACGATGCGGGCTAATGGCTTGCAACCTAATTGCTTGGCTGTGCTCTCGCGCATCAAAACCATGGCTGCGCCACCGTCGTTGATGGACGAGCTGGAAGCTGCGGTGATGGTGCCGTCTTTTTTGAAGGCGGGTTTGAGCGATGTGATTTTGTCGAGCTTGATTTTTCCTGGGCCTTCGTCAATCGACACCACAGTTTCGCCAGCGCGGGTCTTGACGGTGACGGGCGTGATTTCGGCGGCAAATGCACCGCTCTCGCTAGCGGCCTTGGCGCGCTGCACACTGGCGGTGGCAAATGCGTCTTGCTCAGCACGTGTGAAGCCGTATTTAGCCGCGCAGTCTTCACCAAAGGTGCCCATGCTGCGGCCTGGCTCATAGGCGTCTTCCAAACCGTCGAGCATCATGTGGTCAAAAATGCGGTCGTGGCCAATGCGATAGCCGCCACGCCCTTTAAGCATGAGGTAAGGCGCGTTGGTCATGCTCTCCATGCCACCGGCGACCAACACGTCATGTGTGCCAGCGATCAACATGTCGTGCGCAAACATCGCAGCACGCATGCCTGAGCCGCACATCTTGGACAGGGTGACCGCGCCAGCTGACTTCGGCAACCCACCTTTGAAGGCGGCTTGGCGCGCAGGGGCTTGGCCTTGGCCCGCCATCAAGCAGTTGCCAAACAAAACTTCAGTGACCAACTCGGGGTTGATCCCCGCACGCTCAACGGCTGCTTTGATCGCTGCACCACCTAGGTCGTGTGCCGCTAGGCTAGAGAAGTCGCCTTGAAAGCTGCCCATGGGTGTGCGTGCAGCGCTGACGATGACGATGGGGTCGGACATGAAGTTCTCCAAAACAAAATGAAAAATGCCACGCCGACCCAGAGGGTCACGCAGCGGGAAGCATGCCACCGCGTGGGTAGCGTTTGAAAGCGTTGCGAAAGACGTCAACCACTTCACCAGAATGGTTCATGCTGACGCCGAGGTCTTTTACCAATCCGTTGTCGAGGCCGTAAATCCAGCCATGCACCGTCACCTTTTGGCCACGGCCCCATGCGTCTTGCATGACGTTGGACAACGCCACGTTGCCCACTTGTTCGATCACATTCATTTCGCACATGACCGACTCAAGCTCGGCTTGCGGCAAATGGTTGAGGCGTTGGCGATGGCGCAAGCGCACGTCTTGCACATGGCGCAACCAGTTATCAGCCAAGCCCACACGCGTGCCACGCGTGGCGGCCACCACGCCACCACAACCGTAATGCCCCACCACCATGATGTGCTCTACCTTGAGTGCATCCACCGCGTACTGAATGACAGACAAGGCATTGAGATCGGAATGCACCACCAAATTGGCCACGTTGCGATGCACGAACACCTCGCCTGGATCCAATCCTGTGATTTGGTTGGCAGGCACACGACTGTCCGAGCAACCGATCCACAAATACTTGGGGTTTTGCTGGTTGGCCAGGCGTGAGAAATACGCAGGATTTTCTTGAATCATGCGATCCGCCCAAACGCGGTTGTTATCGAAAAGGTGTTGTAGTGATTTGCTCATGCGTTGATTGTCGCAGTGCCGTTATTTCCTCAGCAAGTTTCAGCGAATAACTCGCGGCCAATCAACATGCGGCGGATTTCACTGGTGCCTGCACCGATTTCGTACAGCTTGGCATCGCGCCACAAACGGCCCAGTGGGTATTCGTTGATGTAGCCGTTGCCACCGAAAATTTGTACGCCTTCGCCTGCCATCCACGTGGCTTTTTCGGCAGTCCACAAAATGACGGAGGCGCAGTCTTTGCGCACTTGGCGCACGTGTTCGGTGCCGAGCAAATCGAGGTTTTTGGCCACGGTGTAAGCAAAGCTGCGGCCGGCTTGCAGCACGGTGTACATGTCGGCCACTTTGCCTTGGATGAGCTGGAACTCACCAATGCTTTGACCAAACTGCTTGCGGTCGTGGATGTAGGGAATGACGTTGTCCATCACCGATTGCATGATGCCTAGAGGGCCGCCAGACAACACAGCACGCTCGTAGTCCAAACCGCTCATCAAGACTTTGGCGCCCATGTTCAGGCCGCCCAAGATATTCTCAGCGGGCACTTCCACGTTGTTGAACACCAGCTCGCCGGTGTGGCTACCGCGCATGCCCAGCTTGTCGAGCTTTTGCGCGACGCTGAAGCCCTTCATGCCTTTTTCGATCAAAAAAGCCGTCACACCGCGCGCACCCAACTCGGGTTCGGTCTTGGCGTAAACCACCAAGGTGTCAGCATCGGGGCCGTTGGTGATCCACATCTTGCTGCCGTTGAGCAGGTAATAGCCGCTCTTGTCTTCTGCTTTGAGCTTCATGCTGATCACGTCAGAGCCCGCACCGGGCTCTGACATGGCGAGCGCGCCCACGTGTTCGCCGCTGATGAGTTTGGGCAGGTACTTGTCGCGTTGCGCTTCGGTGCCATTGCGATTGATTTGGTTCACGCACAGGTTGCTGTGTGCGCCGTAGCTCAGACCCACGCTGGCAGAAGCGCGTGAGATTTCTTCCATCGCGACCATGTGTGCGAGGTAGCCCATGTTGGCCCCGCCGTGCTCTTCGCCCACGGTGATGCCCAACACGCCGAGGTCACCCATCTTTCGCCACAGGTCCATGGGAAATTGGTCGTCATGGTCGATCTGTGCAGCGCGAGGGGCAATTTCGGCTTGTGCGAAGTCGCGCACGGCGTCGCGCAGGGCGTCGATGTCTTCACCGAGTTGGAAGTTGAGGCCAGGTAAGTTGTTCATGGTTTGTCTCCGTTAGTCTTAGTAGGTCTTGTTCACGGTCGCGAGGGTTTGCTGCATCAAAGCGCAGGGTGATTCGCCGCCGTTGTCGTCGAGGTGCACCACTTCGGCAGTGGTGATGATGAGGCGCCTGCCTGCACGCACCACATGGCCACGTGCGCGAAGCTCGCCGCCAGAGAATGCCGCGAGAAAGTTGATCTTGTATTCGACGGTGGTCACTTCTTGGCCATCTGCGGCACAAGTAAGGCCAGCGTAGCCAGCGGCGATATCGGCCAATGCCCCCATTGCGCCGCCGTGGTAGCCACCTTGCTGCTGGGTGACGCGCTCGGAATACGGCAAGGCGATTTCGACCTCACCGGGCGCCACGGACACGATGCGCGCACCGAGGTGCTGCATCATGCCTTGGCGCACAAAGCTGGCTTCGATGCGGGCATGGAGTTCAGGATGCGCAGATGCGGCGTGCGTCATGCCTTGCTCGCTTTCGCCACCTTGACGGCTTTGGCTGGTTTTTCACCTTGCTTGGCCAACAAGGCTCGGGCGTCCTTCTCGTGTGCTTTCACCTCGTCGAGGTTGGCCAATATTTCCGCCATTTGCGCTTCAAGCTCACGCTTGTGTGCGTCGAGCACCACAAGAAACTTTTGCAATTGCGGCCCGGTGTCGCGTGGGCTGTCGTACATGTCGATCAGGTCTTTAGCTTCTGTCAGCGAGAGCCCTAAACGTTTGGCACGTAAGGTGAGCTTGAGGCGCGTGCGATCGCGATGGCTGTAAACGCGATTACGCCCGCCGGGCCCTGAGCGCTCGGGCTGCAACAGGCCCATGTCTTCGTAAAAACGGATGGCTCGCGTGGTGAGGTCAAACTCACGCGCTAAGTCGCTGATGGAATAGGTGGTCGCCATGATTGCCTTGTTTACGTTTACGTAAACGTCAAT
>NZ_JAVKLM010000007.1:0-20313 GCF_031539105.1 Limnohabitans sp.
AGATCATGGCCACATTCAAGAAATTCAACAAAGACAAGCGCCCAAAGCGCAACACGCAATCATTGCTTTTCAAGCGCAAGCGCTTCTGCCGCTTCACCGTCACTGGCGTTGAAGAAATCGACTACAAAGACGTCGACACCTTGCGTGACTTCATTGCCGAAAATGGCAAGATCATTCCCGCACGCCTCACTGGCACACGCGCCATTTACCAACGTCAGCTGAACACTGCCATCAAGCGCGCGCGCTTCTTGGCCTTGGTGCCATACAGCGACCAGCACAAGATCTAAGGAGACCGACCATGCAAATTATTCTGCTCGACAAGGTCGTGAACCTCGGCAACCTCGGCGAAATCGTCCGTGTGAAAGATGGTTACGCCCGTAACTTTTTGATCCCATCAGGCCGCGCTCGTCGCGCTACTGAAACTGCGATCAAAGAATTCGAAGTGCGCCGCGCTGAACTCGAAAAAGCTGCTGCTGAGAAGTTGGCTGCTGCGCAAGCGCAAGGCGAGAAGCTCGCTGGCAAAGCCGTCAAGATCGGCCAAAAAGCTGGTGTGGATGGCCGCTTGTTCGGCTCTGTGACCAACCATGACATCGCTGAAGCGTTGACAAAAGAAGGTTTCGCAGTGGCAAAAGCCCAGATCCGCATGCCTCATGGCCCTATTAAGGTTGTGAGCGACAGCACCGTGGGCGTTGCTTTGCACACCGACGTGATCGTTGAGATCACTGTGTCTGTGTACGGCGAAGCTGCTTAAGCTTTTCTGCACCACCTGAAGCCGCTCTTCGGAGCGGCTTTTTTATTTGTTCTTTGCTTTTCCCCAGCTAACCCACCTCTTATCCACAGAGTTATCCCAAGCACTTGGCGCCTCTGGGCTTAGGATGTGTGTTTTACAGGATCACCATGTCAGCCGCTTCTAACAGCTTTGATGAGAGCTTCTCTCACGACCAGCAAATTGCTCAACTGCGCATTCCTCCGCACTCCATCGAGGCCGAGTCCAGCGTTTTGGGCGGCTTGTTGCTGGACAACGGTGCTTGGGATCGTGTGGGTGATTTGTTGAACGAGGGTGACTTCTACCGCTACGAGCACAAGCAGGTGTATAGCGCTATCTTGACACTGGTGAACGCGAGCCGTCCCGCCGATGTGATCACAGTGTATGAGCACTTGCAAACTTTGGGTAAGGCAGAGGAAATTGGCGGTTTGGGTTATCTCAACGCACTCGCACAATACGTGCCCAGTGCCAGCAACATTCGGCGCTATGCCGAGATCGTGCGAGAGCGCGCGATTCTGCGTAAGTTGGTCACCGCCAGTGACGAAATTGCTACCAACGCCTTCAACACGCAGGGCAGGGCGGTGGCTCAAATTTTGGATGAAGCCGAGCAAAAAATCTTCAACATTGGTGAAGAGGGCTCGCGCATGAAGCAGGGTTTTCAAGCCATGCCGCAGCTGGTGGTCGACTTGCTGGACCGCGTGCAAGAGATGGCGGACAACCAAAACGACATCACAGGTGTGCCCACAGGTTTCATTGACTTTGACCGCATGACATCAGGCCTACAACCGGGCGACTTGGTGGTGCTTGCGGCCCGTCCGTCCATGGGTAAAACGGCTTTGGCCATCAACATTGCTGAGCATGTGGCCTTGAACGAAGGTTTGCCTGTGGCTGTGTTCTCCATGGAAATGGGTGCTTCGCAATTGGCAGTGCGTATCGTGGGTTCGATTGGACGCGTGGACCAAGGTCATTTGCGCACGGGTAAGTTGAGCGATGACGAATGGCCACGCCTGACGGAAGCCATCGAGAAGCTGCGCAATGTGTCGCTGCACATTGACGAAACACCAGGCCTCACGCCTAGCGAGCTACGTGCCAACGCGCGACGTTTGTCACGTCAGTGCGGCAAGCTTGGCCTGATCGTGGTCGACTATTTGCAGCTCATGAGCGGCTCCAATAGCAGTGGCGGTGACAACCGTGCCACTGAGATTGGTGAAATCTCCCGTGGTTTGAAAATGCTGGCTAAAGAGCTGCAATGCCCCGTGATTGCCTTGTCTCAGCTCAACCGAAGCGTGGAACAGCGCACCGACAAACGCCCGATGATGAGTGACTTGCGAGAGTCAGGCGCTATCGAGCAGGATGCGGACGTGATCATGTTCATCTACCGCGACGACTACTACAACAAAGAGTCCAAAGAGCCAGGTGTGGCGGAGATCATCATTGGCAAGCAACGTAACGGCCCCACGGGTACTGTTAAGTTGGCCTTCTTGAAACCACTCACCAAGTTCGAAAGCTTGGCCAGTGGTTACAGCAGTGGTGGCGACTATTAACGCAACAAAGCGTTAAAGCACTTCGCTGGCAAAGTCAGCCAGTCGCGAGCGCTCGCCGCGAGCCAAGGTGATGTGACCACCATGTGGCCATCCTTTGAAACGGTCGACGGCATACGTCAAACCAGAAGAGCCTTCGGTGAGGTAGGGCGTGTCAATCTGTGCCAAGTTGCCCATGCACACAATCTTGGTGCCGGGGCCCGCGCGCGTGATCAGCGTTTTCATTTGCTTGGGCGTCAAGTTTTGTGCCTCATCGATGATGAGGTACTTGTTCAAGAAGGTGCGTCCGCGCATGAAGTTCAAGCTCTTGATTTTGATGCGACTGCGAATCAAATCATTGGTAGCAGCACGGCCCCAGTCGCCTGAGCTGGTTTCGGTTTTGGCCAGCACTTCGAGGTTGTCGTCTAACGCGCCCATCCATGGACCCATTTTTTCTTCTTCAGTGCCTGGCAAAAAGCCGATATCTTCGCCCACGCTCACCGTGGCACGCGTCATGATGATTTCGGTGTAACGGCGGTCGTCCAACACTTGCGTGAGGCCTGCAGCCAATGCCATCAAGGTCTTGCCTGTGCCAGCGGTGCCGGTGAGAGTGACAAAGTCGATCTCAGGGTCAGTCAGCAAGTTCATCGCAAAGTTTTGTTCGCGGTTGCGTGTGGTCACGCCCCACACTGCATTTTTGAGATGCGTGAAGTCTTTGAGTGTTTTGAGCACCACGGTGTGACCGCGAATCTCTGTCACGCGGGCATACAGGCTGGGTTCGCCAGCAGATTCGTAATACACAAATTGGTTGATGTGCAACTCGGGCACCAAGGGGCCGCTCAGGCGGTAGAAGGTGTGGCTGCCGCTTTGCCAGCTCTCCACTTCTTTGGCGTGGCTGAGCCAAAAATCTTCGGGCAAAGCCAAGGCGCCTGAATACAGCAGGTCGCCGTCTTCGAGGGTTTTGTCGTTTTGGTAGTCTTCAGCGGCCAGGCCCAAAGCGCGTGCTTTAACCCGCATGTTGATGTCTTTGGAGACCAGCACCACCTCGCGTGGTGCGTATCTGACGCGCAGGGCTTCGACGACGCCCAAAATCTGGTTGTCGGCCTTGCCTTGTGGCAGGCTAGAAGGCAGGGTGAAGGCGAGCGGTTCAGTTTGAAAGAACAAACGTCCGCCCACTTCGATGTGGCCGGTGCCATCGAGCTTGATGCCCGTGATGATGTCGGCGTTGTGTGATGCCACCAAGGCATCCAATGAGCGACTGGTTTGGCGGGCATTGCGCGCCACTTCAGTCATGCCTTTTTTATGGCCGTCTAACTCTTCAAGCACGATCATAGGCAAGAACACATCGTGTTCTTCGAAGCGGAACAGGCACATGGGGTCGTGCATCAAGACATTGGTGTCCAGCACAAACAGCTTGGTGGGGCCTGTGTGTTTTTTCTTGATGCGGGCTGTTCGTGCGGGGATGGCTTTACGTTCGCTTTTGTAGGCGGGCATAGGCTCAGACTTGGGGGGGGCAGACGTGGCAGTGCTTGGTGCCTTGGTGGTCAAGGGTGCTTCAATTTCTTGTGGTTCTTGGCGTAGCGTTGGTTTACGTGCGCTGCGTGATTTGGCAGGCGTGGTGTCCAAACCCTCAGTGTTCAAAAAGGCGGCACGTTTGGCGGGGGCGGGTGGCAGTGGCATAAATGAAATTTAAAGAGTTGAAACGCAAAGAAAAAACTGAAACTCAGGCTTAAAAAACGAAAAAGCCGCCTGGAGGCCAAGGCGGCTTTTTGTTGGAAACATGTGCGCTTCTGTCAATGTCATAGAAACACTATAACCGAGCTCCGTGACACTTTTGGTGAGTGCTTTATGCCGCTGCAGCAGATGCCTTCTTCAAGGCTTTGACGGCTTTTAGGACTTCGTCCACGTGACCCGGCACTTTGAGGCCGCGCCACTCTTCTTTCAGCAAGCCATCCGCGCCAACCAAGAAAGTGCTGCGTTCAATGCCTTTGACTTTTTTGCCGTACATGATTTTGTTTTTCACAACGCCAAACATGTGACACATTTTTTCTTCTGTGTCGGCAATCAACTCAAAGGGCAGTTCGAGTTTGGTTTTGAATTCGTCGTGCGACTTCATGTTGTCGCGTGACACGCCAAAAACCATAGCACCGGCTTTGACAAAGTCTTTGTACTTGTCACGGAACTGCATGGCCTCGGTGGTGCAACCAGGTGTGTTGTCCTTGGGATAAAAGTACAAGACCATGACTTGGCCATTGTGTGAGGTGTTACTTACCTTAATGCCGCCTGTTGCATTGGCTTCAAATTCGGGGAGGGGTTTGTTGACAACAATTGCCATAGCGCTCAATCAGGTGTGACAGTTCAGACGGCCGGATGAAGGAGGCGACTGTCGAGACAGCCCCCTTCCGGCAACCCATTATTTTAACTTATAAACCTTGCATCGATGATGAATAAGAACATCAAGCAGACGCGCGGCGAAGCGTGTGCTTAATTATTACTTGCAGACGGTTCGATGATGAGTGCAGCCGCCACTTTGCGGCCTTCGCCCGCCAAGATGTTGTAGGTGCGACATGCCGCTTGTGTGTCCATGGTTTCTAGGCCCACACGTCGCTGCATCAACCCCACTTGCCATTCGGGTTTGGGAAAGCGCAAACGTTCACCGCTGCCAAAGATGACCAACTCCACGTCTAAATCTACCAACTGTGCAAAGTGATGCGGGCCTAAATCATCAAAACTTTGGCATCGCCAATCCAAGCGAAGTCCTTCGGAGCTGATCAGCACGCTGTGCGTGATTTTTTCGCCTTGGATAGCCACCCATCCCGAGCCATAGGCGGTAACGGACTGGGTCTCGATGCGATCGGGTTGTAATTTCATAAATGCCTTGAGATCTGTGGTCAAATTATAGGTTTCACCCCGTAAAAGAGCCCTCGGAGGGACTTTGAAACAGATCCAAAAATCCAACAAGCTGTCCAACGTCTGTTATGACATTCGCGGTCCCATCATGGACCGAGCGCGTCAAATGGAGGAGGAAGGCCACAAGATCATCAAACTCAACATCGGCAACTTGGCCGTGTTTGGTTTTGATGCGCCTGAAGAAATTCAGCAAGACATGATCCGCAACCTGCCCAACTCGGCTGGCTACTCGGACAGCAAAGGCATTTTTGGCGCCCGCAAAGCGGTGATGCACGAGACGCAAAAGCAAGGCATCAAAGGTGTCACGCTCGACGACATTTACTTGGGCAACGGCGCAAGTGAACTCATCGTCATGGCCACCAATGGCTTGCTGAACAATGGCGACGAGTTGCTGTTGCCTGCGCCCGACTACCCGCTATGGACCGCGGCGGTCAGCTTGTCTGGTGGTACGCCTGTGCACTACGTGTGTGACGAGGCGAATGGTTGGATGCCCGACATCGAAGACATTCGCGCCAAGATCACCAAGAACACCAAGGGCATTGTCGTCATCAACCCCAACAACCCAACCGGTGCTTTGTATTCAGACGAGTTGCTGATGCAAATCGTTGAGCTCGCACGCAAGCATGGCTTGATCATTTTTGCGGATGAGGTGTATGACAAGGTCTTGTACGACGGTGTCAAGCACACGCCCATCGCCAGCTTGAGCGACGATGTGTTGACGCTCACTTTCAATTCACTGTCCAAGAGCTATCGCTCCTGTGGTTATCGCGCGGGGTGGTTGGTGGTGTCTGGCGACAAAAAGCCTGCAGCTGACTACATCGAGGGCCTCAACATGCTCTCGAACATGCGCTTGTGCGCCAACGTGCCAGGCCAGTGGGCGATTCAAACCGCCTTGGGCGGCTACCAAAGCATCAACGATTTGGTGGGCGAGGGCGGTCGTTTGCGTAAGCAACGCGACTTGGCCTATGAGCTCATCACCGCCATTCCTGGCGTGACCTGTGTGAAGCCTCAAGCCGCGCTGTACATGTTTCCGCGCTTGGACCCCAAGGTGTACCCCATCAAAGACGACCAACAATTTTTCTTGGAGTTGCTCCAAGAAACCAAGGTCATGTTGGTGCAAGGCACGGGCTTTAACTGGAAGACCACGGACCATTTCCGTATCGTGTTCTTGCCTCACGAAGATGACTTACGTGAGGCCATCTCACGCATCGCAAAATTCTTAGAAAACTACCGAAATAGAAAAGCATGAAACCGATTCAAGTAGGCCTCTTAGGCATTGGTACCGTAGGCAGCGGCACGTTTGAAGTGCTCAAACGTAACCAAGAAGAAATTCAACGTCGCGCTGGTCGTGGCATTGAAGTCACGATGGTGGCGGATCTCGATGTGGCGCGTGCCAAAAGCATCGTGGGTGCAAATGTGGAAGTGGTGGACGATGCGCGCAAGATCATCGCCAATCCAGACATCGACATCGTGGTGGAGCTGATTGGCGGCTACGGCATTGCCAAGCAACTCGTGCTTGAAGCCATCGAAGCAGGCAAGCATGTGGTCACGGCCAACAAAGCATTGCTGGCTGTGCACGGCACAGAAATTTTTGCAGCTGCCCACAAAAAGGGCGTCATGGTGGCGTTTGAAGCCGCGGTGGCCGGTGGTATTCCGATCATCAAAGCTTTGCGCGAAGGCCTCACTGCCAACCGTATTCAATGGCTGGCTGGCATCATCAACGGCACGACCAACTTCATCTTGTCTGAGATGCGCGACAAGGGCTTGACCTTTGATGACGTGCTCAAGCAGGCACAAGCTTTGGGTTATGCCGAAGCTGATCCGACCTTTGATATCGAAGGTGTGGACGCAGCCCACAAAGTCACCCTAATGTCCGCTATTGCGTTTGGCGTGCCTGTGCAGTTTGACAAGGCCTATGTCGAAGGTATCACCAAGCTCGAAGCGCAAGACATCAAGTACGCCGAACAACTCGGCTACCGCATCAAGCTCTTGGGCATTTCCAAGCGCACGCCAGCTGGCATTGAACTGCGCGTGCATCCTTGTTTGGTGCCTAGCAAGCGATTGATTGCTAATGTTGAAGGTGCGATGAACGCCGTGATGGTGCATGCTGACGCCGTGGGTACGACGTTGTATTACGGCAAAGGTGCGGGCAGCGAGCCCACTGCCAGCGCGGTGATTGCTGACTTGGTCGACATCACACGTTTGCACACGGCAGACCCGTTGAACCGTGTGCCGCATTTGGCCTTCCAGCCCGATGCGATGAGCAGCTTGCCTATTCTGCCGATAGCTCAAGTGGTCACCAGCTATTACCTGCGTTTGCGCGTGGCCGACCAAGCGGGCGTGCTTGCCAAGGTCACCGGCATTTTGGCCAGTGCTGACATTAGTATTGATGCGGTCTTGCAGCGCGAAGCCGGTGAGGGCGAGAGCCACACCGACCTCATCATCTTGACCCACGATTGTGTAGAAGCCAAGATGAATGAAGCCCTTGCTGAAATGCAAAAGCTCACCACCGTGTTGGCCCCCGTCACCCGCATCCGCAAAGAAGAGTTGAACTGATGCTGTATTTGTCCACGCGCGGCCACGCCGAGCGCAAGCGTTTTTGTGAAATCCTCCTCGAGGGCTTGGCCCCAGACGGTGGTTTGTATTTACCCGAGCACTACCCACAGGTGGACGATGCTGCGCTCACGCGTTTGCGCATCACGTTCAACACACAGGGCTATGCCGCCTTGGCGTTTGAAGTGCTGTCGCTCTACATCGACGACATCCCTGCGGCTGACCTGAAAGCCTTGTGCGCTAAGACCTACACCCAAGAGGTGTATGGCACTCAGGCCATCGTGCCTGTGCGCAAGTTAGAGGACGGCTTGTGGGTCGAGGCTTTGTCCAACGGTCCTACGCTCGCCTTCAAAGACATGGCCATGCAACTGCTGGGCAACTTGTTTGAATACGAGTTGGCGCGCCGTAGCGAAGAACTGAACATTTTTGGTGCGACCAGTGGCGACACGGGCAGCGCGGCCGAATACGCCATGCGTGGCAAAAAAGGTGTGCGCGTGTTCATGACCAGCCCGCACGGTCGCATGAGCCCCTTTCAGCAAGCGCAAATGTTCAGCTTGATGGACGAGAACATCCACAACATCGCCATCGAAGGCGTGTTTGACGATTGCCAAGACTTGGTCAAAGCGGTGTCCAACGATTTGGACTTCAAAACCAAATACAAAATTGGCACGGTCAACTCCATCAACTGGGCGCGCTTGCTGGCCCAAGTGGTGTACTACTTTGCTGGTTATTTCCAAGCGACCACGGCCAACAGCCAAAAGGTGAGCTTCACCGTGCCGAGTGGTAACTTTGGCAACGTGTGTGCAGGCCATGTGGCCCGCATGATGGGCTTGCCGGTGGACACCTTGGTGGCCGCTACCAACGAAAACGATGTGTTGGACGAGTTCTTCCGCACCGGCGTGTACCGCGTGCGCGGCAGTGCCGACACATACGAAACATCGAGCCCTTCGATGGATATTTCCAAGGCCAGCAACTTCGAACGCTTTGTGTTCGATTTGCTCGGTCGTGATGGTGCGTTGGTCAAAGACTTGTTTGGTGCACAAATTTCCAAAACCGGTAAATTTGACCTGAGCGCTAATCCGCACTTCGCAGAAGCTGCCACCCGCTACGGTTTTGCCAGCGGCAAGAGCACGCATGCCAACCGTTTGGACACCATCCAAAACGTGCATAAGCACTTTGGCGAGATCATCGACACCCACACAGCCGACGGCGTGAAAGTGGCGCGTGAACACCTCAAGCCTGGCGTGCACATGATCGTTTTGGAAACCGCCTTGCCCATCAAATTTGCTGCCACCATCGTGGAAGCTTTGGGTCAAGAGCCCCATCGTCCGGCTAAGTTTGAAGGCATTGAAGCTTTGCCTAAACGTGTCTTGGTGATGAAGCCAGACGTGGCTCAAATCAAAGCCTACATCGCCAACCATTGCGACCCCGCATGAAAGTCGTCGCCTTTGCAGGTTATTCCGGCTCAGGAAAAACAACCTTGGTCGAGCAGTTGATTGGCTGCATGCGCATGAAGGGTTTGCGCGTGTCTGTGGTCAAACACGCGCACCACAACTTTGACATTGACAAGCCTGGCAAAGACAGCTGGCGTCACCGCGAAGCGGGTGCGTTTGAGGTGCTGGTGGCATCCAACCAACGTTTGGTGTTGCAGCGCCAGTTTGAGCAGCCTGCGCAGCTCTCGGTGCACCACCTGTTGGCCGAGGTGTACGAGGGTGTGGATTGGGTCTTGGTCGAAGGCTTTAAGAAAAGCGATTTGCTCAAGGTTGAAGTTTGGCGCAAAGCGTCTGAGCAACCTGTGCGTTACCCTCATGATGACTTTGTGGTGGCCATCGCCACCGATTCACCACAAGACATGCCAGAGGCTACATTGCGCCCCGTGTTGGACCTCAACGACCCTTATGCCATCACCGAATGGTTGGTGGCCAATGAAGACCGTTTCGAATACCACCCACCTTTGCTATGACCCGTCCCCCTTTGCTCTCACTCGATGACGCGTTGCCGCAATTGCTGGCGCAAGCCCATGTGTTGACCACGACGCAATCGTTGTCCACCTTTGATGCCGATGGCCGCGTGCTCGCACAAGACGTGGTTGCGGCTTTGCAAGTGCCTCCACAAGACAACAGCTCGATGGACGGTTACGCCGTGCGCTCGTCTGATTGTGTGCAAGCAGCTGCCGTGTTGCACGTGACGCAGCGCATTCCTGCCGGCACACACGGCACGCAACTCAATGCTGGCGAAGCCGCTCGCATCTTCACAGGTGCACCGATTCCGCCCGGCGCAGATGCCGTGGTGATGCAAGAAGACTGCGAAGTCTTAGAGGACGGCCAAATCAAAGTGAACAAAGCCGTGCCCGCAGCGCAGTGGATTCGCCGCTCGGGTGAAGACGTCACACGCGGTGCCAAAGTGCTGTCCCAAGGCACTCGTCTGACACCCGCAGAGTTGGGTTTGGCGGCCAGCATTGGCTTGGCACAGCTGCAAGTGTCGGCGCGTCCACGCGTGGCCTTGTTCTCCACAGGTGACGAGTTGGTCATGCCCGGCGATGTGGCACCTGAGGCCATGCCTGCTGGTGCGATTTACAACTCCAACCGCTTCTTCTTGCGCGCCATGTTGCAGCGCTTGGGTTGCGAGGTCACAGACCTTGGCATCGTGCCCGACAAACGTGAGGCCACCATCGCCGCCTTGCGGGATGCAGCCCAACACCATGATTTGATTTTGACCAGCGGCGGTGTGTCGGTGGGTGAAGAAGATCACATCAAACCATCGGTTGAGGCCTTGGGAGAATTGAACCTCTGGCAACTCGCTATCAAGCCCGGCAAGCCCTTCGCGTATGGCAAGGTGAATCTCGGCAGTCATACCGAAGGCGATGCTTGCCACTTCATGGGTCTTCCCGGTAATCCGGTTTCTAGTTTTGTGACCTTTTTGTTGTTGGTGCGTCCGTTTGTGTTGGCCTTGCAGGGCGCTACGAAGACGGACATTGCACGCACGGACATGAAAGCCCATTTCGATTGGCCGCGCGCTGACAAACGTCGCGAGTTTTTGCGTGTCAAACGCAACGCCGAAGGTGGCCTTGATTTGTTCCCCAACCAAAGCTCTGGCGTGCTCACCTCAGCCGTATGGGGTGATGGCGTGGTGGATAACACTGCTGGGCAAACCATTGCCAAAGGCGATACCGTTCGCTTTATTTCTTTTGCGGAGTGGCTGGCATGAGCGCGCCCCCCAAAATGACCCTCAACGTGAACCTCAAATACTTTGCGTCTATTCGCGAAGCCATCGGGCAGGGCAGTGAGCGCGTGAGCACACAAGCCACAACGCTCAAAGACTTGCGTGATGAGCTGATTGCACGCGGCGGCGCTTATGCCGAAGCATTGGCTCATGGCCGCGCTGTGCGCATGGCTTTGAACCAAGATTTGTGCGAAGAGTCTGCCGCTTTGAGCGAAGGCTGCGAAGTGGCTTTCTTTCCGCCCGTCACTGGCGGTTAACTTAAGAAGCAAGCCATGTCATTCACCGTCAGCATCCAAACCCAAGACTTTGATGTGAGCCAAGAGCTTGCCACCTTGCGTGCAGGCGATGCTCGCGTGGGGGCCGTGTGCTCGTTTTTAGGCACGGTGCGCGAGCGCAACGATGGCAGCTCGGTGGCCAGCATGGAACTCGAGCATTACCCAGGCATGACTGAAAAGTCCATCTCGGCCATGATGGATGAGGCCAAGAAACGCTTTGACATTTTTGCTGCCCGCGTCATTCACCGCGTGGGTTTGCTGCACCCAGAAGACCAAATTGTGTTTGTGGCTGTCACCTCGGCACACCGCGGTGAGAGCTTCAAGGCCTGCGAGTTTTTGATGGATTACCTCAAAACCCAAGCGCCATTTTGGAAAAAAGAAGTCACGCCCGAAGGCGCGCGCTGGGTCGATGCCCGTGTGAGCGACGACCAAGCCTTGGCCCGATGGGGCATTCAAGCGACCAACACCACACCGCAATAACGGTGTGCGCCACCGCACTGACAGTGCGATGTTCGGATGGTTGAATGCGCTGTACTTTGACTCAGATCAACACCACTGTGCTGGTGTGATCTTGAAATAAGACATACCAGCCTCAGTTATCAATTCATCTAATCAATTTCTCGGAGTTTCCATGCGCGTTGATAAACTCACCACCAAGTTTCAAGAAGCTTTGAGCGACGCCCAGTCGCTGGCCCTTGGGGGCGACCACGCCTACATCGAGCCTTCCCATGTATTGGTCGCCATGCTGCGCCAAGATGATGGGCCTAAGTCGCTGTTGCAGCGCACAGGTGCCAATGTGACCGGCTTGTTGTCGGCGGCAGAAGACGCGATGAACCGCTTGCCCAAGGTCGAAGGTCAAGAGCAGGTGCAAGTGGGGCGCGACACCGTGTCCTTGATCCAAGCTGCTGAAAAAGAAGCCATCAAACGTGGCGACCAGTTTGTGGCCAGTGAATTATTTTTGTTAGCCATGTGCGATAACAAAGGCAATTGGGGCAAGTTGGCCACGCAAAACGGCTTGAACCGCAAGTCATTAGAGGCGGCTGTCACGGCCGTGCGCGGCGGCCAAAAAGTGGACAACGCCGAAAGCGAAGGTCAACGCGAGTCACTGAAAAAATACTGCATGGACCTGACCGAGCGAGCCCGACAAGGCAAGCTCGACCCCGTGATTGGTCGTGACGATGAAATTCGCCGCGCCATCCAAGTGTTGCAACGTCGAAGCAAAAATAACCCTGTTCTTATCGGTGAACCCGGCGTGGGCAAGACCGCGATTGTCGAGGGCTTGGCCCAGCGCATCGTGGCGGGTGAGGTGCCTGACTCGCTCAAAGGCAAACGCGTGTTGTCACTCGATATGGCTGCTTTGCTGGCGGGGGCGAAATACCGCGGTGAGTTTGAAGAGCGCTTGAAAAGCGTGCTCAAAGAATTGGCGCAAGACGAAGGCCAAACCATTGTGTTCATTGACGAGCTGCACACCATGGTGGGGGCTGGCAAGGCCGATGGCGCCATGGATGCGGGCAACATGCTCAAGCCTGCTTTGGCTCGTGGCGAGCTGCATTGTGTGGGCGCGACCACGCTGAATGAATACCGCAAGTACATCGAAAAAGATGCGGCGTTGGAGCGTCGTTTCCAAAAAATTATTGTGGGCGAACCTTCTGTAGAAGCCACGATTGCTATTTTGCGTGGTCTGCAAGAAAAGTACGAAGTGCACCATGGCGTCGAGATCACTGACCCCGCCATCGTGGCTGCAGCCGAGCTGAGTCACCGCTACATCACCGATCGTTTCTTGCCTGACAAGGCGATTGATTTGATCGATGAGGCTGCGGCCAAAATCAAAATTGAAATCGATTCCAAGCCCGAGGTGATGGACAAGCTCGACCGTCGCCTGATTCAGCTCAAGATTGAACGCGAAGCTGTGCGCAAAGAAAAAGACGAAGCCTCGCAAAAACGCATGGAGCTGCTTGAAGAAGAGATTGAAAAGATTGGCAAAGAGTACGCCGACCTGGACGAAATCTGGAAAGCTGAAAAGTCATCTGCCCATGGCGGTGCACAACTCAAAGAAGAGATTGACCGTCTTCGCCACCAGATTGAAGAACTCACCCGCAAGGGCGAATTCAACAAAGTGGCCGAGCTGCAATACGGCAAATTGCCAGAGCTTGAAAAGCGCATGAAAGAAGCCAACGCACGCGAAAGCAGCAAGGCGACGGCCGCTGGGGGCCACCGCTTGCTGCGCACCCAAGTGGGCGCTGAGGAAATTGCCGAAGTGGTGGCGCGTGCCACCGGCATTCCTGTGTCCAAGCTGATGCAGGGGGAGCGCGACAAGCTCTTGCAAATGGAAGATAAGTTGCACGACCGCGTGGTGGGTCAAGAGGAAGCCATCACGGCAGTGGCCAATGCCATTCGCCGCTCGCGTGCGGGCTTGGGTGATCCCAATCGCCCCACGGGTTCGTTCTTGTTCCTCGGCCCTACGGGTGTGGGTAAGACAGAGCTCTGCAAAGCCTTGGCTGGCTTCTTGTTTGACAGCGAAGACCACATGATTCGCATCGACATGAGCGAGTTCATGGAGAAACACTCGGTCAGCCGCTTGGTGGGTGCGCCTCCCGGCTATGTGGGTTACGACGAAGGCGGTTACTTGACCGAAGCCGTGCGTCGCAAACCCTACAGCGTGCTGTTGCTGGACGAGGTGGAAAAGGCCCACCCTGATGTGTTCAACATCTTGTTGCAAGTGCTCGACGATGGCCGTTTGACCGATGGCCAAGGCCGCACGGTTGACTTTAAAAACACGGTCATTGTGATGACGTCCAACATTGGCTCACCCATCATTCAAAGCATGGTGGGCCAAGACCCACAAGACATCAAAGACGCGGTGTGGGATGAGCTCAAGTCGCACTTCCGCCCCGAGTTCTTGAACCGCATTGACGAGACGGTGGTGTTCCACGCCTTGGATGCTGAACACATCGCCAGCATCGCGGGCATACAGCTCAAGATTTTGGGGGCGCGTTTGACCAAGATGGACTTGACTTTGGATGTGTCACCCGCAGCACTGGCCGAGTTGGCAAAGGTGGGCTTTGATCCTGTGTTTGGTGCACGTCCATTGAAGCGTGCCATTCAACAGCGCATCGAAAACCCCTTGTCCAAGTTATTGTTGGAAGGCAAGTTCTTGCCCAAAGACACGATTGCTGTCAGTGTGGACCCTGTGCGTGCGCCAGGCGAGTTTGCATTCACCAAAGCCGTGGTCTGAACTACGGCGGCTGAGAGGGTTTGCCCCTTGTCAGGATAGGGGGCTTGTCTCCCAGTGGAAGACGCAAAAAAGCGCAGCAGTTAGGATACCTTCATCCTTTTTGCTGCGCTTTTTTATGACCACTTTGAACCCCGCAACCAACCCTTGGCGCGATGACGTAGCCGTCATTGGCTTGGTGGGCGTGGCACACGCCAGCTCGCACTTCTCGCACCTGCTGTTGCCGCTCATGTTTCCCGTGTTCATCAGCACCTTTGGTTTGAGCTATTCCGAGTTGGGTTTTTTGATGACGGTCTTCTTTGTCGTCTCTGGCATTGGTCAAGCCTCTGCTGGTTTTGTTGTTGACCGCTTGGGTGCACGGCCAGTGTTGTTTGTGGCTTTGCTGTTGATGGCAGCGGGCTGCATGGCTGTGTCTGTGGCTGATAGCTATGTGGGCTTGATGTTGGGCGCTGCATTGCTGGGGCTCGGCAATTGCTCGTTCCACCCTGTGGACTTCACCATCCTGAATCAAAATGTGTCTGCCCCTCGATTGGGTTATGCGTTCAGCGCGCACGGCCTGACTGGTAACTTGGGCTGGGCACTGGCGCCTGTGTTCATGGTGGGCTTGAGTGCTGCGTTTGATTGGCGTGCTGCCTATGTGGGCGCTGCATTGCTTTTCATGGGTATCTTTGTATTGTTACTCTGGCAGCGTGAGCATCTGCATGCCGAGGTGGTGAACCACAAGTCAAGTGCCAGCGATGGCAGCACCTTGTCCTTTTTGAAAATCCCCGTCGTGTGGTGGTGCTTTAGCTTTTTCTTGCTCTCCACGATGACGCTGGCGGTGGTGCAAAGCTTTGCTGTGTCTATCTTGCAAGCGCTTCACCACGTGACGTTTGAGGCTGCTACCGTTACGTTAACGGCTTATATGCTGTGTGCTGCCGCCGGGATGTTTGTGGGCGGCTTTGTGGCAGCACGTTGGCCCCGTCACAGCGACAAGGTCGTAGCGACTTGCATGGCCGTAGGTGCTTTGTTCATGGCACTGTGCGGCAGTGGTCTGTTTGGCGCTGATTTGACGATGGTCATCTTGGCCGCCACAGGTTTGGCCATTGGCGTGGGCGGCCCTTCACGCGACATGATGATCAAAAAAGCCACGCCCCAAGGTGCCACAGGTCGTGTGTATGGCATGGTTTATTCGGGGCTCGATACAGGCTTTGCCATTTCGCCCCTCATCTTTGGCGTGTTCATGGATCACGGTTGGTATGGGGCAACTTTGCTGGGCGCAGCTTTTGTGTTGTTGCTGAGCGTGCTGGTGGCTTTGGGCGTGGGGCGCAGAACGGCGCACGTGTAAGACGCATTTGCTCAACAAAAAAGGGACCTCACGGTCCCTTTTTTGTTGAGGCAGAAACTGAATTACTTCAGGTGCTTGCCGATCAAGCCAGCCAATTCAAACATGGTGACTTGGGCTTTGCCAAACACTTGCTTGAGCTTGTCGTCAGCGTTGATGTTGCGCTTGTTGACTTTGTCTTGCAGTCCGTGTTTTTTGATGTACGTCCACATCTTGCTCACAACTTCAGTGCGTGGCACTGCCGTGTGGCCAATCACAGCGGCCAAAGCAGCGCTGGGTGTGAGTGCCTTCATGAAGGCTGCGTTAGGCGTGCGCTTTTTAGCAGGCGCTTTTTTGGCGGCTACTTTTTTAGCGGGGGCTTTCTTGGCAACAACTTTCTTAGCCGCTACTTTTTTTGCAACTGGCTTTTTGGCAGGAGCTGCTTTCTTAGCAGGTGCCTTTTTGGTCACTACTTTTTTAGCTGCTGTTTTTTTAGCAGGAGCGGCCTTCTTTGCTGGGGCTGCTTTTTTAGCAGCAGGCTTTTTAGCTGCTACTTTCTTAGCAGGCGCAGCTTTTTTCGCTGCTACTTTTTTTGCGGGAGCAGCTTTCTTTGCTGCTACTTTTTTAGCCGGAGCTTTCTTTGCAGTTGCCATGGTTCATTTCCTTCTAGAAGTTTTTTTCAAGCCCTTAGAGATATCGCTCTAGAGCATTGCGGATGCTAATTGAGAACGAAGTTCTTTCCAAGTGAAAACGACTTTTTCATTTGGAAATGTTGTTTTTCACGAGCGCGTTATTACTGTATCAATTGGCGGTCTTGCATGCAAAGGGTGGTCACTGGATTGAAGTCCATATTTCCTTGAAAGTTAATTTTGCATCATGAAATTATGATTTGCTGCAGCGCAATATTTTTTCTTGATATGAGAAATGGAATTTCACATATCGGAATTACGTACGCAAGCCCATGTTTTTATTGAATAAAAATAAATTCTTCTATAAGACATAAGATGTTATCCCACTCTTATATAAGACTTATAGTTGGTCATCGACAACCACTTAACTAACTGGAGTGAACCATGCCTCAATCCCTGAACGAACAACTCAGCCGCGAACAACAAATTGCCGCCCTCGAAAAAGACTGGGCAACGAACCCACGCTGGAAAGGCGTGAAGCGTGGTTACTCTGCTGCTGACGTCGTGCGTTTGCGCGGCAGCATGCCTATCGAGCACACGCTTGCCAAGCGCGGTGCAGAAAAGCTCTGGGAAAAAGTCAACGGCGGCGCCAAGAAAGGCTACGTCAACGCATTCGGCGCGATCTCTGCGGGTCAAGCCATGCAACAAGCCAAAGCGGGCTTGGAAGCTGTGTATTTGTCAGGCTGGCAAGTGGCTGCGGACGGCAACACTTCTGAAACCATGTACCCAGACCAATCGCTCTACGCGTATGACTCGGTGCCCACCATGGTTCGCCGCATCAACAATACCTTCAAGCGCGCTGACGAAATCCAATGGGGTCGTGGCGTCAACCCAGGCGACAAAGAATTCATTGACTACTTCTTGCCCATCGTGGCTGACGCTGAAGCCGGTTTCGGCGGCGTGTTGAACGCTTTCGAATTGATGAAAAACATGATCGTGTCCGGCGCTGCTGGCGTTCACTTTGAAGACCAATTGGCTGCTGTGAAGAAATGCGGCCACATGGGCGGCAAAGTGTTGGTGCCCACACAAGAAGCCTGCGAAAAATTGATTTGTGCACGTTTCGCGGCTGACGTCATGGGCACATCCACCATCGTGTTGGCCCGTACCGATGCTGAAGCTGCCAACTTGATCACGTCTGACCATGATGCCAACGACAAGCCATTTTTGACAGGCGAGCGCACACCCGAAGGTTTCTACCGCGTCAAAAACGGTTTGGAACAAGCCATCAGCCGCGGCGTGGCTTACGCTCCCTACGCTGACTTGGTGTGGTGCGAAACAGGCGTGCCAGACATTGGCTTCGCTCGCGAATTCGCACAAGCTGTGCACGCCGCATGCCCAGGCAAGTTGCTGTCTTACAACTGCTCACCTTCTTTCAACTGGAAGAAGAACCTCAACGACAGCCAGATCGCTTCGTTCCAAGAAGACCTGTCGGCATTGGGCTACAAGTACCAGTTCATCACGTTGGCTGGTATTCATATCAACTGGTACAACACATTCCAGTTTGCACACGCTTATGCCAACGGCGAAGGCATGAAGCACTACGTCAACATGGTGCAAGAGCCTGAATTCGCAGCACGCGATCAAGGCTACACCTTTGTGTCACACCAACAAGAAGTGGGCGCAGGCTACTTCGACGACGTGACCACCGTGATCCAAGGTGGTTCGTCTTCTGTCAAAGCCCTCACGGGTTCTACTGAAGAAGAGCAGTTCCACTGATCGTCTTCTGAGTGAAATGCTAAGGCGGCGTAAAATCCATACCTAGCGTTTAGATACTCATTCCAAGCGCGGCCTATGCCGCGCTTTTTTCATTGAAGACTCATGGTTCAGATTACTCTCCCCGACGGTTCGCAACGTGAATTTCCAGGCCCCGTGACCGTGGCCGAAGTGGCCGCGTCGATTGGCGCTGGTTTGGCCAAGGCAGCTTTGGCTGGCAAGGTCGATGGCAAGGTGGTGGACACCAGCTTCACGATGAGCAGCAATGCGAGCTTGGCCATCATCACGGCCAAAGACGCCGAAGGCTTGGAGGTGATTCGTCACTCCACCGCCCACTTGTTGGCTTATGCGGTGAAAGAGCTTTACCCAGAAGCGCAAGTGACCATTGGACCCGTCATTGATGACGGCTTCTTTTACGACTTCTCGTTCACGCGTGGCTTCACGCCCGAGGACTTGGCTGCCATTGAAAAGCGCATGACCGAGTTGGCTAACAAGGATGAGCCCGTGGTGCGTCGCGTGTTGCCACGTGACGAAGCGGTGGCTTATTTCAAAGGTTTGGGTGAGCATTACAAAGCCGAAATCATTGCCAGCATTCCTAGCAACGAAGACGTGAGCCTGTACCGCGAAGGTGCTTTTGAAGACTTGTGCCGTGGCCCACACGTGCCCAGTACCGGCAAGCTCAAGCACTTCAAGCTGATGAAAGTGGCCGGTGCCTACTGGCGCGGTGACAGTAAGAACGAAATGCTGCAACGCATTTACGGCACAGCATGGACCAGCAAAGACGACTTGCAGCTCTACCTCAAGCGCCTCGAAGAGGCTGAAAAGCGCGATCACCGCAAACTGGGCCGCGAGCTGGATTTGTTCCACATTGACGAGCACGCGCCTGGCTTGGTGTTTTGGCATCCCAAGGGCTGGACCGTGTGGCAAACCATCGAGCAGTACATGCGTCAGGTGTACCGCGACAACGATTACCTCGAAGTCAAAGGCCCGCAAATCATTGACAAGTCTTTGTGGGAGAAAACAGGTCACTGGGACAAGTACCGCGACAACATGTTCACCACCGAGTCTGAAAAGCGCGACTACGCTTTGAAGCCCATGAACTGTCCCGGCCACATCTTGATCTTCAAGCAAGGCATCAAGAGCTACCGCGACTTGCCACTGCGCTACGGCGAATTTGGCCAGTGCCACCGCAACGAACCTTCGGGCGGCTTGCACGGCATCATGCGCGTGCGCGGCTTCACGCAGGACGATGGCCACATCTTCTGTACCGAAGACCAAATCTTGCCCGAGTGCGACACCTTTACCAAGGTGCTTAAGAAGGTTTACGCTGACTTTGGTTTTGCCGACATCTTGTACAAAGTGTCCACGCGTCCCGAAGCCCGCATTGGCTCGGACGACTTGTGGGACAAGGCCGAAAAAGCCTTGATGGACAGCTTGACCGCTGCAGGCTGTGAGTACGTCATCTCTGAAGGTGACGGCGCTTTCTACGGCCCCAAGATTGAGTACACCCTGAAAGACGCGATTGGTCGTGAATGGCAGTGCGGCACGATTCAGGTTGACTTCAACTTGTCGGAGCGCTTGGATGCTGAATACACGGCAGAAGACGGCTCACGCCAACGCCCCGTCATCTTGCACCGCGCCATCGTGGGCAGTATGGAGCGTTTCATTGGAATTTTGATCGAACAGCATGCTGGCGCCTTGCCCACTTGGCTGGCCCCAACCCAAGTGGCGGTCCTCAATATCACCGATTCACAGGCCGAATATTGCAAAGAAGTTGCGAAAACGCTGCGAAATCAAGGGCTTAGGGTCGATTTAGACCTCCGCAACGAGAAAATCACGTATAAAATACGTGAGCATTCAATGCAAAAGCTTCCCTACATCTTGGTCGTAGGCGACAAAGAGAAGGAAGCTGGCGCCGTCGCAGTGCGCGCCCGAGGCAATCAAGACCTCGGTGTGATGTACCTCGAAGCCTTCTCTCAAAAGATTGCTTCCGACATTGCTCTCAAAAGCTGATTTCATTGAGAAATTGCCAAGAGTTGTGCGTCGCACACGTGTGTCGGTTTGTTTTTGATTTTTAAGGATAGTCACCATCGCTACAGAATTTCGCGACCGCCGCCAGCGCGAGGAACG
>NZ_JAVKLM010000008.1:0-165687 GCF_031539105.1 Limnohabitans sp.
CACCTTCACCGTTAACCGCCGAAAATAGCTGTGCGGTGTAACCACTTGGACATGAGCATGACCCCGTGAAGGGGTTAGCACCAACGCATCCATACACCCAGTAGTACATTCCCCCAAAACTCTGTGATTGATTCGGAATCACTCCAGCAGGAGCAAGTGGCGTACCGGTCAACCGATTTGTTCGCGTGAAATCCTGAATAACTCGCTCATGAGGAACACCTTGAGCAAATACTGAACTCATTAATGTTGTGAGTGCGAGTGCAATTCCAAATTTATAAAATTTCATGAAAATCTCCTTTGGTGGTTAAAAAATCAATACAAACAATACGTTTGTGCAACAAAATCCCCTGAAATAGCTACGCCTGAACCATTTCGCATATAGGCAATCCAACTTGTCCCAACATCTTGGACATACCTATTCATTGTCTGGATGTTTTGGGTTTCATTCCCTGCTAACAGATACGCAGCTGCACCAGTTGAACCAGATTGACAAATAGGCTTTGGAACTGTTCCACCATCACTAACCGTATAGGCTTCCATAGCAATAAATTTGCCCATTCGGTCTGTCAAATTGACATAGGAACCCCCAGAACAAATTAACTGGGCACCGGCTGACGAAACCGCTGGTGATCCATCGGGTGAGCACGCTGTTCCTAGCGTGGCAACGGCAAGGCCACCTGTAGAAGTCCAAACGCCTCCAGTGCATCGCACTAGCGTGTACCGTGTGCCTTGCAGTGCCCATGACATTGCCGCATCAGTGGGGCAGGCTACCCCAATGCTGGACGTGGCATTCAATGTGGCACCAGACAGAACAGCGTTGCTTGCGAAAACGGTTCCATCTGAACGAACCCCAGCAGTACCGGCGTTATTCGTGACGCTGTCCGCAAAAAACTCTGATTGAGCCGCCCCGTTGTACCGTAAGCCACCTCGGGTGGTACCGGAGGCATCCATGCTGCTCAAACTGCCATTGCTACCGTCCATGAGCACTCGCGTTGTTCCCGATGCATTGGCTACGCCAATTTGACCGGAAGTGCCATCTAACCAGGCTCGACTGACACAATTTGAAGCTCGGCTGATGATTTGGCCACTCGTCAAAATTTCACCTAACGCACAGCTCGTTGAACCACTCGACCCAGCCCCCACTTTTAGTCCACCGGCAATACTCACATTGCCTTGAAAATTTGGGTCCCTTGTATCGTTCATCTTTGCGAACTGGTCATAAAGCGCTGCATCTACCGCGTTTGAACCGCAAAGAACGCCCTCGACATTACCAAGTGGATTAGCCACGCTAAAACTCGCGCCTCTCACGATCGCGCCTGCATTGAGATGACTGCGTCCACCATGGCCACCCATGGATACCATGGCTTGGGTCACTAGGTCATCCCGATAAATGCCTCGGACCGTCATAGGTGCAGTCAGACATGCGGTCGCTGTCAATGTGCAACCAGAACCTGGGCAACTTGTGCGAACAATGTCAAATCGCAATTGCTGTTGATTTGGAGCAAATGACGGAAAAGTGGTTGGCAAGCGCCCCAGCGTTTTTAACTCTGCCATGCTTGGTTGAGTTGCAGTAGCAACACCAGATACGCTGGTGCCGTTTGAAAGCGAGGTGAAATTCATGATAACGAATCGCTCCAACCCCGCTGCTGCGCTGTTTACATAAGTGCCCGTTGCCGCAGCACTGGCATCGTCAGCATCATTGAGTATTTTTTTTGTTGCAATAACACTCAAAACAGCAATGATCAGCAGCGTGATTGATAACTCAATCAAGGTGAAGCCACGCTGCCGAGACACGCTCATCGAGGAGGCTCGCACATTAGTTCTTCGAGTCACAGGTGAACGTGTCTTAAACAACATGGCTATCTCTTAACGGAATGTGAATACGTAGGCGTTGGTGTCGTCAGCCGTACATGCAGCAGCTGCGGTTTGACCGTTGTAGACGGTGCCTGCGGGTACGCTTTTGACAACAGTGCCATTGATTGAGATGATTTCCGCACTGTTTTGCAATGAAGTGGCCAGTTCAGGACACGCTCCACTGTTCACAGTAGGAAATGTCAATGTGAAGCTGTCCCCCGCTGTCGTGATCGTTGCAGGTGCTGCTGTTACTTGAGATCCTGTAGCACCGAGTTTGTGCTGCAACGTTGCCGCATTTCCAACACCCGTTACGGTCAAAGCATTGGTGCGGTCACGCAAGGTATTTGCAATCGTATTCGTTGCAACGCCTGTATATGGCGTGTTGCCAGTACCTTCCGCGTTTGCACGGATTCGTGTCACCGCCAATGTCACATCATCGGCGGTTGGCTTCGTTTTGCCACTAACCAAAAATGTGCGGATCTTTGGATAGCTCAAAGTGCCTAAAACGGCGATGATCAACATCACGATGGAGAGCTCCACTAGGGTGAAGCCGCCTTGTTTTTTGCGAGCTAATTTCTGATTGGTCTTGGTGTTGGTTTCAATTGGTTTTTTCATGATCATTCCTTAAGTTTGAAGTGGGTAAATTTCTGTTTTTGAAGTTGGTAATTTTTTGTTCCATTACCTCCTCATCCGGCCATGTAGTTCATGGCTGCTGCTTTCATTTCGAATGTGGCGGTTTGAATCCATAAAACCATGCCTCCAGTGACAACCACCCCTGTGAATAGCAAGATCCAACGCCAAACAGTCAATCGTTTGATCAAACGTGGCACTAAATGAGCTGCAACATATTTGCTTGTAACGTCAAAGGCGGCAGCAAAACCACTGCCCTCCTCCACATCCCTGAGTCGCCAAAACATTTCTTGAGACAACAATCCAGAGTCAAATACATCACAAGTAGTGGCACCGGTTTCGCCAATTCGATCTAAGACCTGCTCAATTCGCCAGCGCATCCATGGAGAAGCGCTGCTATCAGCAAGGCTGAGCAATGCATCTTCGAGCGTGTGCATCACGTTGCCGCGTTTGCGCGTCAACGTGGACATGGCCATCAAAAATCGAACTGCGGATACTTCACGTAATGTGCGGTATAGGGTGACTGTTCGGTCAGCTGTTTCACGTGAATGCCCCACCCAGTTTTGAGCTGACCATATGAGCCAGGTCGTACCCATCAGCACAACGATTAAGACCGGAATAGCGTAAGCTTTAACCGTCTCATCCCATGCTGCCATTGCTCGACCGAACGGTCCCCAGTAAGACACAGGTATTTCTATTGACTCTTTCATCGTTGAGACGCTGAAGCCAGGCATTACGGTAATTGCCACTGTTGCAACAACAATCGCCAAAAACGCTACCGCTAGTGTGTTGATGGATTCAGAAATCACACGATCGGACAATCGCGCCATCACTGCAAGGTCATTCAGTGCTGAGGGGATGGCATCCTCCCCTGCATCCTGCTGAACGTACAAAATGGCCACTTCATCGGCTGGCAATGTTCCTTGCCACGCGGCAGCAAGGTTGGCACCGTTGTCAATAAATCTCTGTGCCCAAAGGGCAGACAACTGACCACGAGGGGTGTTTACATACCTTAGAGCATCTGCCTCAAGAATTGAGAGCATTTTTCGATTGGTCGTGCTCAACAGTGCGGCCAAATCTTCGTAATATTCCGCACGTTTACTTCGAAATTTTCTTGCCGCCTGCTTTTGGCCAAAAGTTAATTTATCGCTCATGTCGTAGCTCCAACGGTGCGCAAAACAGCGGCCATAGTTGATTTGGCTTTTCTGGTAACACGTTTATGCTCCACCGAGGCAAAGCTTTCAAATTGAAGTTCAATTTCGCGTGGGTCCACTTGGCCAAGAGACGCTTTGTAAATTGCCACATCCATGGCTGATTTACCAGTGAAATCAGGATCATCAAACTTCTGGTTTGACAGCTCACGCCAATAACGATGTAGTCCTACTTGATTGCCTGAGAGCAACAAATCGCACATGGCTTCATCTGGCTCAAGCATTTCTGCTGCAACTGTGCGACCAGCAAAACCATTAAGTTCAGAAAGTTCGGGCTTAACGCACTGGTCACACCCGTTGGAATCTCTCAATCGAAGTAGATTGCGATCAAAACCGTACAGGCGTTCAAAGCGATCAAGGTAATTCTGATGGTCAGTCAGCGCCGCCCCTCTTAAGTTGAAGGCAGACACGTAATCATCAGGAGACTTCGCACAATGTGGGCAGTTCCTTGGCAAGAGTGCTTGGTACACATTCAGCCTGACGTTGCCAGGCGTTGCAAGTACATCGAGTGGGATTCCAATTTGTGGACTGACGTACCTTGAAAAAATTCCTAGAACACCAGGTGCGTGCGTGGTTGTGTAAAGTGAGTGTCCTGATTCCAAAACAGCGCGTGCAACCCGCGCTGTTTCACGATCCCGAATTTCGCCAAGTAAAAATGTATCGAAGGCAGACCGAAATAGTGCACGCGTACCTGATGAAAATGCGGCATCGTCACCATCCCCAGTTTTGAGTAAATCGCGGCTGATTGTTTTTTGATACACATCAGGCATATCAATTTCAACGGGGTCTTCCATGCTCACTTTTTTAATATGAGTAGGAAGCAAGCCCATCAAAATTGCCAATGAAACAGATTTACCGCTACCAACGGTTCCGGCCATGGTTATCATGCCACCGCGTGTTGCGATTACGCGGTTGTAAACCTCCAAGTGCCACGGCAAATATCCAGCCCCCTCCAAGGTCTTCACGACCGATGACGCACCTAATTTTTGCAAACGCATGGTCACTACTGGGCCTGAATCAATAGCCATACCAGACCAGCGCAATCGAACCCGAACATCGTTTGCTAAATCAACCTCAATTCGACACTGTTGCTCGATGCGTTGCTGAAAAGTAGCATCGGAGCCTCCATCGCCCCGTTGCCAAGCAATACCAAGCATTTGAAGCATCGTGTCGGTGGGAAGTCGCCACCTCTGAGGCTTAAGGTATCGGCCATCAATCTTGAAGCAAATTTGCGACATTGAATCATGAATATTGACGGCGTAGTCAATGTCATTGGCCCCTTGATCAAATGCCCATTGAGCAACGTCAACGAAGGACTGCCACAACGCACTCTTGCCACTGTCTCTGTTGATGGATTGAACAGCGCTAATTTGATGGTGGCCAAGATGGCCTTGACTGACAGCGATGATGATGGATGGAGCGGCTCTCCAAACTTGGTAACCCTCACTTGGTAGCGACCAGCCCTGCTTGGTCAAAATCTCTTCGTATTCAGTCAAATCATCCGTTGTCACTGTTGGCGCAACGAGCAAGACAGCGGTTTTACCGGCTTTGGCCGCTTGCACAATCGCGACAGAAACAAATAGATGTGGAGAGAGCGAGAGCTTTGCGTTTATGCATTCGACAAACGGCACACTTGTCAAATCATCACTACGCTCAATAAATTCAGATGAGAACCTGTATCCACGGTCCTCATCCATTGCAATCGCCACGATAGGGATCGTTGCGACAGTTTCAGTAGCACTACTGGTGAGCGTTCGCACCATAGGGCTTGAATGCTTTTGTTTGGGTTTTAAAAAGTCAAACATAGTCACCCTTATCTAGGTGAGCCAGGAGGAACGACTAATGCCGCTGGCAGAGGTGCATTTGGGTAAAAACCTTGCATAGGCGTAGCTGGACTCATCGCCGCCGGTGCCGTGGCTTGTACTGGGGCGATCCAACAAAGCTGCGTCGGCTTGCCTTTGAGCTTTGGCTTGATAAATTCCTCACCTCCAGCAAGACTGGCTTGAATTAACGCGCTACGCGAACGTTCGCGTGCCGATCGCGCAGGATAAAGAGACACGCAGCGCCCCTCAATCAAGCCAATTTCATATTGACCAACCTTGTCACCAACAGACTGGCCTGCTTGCAGCTTGTCACCAATCATCAAATCAACACGCATGTTTGATTCAGAACCGTAAATTGATTGAACTGTCATATCCAATTTTTTCCGAACAGTTTGACGCGGCGGGTTCTCGCGCTCATAGACCGATTTGTTTTCAGCCTGAAGAAGTGCATCAACGGTTTGTGAGCTTGTTGGGGCAGCCTCTTGAGCAAATGCAGTTGCGAATGCACATGCGCCAGTGATACCAATCATTAGCTTTAAAAGATTAGTTTTTTGCATAAAAAATTCCATTAAGTTCGACTTGCAAGGCTGATGTGCGCAGGTTGACGGCCTCAGCTGAAATTTGTCCGAATGACAAAGTAAGACTGCGCCACTCTGCCGCCACACCTCGGTCAATAAGTGCATCAATCGTGCGTAACGGCCCTTTGAGACTGATGGAGGCCTCTGATGGCAAGTCAACATCAGATGGCATGGCGATTGCCGTGCCATCGAATCTACGGGGCGGTGTAACTGTCAACGGTGTAAATGTGATTTTTGGAGCATCAGTCAGTGCAGGCAAAAGCTCTTGAAGCTTTGATGCGGTGACCAACAAGTGATGCGCCCTAGGGGGGAGCGCAGCAACATCCAAGGGGCTAACCTGGCTCTCCACACTCCACTCTAAAGAGAGCGATTGAGTTGGAGCAAATTTGGCCGTAAATCCCTGTGGAATAGATGATTTCAACTCAACGTTTGTCGCCGTGTTGACTTTTCCATCTGACTCATAATTCGCGGAGCAAGACCATGCTTGTTTACCGGCATTGGGAGTTTGAGGCTTACATACAGCCGTTTTCAAATGCCAGCCTCGCCAATTTACAGGTAACTCACCAAGTGATTTACGCAATGGCCGCAAGTTATCAATAGATGGATTTAAACGCCCTCCACCAAGGCGATTTATTGATTCAAGCCAAACCTTCTTAGGGTCTTCATTCTGTTGTCTTTGCGCCATTTCTTCGGCTCTTTTTTGAGCCGTAACAGAGGCATTCCAGGCGTCATATCCCGTGTTGCAGACCCACAGCAACAAAACGGCACCGGCGACCTTTAAAAGCGGCATTGGCACCTTGATTTGTGCCAAGAAATTAGCAGCAGGCAACGCGAGCAACGCATCGGCAGGCATGGCCGGAATCGTCATGAGCGAAGCCAGAGACGACACATGCGACTTTGCGCCAGTGGTACTCACATCAATGTCTGTATAAACAACCGACGAAGAATTTTGAGCAAGTCGTTTAGACAGCCATGCGAGTGCAAGTTTGTCCACTTGGCCATTACGCTCTATGAGCACTTCATCTATGCCACTAGGGCGTCCACTTCGCGTCTGAGCAACCCAAATCTCCGTAGAGCTGAGAGATAAGGCAAAAAGTGCATCACCTGAATGTTGACGACCGGCCAACAGCGCCGCAGGGTATGACTGCTCAGGAAGTGTTTGCGTCTTGTCCTTTGGGACTAGCCCATAGCCGACTGTTTGTCCACCGACAACACAGTAGTGCGTTGCAGCCCCTTCTCTTGCGATCGTGATCGCAGCATTGGTTCCACCAGCTAACAAGATGGTGCGCCAGTTCAAACCTAATACCAATGCTCGACTAGCCGTTGAACTTTGAACGAACTGCAATGGACGAGCTGCATAACGAGTTACCTCGGTACGGCCCGATGACTTGTTGGTCAAGCCTTGTGGTTTTTTGCGGTTAAAAAGAGACATGGTCAACTTCTTAAATGCTGTCTTCTGCAACCGCAGTTACCAACAAAATGATTCGACGCGATGACTGATTGGTGGCATCAGAACCACCAAGAATTAGCGGAGCTTTTTCATCAAATCGACGTGAATTTGAGCCATTTACCGACTCATCAAGGCCACCAATCAGATGCGTGACGCCTGTACGCACAACAGTTCGCCCCGTTAAATTGGCCTCTTGGATGTTGCGTTGCTGAATCGTGGTTCCACTACCCTGCACCTGCACGGTATAGGGGGTAAGCGTGCCTGTACGGTCTGCTAGGTTCAATGCGACCAAAATCTGGCCATCATCTTGGGCTTCCGGTGTCACAGTCAAGAAAACACCATACTTGTCCTCTTTTTGAGTGATCGTGGGCGCACTCACGCTGCCAAGTGAGGATGTGGACGTATTGCTGGCCACGCTGGCCACGTAATCAAATACAGTTGGTAAGCCGATTGTTTGGGCATTTCCATTCAAGGTGGACACAGGGAAAGTTCGCCGTGTCACTGTCAACCCCATCTCATCCAATGCCTGCAAAATTGCCGTTGAACCGGTGTACTGACTAGTGCTCGATGCGCTAAACCCGAGAGAGCCTGGATTCGAGCTTGCAAGAGATTTAGGTGATGTGAACGACTCATTCATGCCATTAGCACGCTTATAAAGAAGGGTCCAGTCAATTGAGACTTCACGACCGTGTTTATTAGTCACGAACAGCTCTTCAACAATCAATGTAATGCGTCGTGTCAACCGTTTGTTTTCAGTCTCTAAATAGCTTTCGATGCGTGCAATTGCATCAGGTGTATCGGTCACAATGACTGACTTAGATTCAGGATTTATTTCAATTGAACCAGCAACAGTTCCCATTGCTAACAAAGAGGCCTTCATGCTTGTGAGCACATCGGTAGCCGTGTTTTCATAGGTAGTCTTTGACTCTTCTTTAAATCCAGAACTTGTAGTAATAACGTTCGGAATTTTTTGAGACAGTGCTTTTAAGCGCAATACACGTGTTTCAAGTCGAAAAATTTCGATTGTTCCGTTTTCCGTAACACGATGACTTACCCCCCACGTTGCATCAGCCATATCCAGCAACGTATTGAGATCCATATCCACAGGGGCAACACTCAACAGCTCTTGGGCTTGATTTTGGTTTTGTGCTGGCTGCGTAGAGGGAGGAGTTCCGCTCGATGCGGAGCGACGCAATGCAAAC
Source organism: Limnohabitans sp. (assembly GCF_031539105.1). GTDB lineage: Bacteria > Pseudomonadota > Gammaproteobacteria > Burkholderiales > Burkholderiaceae_C > Limnohabitans. The sequence continues at coordinate 8,749 of NZ_JAVKLM010000008.1, forward strand.
TGCGATGCTGGCAGCAAGGCATCAGGTTTAACTCGAACGGGAACGCCAATGAGTGCTGTTACGCAGCTGGCAAGACGTTGTAATGTGTAGGTGTTGGGGTTGCACTCTGGTGTGATGGCCGTCACCTTGGTGCGCCCAAGAGCATCCATAGAATTTTCAGACAAGCGCAGGCGTGTTCGCAGCACTGGTGGCAAAGATAAGTCACGTGCCAAAGGCACGCTTTTACCAGCTAACCAAGGCGCTTCAACATCTTGTTGACGAATCGCTTGATCTTTGTAATTTTTTGCGCGATTTTTTGCCACTTGTTGGTACTGATCAACACGATCGCTTGTTTTTTCGCCATCGCTACGAATGTCTCGGTCTGCAAAATACGTTCCGCATCCAGACAATGCAAGTGAGACAGCCAAAAATAATGTGTTGTGAAGTAATTTCATGATGATTGGCCTCGATTAGTTTTCAGAACGTGCGCACAATTCACTTGCTGGAATGACACGCAAGACGTTGTTTGAATAAAAGCATGGTTGAACGGGCAGATCAGTCAGCGTGGTGCTTTTCAGCAAGCGACGAACCGCAGTTTTAAAGTCAGTGATGACAGCATCAGAGCCACTGACTGGGATATCTCGTGCGACGGCCCAATGTTCAGGTTCAAATGTCCATCCAGAGTCCTTTGACCACTTCATCAAGACTTTTCTGAAGTTTTGATCTAAGGGTGAAACCTCAAACTTGGCCCCCTGTGGCTCAATGGCTGGTGCATTAATAGGCGCATTTGCTGCGACAGCCTGCACTGCTGATTCAGCTTGTTGCTTCTCTACCGTAGAAAGACCAGGAGCTTTTTCTGTAGTTTGAACAGCCATCTGTGTTTTTTCAAACTCAACTGGTTCGCTGACAGCGCCATAGGTGCGTGCCGGTGTGGCCATGCCAAAAGCTGCAGGGCGACCTTGGCGCTCAATTTCAATGGACCCGTTGTAACTTGCAACGACTTCACGCTTGCCACTCCAGCGCATCACCAGCTTTGTGTATGTGCCTTGAACTGACAGGTAGGGTGAGTCCTTTTTCAGATCAAGAAGTACATCACCGGCAGGTTCTTGAGACATCACAATTGGAATTGTCATACCTTCCGGCAATTGAATCCGCGTGACCTTCCCATCGTCAAAGACGGAAATTCGTTCATCTGACACGCGGTAATTGAAGTCATACTTTTGGGATGAACCTGTTTGTGCGTTTGCTGACACGGTCAACATCGCGCCCACAAAAACATGCACGATTTGTGAAAAGCATTTTTTAAATTTCATTGACGAACTCCTGTAATTTTTGGATCTAGAACCATGTCGTTTGTGACGACAACGCGAAGACGATCAGCGGGTTTGAGGCGAAGCTCAGGCTTGATGTTGATATTTCGCTCAAGAGACTTCTTAGCTACATCTGCAAGCGCTTGTGTTGCAGCACTGCCTAGAACGGCACCATTACTCACGTTGATAGTCGTACCGGTATTGGATGTATTTCTTTCAGCAAATGTGGCAATCGCGGCCACCATGAAACTGGTGCCAAAGGTCTTCCAAAACCGTGAATTCACCTCTGCTGGTGCCCCAATAGCGCCTTGTGGATCAGATCCAGGCATTCCACCCAAAATCACATGCGCTCCTGAAGGGAAGGTCATTTTTGTAAATGCCAGCAACATCGTTTCTTGGCCGTGAGCAACCTCGGCGTTGTACGTACACAGGATCGTGGTTCCGGCTGGAATTAGTTTTACGCGCTGCGTCACCGTGTCATATACGTCTTCTTCAACTTGCACACGACATGGTCCTGCTTTATCGCTGGAGACAGCGCCACGAACGCCAACAAGAATGGATGCACCTTCTAACAGGCTGTAAGGGCCAGGACCAGATTGAGCACGTAATGGCTGCGCAGGCTCTTTTCCTTTGTTTGCGGCCAAATGGTCCATAAACTGTTTGTCTTTGGCATCAGACGTTGTTGCCCCCTGCCCCTGCCCTTGGGTGCGCATGTAGGCCTCAACCAAGGGGTTGACAGCTGTAGAGGCAGGAGTTTTGGCTGATTCGTCCGCTTGTGGAGTAGTAGGAAGACCAGCGCTATTTCCAGTCATTGCTGCATATGCAGCCAACTGTTGAGTTAGCGCCTGATTAGGATTGGTTGCATTGGTAGTTTTTGCACCAGTATTTTTGAGAGCTTCGGATTCCCAAACACCCATTTTTCGTTGCGCATTGCGCATCATTTCCTGTTTACGAGCGTCGTACTCGCTATCCTTTGCGTCCTGACCAGTTGTGGAGCTGGGCGTGCCTTTGGGATAGCCAGTTTGATCACCGGAACCATTCGTTGCAATCTTGTGACCCACACCGCCCTCGGTGGTATTTTTTGCTTTTGAAGAATCCAATGGGCCGTCTTTTTTCTTGACCCCCTCCTCCTTGGCCATGTCTTCTTCCACTTCTTTACGACGCTGTTCAAGTCGAGTGCTGAATGCACCCGAATCTCCAGGTGTGGCAGCTGCAATCTTTTTGTCGTCTTTGACTTTTTGGGCTGCTATTTTTTGATCTTTGAGTGTGTTACCTGATAAGTTGCGCCAAATCAGAGACACGCCAATCAACAAGATCAGCAAACCTACGCCATAGGTAATCCACTTGCGACTTGCCGCACGTGAACCAACTGGAGACGTTTGAGGTTGACTCATTTGAGTTCACCTCCATCGTTGAAGTTCTTAACTGCTACGCCCCGACATGAGGAATCAAAAACACCGCACGAAGATGTTTTTTGATTGCGGATCTTGATTTCAGCGGCACCAGATTTCAACAATATTCCATGTTGAAAAATCTTTGCAGTAATGAAATATGGCCCGTGCACTGCGTATTCAACGTTTTCGGCCATGCCCTCAGGTGAAACCGCAAACATGATTGGCCGCATCGGTTGAGCGTCTTTGAACTTGATCCAAGTACGCTTGCCATCATCAAAAACCATGATTGGTTTGAAGTCAGCGTCCCCTGTAATGCTGTACTCCATGTTCAAGTTATCCAAGCTGACCAGAGGCATTGCATCTGAAGTTGCTTGCGGCTCACTCTCGCCATCGCCTGTTCGGGTTGCACCATTGCGCTTTTTGCCTGCAAGTTGGGAAATTAGCGCTCGATCTTCGTAAACACCCGAGTCGAATGATCGCCATGAAACACGTTGATGCCTGGCTTCTTTGAACGGGAGAACATCCACCAAATCAATTTGGTAGCGCCTCGCTGTCGTAATGATCAACATAGAACCCGAGGCTCCAGATTGCGTTGGTCGTACCGTTAAATCTGTTCCAGTGCCAAGTACACGGACCTCCCACTCTGATTCATCATTCACAACTGCCGACAAGATTTGTTCGTCAGATGCAAACTCAAAGTGTGTAAATCGTGAGAACCACGTTTTGACAGGGTAAATCGCGTCCTTGTTGTATGGAAAAACAACAAGTCGCGAATCAATTGAAGATGGTTTGGGCACTACCGCACCAGGTCGTGGGCCGATCTCTTTGCTCAACAGCAATAGCTCCTCAAGCGGAGACTTAGATGGTGCGGCTGGACGTCGGCTTGTGGCATCTTGTGCATTGACGTTGAGAGTGCTTGCCAACAAAGCAAACAAGCAAAAACGGTGCACCGACTTCATATGCAATAAATTCATTAACGTGCCTCCACCTGATCGTTCAAAGTCCAATGGGTAATACCCAGTCCCAACGGGTTATCAGGGTCTTGGTCATCATCTTTTGGAGGGGCTGCGCCGTACTCAACCGTGAGAAGTTTTCGGCGGCGCTCACGCTCAACACCAAGAACTTTTTCAATCCAGATGAAATCAATGAATGCCACTGTGCGGTCTTCGTTGAATGACACGTTTGGAACGCCCAAAATTTCACGTGTCAAACCTGGTGTTCTGGCAATACGTTCGGCGGTTTTATCGACCTTTTCAGTCCAGTCGTCCAATTCGCGAACTGCACCACCGCGAGTCCACTTATAGGCGCTTGGCAACCCTTCTTTGAGAGTCGCAGCATTGATGATGGTTAGTCGCGCAGTCCATAGACGCAAGAAGTAAGCGATGTTTTTGTCAGAAACTTTGAGTTCTTCCGCTACGCGATTGGTCATCGTCACACGACCGGTGGACGAGTCCGTTTCAAAGAAGTATGGAATTCGCTTGCGCAGTGGCAGCATGATCAGTACGCCAATGAGCAAAAGCAAGCCGACTAACTGCCAAATCGCTTTGTCACGACGCAAGTCCATAACCTGCTGCTTCAACCCATCAACAAGATCGTTGTAGACACCAGCGGCAGTCAGCCCCTCCTGAGTCCCTTTTGGGGGCATGCTGATTGCTTCTTCACTCATTTGAGACTCCAAGGTAAATTTGTTGTCAACCAACCAGTTGACACTTGCGTTTTAGGTAAAACAGTGCGAACATCTAAAGCGTGAGACTTCTGATTTCTTTTTTGTTGCCATGGTTGACCTTCTTCACGATTGGTCGTCCATTCGCAGGCCTTTTCTGTTTGGTGATGCAGCTCACGCTGATCGGCTGGATTCCAGCTGTCATTTGGTCGGTCTACGCCCTTGGGCAATACAAAACCGACAAGAAAATTGAAAAAGCCTTGGCTCAGGCCAAATAGGAGAACATCATGGAAAGTTTTATGCGTGAGTTTTTTTCGATCATTCTTGGCCTTGGAGCTAATGCTTTGATAATCTGGGTTATCTACAGCGTGTTTTTTCGCCGCCGAGAAGAAGATCCCGATTTGATTGCCTTGAAGCAAATTCAAGATCGTTCTTACCAGCGAGGAAAGCGCTCTGGATATGACGATGGGTTTGCGGATGGACAAGCATCCACTCATTGAGTTCGTCATTTCTTTGCCATCTGTGTAAGTTTCGATAACGCATCGGAGCCAATGGATCGCATCTTTCTTCCCATGAGCCCGTTGCCAAAGTTTTTGCTACTGGCACCACTGCCACCGCTAACCAGCGACTGCGCAATCCCCTGTACTTGCCACATCATGAATGCGGTAAGGGCACTGACCACGGCCATCATGAAAGCTGCAACAAGATCTACGGTGCTATAACCAGATGCACCGTCTACAGTGTTAGCCATGCTGCGAATCACCACAAAAATATCAGCAGTCATTGCAACCATGAGTGCAGCCACAATCTTGGTAAATGCAGCTGCAATCATGAATTTCAGCCAACCATCAAACAAAAACTCAGTGCGTTCCCAAATTAGCCAAGGCACCAAAATTGGTCCGAGTACGACACCAATACCGAACATGACTTGAGCCATCAAGATTGCAAGTACATAAGCAATCAAAGTTAAAGCAAGACAAAAAACTGCGGCAAGCTTCAATAGCATGGCCATGATGATTTTTGGAAAAAACCAAAGCATGTCGCTAACAGATGGCGCTGATTTAGCGCCGCATGGGTCCGCTTGATATCCTGGATCAATGCCTGCTTCAACCTGAATAGGTGCTGACTGTGCGCATTTTGGATCTTGCTCACCTTTGAAAAGTTGTGCAGCTGCTTGGAACAGTAGATTTGATGAAGCTCCTACATCAGAAGTTCCCGCCACTTTTTGAGCGATTTGGTTTATGTTCGATTGAAAAAAACTTGTTGTGAATGTGGCCCAACTTGTGAGCATCAACGCCACGATTGAATACCGCACAAAGGTTTTTGTTACTTGCTGCAATGCGGTCATACCATCGCTAGAAAGCATCCACATCAAGACAGCCCAAGTCACAGTAATGAGCAATAAAACAATTGCCAGGTCTAACCCTTCATCCACAAGCAATGTGGACCTAGAACTCAACGCACCAGTGGCCGCGTTGTACATGCAGGTGAATGCGTCACCGAACGTGACATCTTGGGGATTAATGCAAGTAGCCATGGTTAATCTCTCTCAGGCAAAAAGTCGATACAACCATTTACAGATGGTCAGTAAGAAAACATAAATTGCGAACGGCATTGCGACAAAGCCCAACGAGGTCAAGAACGGTTCTTCAATCAATAGACGAAGTACGGCCAATAAAAATAGCAGTTTGAATGATCTATTCACCAGCCTCGGAATTACGAATTCATCGTCTCGCTCACCCCTAAACCGTTGTCGATAATGTTTTTCGGCTTTAAGTAGCCAACACGTTTCGCGACGGGTCAGAGCTTTGCGATGCAAAAGTGTGATGAGAATTCTTTTCTGAATAGTCATCATGGGGATACTCCATCTGTCCAAGGTGTGGGTGCTTTAACGCTAGAACCACCATTTCTGGTATTCAAAGCTGTACCGACTGCCCCTGCGTTTTGAAGAGTCGTGGCATGAGCAGCATTGGAGTTTTGCTTGTTGATGGAATCTGAATTTCTCTCCGCGCTTTGGGTCAACAATGCGGTTTTGATTTCCACAAGTTCACCGGCCATCATGGTGCTTTGCTGGTTGAGCAATTGAAGACCTTCAACGTTTCCCGTGATGGCCTGTGTTTGCTCTGAAACAGCACGCAACTGTGCTGCACGATCTTGAGCGTTGCTGATCGTCGAAATGTCTTGATCAAGACGCTCTTTGTAATAGCCACCCTTTGTGCTGGCCATCTTTTGCTCGTAGCCCATGTAGGTGGCCACATCCATACCCATTTTTCCGGCCTCTGAAATACGAGCCGTCATTGCTCGTTCAACGTCAGCGGAAGCACTGCCAACCCGTTTAACGCTGCCAAGCAATGTATTGAGCGCATTGAGCTGTCCGAAATACGGTTGCCTAGCCTGTTGCAACATCGTTGCAGGCAAATTTTTCAGATTGGTGAGCATTGCAAGATACTGATTCACCATGGTGATGTTTCCTTGGATTTGCATTGCGACCATGTTGGCTTGCTTGACGTTAGATGCCGCAAGTTCAACGTTGTTCATCAGCTGTGTACCTTCTGATGCCGCAGTACCAGCGGAGCCACTGGCGTATGAGAAGTTACTGAAGAGAACGATGCAAATCAGTACGCACTTTGACCTCATATGGACACCTCCAAGTCTTCGTCTTCATCATCTAAAACGGGGGTATTGACCATCAAATCAATGTATTTAGAGCGCCAATCGCCGCCCTGTTCAATACAGCGATTCAGAGTAACTTGTGCCAATTTGTCAGAGCGCAAATACACCATTTGTCCAGGCGTCAGACTCAAAGAAATTCGTTTGAAATTCCCCTCATCACTTTGAGAGATGAAGAAGTCTTTCTTGGGCACCCCTTCTGCGATGTGCGTGAGTGCCTCTTCAGACAACATGAATTCACGACGCAGGAGGCTTCCTAACGATTCAGAACGTGCCCTGGTATTGGGTGTCAAAACAATCGTTGGAACGTTGTCTCGAATGGCAGAGTAGATTGCTGACTCCACCAATTTATCTGGTGACTGCGTATCCATCCAAATGCAAGCGCCAAGCTTGCGCAAAGTCACTAACCACTCCATGAACTCTGTCATGAATATGGGGTTCTTCAAAAAATACCAAACTTCGGGGATGAATATGAATGTTGGTGCGATTGAGAAATCGCCAACAAGGCTACGCATTTGTGTTGCTATGCGATAAAAGGCGTAGCTCATGTAAGGTGGCGCGACCTCATCGTTTTCAAGAATGCTGCCGTTCTCAATCGCAGTAAGTGACTCAAGATCAATGTCATCATGGTCATTGTCAAAATAGCTACCGAGTGAGTGGCCCTGCGTCCATTGAACGAGTGCCCGTGCAAGCCCCAAGCTCATATCGAGCTTGGACACCAAGGTGGCCAAGCGCAACATGCTCGGATCTGATTTACCCAATTCAGCAGTCGAAATCAAAGCACGTTCAATGCTGCTCAAGTCATCTGTAGTGGGTGTGTACCCAACCATTTGGGCAAGAAGTTTTACCCAGCCTTTTAGGTAGCCAACGTGTTCTAAATTGCCACCTTTGAGAAGCGCAGAAAGCGGTCCCATGCGGTAGCGGTTTGAGCCTTGATTTTGCGTGTCTGGGTTGAGGTCGATGTACTTGCCACCTTGAAGCAACACGGCAGGACGTGTAGAGTAGTTCTTGTCAAAAACGAGTACGCGTGAACTTGGATACTTTCTAAAGTTTGTCCATCCCAAATTTGCAAATGTGGTTTTCCCGCGTCCAGTTGGCCCAAGAATGAGAACGTGCCCCACATCTCCAACATAGCCTGTGAAGTGATAGAGCGTTTTAAACCGTGTAGGCAAAACCATCAAAGCACGGCATGGTTTTTTTAACGCTTCAGACAAATACTTGTTGAAGCGATTTCCTTCATCAATCGTTCTAAGTGGTAGCAGATCTGCGAAATTTTCTGTTTGAATCGTTTGCCATGTTGCGATTTCTTCGTGTGAGCCAGGAATTGTGGCCGTCCAAGTTGAAAGTTTGTGAAGGGTTTCTCGCATTGGCAGCAAGCGAGCGCCACTTAGCAATTCCTCGACACGCTGGCAACTATTTTGAAGTTCAGAGGCGCTTTGTGCATGGACGACAAGACCTCCGTAGTAATAACCGGCACCGTTACTACTCATTTCAATTTGACTTGCGAAATTTTCAGCCTCAGCTTCAGCTTCAACTCGCCCTTCGTTAATTTTTGCACCACTAAAATCGCCGCCATTTAGTAAGCCGAATGCCCATGCCGCAGGTGACATTTTTCTATCACCATGGTGCCTGGCCATCGCTTTGACGACATTCATACCTTTTTTACGCGGTAAGAATTTATAAACATGCGTCAACGTGAATTCAACTCGGTCAGCTAGCAACTTGTCGAACAAGTCCAGTGACAGGCGTTTACGCTTGATTAATCGAAATGAATAACTTGCAGAGAAGATCTTCTCTTGCCCTTCAAAGATCAACTCATCAGACGAAAAATTATTTAAATAGTCAGCGCATAGTGCCGTGTCCCAAAAGTACTCAGGGTCAGGAAATGCAACACGTGAAATCTTGCGAGTTGGATTTGCACACGAACATAAATAACCAGAAAAAGCGTCTCCTGTTAGCTGAGTGATGCCTAGTGCACTTGTTGCAGCTAAAAATTGACTGATGTACTTTTCAAATTGTTTGCCTGCATCAATCAAATCTTCTGAGTTTGTGTGCGGGAAATCGCTACGCCCTTGAAGAATGTCGCCAATACCAGTCATTGAGGCTTTCAATGCGCCCCATAAGCTGTCGTCGCCCAACTCAGATGCACGGCGTAACCGGTTAAGAAAACGAGTACTGTCTGCCGGAGGCAGCATCACAATGGAAAAAGCAGGAACATTTACAAACTGCTTGTTCGCCATTAGTGTTTCACAATGCAATTCGTCAATACGTTGACTTACTGGGTCAGGAAACTTTGAATTTGGATAGCTTGTTGTCTCACGACGACGCATTTGCCAATTCATCATGATTGGCTGCTCTTGCAGTTGATCTAAGGCGTAAAGCACTTGCCTTCTTGCTGAATTGATATCGGCATTCGATGTTGAATCAATGTCCAATCCCTTGAATACAAAAGAAGCCAGCAATGAACCATCTTTCTGCACCACGATTTTGGGTGACAGCGGAAACAACCACGGCAAAAGTTCTGCAATTGGTTGCCCAGCATTCTGAGAGTAGATAGCTGTTTTTTCAGCAATTGAAAGCGTTTTCATATCTGCACGTCTCGTCCATACCCAAGTGGGCGTAAACCTCGTTTTTGTGTGACCATTGGCCACGGCGTGTAGCGGTCTGCTTGTTTCATATGTTTGAGATATTTCTCTAACAATTGAGGGGAGATTTGAGTGACGAGCATCAATACAAAATGCATGATCAATGAAAGAATTAAAAAGCGTGGAAAGCGCAAAATTACTGAGACAAGGATTGCCGTACACAAATTGATCACGAACAACCAGTCATCTACACCTAACGTGGTGAGCTGACTTAACAGTGACTGTTTGACTTCTGAGCTATCTAGTTCTTCCATACCCGAATCCTCAGCAGAAGATGCCAACACCAGTAGCGGTTTGAATGATGTTTTCAATGTTCAAGCCAATGAAAAGTGCAGCCAATAGACCAATGCCACTTTGAATTGCTTTGGAGCCTGTACCAGCCAATTTCCAACCAATGACCAAGACCACAGCCATGATTGCTGAGACAACGACAAACAGTTCGTTATCTACAAGTTGTCGATATGGACGACAGATGCCAGATGACAAAATTCCTGCATTTGCAGTGCTCGGTAGCATCAATAAATAAGCGGCTATTGCAATAGACGCGTTGATTGCGACAATTTTTTCGATGATTTTTTGGATCAATGCTTGGGGTTTTTTCATGGGTAGACCTTCTTGGTTAGTAATATTCAACGGTTCGTTTAAAAAGTGATTTGGTGTGATAGCCATCCTCAGTTGCACCAATGACTTCAATCACCTCATTGAGAGCACGCCATCCATGCAGGACACCTGCATGCACGACAAATGGGAAAGTTAAAGCGATCTGGCGACGTAAATCTGCGAGTGGCCATCCCGAGGCTTCAGGAGCCATTCGGACCATGTTCTCCAAGCGATACAAGCCAGATTCAGCGGAGTCTGAGTGGAATGAGACAGCCGAGCCAGGATGGCCCGTGTTGTATGCATCAAGCATGTCAAACGCTTCACCACCACGTACTTCACCCACAAAAATTCTGTGTGGTCGATATCGCAACGTGTGCTTCACCAATGAGCGAATGTCTACGCCATACGTTGGGTTTGCCTCAAATCCAATGTGGTTTGGCACACTAATTTGCAACTCTGCGGTATCTTCAATCGTTGCAACACGATCGGTGGCGGGTATTTCTTGAGCGATTGCATTTAGCAAGCTGGTTTTACCTGCCGAAGTTGCACCAGTGACCGCTAAGTTTTGGCGAGTGCTAACGATCCAGCGAAACAAATCAGCGATGGCTTGACCGCCTTGGGCGATTGATTCATCACTTGGTCGCTCGACGATCTTTTGAGTTTTTGCTGAGTCAAATCGCCACACGGGATCGAATGCCCCTTGCTCCACGTAGGTATCCAATTTACGCACCTGTGAGCTGTGTCGACGAATACACATTGAGGCACCGGATGTCGCCACTGGCGGCATCGTTGCAGCTACACGTAAGCCAGGTAGTCTTGCATCAAGTAAGGGCGACTTCGTGCTGCTTTTGGTGTTGATGTTTGCAACAGTGGTAATTGCCGAAATCAAAGTTGAGCTTGGAATGCTCAACTCAAGACGTTCAAACTGTCCAGCGCGTTCAATCCAGATGTTTTCAGGTCCATTGATCATGATCTCTTGAACACTTGGATCGTCAAAGTATTGGTACAAGCTACCAAGATCGCCGCGAAGCACCCTCTCGCAATGAGCGAGCATGGCTTTTGATCCATCGAAATGAGCTGATGCACTCATTCCATTGCCACCTGTTCAACTGGACGCTCCCAGACGCCTAAGCGACCACCAGTGGACTTAGGAACAATGCGCTGTTGATCAAGCACGACTGTGCTTGTGGACCTGTTTAAGCGTTGATAAACCGCCCATGCATACTTTGTACGCTTGGCTTCTGATGCTGCGTTGTATGCACCTACGGCAGTCCAGTTCACCCCCAAACGTCGAAAGTTTTGAGAAAGAATCCACGCCCCTACATGAGCGTTTACGCAGGGGTCAAACAGGGAGTGCTTTGTGATGCCCCATGCACTCAACTTAGGCAACCAACTTGAATTGATTTGCATCAGCCCGTAATCAACAGAGCCATCCTTGTTGGTGTTACTGACGGTTGAACTAAACCCAGACTCTTGCTCGGCAATAGCTCGCAGTAGTGGATAGGCAACCCGATGGAATTGCGCGGCTTGCTGCAAGCACTGATCAATGTACGCACTCGGCTGTGCCGCCTGTAAGGGCAGCACGTTTGCGCACAAGCTAAGAAATGCTACTTTGACAAGTAAGCAATGCGGTTTCACACGACACCTTAAAAAGTGGGGTGAGATCCAAGGACCTCACCCCGAGGTCATGGACTGAAAGGAGCTTCAATCCGTGCGGTGGTCAGCCGCACGTATGCATTGCACTAAAAGTCAAGCTTTTTGTCTGATTTCGCTTGAACAACGTGATTTCAAATATTTCAAGCGAAACGAGATTTTTTTCGTGATATAGTGTAAATAGAGCCATTATTTTTCAAAGCTCAAAAACCGCTTAATTAATAAGCACTGTCAACGTTATTTACAACACATCAATAAAATAATCCTTCTGAATCAATAACTTGGAAAAGACCAAGGATTTCAAAGGGGTAATGGGCTTATCAAAAGGATTGAGCCAGCTTTTTACAAACGCTGGCTCCTGCAAATGACTTAAGGGCTAACGGCAAAAAAGCCTAAAAGGGTAATGGAATCAAGGATTTAGAACGGATAAATGACTTTAATTCGCAAGGATGGCTGTTTTGAGAAACAGTATCTCCACTAGCTAATTTACCAGAAAAAATCCGGTTTCGCTTGAAATATTTGAAATCACATTGTTCAAGCGAAACCGCGTGTTGAAGTGTCAATTTCGGCATCCTTGGTGCTATGAACAAATCGCCCTTAAACACGCCAGTCATTGGAATGCCGCGCTTGATAGACCTTCTTTTTGATCGGTACGCCGGTTGGCGAGAGGACTACCTAGGGCTGGAGCAGCTTCCCATGTCTATTGATGCGAAAGTTGCATTAGAGCAACAAGTAGTCGATGTTGGCTTGTCCTCAAGCGTCATGTATGACTTGACTTATGCAGCGCAAAAGCTATCAGCACTAGAGCAATGGAATTGGCAATGCATCAGCGCAGCTGGGGAGCAATGGAAGCCACTGGAGCAAAGCTATTTGGACTTTACCAAGGAGCACGCTGTAGTCATCCCATTTATAAAAGCAGCATCATCTGATCTTTGCGAAGCTTTTATTCATCGGTGCGCTGAATGAACACGACTGAGGCAATCCTAGGTGTGTTCTTAGTTTGTGCTGGTGGTGGTTTGGTTTGTTGGCAAACCAAACGTCAGGATGAAAAAACTGGACCAACAGTAAAGCATACGCTGCCACAAACGGCGGCACCGTCAACGCCCGTTGCACGGCGTCCGGCAAGGCAGATGCCAATTCAAACATCAGCACAGCTACTTGCCCAAGCTGAATGTCAAGGGATGGTTGAACAAATACGCACCCGACTTGGTTTGACACCCGAAAATTATGCGCGGGATGTAGCGCCCCTGATCGCAAATTTTGTCGAATTTGTTCAGCTGTTACCTGCATCTCAGTCTCATCACCACGCACAACCAGGTGGGCTGCTGCAACACACACTGGAAGTCGCCAGTCATAGTTTGGCATTGCGAGAAGGCTACAAACTACCCAAGGGCACAGTCCCTGAAGAACAGATCAGACTTGGTCCAGTTTGGACTTTTGGATTGCTTGTAGCGGCCCTATTGCACGACATTGGCAAACCTGTGGCCGACGTCGTAGTCACGCTGTATGGGTCTGACCCCAATAAACCAATAAAAACTTGGTCAGGGTTGGCAGGCAGCATGAGGCTAACGCAAGACGCGACGCACTACACGGTGGACTTTCCCGATACGTCTGACTATGGAGCGCATCAACGACTGCCTACGAGCCTGCTGCACGCTATGGTGCCTGCTGGAGCATTGCAATGGCTCTCCACCGACCCTTTGCTGTTCAAGGAACTTCTCAATTATCTTGACGGTGGAGCAACTGATGGCGTCCTCAAAGAGATCATCACAAAAGCTGATCAGCTTTCAGTGACTGAAAACCTCAAATCTGGCACACGCATTCGTTTTGCTGCATCTAACAGCACCCCACTGATTGAGCGATTAATGGCGGGTCTACGCGCAGTGCTTGCAGAGGGGCATATGGCCATCAATCGCCCTGGTGCTGCTGCGTTTGTTGACCCCGATGGTCAGCATATTTGGCTTGTTGCTGGAGCAGCCGCAGATCAAGTACGACAACTCTTGAGCAGTCGTGAAGTTAAGCCAGGTAAATCTGCCGGTATTCCAACAGACAACACTCGCTTGTTTGACACCTGGAACGAATACGGAGCTTTGATTCAGCCCCCTAAAGAGTTCGGGAAGGGTTCCGTTTGGTGGGCACGCATTGAAATTGACGACTGGAATCATGTTCTCACGTTACTGAAATTTCCAATTGAGCTGGTTTACCCAGCGGAGGCGAAGCGCCCTGCCCCGTTGGTTGGCTCAATCACCCCTGTAGAGCCAAGCACGCCACGATCAGATCAAGAAGCATCGACGCAAGTGGTTGAGCAGCAAGATCCATTGACTATGGAGCAATCTGTTGCCGGTGCTGCCATTCAAACACCACCTACAGCTGTTGATGATTCTGAATCTTGGATGACCATTGCCTCTGACACGCCGAATGAACAGGTCGGTGCGCCTGAAATCTCCCCTCCTCCATCACCAAGTCCATCGACAGCAACGACCGATGAATCTGAATTTTTAGATGAGGGAGAAAGTGCTGGAGCAGCAATTGAAACAAAGGGCCGTCAGCCGACAAAAGCAGTTCAAGCCCTAACGCCTACGAACAAACAACCCAAGGCGTTGTATCGAATGCCTGGAGCAATTGCACGCCCTAACGCAGACAAATTTGTTGCATGGATTCAGCAAGGCTTAGGCACTGGTAGCCTGAGCTACAACGAGGCTGATTCGTTGGTCCACTTTGTCCCTGAAGGTATGGCGATTTTGACTCCGAAGGCCTTTAAGGTCTATTTGGAAGAAAACAGTTTTGAAGGTTCAACTGGCACCTCCATAGATCCTTTGCGTGCACTTCAAAACGAAATACAAAAAGCTGGCTACCTAGCTGTGAACAAAGAGGTGTCACCGCCTTCAAAGTTTCACTACTACCAAACACAACGTGCCGACGGCAAACGTGGTGCCGTCATCACTACCTACTTAATTCCCAACCCGCAGGCGTATGTGCGTCCTGTACCTGCCCAAAACCCGCTTCTAGCTAAAGCAGATAAACCTGAGGCAAAGTGATATGGCCTACCCTATTGACAATCCGTTTCGCCCCCCTGTTGAGTTCATTTCGTCCATAGCAGCCACTGGTTCAATCGTTGGCATTGCGTTTTATCAACAGTTCTTTGGGCTTGATTTGGCAACATCGTTTGCGATCAGTGCGCCATTGTTAGCGTTGGCTGTTTGGCGCGGTCGTCAAGGCTACAAAATTTTGCTTTTTCACACAAAGCTTCGTTGGCTTCCTAAGTACGAGCTTAAAAGTGAAGAAATCCCCGTGTCCACCAAAGAGTTGTTCTTGGGCATGGGCTTTTGGTGGGGTGAAAAACATTCACAGCGCTTATTCACGGCGCGGTTGCCCAAGTATGAACACTTGAGGGCTCGCAACAAACGCTATGAATGGGCACGTCAGTTTGAACGTGATCACCCTGGGCACTGGCTCAATCGGATTTTCGGCTATGAGCATCCAATAAACCCCGTGTCACCGCTGCCACCAGTTGGAGGTGATCCAGCAATTCACGGCGTTGAACCCGATGAAAGAGAAATTTGGACATCACTAGCAGAACGTGTTGGTCACCTGCTGGTGCTTGGCACAACCCGTGTCGGCAAAACCCGACTGGCTGAGCTGCTAGTGACCCAAGACATTCGCCGTGGCGAAGTTGTTATCGTCTTTGACCCCAAGGGAGACGTTGCTCTCTTGAAGCGCATGTATGCAGAAGCCTCGCGTTGTGGCCGAGAAAAAGACTTTTGGTTTTTCCATCTTGGCTATCCCGAGTTATCTGACCGATACAGCCCAATTTCTTCGATTGGTCGCATCACAGAAGTGGCTACTCGTATTGCAAATCAGCTTCCAGGCGAAGGACAGAGCCAAGCCTTTAAAGAGTTTGTGTGGCTATTCATCAACGTGATATCCCGAGCGATTTC
Organism: Limnohabitans sp.; assembly: GCF_031539105.1. Taxonomy (GTDB): domain Bacteria; phylum Pseudomonadota; class Gammaproteobacteria; order Burkholderiales; family Burkholderiaceae_C; genus Limnohabitans. The sequence goes on from NZ_JAVKLM010000008.1 coordinate 24,601, forward strand.
GGCGCTCGGCATGAATCCAACGTACACCTTGATTTATCAATACGCAGTGGACGTTGATGCTTTAGGGGAGAAGTATTTTGAGTATTGGCTCAACAAAGTGCACCCCGAATGGGTTGATGAAATTGAGAACATTTCATCCAAAGAAATTGAAGCCATGCAGAAGAAAACTGGGCGTTCACTCAAAACAGTTGAGTTCATTGCGTTGCTGCGTGAGAAGGACTGGCATGACCCTGTCGCTGATGGCCTTGTGTCCATCTTGTCGAACGACAAGACGCGATTTCAGATGCTCATCAACTCGCTGTACCCGTTGCTGGAAAAACTCACCACCGGCAAGGTGAGTGAGTTGCTATCACCGACTTGGGACAACCCGACTGAGAAGCGACGTGTGTTCGATTGGGACAAGATCATGAACACTGGTGGCATTGTTTATGTGGGTCTTGATTCCCTCAGTGACGCTGAAGTTGCTGCAGCTGTTGGTAATGCGATGTTCGCTGACCTCACCTCCACGGCTGGTCGACGTTACAAATTCGGCACCGCTTTTGGCCAAAGCCAAGGTTTGGACGTTAAAGACTCAAAAAAAGTGGCCATACATGCCGACGAATTCAACGAACTCATTGGCGATGAGTTCGTTCCGCTTCTGAACAAAGCTGGCGGTGCCGGTTACCAAGTCACGGTCTACACGCAGACGTGGAGTGACGTTGAGGCAAAAATTGGTAACCGCGCAAAAGCGGCACAAATCGGCGGCAACCTGAACTCACTCATCATGCTTCGAGTGAAAACGACTGACACCGCAGAAATTTTGACTGAGCAGCTACCAGAAGTCGAGGTTTCAAAAATAGCATCTGATTCGCGCACAACAGACGTTCAAAACCCCGACGACTTTGCTGACTTTGGTTCTTCATCGGGTGATGTTGTCCGAAGCTACAAAGTGCCTATGCTCAGGCCCTCAGACCTCACATCCTTGCCCAAGGGGCAAGCATTTGCATTGCTGGACGGAGGTCAACTAGCTAAGGTGCGTTTGCCATTGGCTGTTGAAAGTGTGGACGATGTTCATTGGCCAGAGAGTTTGTTCAAAGTTTTTGATGGCATGCACGAACAATACAGCCGCTACATCAAATCGGTGGACGAAGGCCAAACCGCCCCACTCCCTATAGATTTTTTAGGCAACACAAGCGATGGGTTGACGGTGGAGGGAAAAGGTCATGGCTTCTGAACCACGCAATGACAATGGAATCGCTGAAACAACCTTCAAGCCGTTTCGATTGGCATGGAACCTATCACTGTCGATCCTGTTGATCTGGTTCGTCTCTGTTGCCATACAAATCACTTGGGTCCGCTACCACCACCTAGATGGCGTAGCTCACGTTGAGGCACTCATTGATGAGTACATGGAAGGCAGTGCATCAGATGGGTTTTCTGAGCAAGTTGCAACAAACATTCATTGGCTAATTTTTGATGTGACTGGCATTAAAAAATTGATGCAACGTCCCAAGCTGAACCCACCTGACAAAAGCAAGGCAACAACGATCGGAGAAGGTGTCAATCGTTTCACTTGGGCGGCCTTCGCACCCGATTTACTGGTTGCCAGCTACGCGACTGTTTTGTTTGGAGTCAGGCTGTCCATCGTTCTTTTGGCCCTGCCAATTTGCCTATTGGTGATTGGCGTATTTGGCATTGATGGATTGGTGCAGCGCGAAATCCGTCGCGAGTGCGGAGGCACTGAATCAGCAGCAATCTACCACCGAGCAAAGCTTTTTGCATTTAGTCTGTTGCCCCCAGCTGCCGGACTGATTTTTTTATGCGCCCCCGTTGTGATTCATGCGGAGTGGGTGTTGCTACCTACAGTTGTAGTTTCCGCAATCCTCATTCGTGTGCAAGCGACTTATTACAAAAAACACCTCTAACTTAGATAGGAATTTTCATGTTTAAAAACTTGTTCGTCTTTAAATTTTCTAACACACACTCTGTCGCGGAGATCGAAAAATCTTTAGATTCAGAACGCTTTGTCCCTTGCGGTAAATCTCAAGAAAAGGCAATTGGCTGGGTTGCGCCCCGTGGTGAGCCTCATGCGCCTTTGGCTGAATCCATTGGTGGACACCTCATCCTGCGACTCAAAATCGAAACCAAATCCGTTCCAGGATCTGTCGTGAGTCGCGAAGCTCAGGAGCGTGCAAATCAAATCGAAAAACAATCGGGGCGTAAGCCAGGAAAAAAAGAAATGCGGGAGATCAAAGAAGATGTGAAGATGTCTCTACTCCCCCATGCATTCAGTAAAGAGTCAACTCATTGGATTTGGATTGACCAAAAGACAGGACTGATGTTGGTTGATGCGTCTGCTCAGTCGGCAGCGGATGATGCAGTCACCATGGTTGTCAAAAGCATTGCAAATATGCAAGTCGCGCCAATTTCTACGAAAACATCACCGCTTTCGGCTATGTCCAACTGGTTGTTCAGCCAAGACGCTCCAGCTGGATTTAGCATTGACAGAGAATGCGAACTGAAGGCTCACGATGAATCTAAGGCTGTGGTGAAGTTTTCTAAACACAACCTTGATCGCGATGATGTTCGCAAGCATATTGAGGAAGGCAAGTTACCCACTCGCTTGGCCATGACTTGGGACAGCCGAGTTTCATTTGCTTTGACCGATAATTTTCAACTCAAAAAAATAGTCTTTCTTGATGTTGTATTCGAGGACAGTGGCGAAAACGATTCAGTCTTTGATTCTGAAGTTGCTATTGCAACTGGTGAGCTGTGCAAGTTATTGCCAGATTTATTTGATGCACTTGGCGGCTTGGTCATGTAATGACCATTCGTACAACAGATGCCCGAAGCTCATTGAGCAACGCTAAAAGCCTACGGGCGATCAGTAGATAGACTTGCCTTTTAAACTGATCCAAAAAGATTGTTTTCTTCGCGAAAACGTGAGAAAAAATCGGCAAATTTTTTCGCATCAAACCATGTTTTTTCATTCAGGTGAGCTATCCAATCAACTAACGCTTCTGGAGACTTAACAATCTCTGATGTCGCAACGTTGTAATCGGCAGATTGATCAGGAGCATCAGCGCTCACAAAAGACCACTCTCCAGTAACTGGATTCGCCACGAAGAACCCATCTATTAGTAGTATTTTTTGTCCTGTACGTTCACAGGTTGCTGTTTTAAATTGCATTTCTTTTCCTTCAGCTCACAAGGATGGCAGCGGTTCGAAATCCACGTAGGTGTTGCCCTTGTGCTGACTAATGGAAAGGACGGGCTTAGCCTTGCAACCTTCGCACCAGAAGAAGATCTTCAATCCATGACGACGTGCGCTCGGGTTACCCTCAAGCGAGGTGTCAACAGTGGCCTTGCCGTCTGCAACTGCGACATGCACCCCACTGGTCGCATCCTCTCCGCACTCAAAAATCTCCACTCGGTCATGATGAAGGTAATTAGAGCCACAAGCAGGACATTCGAGTTCTGCGCCGAAGCCTTTTTGATATTCGCCAAATTTTGGGATCATATTTTTCTTTCTGACTGGATGGTTCAAATTGCAACTCCGAGTAGCTTACTAGATTGATGAGTGACTATTTTTGGTGTCGCTCACACAAAAAAGTTGGGTTTGATCGACACTTTCACCCTCGTGGATGATGCAGCCTATGAAGCTCTTTCAGTCGGTTGATGGCCACATGCGTGTAGATCTGGGTGCTATTCACGGATTCGTGGCCAAGCAGCATTTGAATCGTGCTCAATCCTGCGCCATTGTTGAGCATGTGGGTAGCAAAGCTATGTCGTAATGTATGCGGTGACACTGTTTGTGTGATGCCTGCGTTGATCGCATAGCGCTTGGCCAGCTTCCCTATCCAGCGTTCGCCGATGTGAAGCTTTCGGCCAACGAATTTGGGATTCGTCACAAACAAATATGGATTCGCCGTTCCCGCAATCAACAACGGCCGTACCTCATTCAAATATTGAAGCAGCCACTCATGGGCAATTTCTCCAAAAATTGTGATTCGCTCTTTGTTGCCCTTACCCCAAATTTGAAGCGCTCGGCTTTTCAAATTAACGTTGATTGAGCGAAGGCTAACCAACTCACTCACCCTCATGCCAGAGGCGTAAAGCAGCTCAAACATGGCGCGGTTGCGCAAGCCAAGCACTGTGTCCACCTGAATTGCACTGAGAAGGTCTTGGACCTGCCTCTCACTCAAGCAATTCGGAAAACTCGGGCTGGTCCGAGCCAATAGCACTCGACTCGTTGGGTCAATCAGCACGCATTTTTCTCGAATTGCCCAGCGGAAAAATCTTTTTAGGACGGTGACAGCCAAATTCGAGGTTCTTGGACTGTATGTTCGGTGATTGGTTTTCAAAAAGCCACGAATGGCCTCCAACGTTGTTCGTTCAAGCGGGGGATGCCTGTGTTCTTCGAGCCATCGAGAGAAGTGGCGAAGGTACATTGCGTAGATCCGTACAGATCCATCTGACAATCCATCTTCTATCCAAAGTGAGTCTAGGAAGTTTTGAACTAGCGATGAGTTGTGGTGGGCAAGGTGCATCAGGCGTGCGATTTCAACCTTGACCCACACCCAAAACGTCACTATTTCGTTGACAACCGATATGAAATAATAGCTATATTGCAATCTTATGCTAAATTCCCCTTGACTGCGGGACTCATTAATGGCCTAAATTTGTCAAAGAATTTAGTGTTAAAATTTTGAGCATAGACCTTCTATGAGCAAGTGCAAAAAGAGGCGCCACCTAGCTAACTAGGTCCCACCTGGAGTGGGAGTCCGAGAAATCGGTAGAGAATCTTGCATGTAACGGCCACCATGTGTGGCCGTTAGTTTTTAAGTTGATTGCGCGTGAATCCAATATTTGACAATTCAACGATAGATGCTTTTTTTGCTGATAACGCACAAAATGAGCCTACTTGGATAGGCAATGTCTTTCAGGTGGCAACCAATCGTGAAGTGATTCCATTCACTTTTGAACGCATTCGCTATCTCATGATTCTTGGTGCACCTATCTATGAAGCGGGCGATGAGGAGTCATTTTTAAATTTAAGCTCAGCATGGGCTGACGGCTTCAGCCCTAAAGATCAGTCAAGAGTCATGAAGTTTTGCCGTGCTGATGCCGTGGATGAACACTTTCAGCCCGATCGATGGAAGCTCCTCAACCCACTATCTATCTACAGCTTTTGCCAAACCGTCACCGCTGTTGTTGAACATTACGTAGAATCTTGTCCCGATGTTGAGCAATTTTTCTTCTGGCCAACCACAAGTCAGCTCGAAACGTTTTACAAGCGAGTCTTCCGCCATTTGAACAGGGGTTGCCTGAACGGACAGTTTGTGCCTATACTAGAACCGCTAGGAGTATTCAATGGATACCAAAAACCGTAAACATCATGAAGCAGCAGCTGTTGCCTTGAAGCAAGCTAGTGTCATCAAGACCTTGGCGTTGGCTAGTGCAGCCTTCAAGAATGGAACGATGAAAGTAATCTCTCCTCCTCCATCAAATAAAGACCGAAAAGTCCATCTGCATCAAGCAACGTAACTATCGCTCCAAATGCCCTCCTCGTTGAGGGCATTTTTTATGTATCGATGGAGATTTCTATGACAGTTGTCCAAAAACGCCATGCTGCACAAGCTTCTGTTGTTCGCACAGCAAGCGGTCAATTTATAACAAGTCACAGAATGTCAGACCCTGAGGTAGCAGACCTAGTTCGCGCATACCGAGCCGAGATTGGCGCGTCAAGTCAAACCGCAAGTGCTTTTTTACAAAAAGTCGGCATCTTGACTAAAACAGGCAAGCTTTCGAAGAAGTTTGGCGGTTAATTATTTTCAGCAGATTTGAAGGCGTCTGCCCGTCTTCATTTTTTTCTTGACAACAACCGATGATTTTGATGTATATTTGTATCGGGTGTGTTTGGAGCTACGTTTTCTCCCTTCCCTACCTCATACGCAATGCGGCAACACAGCTATAGGTGTTCCGAAAATATACATCGTATTAACTTATCGGTACGCGAGTTGCGGATGTTTCTGTTTCATGCTCTTGGCAATGAAATCGCCAACAAGCTGAGAACCTGGAATGTTCAGATGGTTGTTGTCTCTGAAATAAATCTGGTCACCAGAGTTCATGCGGCAAACTTGCCCGTCACAAAATAAATCATCCAGACGGATGAAAAGCAAATCAGGATTCTGTTTTTGCGCCGTATCAAATGCAAACGCATATGAGTCACTGATTTGTTGATAGGTATCCATCGATTCGGAGCAATGACTGCTACCCGATAAAGGATGTGTAAATTTGCATCGCTGAGGATCAAATCCAAACTTTGGGGTGTCATTTACCAAAATAACTTGCTTACCTTTGCCTCTCAGCCAAGTGATGGTTGCATGCAAGTCACGCTCAAAAGCAATCTTTTGGTCGGGAAGCAATCGAGCATCAGCCCACATAGATGTCAGCAAAACAAACTTGATGTTTGAGTCTGCAGCAATACCGTCAAAGATTTCTTTGTACTGATTTGAGTTGATAAACGGCAGATCACTTCTGTAGTAACTCGCAATATTTAAATACGGCATAGCCTGTGACATGCCAACCAACAAATGCTCGGCATGACTGTCGCCAATCATGACCAGGTCAATGGGCGCACCCAGTTTGGCCTGATAACAACGAACCATGCTCCCCCACTTTTCTGACTTATCAGAAACACGTTGGTCGGCACATGGGAAGAAGTTTGCAGCGTAATACCCATGGAATGTCTCATGACCTATGTCCCCTGCCTTGCTAGACATTTGGGACTCCATGATGGGCCTAGCCGGATAGCCGCCAGAGTTTTTGGCTGAAGCGCCCAGGTAACTCATGACGGCAAGCAACGCTAACAGTAGAGGAATCTTGAGTGCGCTTTGCCAAGCGAAGCGCATGCGTTTTTCAAGCCAAAGATAAGTCGTCCAAGCCAGTAAAACAGACCCAATGACCATGCTGAGGCGAATCAACAAACTGGGTGTTTCACCTTCCACAATCCTTGCGAATGCCAAAGCAGGCCAATGCCAAAGGTAAAGCGGGTAGCTGATGACACCTATCCATATGGCAACGCGGTTTGAAAGCAAAGTCCTATTGCACCAAGCTGCAGGGCCTGCATAGATCATCAATACTGCACCCAATACCGGAAGCAAAGCCCAGCCACCAGGAAAAGCTTTCTGAGTGTCAATCAGGCAAACAGCAGCAAACAAAAGAACAAGGGACAAGCAACTGATTGCATTTGCATTTCGGGGTGGCGATGGATAGCGCATCAGGTGATATGCCAACCATGCCCCCGCAAACAGCTCCCAAAAACGCGTGAGTGGATGGTAAAAATCACGCGTCAAATCAATTTGCGACTGATACACATTCCAGCCGAATGAACCAAGGGTTAAACCAATAATCAGCGGATACCGAAGCGCTTTCAAGCGCCAAACAGCCCACACGATCAGTGGCCAAATCACGTAAAACTGTTCTTCAATGGCTAACGACCAAAGGTGCAACAAAGGTTTTGTTTCAGCGGCATTGTCAAAATAGCCGGCTTCTCTCATCAAGAGCAGATTGGATAAAAACAGAGTGGCGCGAAAAATATGTGCACCTAAACGGCGAAAGTCATCGCTGAATAAGAAAAACCAGCCAAACACATAGGAAGACGCAAGCACGGTCAATAGCGCAGGAAAAATCCTCTTGATGCGACGCGCATAAAAGTCTGCAAAGCTAAAGGTCGCAGATTCAATTTCTCGAAAAATAATTCCAGAAATCAAAAAACCAGAAATAACGAAGAACACATCAACGCCAACAAAACCACCAGGAATCAGACTTGGAAATGCGTGAAAAATAACAACTGAGGTGACAGCGAAAGCACGAAGCCCATCAATATCTGCACGATACGTTAAATGCATAAAAACCTGATTCTGATTAGTGGTCTGCGTGGGCCCAAAGCAGCAAGGCGTCTCTGCCCTCCACCACCAAATCAATCTTCTGACCGACAGGCAAACAGAGCTTGGTCGGCACATGACCAAACGGCAAATCTGTCAACACCGGCAGTTTGATTTGTGTGCGCAGCCAATCGACAACGCTTTGAAGTTTGAAGCCTTTGTCGTGCGGCGTCAGTTTGTAGTTGCTGAATTGGCCAAAGACGATGGCTTTTTGTTGCGCCAACACACCTGCGTGCAACAGCTGCGTGAGCATGCGTTCAATGCGATAGGGATGCTCTCCCAAATCCTCTAAAAACAACACGCCATTTTTGATTTGTGGGAAATAGGGCGTGCCGAGTAAGGACACCAACACAGCCAAGTTGCCGCCCCAGAGCATGGCATCGTTCGCCCACACACCCGTGCGGCGTTTCTCGTTGGCCATCGCACACGCTTTAGAAAACTGCCAACCCGCGCCCTCACCCTGCCCGCTGACCATGTCGTCAAAACAGGCTTCCATGATGTCGTCTGGGTGTTCTGCACCAAAGTCTTCGCCCAAGGCGGGGCCCGCCCAAGTGACTGCACCCGTTTTGGCTAGCAGAGCGTTTTGGAATGCGGTGAAATCGCTCAAGCCCACAAACTGTGTGCCTTTGGCAATGGCTTTGGCCACTTGTTTGTATTTAATACCGGGCAAGATGCGTGTGAGGCCGTAGCCGCCACGCGATATCAAGGCCACATTGGCGCCGCTGTCTGCCGCGCGATGGATGGCAGCCAAACGGGTGGCGTCATCCCCTGCAAAACGGGTGTAGCTGCTGAGTGCATCGGCATCCAACTCAACCTCGTGACCGAGTTTTTTAAGACGTGCCACGCCACGTTTGAAAGCTGCTTTGTCGCGCACAGCGCCGCTGGGGGAATAGATGTAAATGTGAGCCATGGGCCACATTGTCGCGGCAAATTTAAGCGCGTATATCAGCCGCGTTTGTAATGCAACAAACGCCCACGATAAGTGCTCAAGTCTTGCAGCGGCTCGTTCATCATCAGCTCAGTCACGCCAAATCCCATATTGGCCATGTCTTTGTGAAAAGCGCTGCGGTTGCCACGGTTTGGGTCGACGATGAGCACTTCTGCACCCTCTGCTGCATGCACTTGGATAAAGCCCGACAGCATCGCTGGATGGCTACGCTCGTAAAGCACATCGCTGGCAATGAGCAAATCAAACGCGCCCAGCCCCTTGTTCACCCTGCCCCAGTTGCCAGTTTCGTAATGCAGCGGAGGCAAACCATTGAGCAGCAGATTGGCTTTCAAAAAGATTTCGGTCAGTGGATGGCAATCGCTGGCAATGATGTTGCCTTGGCGTCGGTGCACCACCAAACTGGCCAGCCCCAAACCACAGCCCACTTCCAAGATGCGCTTGTCTTTGAGCACCCATGTTTGCATGAGGTCAGCCAGCTTTTGTGCCGAGGGCCAAAGCAAACCAAACAAGGGCCAAGTGGCCGACGAAATACCTGCAGCCACAGCCAAGCCAAGTGGGTCAAAAAACTGTTGTTTGTCGAGCAACGAGCGAATTTGCAAATCTGCCCCGCCTCCTACACCGACCCTCTGAAACTTGACTTCGTAACCGAGGGTGGGTGTGGCGTTATACATGTTTAACTTCGTTTCGGCGGTGGCGTGGATGCAGCAGCCATCAGCAAGGTGCTCAAAGCACGAGGACCGGCCAAGTGGCCACGGTCTGGATAGGGCGCATCGCGCAAGGCTGTGGGTAACGCGGGTGTTTCCACCCAATGCAGTGGTAATTGCAAATTAGCCAGCAGCGGCGCCATCACGCGCGGGGCATGCAAAGCGACCGGCGCAGGGTGCACGCTAGCCAAAAATTCGCGCAGCACTTGTGCGTGCCAAGCCAAGCGATGTGTGGCGATTTTTTTTGGCTTGTCAGACAACCCGAACCCAGGCAAGTCCAAAGCCATCACAGGTTCATTCGATTGCAGCTGACATGCATATTGCACGCTCCAACCGTCAAGCCCGTGCAAGTACACATGCGGTGCGGCTTGGGCTTGTGTGTTGCTGGTGCGGTTGTCAAACCAATGCAGGCGCAAGCCTTCTAGTGCAGGCAAATCGGCCGTGAAGTGCGACAGCGCTAGTGGCACATCCAAACCCGCAAATAAATCTTCAAACGTTCGCAAAGCGTCTTCACGCAAAGGAACTTTGTTTAGTTGCTGCTGTGCGCGGCGTTGCTCAAAAAAGTCTTGCAGCACTTGCGCACAATCCTCGGCCAATACGCCACCCGTGACTTGGGTTTGATGGTTGAGTTGCTCGTGCGCAAACAAGTTGAGTACCGAACCCGCAGCCCCAGTTTTAGGCTCGGTTGCACCAAAAACCACACGCTTGAAACGTGCATGCAGCGTCGCGCCACTGCACATGGCGCAGGGTTCGAGCGTCACGTACAAGGTGCAATTGTCAAGGCGGTAGTTGCCTAGCGCCAGTGCTGCGGCGCGTATGGCATTGACTTCTGCATGCGCGGTTGGGTCATGGCTGGCTAGCGGTGCGTTGTGGCCCGATGCAATCACCTGCCCTGCCCTCACCACCACTGCACCCACCGGCACTTCACCCGCATGAGCTGCAGCTTGCGCTTGGCGCAGGGCCAACTGCATAAAGCCAATGTCTTCAGGTGAATGCAAATGCTTCATGGCTCAACCATGCCGAGCTTGACCATCCACTCGGCCAAGGCCTGTTCATCAGGGGTGCCCTGCGCATACGCGGCGTGCATGGCGGCGTGGGACTCTGGGCGGTGCTGGTTAAGCTTGATCGCGCATTGCAATTCGGTGATACCCAACTCAAAAGCCACGATGCCATTGAGCATCTTGTGTTGGTAGTCCTCAGCCAAACTGCGCCATTGCGCCGCATAAGGCTGCTCGTGGTCGCCAATCAGTTGCTTGAGTAAGCGGTCTTTGGCTTCGGGTTCTTCCACCAACTTAGCCTCTACCTTGGCGTGCACAGCCAAGTAGCTCCAAGTTGGCACACGCGTGAGATCGGGATACACCTTGGGCGACATATAGGCCTGCGGGCCCATGAAAGTCACCAGTGCTTGGGGGCGCGCTTGTAAATAGCGCCAATGTGGGTTGGATTTTGCGCAGTGGCCCAACAACACATGTTGGCCATTTGGCTGCGTCAAATGAAGAGGGATATGTGTGACAACTGGAAACCCATCGTCATCCACACTGATGAGGCTTGCAAAAGGATGTGCCCGCATGAGAGCGAGCGCATGAGCCTCATCTTTGGCATTGAACTGCGGGGGCAGGTACACGCCAAATAACCGCGCGGCGGTCCGTTTAGAAACGACGCTTAACTGCTGGGCCTGGGCCCTTGCCTTCGATGTGACGGAACGTCACACGGGCTTTGTTCATGTCGTAGGGGGACAGTTCAACCGTCACTTTGTCGCCTTCGATGATGCGGATGCGGTGCAGACGCATTTTGCCGGCGGTGTATGCGATCAATGAGTGACCGTTTTCCAGGGTGACGCGGTAGCGAGAGTCGGGTAAGACCTCGTGTACGACACCCTTCATTTCGATCATTTCTTCTTTTGCCATGTACTCAGTGTTCTCTAATTTAAAAATTCAAACCCAAAACGGGCGCTTTATCTACAGCCTCCGATTGTAGAGGCTTAAACGTGCAGCAGCTCCAACACGGCATCCGCAAAGATTTGTGGATTTTCTTGGGGCAAATTGTGGCCAGCACCCGGAACAATCCGATGCTGTCGCTGCGCTGCAAAACCTTGGGCTTGAGCTTGGGCTGCCTTGGGTGGATTGACGCCATCATCAGCGCCATCCAAAGTGATAGTGGGCACACAAATTTGAGGCTGCGCGGCTAAACGCTGCTCAATGGAGGCGTAGGCGGGGTCGCCATCGATCAAGCCGTAGCGATGTCGGTAAGAATGAATCACCACCTCCACAAAGTCTGGGTTTTCAAACGACGGTGCCGTTTGCTCAAACTCTGCGGACGTGAAACGCCAAGTCGGTGACCATTGTTGCCACAACAAATGTGTCAGCGATTTGCGGTTCGCTTGCAAACCTGCGCGGCCACGTTCGTTATGAAAATAGTATTGGTACCAAAGCAGATGCTCGCGCTCGGGGGGCTCGGGTTGCATGGCGAGCGCAATGTTTTGAATGTTGTAGCTGTTCACGGACACAAGGCCTTGGGAACGCTCAGGCCATAAAGCAGCCACAACACATGCTGCACGACCACCCCAGTCATAACCTGCCAGCACCGCGCGTTCTATTTTTAGCGCGTCCATCAAGGCCAACAAGTCCGCACCGAGTGCAGCTTGTTCACCCGAACGTGGGGTTTGTGCATATTTGAATTTCGTCGAGCCAAACCCACGCAAATAGGGAACGACCACACGGCAACCCGCTTTGACCAACAGCGGTGCGACTTCGGCATAAGCCTGAATATCGTAAGGAAAACCGTGCAACAGAAAAACCGCAGGGCCATCTGTTGGGCCCAGATCAGCGTAGCTGACGCTTAGAGCGCCTGCGTCAATTTGATGCGTCGCCCGCAATTTCTGTCACTCCCACTCGATGGTCGCCGGTGGTTTTGAGGACACGTCGTATGTCACTCGGTTGATGCCACGCACTTCGTTGATGATGCGACCAGACACTTTCTTGAGCAGCGCATAAGGCAACTCAGCCCAATCTGCGGTCATGAAATCGCTGGTTTGCACAGCGCGCAAGGCCACCACATAGTCGTAAGTGCGGCCATCACCCATCACGCCCACGCTCTTGACGGGCAAGAACACGGTGAAGGCTTGGCTGGTCAAGGCATACCAAGATTTGCCAGTGGCTTCGTCTTTGAAGTTGTGCAGCTCTTCAATGAAGATCGCGTCAGCACGGCGCAGCAAGTCGGCGTATTCCTTCTTCACTTCACCCAAGATGCGCACGCCCAAGCCTGGGCCTGGGAATGGGTGGCGGTACACCATGTCGTGTGGCAGCCCCAAAGCCACGCCAAGTTCGCGCACTTCGTCTTTGAACAATTCGCGCAATGGCTCTAACAACTTCAAGCCCAATTGCTCGGGCAAGCCGCCCACGTTGTGGTGGCTCTTGATCGTGACTGCTTTTTTGCTCTTGGCGCCACCGCTTTCGATCACGTCTGGGTAAATCGTGCCTTGGGCGAGGAAGGTTGCGCCCTTATGACCTCCATCACCCGCCTTGAGTTTGGCCGCTTGCTCTTTGAACACATCCACAAACAAGCCGCCGATGATTTTTCGTTTGGCTTCTGGCTCGCTCACACCCGCCAATTTGCCCAAGAACAAATCGCTGGCATCCACGCGAATCACGTGGGCGTGCAACTTGCCCACAAACATGTCCATCACCATGTCGCCTTCGTTCAGACGCAACAAACCGTGGTCTACAAACACGCAGGTGAGTTTGTCGCCAATGGCGCGGTGAATCAGGGCTGCGGCCACGGATGAATCCACACCCCCTGAGAGCCCTAAGATGACTTCTTCGTCACCCACTTGTTGGCGAATGGCGGCCACCGCTTCTTCGATGTAGTCGCCCATGATCCAGTCGGGGCGCGTGCCACAAATATCCAGCACAAAGCGGTTCAACAAGGCCTGGCCTTGCACCGTGTGCGTGACTTCAGGGTGGAACTGCACCGCGTAAAACTTGCGCGCTTCATCCGCCATACCGGCGATCGGGCAAGCAGGCGTTGACGCCATGACCTTGAAGCCTTCAGGCAGCTGGGTCACTTTATCGCCATGGCTCATCCACACTTTCAGCATGCCATGGCCTTCTGGCGTGTTGAAGTCTTCGATACCTTTGAGCAGTTCGGTGTGGCCGTGGGCTCGCACTTCGGCGTAGCCAAACTCACGCGTGGTGCCCGCTTCGACCTTGCCGCCCAACTGGGTGGCCATGGTTTGCATGCCGTAGCAAATGCCCAGCACGGGCAGGCCCAGCTCAAACACAGCGTCAGGCGCGCGGTCGTTCACCTCGTATACGCTGGCGTGGCTGCCTGAGAGGATGATGCCTTTCAGGTTGCCATCTTTGGCGTAGTCGCGCACCCAGTCGCTGGTCACATCGCAAGGATGAACTTCACAAAACACATGGGCTTCGCGCACGCGACGGGCGATGAGTTGGGTGACTTGAGAGCCGAAATCGAGGATGAGGATTTTTTGGTGGGACATAAATAAAAAATGGCCGTCAAGTGGCCTTGGCTCTATTGTCTCAAAAAAACAAAGCCACCCCGAAGGGTGGCCTGCAGTCGAACACTTAAAGCTTATTCAGCTCTTATTCGGCGCGATAGTTCGGCGCTTCTTTGGTGATTTGCACGTCATGCACGTGGCTTTCACGAATACCCGCAGCCGTGATTTCCACAAACTGCGACTCATTGTGCATGGCCTCGATGGTGGCGCAACCGCAGTAACCCATGCTGGCACGCAAGCCACCTGCCATTTGGTAAATGATGGACACGACAGAGCCTTTGTAAGGCACGCGGCCTTCAATGCCCTCGGGCACCAGTTTGTCGGCGTTGGGGTTGCCTGTGCTGGACTCTTGGAAATAGCGGTCTGCACTGCCCTGCTGCATGGCGCCGATGGAGCCCATGCCACGATAGCTTTTGTAGCTACGGCCTTGAAACAACACGATTTCGCCAGGTGCCTCTTCGGTGCCCGCAAACATGCCGCCCATCATCACCGTGCCTGCGCCGGCTGCAATGGCTTTGGCGATGTCGCCGCTGTAGCGAATGCCGCCGTCAGCAATGAGTGGCACGCCTGTGCCTTGGAGGGCCGTGGCCACGCTGTCCACCGCCATGATTTGCGGCACGCCCACACCCGCCACGATGCGGGTGGTGCAAATTGAGCCTGGGCCAATGCCCACTTTCACGCCATCAGCACCCGCTTCGACCAAAGCCAAAGCCGCTGCGCCCGTGGCAATGTTGCCACCGATCACTTCGATATGCGGGTAGTTTTGCTTGACCCAACGCACGCGCTCGATCACACCTTTGCTGTGGCCGTGGGCGGTGTCTACCACGATGGCGTCAACGCCAGCACGGGACAGGGCCTCGACACGTTCTTCTGTGCCCTCGCCCACACCTACAGCAGCACCTACGCGCAGCTTGCCTGCGGCATCGCGTGCAGCATTGGGAAAGTTGAGTTGTTTGGTGATGTCTTTGACGGTGATAAGGCCCTTGAGCTCAAACGCATCGTTCACCACCAGCAAGCGCTCGAGTTTGTGCTTGTTCAGCAGGTGCTTGGCTTGCTCAGGCGTAGTGCCCTCGGGCACAGTGACCAAACGCTCACGTGGCGTCATGATTTCGCTGACTTTTTGGTCGTAGCGGGTCTCGAACCGCAAATCACGGCCAGTGACGATGCCCACCACTTTGCCGCCATCGCACACGGGAAAGCCCGACACTCCCAGCTCTTCCGACAGGGCCATGACTTGGCGCACGGTGGTTTCAGGCGTGATGACCACAGGGTCGCGCAGCACGCCAGACTCGTAACGCTTGACCTTGGCCACTTGAGCGGCTTGCTCTTGTGCGGTGAGGTTTTTGTGCACGATGCCAATGCCGCCCTCTTGCGCAATCGCAATGGCCAAACGCGCTTCCGTCACGGTGTCCATGGCCGCAGAGACCAGGGGCAAGTTCAGACGAATGTTGCGGGTGAATTGGGTCGCAAGCGACGTGTCCTTGGGCAGGACTTGGGAGAACGCAGGGACGAGCAGAACGTCGTCAAAAGTGAGGGCTTTGCCAAGCAGGCGCATGTTGATAGCTCCAAAAGCAGCATTGTACGTATCGGGTAGGCACGGCTTGTATACAGAGTGCCTCCCAACGTATTCCTTAATGAGTAGATGGCATTGGCGCTTCTACGACAATGCACACACTTCATTTGCAAAATTCGCACAAAGGTGATTCGTTTGACATTCCAAGCTAAAAAACAACTGACCACCCTGCTCTTTTGCATCTCTGCTGGTTTTGGCAATTTGGCCTGTGCCGATACCGCCAAACTGAGCTTGCCAGATTTAGAGACCATGATGTTCAGCCAAAGCCCCGCTTTGCGTGGCGCGGCCAGTGCGGTCGATGCCGCACGCGCGGCAGTGGACACCGCACGCACTATTCCCAATCCGCAAATTGAGGTCATGAATGGCAATCGCAATCCACGACCAGGCAATACCAGCCCGACAGGAACGCTGAAAACCGTCAGCCTCACCCAAGACCTCGACATGCCTTGGCACCGCTTCCCGCGTGTCGATGGCGCAATTGCTGGCTACAACGCTGCTCAAGCGAATGAACGCGCATTCAAGTCAGACATATTGGCTCAACTGCGCTTGCGTTATTACGACCTTGTGCGCCGCGTTGCCGAAAACCGTGCGGTCAAAGAGGATGTGTTGCTGATGGAAGGCATACACAAGCGCATCGCCTTGCAGGTGGAGACGGGTGAAAAAGCCAAGTTTGAATTGGTCAAAGCCAACGCCGAGCTCCTGAACGCGCAAAAAATGCACGAATCTTCGGTTCTTCGCGTTCGTCAAGCAAGAGGTGCCTTGCGCGCTTTGGTTGGCATTCAACTGCCAGAAAGCTTTGAAGTACAAGAACAGCACCATGTCTTCGCGCGCCCGACCGCCTTGAACGAAGTGCGTGCCGAAGTGATGAATAACAACCCTGAGCTGCAACGCACACGGGCTGAACGCCAACAGTTTGATCGCAAGTTGAGCGAAGAAAAAGCGCTGCGTTTTCCAAAATTTTCACTGCGTGCCGACCAGGACCTAGACCCCGAGTGGCGCAGCAAACGCGTGGGTTTGGCCATGAGCGTGCCTTTGTGGGACTGGCGTGGCGGCCCTGTGGGTGAAGCAGCGGCCAAACTTTCTCAATCGACAAACGAGCTGGCATACCAAGAACTGTCATTGGTGCAGTCTTTAGAAGCTGCGTATCAGCAATACGACATTGCCAACGCACAGACTGTGGCGCTAGAAAGCGGCATCGTGCGCCACGCGGCTGACGCACTGCGCATTGCCGAGCTGGCCTACAAAGCTGGCGAGAAAAGCTTTTTGGAAGTCATGGATGCCCAGCGCGTCTATCGTGCCGCGCGCAACGAACTCATCACCGCGCAGTTTGAGTTGGCCAGCGCTTGGGCTGAAATCGAACGCATACGTGCCACCACGCCTTGAACGCGCAAAAATGAATTTCAAAACACACAAATTTCACGCATTAACTGCCCTGCTGTTGTGCAGCGTCTTGGCTTTGTCTGCTTGCAAAAAGGCCACGGTTCAAGAAGCCAGTAACACCGAGAGCGATGCCATGCGTGTGTTTGCACCTGAGAGCTTGCAAGCGCAAATCAAGGTCGCTGAGGTGGTCAGCCAAGAAATGTCGGACACCCTGCGCGCGGCCGGTCAAATTGATTTTGACGAACAAGCCCTCACCCGTATCGGCGCCAGTGTGACGGGGCGTGTCACGCAAATTCAAGCCACCTTGGGCCAAATGGTCAACAAGGGTGATACCTTGGCCTTGATCAACAGCAGCGAGCTGTCTGGCTCGCAATTGGCTTACCTCAAAGCCCGCTCAGAAAAAGAGCTGCACCGCCGCAACATGGAGCGTGCCAAAACTTTGTTTGAGGCTGACGTGATCAGTGCTGCCGAACTGAACCGCCGCGAAAGCGAATACGAAATTGCCTCCGCCGAAACCCGCGCTGCACAAGACCAACTTCGGGTGCTGGGCGTGAGCCCCAAATCGATTGAACGTTTGGGCAGCACCGGCACCATCGACTCAGTGGCCAGCGTCATGGCCACTATCAAAGGCGTGGTGGTGGAGCGCAAAATTGCTGCCGGCCAAGTGGTGCAACCTTCAGACGTATTGTTTGCCGTGGCCGACCTGAGCCGCGTCTGGGCTGTGGCCCAAGTGCCAGAACAGCAAGTGGGCCAAGTCAAAGTGGGCCAATCGGTGAGCATTGAAGTGCCTGCACTCGGCCATGAAAAACTCCTAGGCAAGCTGATTTATGTGGGCCAAACCGTCAACCCAGAAACACGCACGGTACTGGTTCGCACCGAACTCGACAACAAGGGTGGCCGCCTCAAGCCATCCATGTTGGCTTCCATGCTGATTGAGTCTGCGCCCGTGCAACGCTTGGTCGTGCCCATCACTGCTGTGGTTCGCCAAGACGATACCGACCATGTGTTTGTAGAACTGTCTGCCAACAATTTCCGCCTGACAGCTGTCAAATTGGCCGCTGAGCAAAACGGCCAGCGCGTGGTGCTAGAAGGTCTCAAGCCCGGTATGCGCATCGTGTCTGATGGTGCGTTTCACCTCAACAACCACCGCAATTTGGCTGAGATGGAAAACGGGAGCTAAGCCATGTTGGAATCTCTCGTTCGTGGTGCGCTCAAGCAGCGCTTGGTGGTGTGCGTCATTGCGGTGGTGCTGCTGTTTTTTGGCTTGCACGCCGCCACCAAACTATCGGTGGATGCTTTTCCAGATGTGACCAACGTGCAGGTGCAAATCGCGACCGAAGCACCTGGCCGCTCACCCGAGGAGGTGGAGCGCTTTGCCACCGTGCCCATCGAAGTGGCCATGACCGGCCTGCCTGGCCTGACAGAGTTGCGCTCGCTCAACAAGCCCGGTTTGTCACTCATCACCCTCGTGTTCACTGACAGTACCAGCGTGTACTTTGCACGCCAGTTGGTGATGGAGCGCTTGATGGAAGTAGGCCAACGCCTGCCCCCTGGCATCACACCGGTACTGGGGCCCGTGTCGTCGGGCTTGGGCGAGGTGTACCAATACACGCTGGAACATGCAGCCGACGGTAACCGCGAGCTGAGCGAAGAAGAACTCACCCAGCGCCGTGTGGTGCAAGACTGGGTGCTGCGCCCGCTGCTGCGCTCTATTCCCGGTGTGGCCGAAATCAACTCTCAAGGTGGCTACGTCAAGCAGTACCACGTGCTGGTCAACCCAGAGCGTTTGCGTCACTACCGCATCAGCCTGTCTGAGGTGTACGACGCCGTCTCTCGCAACAACGCCAACTCAGGCGGCGGCGTGCTGCCCCAAGCGTCTGAGCAATACCTGATTCGTGGCGTCGGCCTGATTCAAGGTGTGGGCGACTTGGGCCAAATCGTGTTGAAAGAAATCAACGGCACGCCGGTGTACATGCGCGATGTAGCAGAAGTCACGCTGGGCCACGATGTGCGCCAAGGCGCAGTCATCAAGAACGGTACCACCGAAGCAGTGGGCGGCATTGTGATGATGATGACGGGCGGCAACGCCAAAGAAGTGGTGAGTCGCATCAAGAAACGTGTGAAAGAAATCAACGACCGCGGCATGCTGCCCAGCGAGCTGAAAGTGGTGCCGTATTACGACCGCTCAGAGCTGGTCGACGCGGCACTGTGGACCGTCACCAAAGTGCTGATTGAAGGCGTGGTGTTGGTGGTGATTGTGTTGTTCTTATTTTTAGGCGATGTGCGCTCGTCGCTCATTGTGGTGGCCACTTTAGTGCTCACGCCGCTGCTCACCTTCATGGCCATGAACAAGCTGGGCATTTCGGCCAACCTCATGTCGCTAGGCGGCTTGGCCATTGCCATTGGTTTGATGGTCGACGGTTCGGTGGTGGTGGTGGAAAACGCTTATGCCCGTTTGGGACGCGCCGCAGAGTTGGGTGAAAGCAAGGTGCGCGGCATTTTGAATGCCGTGCTTGAAGTGGCTACGCCAGTGATTTTTGGTGTGGGCATCATCATCTTGGTGTTCTTGCCCTTGATGACTTTGCAAGGCATGGAGGGCAAGATGTTTGCCCCACTCGCCTACACCATTGCCATTGCTTTGGCTGTGTCGTTGGTGTTGTCGATGACCCTGTCACCCGTGCTGTCCTCCTATTTACTCAAGCCGCCTGTCGGTGACGGTGACCACGACACGCCGCTGATTAAGGCGCTCAAGTCACGCTATTTGAAGCTGCTGGACTTGGCCATGTCTCACCAAAAACGCACAGTGCAGGTGTCGCTGGCCACCTTGGTGCTATCGGTGTTGATCCTGCCGTTTTTGGGGACCGCCTTTATTCCAGAAATGAAAGAAGGCTCGGTGGTGCCGGGTATCAACCGCGTACCTAACATCTCGCTGAACGAATCCATCAAGATGGAAATGCAGGCCATGAAGCTGGTCATGACAGTGCCCGGCGTGAAGTCGGCCATTTCTAGCTTGGGTCGCGGCGAATCACCTGCTGACCCGCAAAGCGTGAACGAATCGACCCCGATTGTCAGCTTGAAGCCCCGCAGCGAATGGCCATCAGGCTGGGACCAAACAGACATCACCCATGCCATGAATGAAAAACTCAAGGCCTTGCCCGGTGTGCAAATTGTGATGGCGCAACCCATCTCAGACCGTGTGGACGAAATGGTCACAGGCGTACGCTCAGACATTGCGGTGAAGGTGTTTGGCGACGATTTGGATGAGCTCAAACGCGTGGCCAACCAAATTGCCAAAGTGGCCCAAACCATCCAAGGCGCACAAGACTTGCGCGTGGAGCGCATCTCGGGCCAGCAGTATTTGCAAATTGACATCGACCGCCAAGCCATTGCACGTATGGGCTTGAACGTGTCGGATGTGAACGACATGATCGAAACCGCCATCGGCGGCAAAGTGGCCTCTGAGGTGTTTGAGGGAGAGCGCCGCTTTTCGGCCGTGGTGCGTTTACCAGAGCGCTTTCGCAACAACATCGAAGCCATCTCCAACATCATCTTGAGTTCTGCCAACGGTGCGCAAGCCCGATTGGACGACGTCGCCAAGATTCATGTTTTGGATGGACCTGCCCAAATTTCACGCGAAATGGCCAAGCGACGCATTGTCGTGGGCATCAACGTGAAAGACCGTGACTTGGGCAGCTTTGTGACGGAGCTGCAAGCCAAGGTGGACGACAAAATCAAACTCCCCGAAGGCTACTATCTTGAATGGGGCGGCCAGTTCCAAAATATGGAACGCGCCTTGGGCCACTTGAAAATCATTGTGCCCATCACCGTCGCAGCGATTTTCTTTTTGCTGTTCTTGCTGTTTAACTCGGTCAAGTTCGCCACGCTCATCATCACGGTGCTGCCGTTTGCATCAGTGGGTGGGGTTTTGGGCTTGTTCATTGCGGGTGAATATTTGTCGGTGCCTGCATCGGTGGGCTTCATTGCGCTGTGGGGCATTGCGGTGCTCAACGGTGTGGTGTTGGTGTCGTACATCCGCAGCTTGCGCGAAGGCGGCATGTCGGTCAAAGAAGCGGTGCTAGAGGGCGCACGCCAGCGCTTCCGCCCCGTCATGATGACCGCCACGGTAGCGATGCTGGGCCTGATTCCGTTCTTGATTTCAGATGGCCCCGGCTCTGAAGTGCAGCGCCCCTTGGCCATTGTGGTGATTGGTGGCTTGATCACCTGCACCTTGCTGACCTTGGTGGTGGTGCCCACGATTTACCACTGGTTTGACGAAAAAGATACCGAAGCTTGAGCGAAAGAAAAACATGAAAGAAATCAAAGCCATCATTCGCCCCTCCAAGCTGCCAACGCTGCGTGAAAAGCTACGCACCCTGCCCGGCTTTCCTGGGATGACGGTGAGCAAAGCTGAAGGCTGCTCAGCCCCCAGCTTGCACACCCCCGCCAACGTGAAAGAAGAGTTGACCGACTACACGCCCAAAGTGCGCATTGAAATTGTGTCGCCCGACGAGCTATGCGACAGCATCGTGGACTTGATTGTTCACACCGCACAGATCGGTCAAATAGGCGACGGGCTGGTGTGGGTGACAGACATCACACGCGCGGTGTTTTTGTATAAGTCGGTGGCAGGGCCAATCGAGCGGTCTTAATTCATGACCGCTTGGCGAGCGGTAAATTCAGCAACAGGTTTTGTGGCTTGAGTTTCAAGCGTTGATTGGCATCGACCGCCATGGCCAAGTAAACAGGTTTGCCACGTACCTCAGCCAACATGTCGTTGGGGTCCACAAACTCCAGTTTGAACAAACACAGCAAGCGCTCCATGCGTTCAGCGTCAACCTCTTTGCCTTGGTAAAGGTCATTCAGCACACCACTGGCTTGGGCATCTAGGCCCACATGCCACACCCAATGGTCGTCGTTGATTTCGCGCTCAGTCTGTATGCGCACCTGCACACCTAAAAAGTGTTGCACCCATTTGGCCATCACCTCGCACAGCGCGTTCAACGCAGGCTGGCCGCGGTTCAAGCTAACCACCCAGTCAAAACTCTCGCTACGGGGCCAATACGCGTCTTGGTTGTCGTCGTTGAGCACATCCAAGTCCACGCTGCGCAATTTGATGCCGCCTTGTTTGAGTAACTCACCAATCGAGCCAAAGCCGCTTTGTGTGGCGTGACGCTCGACGGTTTCATCATCTGCCGCCATGACCGAGCCATCCTCAAGCACGGTCACTTTTTGCGTGTGCATCAACATCTCAGCCGCACGCGCTTGCATAGCCGTGGGTGTTTCGCCCAAGACATGGCGCAACAAGATGTGGGTGATGTGCTGCACCAACAGCGGCGGTACGTCCACGCCCTCACCTTTGAATAAGGCGATGTAGCTGGCTTCCAGCGTTGCAAGCGTGGTGATGCGCTGACGAAAACGCAGCCACACGGCGTAGTTGTCGGCAGCATCTTTGTCTGCCAGCTTTGTCAATTCTTGTGTAGTCACCTCAAGCCGTGGTTGCTCAACCAAGCTGTGATGCAAAGCCACTTCGGCAGCGCACGAGGTGGCGATGGGGGCCAGCTCTGGGCGCTCTAAGAGAAAACGCAAAAAGTCGTCGGTCACCACCAAATGGCCCGCATCGTTATGGGCGAGAAGCGAGTAGCCGCAAGTGGGCCAAAAGTTTTGTGTCATAAGTTAAGCCTGATGAAGGCGCAGATTCAGTTACGAAGGTCAGTAGCCAGGTTTAGCGCCATCGCGGCGCTTAGAAAACAAGCCTGCTCGGTTAGAGCCTTGTTTTTGAAAACGCTCACGACGCGCAACCTTTGGGTCTACGGTGAGTGGGCGGCAAATTTCGATGCGGTCTAAATCACGCAGCACATGGTCGGGGCTTGTCTTCTTGCCCCAAATACAAACGGTGAAGGCTTCGGACTGGCTCAAGTCAATCTCTGGGCATTCGGCCAACAAGCCGCTTTGTTGCAAAGCTTGCATCACCGTCACGCCCGAGCTCAGTGGCAATAGGCGCTCATGCACGACGCGGGGAGCGGGCGAGTACATCACGGTGATGTTGACGCTGGAGGTGCGCATGTTCACGCCACGTACACCTGCTCTGCACGCTTCACAAAGGCATCAACCAAAGTGGCCGCGATTTTGTCGAACACGGGGCCAACCAAGGTGCCAAACATGCTCTCGAAGGCGTAGTTCAAGGTCAGCTCAATGCGACAGGCGCGTTGAGGCTCTTGGGTATTTGGGTCAAGCAGCGGATGAAAATCCCAAGTGCCATCGAGGTGCTTGAACGGGCCGTCGATCAGCTCGAGTTTGACTTGGCGACCTTCGATGTGCACGTTGCGCGTGGTGAAGCTTTTGTGAAAGCCTCCAAAGGTCATGCCCACTTGCGCGGTGGCGCCATCAATGTGCGACTCGACCACGCCCGCACGGTCACACCAAGGTAAGAACTCGGGATATCGGGCTACATCGGTGACCAGCGCAAACATTTCTTCAGCGCTGAACCAGATCAAAACGGACTTGTGTACGGTTTTCATAGAATGGTCCATATTGTAAGAAGCTCTACCGTCCCCACATTCACTCAATGGCTACCAAAAAACCTGCAATTCAAACGCGCATCGCTGATAACAAAAAAGCCGCATACAACTATTTCTTCGAAGAAAAGTTCGAGGCAGGCATGGTGCTAGAAGGCTGGGAAGTTAAATCCGCCCGAGAAGGCAAAGTGCAGCTTACCGACGGTTATGTGGTGGTGCGCAATGGCGAGCTGTTTTTGATCGGTTGCCAAATCAACCCACTGCACACAGCTTCGAGCCACGTCAATCCAGACAATGTGCGTACGAAAAAACTGCTGCTGAAAAAAGACGAGATCAAACGCCTCATCAGCAAGGTCGAGCAAAAAGGCCACACCTTGGTGCCCATTAACTTGCATTGGAAGAATGGCAAGATCAAATGCGAAATTGCGCTGGCCAAAGGCAAGGCCGAGCACGACAAGCGCGACACCATCAAAGACCGTGAAGGCAAGCGTGAGGTGGAGCGTGCGATGAAGTCACGCAGTCGCTAAACACATGTATCTGAGCGGCTCTCGCTCAGACTTCTCTCATCAAGGGTTGGATTTTCGCTTGGCAGCATTGGCGCTGGCTTTACCTGCGCCATTGACACGTGGTGGCAAGCCCGTGTGTTGCGTGAGCACTCGGCCCTTGGTCGGCGTCACTGTGCTGTTCTTACGACGCGCACTGGTATAGCCACCATCTGTCAAGGGCTGGAAGGTGGGGATCAGATGCTGCTTGCCATTCCCAATCAAGTCAGCACGTCCCATGGCTTTCAAGGCTTCGCGCAACAAGGGCCAGTTATTTGCATCGTGATAGCGCAAGAAGGCTTTGTGCAAACGGCGACGGCGTTCGCCACGCACCACATCTACTTTTTCACTGCTGCGTGTCACGCGGCCCAATGGGTTGCGACCTGAGTGATACATGGCTGTGGCCGTGGCCATGGGGCTGGGGTAGAAGGTTTGGACCTGATCTGCACGAAAGCCATTGCGCTTGAGCCACAAGGCCAAGTTCATCATGTCTTCGTCACTGGTGCCGGGGTGAGCAGCGATGAAGTAAGGGATCAGAAACTGCTTCTTACCCACTTCAGCGCTGTACTTGTCAAACATCTGTTTGAACTTGTCGTAGCTGCCAATGCCAGGCTTCATCATCTTGGAGAGTGGACCGCCCTCGGTGTGCTCGGGCGCGATCTTGAGGTAGCCCCCCACATGGTGCTGCACCAACTCTTTCACATACTCGGGCGACTGCACGGCCAAGTCGTAACGCAGGCCGGAACCAATGAGAATTTTCTTCACACCCTTCAATTCACGTGCACGGCGGTACATGTGGATCAACGAGCTGTGGTCAGTGTTCAGGTTTTGGCAAATGCCTGGGTACACGCAGCTCGGCTTGCGACATGCCGACTCAATCTCAGGGCTCTTGCAGCCAATGCGGTACATATTGGCCGTGGGGCCGCCGAGGTCAGAAATGACGCCAGTGAAGCCAGGCACTTTGTCGCGGATGTCTTCAATCTCGCGAATGATGGAGTCTTCGCTGCGGCTCTGAATAATGCGGCCTTCGTGCTCAGTGATGGAACAAAACGTACAGCCGCCAAAGCAGCCGCGCATGATGTTGACACTGAAGCGAATCATCTCCCACGCAGGAATTTTGGTCTCGCCATCGTGGCCGCCTTTGTCATCGGCATAGGTGGGATGGGGGCTACGGGCGTAAGGCAAGTCAAACACCAAATCCATCTCAGCCGTGGTGAGTGGGATGGGCGGTGGGTTGACCCACACATCGCGAGCGGTATGGCCTTCGCCGTGGGCTTGCACCAAAGCGCGGGCGTTGCCGGGGTTGGTTTCTAAATGCAGCACGCGGTTGGCATGCGCGTAGAGCACAGGGTCTGATTTAACTTGCTCGAACGCAGGCAGACGAATCACGCTGCGATCACGCGGTGGCACTTTGAGTTTGCCATTGCCTTGCAAAGGCGGCAAATTTGGATTGGGAACAAAGTTCAACGGCGAAACGGTAAAGCCAGTTTGGGCTTTCGCACCCACTTGTGAGTTAGCTGCATCAGCCACCGCATTGGCCTCGTCTTCGCGCGCGCAAGTCTCACCTTGTGCCTTAGCTTGGTCGCTCACCATCAAATAGGGATTGACATGTGCCTCCACCCTGCCAGGCACATCGATGCTGGAGGAATCGATCTCAAACCAACCTTCAGGTGTCTCGCGGCGCACAAAAGCAGTGCCACGCACGTCCGTGATATCGCGTACGGGCTCTTTGGCTGCCAAACGGTGGGCGATTTCAACAATCGCGCGTTCGGCGTTGCCGTACAGCAGCAAATCGCATTTGCTGTCGACCACGATCGAGCGACGCACTTTGTCGGACCAATAGTCGTAATGCGCAATTCGGCGAAGCGATCCTTCGATGCCTCCCAACACGATGGGCACATCGTTATAAGCTTCTTTGCAGCGTTGGCTGTAAACCAAAGCGGCGCGGTCAGGCCGCTTGCCACCGACGTCGCCTGGGGTGTAGGCGTCGTCGCTGCGAATTTTGTGATCCGCCGTGTAGCGGTTGATCATCGAATCCATATTGCCAGCAGTCACGCCAAAAAACAGGTTCGGTTTACCCAAGGCTTTGAAAGGGTCGGCACTTTGCCAATCGGGCTGGGCAATGATGCCCACACGGAAACCTTGGTTCTCGAGCATGCGGCCGATCACCGCCATACCAAAGCTGGGGTGATCCACATACGCGTCGCCAGTGACGATGATGATGTCGCAGCTGTCCCAGCCGAGTTGTGTCATTTCCTCCCGCGACATTGGCAAAAATGGGGCCGTGCCAAAACGAGCTGCCCAGTACTTGCGGTAACTGTTCAGTGGCTTGGCGTTGCGGGGGAAAAGGGAGACGTCGGCGTAGGCATTCATGAGGTGCCAAGTGTAAGGGTTTGCCCCTTCCCTTGGTGTTTCAGGGGCTATCCCCCGCCGCTTTAAGGCAGCGCCTGCACTGTGAGCGGTGCGTCCCACAGGTGTGACATGACTGCTTGTGCCTGCGCCACATCACCCGAGGTAAAAAACTGCACTCGGCCTTGAACGGCGGCATCAGACAAGCAGCCGTTCTCTGCCAACCGACGGGCCAGCTCACGGGCCACAGCCTCAGCAGGGTCTAGCAGCATCACGCCCTCACCCGCAATGCGCTGAATGGTTTCGCGTAAGAAAGGGTAATGCGTGCAGCCCAAAACCAAGGTGTCGGCGCCCTGCTCTAACAATGGCTTGATGAGCTGGCGCAGCAAGGCTTCGGTTTCAGCGCTGTGCAAATCGGCACGTTCCACCTGCTCCACCAAGCCGGGGCAGCCTTGCAGCAAGATGCGCTTGTCTGAGGCATAAAGATCGACCAGCCTAGCCACCGAAGCGCTTTGTACTGTTTGGCGGGTAGCCAAAACACCCACCACGCCGCTGCGTGTGAGGGCCACAGCGGGTTTGATGGCGGGCTCAATCGCCACCACGGGCAAATGCGTTTGTTCGCGCAGGGTTTTGGCAGCCACCACCGTGGCCGTGTTGCAAGCGATGGTGATGCTCTTCACGCCTTGCTTGGCCAACCAGTTGCCCACGGTGAGGGTGCGCTGAGTGATATGTGCTTCTGATTGATCGCCATAAGGCGCATGGCCAGAATCCGCCACATAGACCAGGTGCTCATGCGGCAGCGCAGCGTGGATGGCGCGCAACACGGAGAGGCCGCCAACGCCTGAATCAAACACGCCGATGGCGCCTTGAAAAGGGCTCGCTGTCGAGGCTGAATCAATGGGCTGGGACATGGTCCGAAGATGCAGAAAATAGGTTTGGGTGAATCAACAATCTGCACATTCTCGCCGACCACAGAGGGCCAACCACACATCTAGTAACTCAACCCTTCAAAGTATGAAACTAAGTTACATTAACACCCATGCTGATACGTATTAAATCCACGCTTTCATCCTTAGCCCCAGCCGAACAGCGCGTGGGCAAGCTTCTTCTCACTGACCCACGCACCTTCTCGACGCTGCCCGTGACCGAACTGGCTGAAAGAGCTAACGTGAGCAAGCCTACCGTGGTGCGCTTTTGTCGCAGCATGGGCTATGAAGGTTTGAGTGACTTCAAACTCAAGCTCGCGGGCAGTTTGAGCGAAGGTGTGCCCTTTATCCATCGCAACGTAGGCGCACAAGACAACAGCAACGATGTGTTGGTCAAAGTGATTGACAACACTGTCACTGCATTTTTGAAATACCGCAACGATGCTTCGTCGGCGCAAATCGACAAAGCGGCTGAAGCCATTGCCCTCACCCACAAAAAAGGCAAACGCCTTGAGTTCTTTGGCGTGGGTAATTCAGGCATCGTGGCGCAAGACGCACAACACAAGTTTTTCCGCCTCGGCTTTCACACCATCTCGCACAGCGATGGCCACATGCAAATCATGAGCGCCTCGCTGCTCGGCCCTGGCGACTGTTTGGTGGTGTTCTCGAACTCGGGTCGCACACGAGATTTACTCGACTCATGCGAGATTGCCAAAAAGAACGGTGCCACCACGATTGTGGTGACGGCCTCTGGCTCCCCGCTGGCGAGTGTTGGAAAAATTCACCTCGCCGCTGATCATCCTGAGAGTTACGAAAAATTCAGCCCCATGGTGTCGCGCTTGCTGCACTTGATGATCGTCGATGTATTGGCCACCGCCGTGGCACTGCGCATTGGCAGCACACAGCTGCAACCCATGCTGCGCAACATGAAACAAAACCTTCTCAACAAACGTTACTCATGACACAGAACAATCCACCAGCAGGCACCCTGGACATCGTGATTTTTGGCGGTGCTGGCGACCTGTCGTTTCGCAAACTTTTGCCCGCGCTCTACATGGCGCACTTGCACGACAAGTTAGACGCGTCTACACGCATCATTGCCGTGGGCCGTCAGGACTGGACGCGCCAAGCGTATTTGGACTTCATCGATAAAAACTCACCCGCTTTCATTGAGCGAGCAGCTTTGACCACCGACGACTGGCAAAGTTTTTTGAATCGCTTGACCTATGTGAGCATGGATGTCACCAACGCCGGCGACTTCAGCAAACTGAAAGACTTGTGCGCCACCCCCGCACTACGCGTGTACTACTTGGCCACGGCGCCTAGCTTGTTCACACAAATTTGTGCGCATCTGTCGGCTTCGGAATTGGTAGATTCACAATCGCGTGTGGTGCTCGAAAAACCATTGGGTACCGACCTCGCCTCTGCGCGTGAAATCAATGTGAATGTGGCACGTTACTTTGACGAGCAACAGATCTACCGAATCGACCACTACCTTGGCAAAGAGACGGTGCAAAACCTCATGGTGCTGCGCTTTGGCAATGCCATTTTCGAGCCGCTGTGGCGTGCGCCTTACATCAAAAGCGTGCAAATCACTGTGGCTGAAAGCGTGGGTGTGGGTAGCCGTGCCGGCTTTTACGACGGTGCAGGCGCGATGCGCGACATGGTCCAAAACCACTTGTTGCAGCTGCTGTGCATCGTGGCCATGGAACCGCCCATTTCGTTGGGTGCTGACGATGTGCGTGATGAAAAGCTCAAGGTCTTGCGCTCGCTGCGCAAAATGGATTTGACCGATATCAAACGCGACACCGTGCGCGGCCAATACACCGCAGGTGCATCAGAAGGTGCGGCCGTCAAAGGCTATTTGGAAGAAGACAACGTGCCTGCCAGCAGTCGCACGGAAACCTTTGTGGCCTTGCGCGCGCACATCAACAACGCACGCTGGGCCAATGTGCCCTTCTTCTTACGCACGGGCAAACGCATGCAGCGTCGTGAGTCGCAGATCATCATTGAGTTTGCAGATCAGCCGTTTTCCATCTTTGGCTCAAGCGCGCAACAAGAACCCAACCGACTCATCATCACGCTGCAACCTGAAGAATCGATTCAGTTAGAGATGATGGTCAAAGAGCCAGGCACGGGCATGAACTTGCATCCCGTGAAACTGGGCCTCGATTTACAACAGTCGTCAGATAAACGTCGCGCCGAAGCGTATGAGCGTTTGTTGATGGACGTCATCAAAGGCCGCCTCACACACTTCATGCGCCGCGACGAATTGGAAGCAGCATGGATGTGGGTGGAGCCCATCATCAACGGCTGGGCTGAACTGGATGACAAACCACGCGCTTATTCAGCCGGCAGCTGGGGCCCTGCAGCTTCGTCGGCCTTGATGGCACGCGAAGAACTGTCGTGGTTTGAGGAAGCTTGATGAGCAGCGCATGGCATCCTGAATCGCGCGGCACGTTGACAGTGCACGCCGTCAGCCAAGAAGAACTGAATGTGCGCTTGGCACAAGACATTGCGCAACGCCTAAGCGCCGCCATTCAAGCGCGCGGCTTTGCCGTGCTGAGTGTGTCTGGTGGCAAATCGCCTGTGGCGCTGTTTGAAGCCTTGCGTGTGATCGACATCGATTGGCCACGCGTGCGTGTGACCTTGGTGGATGAGCGCTGTGTGCCACGCACCCATCCCGACAGCAATGCGCTGTTGGTACAAAACCATTTGCTGCAAGACCTCGCTGCCAAAGCGCAACTGGTGTTCATGGTGGCCAGCGCGGCTGAGCCTTTGCATACGCCTGCAACGCTTGCCAAAGCAGCCAGCCTTGCACTGACCGCTGCGCGCGTTGCCGATGTGCTGGTGCTGGGCATGGGCACAGATGGCCACACCGCTTCGTTGTTTCCAGAGGCGCCAAACTTGGCTGACGCGATGGACCTGCGCAACACGCAAAGCTGCGTGGCCATCGAGCTGAAAAACCCACCCGCCAACGCGCCCTATGCGCGCATCACGCAAACCTTGGCGCAAATTCTGTCGTCGCGACACATCGTGTTGCCGTTGACTGGCACTGACAAGATGAACACCTTGCAGCAAGCTTGGGAACACGCCACACCTGCACTGCCAATCTCCTTTGTCTTGCAACAAACCCAAACGCCAGTGGCGCTTTGGCTTGCGAACTGAAAAAAATGACCACACATCCACACCCCACCCTCGCTGCCGTCACTGCACGCATTGAGCAACGCAGCGCCAAAACACGCCAAGCCTATTTAGGCATGTTGGCCAAAGCCAAAAAGCCTGGTCCTTACCGTGGCGGCATGGGCT
This sequence comes from Limnohabitans sp., assembly GCF_031539105.1. GTDB lineage: Bacteria > Pseudomonadota > Gammaproteobacteria > Burkholderiales > Burkholderiaceae_C > Limnohabitans. Next base: position 55,291 of record NZ_JAVKLM010000008.1, read on the forward strand.
GCGCCAATGCCGCACACGCGTATGCAGCCATGCCAGCCAACGACAAGTTGGTGTTGCGCCAAGAACGTCAACCCAACTTGGGGCTCATCACGGCCTACAACGACATGCTCTCGGCCCATCAGCCGTATGAGCACTACCCAGAAAAAATTCGTGCAGCTGCACGTGCTGCAGGTGCCACAGCCCAAGTGGCAGGTGGTGTGCCCGCCATGTGCGACGGTGTGACTCAAGGCGAAGACGGCATGGAGTTGTCGCTGTTCTCGCGCGATGTGATTGCTTTGGCCACCGCCGTAGGCTTGTCGCACAACGTGTTTGATGCCGCGTTGTTCCTGGGCGTGTGCGACAAAATCGTGCCGGGACTCTTCATCGGCGCTTTGCAGTTTGGCCATTTGCCAGCGGTGTTTGTGCCGGCTGGACCCATGACCTCAGGTTTGTCGAATGACGACAAAGCCAAAGTGCGTCAGCAATACGCACAAGGTTTGGTGAGTCGCGAAGTGCTGCTTGAAGCCGAACAAGCGGCCTACCACAGCGCTGGCACCTGCACGTTTTACGGCACAGCCAACTCCAACCAAATGCTCATGGAAATCATGGGCCTGCACTTGCCCGGCTCTTCATTTGTGAACCCAGGCACGGCGCTGCGTGAAGCACTCACTGTAGAAGCTACCAAACGTGCTGTAGCTTTGTCGCAAGCCAAAGAAACGGGCGTGGGCTACCAGATCAATGCAAAAGTCATCGTCAACGGCATCGTGGGTTTGCTGGCCACCGGTGGCTCGACCAACCACACGCTGCACATCGTGGCAATGGCTCGCGCGGCAGGCCTCATCATCAACTGGGATGATTTCTCTGACCTGTCTGCTTGCGTGCCCTTGCTGGCCCGTGTGTACCCCAACGGCAGCGCCGACGTGAACCACTTCCAAGCTGCAGGTGGCATGGGCTATCTCATTGCCCAGTTGCTCAGCGCAGGTTTGTTGCACGACGATGTGCACACCATCATGGGTCAAGGCCTGCACCGCTATACCGTTGAGCCTTGGCTGAATCCCGCTCTAAATGGCCAACTCGATTGGCGCGATGTGCCGACAAAATCTGCTGACGAAGCCGTGTTACGCCCAGTCACACACCCCTTCAGCGCCGACGGCGGATTGCGTTTGCTCAAGGGCAACTTGGGCCGTGCCGTGGTGAAAGTCTCTGCGGTAAAACCTGAGCACCGCCAAGTGCGTGCCCCAGCCATCGTGCTGACCGACCAAAAGCAACTCGGTGTGTTGTTCAAAGAAGGCAAGCTTGAGTGCGACTTTGTGGCCGTGGTGCGCAATCAAGGCCCACAAGCCAACGGCATGCCGGAGTTGCATCGCCTCACGCCTGTGTTGGGTGTGTTGCAAGACAAGGGCTTCAAAGTGGCCTTGGTCACCGATGGCCGCATGTCGGGCGCATCAGGCAAAGTGCCTGCTGCCATTCACTTGAGCCCAGAGTCGGTGAATGGCGGCTTGATTGGCAAAGTGCAAGACGGCGACATGATTGCGCTCGATTGCGACACCCAAACTTTGCAACTCGAGGTCAGCGATGCTGAACTTGCCGCACGCACTGCACCCACCCCTGATTTGTCTGACAACCAACACGGCACCGGCCGCGACATCTTTGCCCTGTTCCGCGCCAACGCTGCGCTGGCCGAAGAAGGCGCATCGCCTTTGTTCACCAGCATCTAAACCCCACATTTGCACATTTGTTATGACACAACTCAACCCGGCTTTCACCCGACCTGCGTTCACCTCACGTGTGGTGCCCGTCATCGTCATCACCCACCCAGACCAAGCGGTGCCGATGGCGCACGCATTGCTCGAAGGTGGTGTGGATGTGATGGAAATCACCTTGCGCCACGCCGCAGGTTTGCCCGCCATTGAGCAAGTGGCCAAGCATGTGCCGCAAATGCATGTGGGCGCAGGCACCGTCACGCGCGCCGAAGAAATGGCCCGCGTGCAAGCTGCAGGTGCAAGCTTTGCGCTCTCACCTGGCATGACCGATGCCCTCGTTCAAGCCGCTATTCAATGCAAGCTGCCTTTCATGCCTGGCGTGATGACACCCGGTGAAGTGATGGCCGCACGTGACTACGGTTTTGGTTTGGTCAAACTCTTCCCCGCTGCGCAAGCCGGTGGTTTGGCCATGCTCAAAGCACTCGGTGGCCCCTTGGGCGATATGCGCTTTTGCCCTACCGGCGGTGTGTCATTGGCCAACATGGGCGAGTTCTTGAAGCAGCCCAACGTGGCGATGGTGGGTGGCTCATGGCTCACGCCCGTCGACGCCGTCGAGCGTGGCGATTGGGCCGAGATCACCCGCTTGGCACGAGAAGCCATTGCGGCTGCAAATGCCAATCCGATGCCCAGTACCAATTAATTCAAACCCGTTTCAAAAGTTTCACTCGCTTGAGTCGAGAAACCCAATAAATTTGACGAAAATCCAAACATGACTTCATTCGTCCCCCCACACAAACGCCAAGCGTGGCAAGCCCTGCAAGCCTTGGCTCAAGGTCCACAACCCCACCTGCGTGAGTTGCTGAAAAGCACCGAACGTAACGCGGCCTTGCACGCCAGTGGCGCGGGCATCAGCATCGACTACGAACGTCAACGCGTCACGCGCGAGGTCATGCAACAGCTTTTGGCATTGGCCGATGAATCTCACGTCATGCCGCAAGCGCAAGCCATGTTCAAAGGCGACCCCATCAACGCCACCGAGCAACGTGCTGTTTTGCACGTGGCCTTGCGTGGCAGCCACGTGCCTAACCCACCGTGGGGCCATGAGATTTCAAAGCAAGTGGCGCATGAGTTGCACCGCGTGTGTACCTTTGCCGAAAAAGTGCGCGAAGGCCACATGAAAGGCCATGGCGGCGAGTCCATCACCGATGTGGTCAACCTCGGCATCGGCGGCTCTGACCTTGGGCCACGCATGACCACCGAAGCGCTTAGCCACTTGACGCGCGACAGCTTCAAAAACAAAGTGCGTGTGCACTATGTGTCCAACGTAGACGCTTGGAGCCTCTACACCACACTGGCCCACCTCAACCCTGCACGCACCGCATTTGTGGTGCAAAGCAAAACCTTCACCACACAAGAAACCATGACCTTGGCTGCCTCAGCCAAGCGCTGGTTGACCGACGGTGGCTGCCCCGAAGATCAACTGGGCAAGCACCTGATTGCCGTGACGGCGAACCCACAAATCTCAGCGGCCCAAGGCTTCACCCCCGAACACACATTTGGTTTTTGGGATTGGGTTGGGGGTCGTTACTCGGTGTGGTCAGCCATTGGTTTGCCTTTGGCCATCTCCATCGGTGCGTTTGCTTTCCAAGACATGCTCTTGGGCGCACGCGCCATGGACGAGCATTTCATGACGGCACCATCTGACCAAAACCTGCCTTTGCTCATGGCCTTGTTTGGCGTGTGGAACCGCAACTTCTTGGGTGCGACCACGCACAACATTGCGCCCTACGCTTCGCCCTTGGGCAAGTTCGCTTCGTTCTTGCAACAGATGGACATGGAGTCCAACGGCAAAGGCACGCACGTCGATGGCAGCCCTGTTGAAGTGGCCACAGCACCTGTGTTGTGGGGCGGCTTAGGCATTGACGGCCAGCACGCTTACTTTCAGCTCATCCACCAAGGCAAGCACTTGGTGCCGATGGACTTCATTGGCTTGCGCACCGAGCGCAGCCCCTTGCCGTTTGCCGCTGAACACCACCGCGTGGTTTTGCTCAACATGCAAGCGCAAGCGCAAGCCTTGGCCATTGGCCGCAGCCTTGAAGAAACCATGCATGAACTGCGTAACAGCGGCCTAGACGAAGCCGAAGTGCAACGCCTAGCCCCGCACCGCAGCTACCCCGGCAACGTGCCCAGCACCACCATCTGGGTGGATGCGCTCACACCACGCAGCATGGGTGCGCTCATGGCGCTGTACGAACACAAGGTCTTCTGCCAAGCGGCCATCTGGGGCATTCACGCGTATGACCAATGGGGCGTGGAGCTGGGCAAAAAAATGGCCAAGGACATCGAAGCTGCTGAAGCGGCACGCCTGAAATCGTGATGCAGGGTTTGTTTTTTCTCCGGCTACGGTGACGAAGCTGACTATTTCTGGTACTTAAGCATGAGGAACCTGCGCATTCCCCTGTAGCCAAGCGAGCACAGCAATCCAACGCAAGTACCAAATTCAAACATCACAAAACAGAGCAACACATGACTGACAAAACTTCAGCGAAAGCCACCCAGCAAGCCAAAGAAAACGAACGTCCATTGGTCGAAGACATTCGGTTGCTCGGCCGCATCTTGGGCGACGTGATTCGCGAACAAGAAGGTCGTGATGCCTATGAGTTGGTCGAACAAGTGCGCAAACTCTCGGTTGCGTTTCGCCGCGACGCCGACGCCAATGCCGACAAAGCCCTGAAAAAACTCTTGACCTCGCTCAGTGCCGAGGCAACGGTCAGCGTGATTCGCGCTTTCACTTATTTCAGCCACTTGGCCAACCTCGCAGAAGACCGCCACCACATTCGTCGTCGCGCCATCCACGAGCGTGCGGGTGATACGCAAGAAGGTAGCCTCACGGTTGCGTTGAGTCGTCTCAAGGCCGCAGGCATTGCACCCAAGAGCATTGTGCAAACACTGGCGCACAGCCATGTATCGCCCGTGCTCACCGCGCACCCCACCGAAGTACAACGCAAAAGCATCTTAGACGCAGAGCGCGGCATAGCCCAGCTTTTGGGTTTGCGTGACGACATCAAATCTCGCTCTGCCTTGCATGTCTCAGCCAAAGTACCAGATGCCTTGGCTACACGTGAACTGGCAGCCAACGAGATGCAACTGCGTGCACGTGTGTTGCAGCTGTGGCAAACGCGCTTGCTGCGCTTCACCAAGCTCACGGTATCTGACGAGATTGAAAACGCACTGAGTTATTACGAATCCACGTTTTTGAGCGAAATCCCCAAGCTCTACGCCGACCTCGAAGCCGAGTTGGGACAAGCCCACGTGCACAGCTTTTTGCGCATGGGCCAATGGATTGGTGGCGACCGCGATGGCAACCCCAACGTCAACGCTGACACTTTGCGCTTTGCCCTACGCCGCCAATGCGATGTGGCTTTGCGCCACTACTTGACTGAGCTGCACTTCCTCGGCACCGAGTTGTCGATGTCGGCCATGTTGGTCGACGTGACGCCTGAAATGCACGCCTTGGCCGACCGCTCACCCGATAACAACGCACACCGCCAAGACGAGCCCTATCGACGCGCCCTCACCGGCATGTATGCGCGCCTAGCCGCCACGCTCAAAGATCTGACAGGCGGTGACGCAGCACGCCATGCTGTCGCGCCGCAAAATGCTTACCTGTCTGCGCAAGAGCTGTTGGCCGATTTACGTGTCATTGCAGACTCCTTGCAAGCACAACACGGCAGCGCCTTGATGGCACAACGTCTCACGCCGCTCATGCGCGCGGTGGACGTGTTTGGTTTTCACCTCGCCACCGTGGACTTACGCCAAAGCTCTGACCAACACGAATTGGTCGTGGCCGAGTTTCTGGCCACAGCGGGTGTAGAAAAAAATTACGCCAAGCTCAATGAAGCACAACGTGTTGAAGTACTGAATAAGTTGCTGCACGATGCACGCCCTCTGCGTGTCATAGGTGCCAGCTACTCAGAACTCGCACTCAAAGAACTGGCGATTTTCGAAACAGCATGTCAAATGCTAAAGACGTATGGCAAAGACGCGATTCGCCACTACATCATCAGCCACACTGAAACCGTGAGCGATTTGCTCGAAGTGTTGTTGCTGCAAAAAGAGACGGGCCTCATGCGCGGCACGCTGGGCAGCAAAACATCGACGTGTGATTTGATCGTCGTACCTTTGTTTGAAACCATCGAAGACTTGCGCTGCGCCGCCGACATCATGGGCGGCTTCTACGCAATTGAGGGCGTGGCCGACTTAGTCAAGCGCAGCGGCGGTGAGCAAGACATCATGCTGGGCTACTCAGACAGCAACAAAGACGGTGGCATCTTCACCAGTAACTGGGAGCTGTACCGTGCCGAGATTGCCTTGGTCACGTTGTTTGACGGCTTGTTCAAGCAACACGACATCACCCTGCGCATGTTTCATGGCCGTGGCGGCACCGTGGGTCGTGGCGGTGGCCCGAGCTACCAAGCGATTTTGGCGCAGCCCCCAGGGACCGTGCGCGGGCAAATTCGCCTCACTGAACAAGGCGAAGTGATTGGCTCTAAATACGCCAACCCCGAAATTGGCCGTCGCAATTTAGAAACCCTCGTGGCGGCCACCTTAGAAGCCACCCTGTTGCAAACCACCAAGCCAGCACCGCAAGCGTTCTTAGATGCCGCGCAATGGTTGTCTGCTGCCAGCATGACCGCATACCGTGGCCTCGTGTACGAGACACCGGGCTTTACCGAATACTTCTTTGCCTCTACGCCCTTGCGTGAAATTGCAGAGCTCAACATTGGCTCGCGCCCTGCGGCACGTCCTAAGAGTGGTAACGCATCGCCGCGCATTGAAGACTTGCGCGCGATTCCATGGGGTTTTAGCTGGGGCCAATGCCGCTTGACCTTGCCCGGTTGGTTGGGCTTTGGGTCAGCGGTAGATCAGTTCATCCACCAACACCCCACGCTCAAACCCAAAGACGCACTGGCCTTGCTGCAAAAAATGCAACGCCAATGGCCCTTCTTCCGCTCACTCTTGTCTAACCTCGACATGGTGTTGTCGAAAAGCGATTTAGGCTTGGCGTCTCGCTACGCAGAGCTGGTGACCGACACCCGCTTGCGCAAAAAGATTTTTGGCTTGATCGAGGCCGAATGGCACCGCACATCCGATGCGCTAAAACTCATCACGGGTGACAAGCAACGCTTGGTGAACAACGCCGCGCTTGAACGCTCCATGCGCCACCGCTTCCCTTACATCGACCCATTGCACCATTTGCAGGTTGAGTTAATTCGCCGCTACCGCGAAGGTAAACGCCCGCAAGACCGTGATGAAAAAGCGCAACGTGGCATTCATATTTCGATCAACGGGATTGCTGCTGGATTGCGTAATACGGGCTAAGAAAACACAAAGCTACAAAAAGAAAAAGCCACCCTCGGGTGGCTTTTCTCATGGCGTTGAACGATTACTTCTTAGCGCGCAAACGTGCCAATTCTTTTTGTGTGTCGTTCCACAAGTCCATACCCACGTTGGTGGCAATGCCAGCGTTCACATGGGTGAGTTTGTCACGCATGCGGTTGACTTCAGGCACTGACAGCTCGTTGATTTGCATACCCTTGGCTTTCAAGTCACCTAAAGCTTTGGATGCTTCATCACGCGTGTCTTTGCGTTCAAAGTCGCGGCTCACGCGTGCAGCATCGAGCAAGATTTTTTGCTCGGTCTTGCTCAAACCATCCCACCATTTTTTGCTCACGGTCACGATCCAGGGGCTGTAGACGTGGTTGGTCACGCTCAGGTACTTTTGCACTTCATAAAACTTGCTGGACAAAATGGTGTTGTACGGATTTTCTTGACCGTCGACTGTCTTGGTTTCCAAGGCGCTGAACAACTCAGAGAAAGGCATGGGTACGGCATTGGCACCCAAGAGCTTGAAGCTGTCGAGGTACACATTGTTTTGCATCACACGCAGCTTGACGTCGTTCAAGTCTTCGAGCTTGGTCACAGGGCGCTTGCTGTTGGTCAGGTTACGGAAACCGTTTTCCCAATAAGCCAAACCGACCAAGCCTTTGTCTTGCAGCTTGTCCATCACTTTTTGGCCGATGGGGCCGTCCAAGACAGCATCTGCTTCTTTGACGTTATTGAACAAGAACGGTGTGTCCCACAACGCCATCTCTTTTGTGATGCCCACCAAGGTGGCGGTGGAGCCGACCATCATCTCTTGTGCACCACCGATCAAGGCTTGTTGCATTTGTGTGTCTGGGCCCAATGCGGCAGCGCCGATGGCGCGCACTTTCATCTTGCCACCCGAGGCTTTTTCCACGTGCTCTGCAAACACTTTGGCTGCACGGCCTTGGTTGCTTTGCTCATTCAAGCCGTAGCCAAAACGAATCAAGCGCGGCTTGATGTCTTGCGCAAAAACAGAAAATGAGGCACTGGCCACGGCCACGGTGGCTGCAGCAATCAGGGTTCGACGAAGAAAAGTCATGGGAAGTCTCCTTGGGTTAAAAACTTATCGCATCCACGCCACAGGGGCGGTCACGATTTGTGGGAACAAAACAAACGCAGTCAGGATGATGAGGTAAGTCACCAAAAATGGGTTCACCCCTTTGATGACTTGGTGCATGGACAAACGCCCCACACCCGCCACCACGTTGAGCACGGTACCGACAGGCGGCGTGATCAAACCAATCGCGCCATTGAGCACAAACATCAAACCGAAATACACAGGGTCGATGCCTGCCTTCACCGCGATGGGCAACATCACGGGCGCAAAAATCAAAATCGTGGGCGTCAAATCAAGTGCGGTGCCAATCACCACCAGCGTGACCATCATCACTGCCATTAATACGCGTGGGCTTTCGACCAAGGGGCCTAACCAACCTGTGAGCACGGTAGGCAAGTCTGCCAAGGTGATCATGTAGCTGGCCACTTGTGCGCCCGCGCACAGGAACATCACCACAGCCGTGGTTTTGGCGGCACGCACCAATACTTCGTGAATTTCAATCAGTTTCATTTCACGATGAATCACCAACGCGACCATCAAAGCGTAAAACGCTGCAACGACTGCCGCTTCGGTGGGTGTGAAGATGCCCGTCTTCATACCGCCAATGATGATGAGTGGCATCAGCATGGCCCAAAAGGCTTTGCGTGTCGTATCCAAACGCTCAATCAAGGGCAATTTTTCGCCTTGAGGTAAATCCATGTCACGCAGTTGAAGCTTCCACGCCACGATCAAACCGATACCCATGATCAATCCGGGCACGATGCCAGACAAGAACAAAGAAGAGATGGAGGTGTTGGTGGTCACGCCATAAATCACAAAGGGCATAGACGGCGGAATGATGGGGGCGATGATGCCGCCCGAGGCGATTAGGCCTGCCGAGGTGTGCATGGGATAGCCCTGGCGTTTCATCATCGGCAACAAAATCGTGGCCAAGGCCGCAGTATCTGCCAATGCAGAACCACTCATGCTGGCCATGAGCACTGCAGCACCAATCGCCACAAAACCCAAACCACCACGGATGTGCCCCACCCAAGCTTGGGCCATGTCGATGATGCGACGGCTGATGCCGCCGGAGTTCATCAACTCACCGGCCAAGATAAAGAAAGGCACGGCTAACAAAGGAAAGCTGTCTACGCCCGCTACCAAGTTTTGCGCGAGCAACTGGGTGTCCCAAAAGTCGAGCACCCACGCCATGCCTGCACCTGTGAGAACCAAGGCAAATGCCATGTTCAGACCAATGCCCATGAGCAACAACATGCCCGCCGAGAAAACAATGAATGCTTGTGCTTCTGGTGTCATGTTGGGTTACTCCACGTCCACGCCATGGTCAAAGTCCATCGGTTTGTTTTGAATCAATTCTTTGAGAGCCATCAAGCCAATAGCCAAGGACGACAACAACACGGGCAATGGCAACAGCCAATTGGGATAACCCAACACGACCGAGTTGCTAGACAAACCCACTTCCACTTGTTGCCAAGCCCCACGACCCAACATGACACAGCTCAAGATCACCAAGGCACGAATCAAAATCGTCAAGGCTTGGAGGGCTTTTGGGTGATTGCGTAAACCTGCCACAAAGCTGGTGAAGGCCATATGCTCACCCGCTGGATATGCTGCGGTCGCACCAATGAATACCATCCACACAAACAACAAACGCGAGAGCTCTTCACTCGCCGCAATGCCGCTGCCAAATCCGTAGCGCAGCACCACGTTGAAAAACACGGCCACCGCCATGACACCCAAACACGCGGCCATCAGCACTTGCGCGAGTGCCTGACTGCGTGAAGTGGTTTGACTTGAACTCATACACATTCCTTCGCTTTTAGCCAAGCGCACACTAGCGCTTGGATGGTTTCTATGCTTTGTGTGGCATCTACTGTGATGACACCCGATTCATTGATCGGTTTTTCTAATGCCGCAAATTGGCTATCGACCAACGCGGGCTGAAAGTAGTGGCCGGGTCGTTGCGTGACACGTGCGATAGATTGCTCACGCGTGAGATCCAAATGCACAAAGCGCAGTTCAGGCACGCTGTGGCGCAAACGATCCCGATAGGCTTTTTTGAGCGCCGAGCACGTCATCACGGCATGTGGGCCGCGTTGCGCCAACTCGTTTGACAAGACGTCTAACCAACCTGCTCGGTCTTCGTCATCCAGCGCAATGCCCGCACGCATTTTGTTGACGTTTTCAGGTGGATGAAACTCATCACCTTCAATCAACTGCCAACCCAAAGCCTGCGACAAAGAAGCTGCAAAACTTGACTTACCGCAACCGGCCACACCCATGATCACCAAAGGTCCGTTCATTTTGATATTTTGGATGTTCTGGATAGCGCTATCCCATTTGGGTAAAAAGTAGAGAGCGTTGCGTGAAAACCATCACACCAATCACTCTCGGATAGCGCTATCATAAATAAATTCAGCAGCCTGACACCTAGCAAAAACCCTCGATTGCATGACAAGTAAAAATACCCGTTCTCGCGCCACAGGCCGTGTCACGCTGGCAGATGTGGCAGCTTTGGCCAAGGTCAGTCCCATCACGGTGTCGCGGGCGCTGCGAGGTGAACGTGCGGTGGCCAGCGATTTAACGGACCGTGTCAAAGCAGCAGCCTTAAAGCTGGGCTACACACCAGACCCTGCGGCACGCGCCCTCGCCTCACGCCACAGCGACCATGTGGCAGTGTTGATTCCCATGTTGTCTAACAACCTCTTTGTGGATGTATTGGAGTCCATCCAGAAAACACTGCGGCATGCGGGCTACCAAACCCTGATTGGCATCACCCACTACAACACGCAAGAAGAAGAGCAACTCTTGCGGGAGCAATTGCAACACCGCCCAGCGGGCATCTTGGTCACTGGCTTAGACCGCAGCGATGCAGCACGCACCTTGATTGAAAAAAGCGGCATACCCTGCGTGCACATGATGGAGCTGTCACAGTCACCCGAGGTCAACAGCGTGGGGTTCTCGCAAACGCAAGCAGCCAGCACACTCACCGAACATTTGCTAAGCCGTGGCCGACAACGCATCGCCTTTGCGGCGGCCCAACTTGATCCACGCACCATGCAGCGCTTGGAAGGTTGGCGCAAAACACTCAAAGCCGCCAAGCTCTATGACAAAGCGCTGAGCTACACCAACAAATCAGCCTCGTCGATGGCTTTGGGTGGTGAGATGCTTCAGCAAATCATGTCGGATGACCCCAGCATTGACGCCATCTTTTTTTGCAACGACGACTTGGCGCAAGGTGCTTTGTTGGCGGCGCAGCGCTTGAAAATCAAAGTTCCTCAACAGTTGGCAATCGCTGGCTTTAACGACCTCACAGGCAGCGACCTGGTTGGCCCTGGCCTGACCACCATACGCACGCCACGCGCAGCCATTGGCGAAGCCGCAGCAAAAATGCTGCTGGCTTTGATGCGCGATGAAGACGTGGCAGCGCCAAGTGTGGATGTGGGCTACGAGTTGATGGTGCGTGGCAGCACATGACTTGAGCTCAAGTCGCGCCCATGACTCACTAGATCTAAGAGCCTATTAAACTCAAAAATATGCAAATCAACACACCCACACCGTCTCAACGATTACTAGGAAAAGTCTGTCTTATCACAGGCGCAGCACAAGGCATTGGCTTAGCCACTGCACTCAAATTTTCGCAAGAAGGTGCCATCATCATCGCGTGTGATGTAAAGCAAGCAGCCGTCGACGAGGCTGTGAAAAAGTGCCATGACACAGGCGCACAAGCGCTTGGGTTTGTGGTGGATGTCACGCAACGCGAGATGGTGGATGCCACAGTCAAAGCTGTACTCGACAAATTCGGCTGCATCGATGTGCTGGTCAACAACGCAGGCATTACGCAAGACGCGCGCTTACAAAAAATGACGCTCGAACAGTTTGACCGTGTGATTGATGTCAACCTGCGCGGCGTCTTTCATTGCGCACAAGCTGTGACCGACACCATGGTGGCGCAAGGCCGTGGCGTGATTTTGAATGCCTCGTCAGTGGTTGGCATCTATGGCAACTTTGGCCAAACCAACTACGCGGCGACCAAGTTCGGCGTGATTGGTTTTACGAAAACATGGAGCCGTGAACTGGGCCCCAAAGGCATTCGCGTGAACGCGGTGGCGCCTGGGTTCATCGCCACGCCTATCCTCTCGACCATCCCCGAAAAAGTCATTCATGAAATGATGGACCGTGTGCCATTGAAACGCTTAGGTCAGCCCGAAGACATTGCCAACGTGTACGCCTTCTTGGCCAGCGATGAAGCGTCTTACATCAATGGCGCGGTCATTGAGGTGGCAGGTGGCTTAACCCTATGAGTCAACACAAGCCATTGCACCAAGGCGCTGCACGCAACGCACCCCAGAGCAAAACCGATTTATTTGTGTCATTCACACTGCTGGCCTTACAAGGCTTTGGCGGTGTGTTGGTTGTCGTGCAACGTGAATTGGTTGATAAAAAACAATGGCTCACCAACGATGGATTCATCGAAGACTGGGCCGTGGCGCAAATCTTGCCCGGGCCCAATGTGGTGAACCTGGCGCTCATGATTGGTGGACGTAGCTTTGGCATTGCTGGTGCATTGGCGGCACTCAGTGGTTTGCTATTAGCACCCACCGTGTTGGTGTTGTTGCTAGCGGCCGCCGTCGCCGGTGTGGCCGATACAGCTGTGGCGCAAGGCATGTTGCGCGGCATGGGTGCGGTGTCTGCCGGCCTGATTGCAGCAGTCGGCATCAAGCTGATGGGCGCTTTGAAAAACAACCCGATGGGCATGCTCACCTGCATTGGCATTGGTGCCCTCACCTTCGCAGCCATTGGCTTGCTGCGCTTGCCATTGGCTTGGGTGTTGCTGAGCCTTGGACCTCTGGCCAGTGTGTGGGCAGCACATTGCATCAAGCAGCGAGCTGTGGCATGAACATCACCTTGACCTTGGCCGATTGGGCCTCGCTTTTTTTGCATTTCATCTCGTTGTCGCTCTTGGCCGTAGGCGGCGCCATCACCACCGCGCCCGACATTCACCGTTACTTGGTGGATGAAACACATTGGCTCAGTGACACTCAGTTCACATCCTCCATTGCCCTGGCGCAAGGTGCACCTGGCCCCAACGTGATGTTCATTGCCTTGATGGGGTGGAACGTGGGTCTCAATGCAGGTGGCGGCTTGGCCGCTGGATGGCCAGCTGTGGCTTTGGCCTTGTGGGGCGTACTCATCACCATGGTGGGGATCATGATTCCGTCCTGCACCCTCACCTTCGTCGCCACGCAATGGGCGCATCGCAACCGCGAGATGTTGGCCGTCAAAGCCTTCAAGACAGGCATGGCTCCCATCGTGATTGCGCTGCTCATTGCGACGGGTTGGTTGCTGACTGGCAACCACGAAAACCCTACGCGTGACTGGCCCTTGTGGGTCTTGGCAGGTGCCACCACACTGATTGTGTGGAAGACCCAAACGCACCTGTTGTTGCTGTTAGGTTTCGGCGCCCTACTTGGCGCTCTAGGCTGGATATAAAAAACGCAGGCAGCAGTCTTCGGCGGTTAGGGATTGGCCGCCACGATTTCTGGTACCCCAGCATGAGGCAGCGGCCTATCCCTAACTGCCGAAGCGAGCTCAGAAAAAATTAAGAAACAGTCCGCTGGCGACGCGCTTCGTACAAGCACACACCACTGGCCACAGACACGTTCAAGCTCTCGACCGCACCAGACATGGGAATGCTGATGAGCTCGTCACACGTCTTGCGCGTGAGCTGACGCATGCCGTCACCCTCAGCGCCCAACACCAATGCGGTGGGCCCTTTGAGATCAACTTGGTACAAAGTTTTAGGGGCATCGTCGCTGGTGCCAATGATCCAAATGTTGCGCTCTTTCAGTTCGTTCAAGGTACGCGCTAAGTTGGTCACCATGAAATACGGCACCGTCTCAGCCGCGCCGCTGGCCACTTTGGCCACGGTGGCGTTGATGCCCACGGCATGGTCTTTGGGCGCAATCACCGCATGGGCACCGGCACCATCAGCCACACGCAAACATGCGCCGAGGTTGTGCGGGTCGGTCACACCGTCGAGTACCAAGATCAAAGGTGATTCAATTTTCTCGATGCCTTCCAGCAACTCGTCCAAAGAGTGAACCATCTTGATTTCGCTCACACGTGCTGCCACACCTTGGTGGCCATGGCCGCCTGAGAGTTTGGCCAAACGTGGCCCATCAGCCTCAATCAAACGGATACCGGCCTCGGTGGCACGGTCCACAAATTGACGCATGCGCGCATCGCGGCGTGTGGGGTCGAAGTAGATTTCGATGACAGATTGCGGCGCTGTTTTAACGCGCACGCCAACGGCGTGAAAGCCGAAGAGAACTTTAGGGGCTGAAGACATATGCAAGCATTATCCCTTGACCTGCCCCGCCTCAATCGTGATGGCTTGGTCGCATCGCGCAGCCAGCTTTAAATCATGTGTCACCAACACCAACGTGGTGCCCAGTTCTTTATTGAGTTCAAACATCAAATCCATGATGCGCTCGCCACTGGCATAGTCTAGGCTGCCTGTGGGCTCGTCGGCCAGCAACAGCGCAGGCTTGACCACAAAGGCGCGGGCCAAGGCCACGCGTTGTTGTTCGCCACCCGACAGCACTTTGGGGTAATGGCCCAAGCGCTCGCCCAAGCCCACGCGCACCAGCATGTCTTTGGCCGCCGCACGGGGGTTGGGCAAGCCTGCCAACTCCAATGGCAGCATGACATTTTCTAGTGCGGACATATTGCCTAAGAGCTGGAAGCTTTGAAACACAAAGCCCACTTGGCGGGCGCGCAGCGCAGCGCGTGCATCTTCGTCCATCGCAAACATGTCCACGCCGCCCAGCCACACCGTACCCTGCGTGGGCGTGTCGAGCCCCGCCATGATGGACAACAAGGTGCTTTTTCCCGAGCCCGAAGCGCCCACAATGGCCAAGGATTGCTGGGGCGCTAGCTGGAAGTCGATATCGCGGAGAATGTGCAGTGTGCCGCTGGCGTCTTGCACCGATTTGGACAAATGCGAGACGGCCATCAACGGCGAAGACGATGTGGATGATTTTTCAAATGAAGGCGTGTTCATGAAGCGCAATGGTTTGTTGAGACGTGACTTTAACTTGGGTGCCTTGGGCGCTGGCTTGCTGGGGACATTAGGCCTCGGCACAGTTTCGGCCCAACAAAGCATCATCACATCGACAGGTCAAGGCATGGAAGGTGAAATCACCTCCACGGGTCCGCACCGCCGCCGCGGACAGCCCCCGCAAAACAACGTGCCACCGCCCGGCTCTGCACCTGCGCCGGGCACGGTGCCTGCGGCAACCATTTTGGTGTTGGGCGACTCACTCAGCGCCGAGTACGGCATTCCACGTGGCAAAGGCTGGGTGGCTTTGTTGGCAGACAAACTGCAAGCCGAACGTCCCGATGTGCGCGTGGTCAACGCCAGCATCAGCGGCGACACCACCGCCGGTGGCCGCTCTCGCCTACCCGCCATGCTGGACCAAGTGCGGCCCGTGCAGGTGGTGATTGAGCTGGGAGGCAACGATGCGCTTCGTGGCCTTGACCTTGACAGCACACACAACAACCTGGAAGCCATGATTCAAGCCTGCCGCGCCGTCAACGCCCGCGTGGTGCTGGTGGGCATGCAAATACCACCCAATTACGGGCCAGATTACAGCGCCAAGTTTTCAGTGATGTTTGCCAACCTTGCCAAAAAGCACCGCACGGGCTTGGTTCCGTTTTTCCTCAAAGGCATTGCCGATGCGCCAGATGCCACGGCGCAGTTTCAGCCTGACCGCATTCACCCCAAAGCAGAAGCGCACCCGCGCATGTTGGCCAACGTGTGGCCTGAAATTAAAAAGAATTTATAAACCGTGAGCGTTACCTTTATCTCGGCGCAAGACGCTCTTGGCCGCATGGCCATCCCCCTCGGCACCCCCGGCGGTTTCAGCACCATCATCGACGCACGCAGCGAGGACGAGCACGCGCTTGACCACTTGCCCAACGCCGTTAACTGGCCCTCGCTCAACAACGAAGAGCGCATTTTCGTGGGCACCATGTACAAACAGGTGGGCGCGTTTGAAGCGCAAAAGCACGGTGCTGCCATGGTGGCAGCCAATATTGCACGTCACATTCAACGAGAGGTGTTAGAACTGCCGAAGAACTGGCAGCCCCTCATTTATTGCTGGCGTGGTGGCAAGCGCAGTGGCTCGCTGTCTTTGGTGCTGGGGCAAATTGGCTTCAAGGTGAATTTGATTGAAGGCGGCTACAAAGCCTTTCGCGCAGCCATGGTGGAAGACATTCCTAAACGTGTGGCTCCGCTGCAATTCAAGGTTATCTCTGGCCCTACGGGCTCTGGCAAAACACGTTTGCTCTATGCACTGGCAGCCGAAGGTGCGCAGGTGTTGGATCTTGAAGACTTGGCCTGCCACCGCAGCTCGGTGTTGGGTCACATCCCGGGCCAGCCCCAGCCGAGCCAAAAACGATTTGACACACTGGTGTGGCAAGCCCTGCGGAGCTTTGACCCTGCGCGGCCTGTGTTTGTGGAATCTGAAAGCCGCAAGGTGGGCAATCTGTCTGTCCCTGAATCACTCATGCGAGCCATGCGTGACAGCCCGTGCTTTGAGTTGCAGCTCAGCCTCGATGAACGCGTCGCCTTGCTGATGGAAGACTACAACTTCTTCGTCGACGACCAAGATCTGTTTTGCCACCGTCTTGATGCACTGGTCGCCATTCGTGGCAAGGCGGTGGTCGATGCGTGGAAAGAACAAATTCACACCGGCCACATCGACAACGTGGTGCGTGAGCTGCTGGTGTTGCACTACGACCCCACCTATGCCTCGTCCATGGTGCGCAACTTCACGCACACAGGCCAAGCCACAGCCTGCGTGGCAGATAACCGTCACCCAGACAGTTTGCGCAAAGTCGCACAAGCTTTGTGCCTGCAAGTGGGCGCTTAAGGTCTTAAAGCGCGTTGACTTGCGGCGCTTGTGTCGCTTGTGTCACGCACACCGAAGCGCGGTAAGCATGCCAGCTGGCAAAGCCCAACAAAGGCCCCACAACCAACAAGCCTGCCGCAGAAGGCAACATGGCCAGCACCACCAACACGGTGATCAATGCACCCCACAAGATGGACACTGCCGTGTGGTCCACAAACACACGCATGCTGGTAATACAGGCGGTGATCGCGTCGGTGTCGCGGTCCAAAATCATGGGGATAGATACCATCATGCTGGCAAATACAAGTCCAGCAAAGAAACCACCCACACAAATATAGGCGGCAATAAATTCCCAGTTTTGCGGGTTAAACACCGCCTCTAATACGGTGCTCGTGGTGGGCATGCCACCGGTGTTGAAAAATACGGCAAAGACCACCAAAGAAGCACGACCCCACAGCAGCTCCATCACTACCATGACCATGATGAGCATACCCATGCTCTTCAGGTGCGACTCCCAGCAGGTCAGCGAACTTCCCATGCTAGGGGGCTCACCCCGTTCCATGTGCATGCTCACGTCATACAGACCCATCGCTAAGAACGGACCAATCAACAAGCAGCCCGACACAGCAGACAAGGTGTACTCGGGATTGCTTTTGAACACGGCCAATAAGATGAGTGCCATGAGCCAAAAGCACATGCCGTAAAACAGTGAAATCAGGGGCTGAGAGGCCATGTCACGCAGACCCCGCCACAGCCAAAGCAACGGGTCTCTGAATCCGATCGGGTTGATCTCAATGCGGTCATGTGCCTCGTGGGGTACCAATTGCTGCATGCGCCTTCCCCTCTTGTGGATTTTAGGTTTGTAGGTCGGCGACTTTCAGAGCTCGCGCGATGTCATTTTTTAAATCGATCACATTTTCTAGTCCAATGCAAAAACGCACCACGCGCCCTGGTTGCCTATGCGACACAGAGCGCACGCGGCTAGACGCCATGTTGTACGGCATCACCAAGCTCATGGGACCACCCCAGCTATAACCAATTTTGAACAGCTGCAAAGCGTCGCAAAACATGTCCACTTGTGTGGAGGTAAAACGCGCATCCATCACCACACTGAAAATGCCTGCGGCCAAACCCTCAGGCTCTTGCGGCGTCACACACAGTTGCTGCCAATGCGCATGACCGGGCGCGCCGCTGAGTGCAGGATGCAGCACTTGGCTGAACGCGGGTTGCGAAGCACACCATGTGGCCAACACTCGCGATGCCATGTCTTGGGCTTTGTAACGCAATGGCAGAGAAGCCAAAGAGCGCAGCACCATCTCCGCGTAATTCGCGCCCACGCCTGTTCCCAAACGCATATGACTGAGTTTCAACACACGCGCCAGTTCATCGCTTCGCGTGACGATACTGCCCATCAACACATCGCCACCGCCACTGGGGTATTTGGTGAGCGCATGAATGGTCAGATCCACCCCAAGCTCGCCCTGCCCTGGCGTGAGGTCAAACGCGTTGAACGCGAGGCCTGCGCCCCAGGTGTTGTCGAGCGCGCACAGCACACCGCGTGCTTTGCACAGCTGGACCAAGCCCACAAGGTCTGGAAACTCCATCGTCACCGAGCCCGCCGCTTCTAGCCACACCAAACGCGTGCGGGGTGTGATACGTGCAGCCAAGTCGTTCACATCCAACGGGTCGTACACCTGATGGGTGATGCCAAATTGCGCCAACTCCCCCTCTGCCAACAACTTGTTGGGGGCATAGGCGTTGTCGGGAATCAACACCTCATCTCCGGTCTTGAGCAGCGCAAAATCCACATGCGCAATTGCCGCTAAACCGCTGGGTGTCAGGATGCAATGTGTACCACCCTCGAGCGTAGCTAAGCGTTCTTCGAGCGTGAACGTGGTGGGCGTACCGTGCAAACCGTAGGTGTAAGCCGACTTGTCCAGCCACTCACGCGTGCGCATGGCGGCCACATTAGGGAAGATCACCGTCGAGGCTTTGAACACCCCGACTTGCGGCGCTTCAAATTCAGCGGGGGGAAGGTAGGCGTGGTGGATAAGTTCGGTGCTGCGTGACATGCACCCATATTAACCAGCCAAGAAACGAAAAACTCCGCCGAGGCGGAGTTCTGAAAGCGATGTGCAGAAGATTAAACCTTCCACTTCTCCAACAAAGCCGCTGGACGCATGCTGTCATACGGCTCAAACGGTTGATGAATCCAGGGGTTGGTGGCCAAGTAGTCCATCGAGTAGTCTGGTTTGAATTCAGACACGCCTTTGGTCCAAATCACGGCGGTGCGCAATTCGGTAATGGGTGCGTAGTTGTTCTTGAGTTGGTCAACCACAGCCTTCAAGGTATGGCCGGTGTCAGCCAAGTCATCCACCAACAACACTTTGCCAGCGATTTCGCCTTTAGGTGTGGTGATGAAACGTGCGATGTCCAAATGACCTTGCACTGTGCCAGCGTCAGCGCGGTAGGAGCTGGTCGACATGATGGCCAAAGGCTTGTCAAAGATGCGCGACAAGATATCGCCGGGGCGCATGCCGCCACGGGCCAAGCAAAGGATGGTGTCGAATTCCCAGCCTGATTGGTGAATCTTGATAGCGAGTTTTTCGATGAGGTTGTGGTACTCGTCGTAAGACACGTACAGGTGATTGCCGTCTTCAGTCAACATGGTTTGATCCTTTAAAAAATTAAGCGATGTAGGGGTGTGTCAGCAAGATCGTGTGGTCACGGTCTGGACTGGTGGACACCATGTGAATCGGCACGCCTGTGGTTTCGGCAATGCGGTTCAGGTAGTGCTGTGCAGCCTTTGGCAGCAAGTTGTAGTCGGTCACGCCCACGGTGGTGTCACTCCAGCCGGGGATGGTTTCGTAGATGGGCGTGCAACGTGCAATCTCGTCTGCACCCATGGGCAAGATGTCGATGGTCTCGCCATCCAGCTCGTAGCCGATGCACAACAACAATTCGGTCAAGCCATCCAGCACGTCAAGTTTGGTGATGCACAGGCCAGTGAGACCGTTGACTTGAGCACTGCGCTTGAGCAATGCGGCATCAAACCAACCGCAGCGGCGTGAACGGCCTGTGGTCGTGCCCTTTTCTGCGCCGATGGTGGCCATGTGGTAACCGGGTGTGCCCTCTTTTTCCCAATCGAGTTCGGTGGGGAATGGGCCGCCGCCCACGCGTGTGCAATAGGCCTTGGTGATACCCAAGATGTAATGCAACATGCCAGGGCCAACACCTGCGCCTGCGGCGGCGTTGCCGGCCACACAGTTGCTAGAGGTGACGAAGGGGTAAGTGCCGTGGTCCACATCGAGCAAGGTACCTTGTGCACCTTCAAACAACAGGTTGGCACCGGCTTTGTGGGCTTCGTTCAACTCGCGTGACACGTCGGCCACCATGGGCAAGATGTCTTTGGCATAAGCCATGGCTTCGTTGTAGACGGTATCAAAGTCTACAGCGGGTGCATGCAAAATGTCGGTCAACACATGGTTGTGCAGCTCGAGGTTCTCGCGCAGTTTGGTGGCGAAGCGCTCGGGGTGCTTCAGGTCTTGCACGCGCAGTGCGCGGCGCGCAATTTTGTCTTCGTAGGCGGGGCCAATGCCGCGGCCTGTGGTGCCGATCTTGGCAGTGCCAGCCTTTTCTTTGGCGGCTTCGCGGGCCACGTCAATGGCAGCGTGGTAAGGCAAGATGAGTGGACATGCTTCGCTGATGCGCAAGCGCGAACGTACTTCAACGCCGGCCTTCTCCAAGCCCGCGATTTCTTCGAGCAGCTTAGGCGCAGACAACACCACACCATTGCCGATGTAGCACTTCACGCCGGGGCGCATGATGCCGCTAGGGATCAAATGCAAAGCAGTCTTCACACCATTGATCACCAAGGTGTGGCCTGCATTGTGGCCACCTTGAAAGCGAACCACGCCAGTGGCTGTTTCGGTCAGCCAATCGACCAACTTGCCTTTACCTTCGTCACCCCATTGGGTGCCGACGACCACGACGTTTCGGCCTTTGGTTGCAGCCACAGTTTGTCCTTGGGTAGTGCTCATATCCACTCGATTACTTAAAAAATTAAAGGGCTTGACCGGCAGGTACAGCTTGCACTGCCCACTGACCGGCGACTTCGATCAGTTCACGATCGCAATCAAATTCATCGACTTCACTCTCGTGGCCTGGCAACACGCAGACCACGGTTTCGCCATTGGCACGCAAGGTGGCAATGGCTTCGCGCAAACCTTGGGCGGTTCCCCAAGGTGCACGAATAGCTGCTTTGAGGGCACGCTCGGGTACCACGCTGACCAACTCCTTCAGGTCCAAACTGAACCCGACGGCTGGACGTTTACGGCCAAACACGGCGCCCACTTCGTCGTAACGGCCACCACGCACCAAGGCGTCACTAGCACCCTTGACATAGATGGCAAAACGCACACCACTGTAGTAGGCGTAGCCGCGCAGGTCGGCCAAGTCAAAAGTAATTGCAACGCCGCTCAAGTCAGCGGCAATTTGACGCAACTCAGCCAGCGCTTGCATGACCACAGGCCATGCAGCAAACGCTTTTTCGGCTTGGGCCAACACAGACGCATCGCCATACATGCCAACCAAAGCCACCAAAGCGGCACCCACGTTGACAGGTAAATCTTTCGTCAATGCTGCTACGCCCGAGGTGTCTTTCGCGGCCAAGGCGCTGTGCAAGGCATCGCGATCTTGGGCGCTCAAAGTCACACCAGACAGCAAAGCAGGCACGATGCGCGCATCGCTCAGGTCAACGGTGAATTCGCTGATAGACACAGCCTTGAGGCTGTCTAAAGCCAAGTGCAGCACTTCGAGGTCAGCCTCAATACCTGCATGACCATAAATTTCGGCGCCAAACTGCAAAGGCTCGCGGGTGGCAAACGGACGGTCTGGGCGTGTGTGCAGCACGGGACCGCAGTAGCACAGGCGCGTCACGCCAGCACGGTTGAGCAAATGGGCATCAATGCGGGCCACTTGCGGCGTGGTGTCAGCGCGCAGACCCAAGGTGCGACCTGAGAGTTGGTCGACCAGTTTGAAGGTTTGTAAATCGAGTGCGCGGCCGGTACCGGACAGCAATGATTCGAGGTATTCGAGCAGAGGCGGCATGACCAGCTCGTAACCATAGCCTCTGGCTGTGTCGAGGTACAAACGACGAAGCTCTTCGATGTGCCGGGCCTCAGAAGGCAGAACATCGGCGATGTGATCCGGCAGAACCCAAGCAGACATGTAATTAAGGGAGGCTGTTAAAACCGAGATTTTACAGGGCTTATCGACCTTAACCCAGCCACCAGAGCATCAAAAGACCTACCAAGATGCAGACCAAGCCGAAAAAGCGAATTTGACCATCGTGCAGCACCATGAGTTGTGCCATTTTGTCGCGCCAACCTTGAGGTGAGATGAACGGGAAGATGCCTTCAAAAATAAGCATCAGCCCGAACGCAACCCACAGCGTATCGCTGTCAAAGCTCATACAAGAGGCCTTTTACTTCTTAGCCGCTGGGGCGCTGGCGCCACCGCTGCCACGCAAGGCCTTAAAGAAGTCGCTCGATGGATCAACCACCATCACATCGCTCTTTTTGCTGAACGTGGTTTTGTACGCTTCTAGGCTGCGGTAGAACTGGGCAAAGTTGGCGTCACGGCCGAACGAGTCGGCATACAAACGTGCGGCTTCTGCATCGCCCTCGCCTTTGATTTTTTGCGCTTCACGGTAGGCATTGGCCACGGTCACTTCGCGTTGTCGATCCGCATCGGCGCGGATTTTTTCACCTTCGGCAGCGCCCGTGGAACGCAGCTCGTTGGCAACGCGCTTGCGCTCGGCTTCCATGCGGCGGTACACCGATTCGGTGATGGCATCCACATAGTCAGCGCGCGTGATGCGCACATCGATCACGTCCACGCCCCAAGGCTTGGCACCTTTGACAGCGGCAAGTACTTCACGCTTGACGTCGCTGAGCAACTCTTCGCGTTTCAGTGAGAGCAGCTCTTTCACTGTGCGCTTGTTGATTTCTTCTTGGAAGGCATTGCGCACAACACGGGCGAGTTGCACCGCGCCGGCATTCTCATCCAAACCGACGTTACGGATGTACTGCGATGGGTCGGTGATGCGCCAACGGGCATACCAGTCAATCACCACGCGTTGCTTTTCAGCGGTAAGCATGGGCTCGGTGTCCGCGTTATCAAGCGTGAGTAAGCGTTTGTCGATGTAGCTCACGTTTTGGAACGGAGGCGGCAGCTTGATGTTGAGGCCAGGCTCTGTGATGACGTTCTTAATTTGCCCAAACGAATACACCACGCCAAACTGGCGTTGGTCGACCACAAACAGCGTCGAACTGAGCAGCGCCAAGGCGACGAAGCCAGAGGAAATATAAAAACCAATTTTGTTTTGTTGCATGCTCTTATCCCCTATCAACGGCCATCACGGTCGCGCGCGCGGCCATCGCGATTGCGAACATCTGCCGCAGGCGCGCTTGAGTTGTTGGCGGCGTTGTTTTGCGCAGCGTCAGCGGCGACAGGCGCGGTGACATTGGCTTGACCTGCTTGTTGGATGATTTTGTCCAGCGGCAAATACAGCAGGTTAGATCCTTGTTTGGTGTCAACCAACACCTTGGTGGTGTTGCTGTAAATCTGCTGCATGGCGTCGATATACAAGCGGTCACGCATGACTTGCGGAGCCTTTTGGTACTCGCCCACCAAAGACTTGAAGCGTTGGGCATCACCCTCGGCTTGCGCCACGATGCGGGCCTTGTAGCCATCGGCTTCTTGCTTCAACCGTGATGCTGCACCCACGGCGCGTGGCACCACATCGTTGGCATAGGCTTCGGCTTCGTTCTTGGCGCGTTCACGCTCTTGACCGGCTTTGAGCACATCGTCAAACGCAGCTTGCACTTGCTCTGGGGGCCGCACGCCGCCTTGTTGCAAGTTGATGCCCACCACTTCGACGCCCACTTTGTATTGGTCAAGAATGGCTTGCATGATGGTGCGAATACGTGGGCCAATTTGGTCACGCTCGTCGGACATAGCGGCGTCCATCTTCATCTTGCCCACCACTTCGCGCACCGCAGTCTCGGCAGCCTGCACCACGGTGTCGGTGGGGTTCTTGGTTTCAAACAAATAGGCGCGTGCATCGGTCAAACGGTATTGCACAGCAAACTTGATTTCAAGAATGTTTTCGTCTTCGGTCAACATGGCCGACTCGCGCAAGCCTGTGGACTTGACGATGGTGTCACGGCCCACATCGACCGAACGAATTTGCGTCACAAACACCAACTCTTGGCGCTGGAACGGGTAAGGCAAACGCCAGTTGAAACCTGCACCCACCGTGGAGTGGTAACGACCAAACTGGGTAATGACAGCCTGCTGGCCTTCTTGCACGATGAAAAAGCCCGTGCTCAGCCAAATGGCCAACACCACAGCGCCAATCACACCGATGCCAAAACGCGCCACTTTGAAGTCGGGACCTGAAGGACCATTAGGACCACCGTTGTTTGGTGGCTCAGAGCCACCCTTTTTGTTGCCAAACAAGCCTGAGAGCTTGGCATTGAAATCGCGCCACAACTCATCTAAGTCAGGCGGGCCACCCGCACCTGAACCAGGGGTGGGACGCTTGGTTTCTTCTTGCGGCTTTTTGTCTTCGCTGGAAGGCGGAACGGGGTGAGCGCCATTGGGATCAAAAGTGGGGTTGCCATCTTTGTCACGGCCCCAGCGGCCATCGTTGAGGTTGAACATGCCGAGCAGTCGCGCACGCCAAGATTTGGGGCTGACCGTGTGGGTGTTGGAGTTCATGCGCATGGTTGTTGTATATCTGAAGTCTTTGATTGTGCCTAAGGATTCAGGCCTCATTCCAATTCCTGCGAATTTGCATGGTCTTCGGGCATGCCAGACAGCGCTTCGTGTGCCAAAAACTCACGCAAAGCGGCCACGCCCTCGCCTGTTTGAGCGCTGACAAAAAAGCGCGGCACGTTCAGGCCGTCCAAAGTGTAGTGGTCATGCAGCTGCAAAGGACGAGTTTCAGGACTCATGGCATCGAGCTTGTTAAACACCAACACCTGCGGCACATCTGCCGCACCAATCTCGGCCAACACCTTTTGCACTTCGACCATTTGCTCAGGGTAGTTGGTGTTCGAGGCATCCACCACATGCATCAACAGCGTGGCATCGGCCGCCTCTTGCAAGGTGGCCTGAAACGCGTCAATCAAGCCGTGCGGCAAATCGCGAATGAACCCCACCGTGTCTGACAGCGACACCGAACGGCCCGTGCCATCGGCGTTACCCAAATACAGCTGACGCGTGGTGGTATCCAGCGTGGCGAACAACTGGTCGGCCGCATACGCGCGAGCTTTGACCAAGGCATTGAACAAGGTTGATTTGCCTGCGTTGGTGTAACCCACCAGCGAGATGGTGAAGGCATCGCGGCGGTTACGCTGTCGGCGCTGGGTGCTGCGTTGCTTTTTGACCTTGTCCAAGCGTTCTTTGGTGCGCTTGATGGAATCGTTGATCATCCGGCGATCCAGCTCAATCTGAGTCTCGCCTGGGCCGCCGCGCATACCGATACCGCCGCTTTGACGTTCCAAGTGTGACCAACGACGCACCAAGCGTGTGCTGAGGTATTGCAGCTTGGCCAACTCCACCTGCAACTTACCTTCGTGGCTGCGTGCGCGTTGTGCAAAGATTTCAAGAATCAACAAGGTGCGGTCGTTCACAGCCATGCCCATGTGGCGCTCCAAATTGCGCTGCTGCGCGGGGCTGAGTGACTGGTCAAACAAAATCTCAGTCGCCCCGTACATCAGAGCCAACTCTTTGATTTCGTCGGCCTTGCCACTACCCACAAACAGCGCAGCGTCTGGCGCTTTGCGTTTGCAGGTGATGCGCGCCACGGGCTTCAAGCCTGCGGTCTCAGCCAATAGGCCGAGTTCTTCTAGCTCGCCATCGAAATGCGGCAAGCCGAAATCAACGCCCACCAAAATGGTGACGCCGGCGGTTTTTTGAGTTGTGTCGTTCAAGCGATCAGTCTAGAAAATGAAACGTCAAAGTTAGGCGTAAAAAAAGGGCTGAAACAGCCCTTTTTGCAGAGCATTCAAGCTCAGACTTCTGGCGAATTGCCAGTGCCGTCCGTTGGGTTGAAGTTGACAGCGCGGCCCGGCACGATGGTCGAGATGGCGTGTTTGTAGACCATTTGCGTGACAGTGTTGCGCAGCAACACGACGTATTGGTCAAACGATTCGATTTGGCCTTGGAGCTTGATGCCGTTGACCAAGTAAATGGACACGGGCACATGCTCGCGGCGCAGGATGTTCAAAAATGGGTCTTGCAACAGTTGGCCTTTGTTCTTTGAGTTGTCGGTGTTCACGATATGCTCCGTGTCTGTGTAGTTGAAAGAAATGCCACGTTACCACAGAGCTAGAGTGCTTGCGATATCAGTCGTCTTTGCCTGCGTAAGGGTTACTTGCGGTCTTCATCTCAATTCGCAAGGGGGTGCCTTCTAAATTAAAGGCCTTGCGGAAGCGCCCTTCCAAAAACCGTTTGTAGGTCTCGGTCACGTGCTCAAGCGAGTTGCCATGAATCACAATGATGGGCGGGTTCATGCCACCTTGATGGGCGTAACGCAGCTTGGGGCGGTACATGCCGCCGCGCTGTGGCGACTGAAACTGTACGGCTTCTAGCAACAAACGGGTGAGCAAAGGCGTTGGCATTTTGCACATCGCCGCGCGGTGGGCTTGCGCAATTGCGCCCCACAACGGGCCCAAACCTTGTCGCTTTTTGGCCGAGATAAAGTGCATCGCGGCAAACTTCAAGAACGGCAAACGCGTTTCGATCGAGCGCATCAGCAATTCACGCTGGTACGAGTCCACGGCATCCCATTTGTTCACAGCCAACACAACGGCACGGCCGCTTTCCAAAATGTAGCCAGCGATGTGCGCGTCTTGATCGGTCACGCCTTGGGTGGCGTCGAGTAACAGCAAGACCACGTTGGCTGACTCAATGGCTTGCAAGGTTTTGACCACCGAGAACTTCTCGATGGCTTCAAACACTTTGCCTTTGCGGCGCAAGCCTGCCGTGTCGATGAGTTCAAACATCTGGCCGTTGCGCTCAAACGGCACGCTGATGGCGTCACGTGTGGTGCCAGGCATGTCGAACGCCACCAGACGCTCTTCACCCAACCACGTGTTGATGAGGGTCGATTTACCCACGTTGGGGCGACCCGCCACGGCGAGCTTGATGGTGCCGTTGTCGGCGTCGGCATCTTCTTCGTCTGGGTCGGCCAAATTCAGCGGTGCCAAGGCTTGCGCCATCATGTCGCGAATACCTTGACCATGCGAGGCCGACACGGGCAACACTTCGCCAAGGCCCAGCTCGTAGAACTCGACCAACTGAGCGCCCTCTTTCATGCCTTCGGCTTTGTTGGCCACCAAAATGGTGGGCTTTCCCAAGCGGCGCAAGTAATTGGCAATGTCGTGATCTTGGGCCGAAATGCCACCGCGGGCATCCACCACAAACACCACCACATCGGCCTCGGCAACGGCTTGCTGGGTTTGTCGGGCCATTTCTTTGTAGATGCCGTTGTCGGCGGTGGGTTCAAAGCCACCGGTGTCGATGACGATGAATTCGTGTTTGTCAAAACGGGCATTGCCGTAGTGACGGTCACGTGTCAAGCCCGCGAAGTCGGCCACGATGGCATCACGTGTTTTGGTCAAACGGTTGAACAACGTGGACTTGCCAACGTTGGGGCGGCCCACTAAGGCCAATACGGGTTTCAAAACTTAATCCTTTAACTTTCCCAATTACGGGATTTGGAGGCCAGTCACGCGACCTTCGCGTGTGACCACCACATAGCGCCCACCTGCCAAAACAGGGGCGGATGCCAATTCTTCGCTGTCGAGCTTGATGCGGTTGAGCAAGGCGCCGTCGGCCAGCGACAGCAAGTACAACCAGCCACCGTTGTCAGCCACCAGCACGCCGCGCGGCGTAACCAGCGGTGCACTCAAGATGCGGTATTTCAAACGCTCTGTGTCCCACAGACGTTCGCCGTTGCTGCGATTGAACGCTTGAACCACGCCATTCGACATGGCGGCAATCAGTAAATTGTCGTTACCGCTCACGCCCATTTCGCCTGCGGAAGGACGGGTCCACAAGCCTTGGCCGCGCTCCGCATTGACACAGCCCACAGCGGCTTGGAACGCGCGTACGCAGACCACATCGCCCACACGGTCAAACGGGGCGACCAAGTCGACCAAGCGCTCAATGTCATTGGTGCCACGGGGTGTTGCAATGGCAGACTCCCAGCGGATCACACCCGTATTGGGATCCAAACCCACCAAGCGGCCAGATAAGCCAACGAGCAAGGTATTTTTAAACGCCAACAACACGCCGGCTTGCTTCAACACCAAAGGTTCACCTGGACGTTGTTGCGTCCAAAGCTGGCGGCCTGTGGCGCCGTCAAACGCGATGACCGAACGGTCAGCCGTCAGCACAAACACTCGAGCCCCCGCCACCAAAGGTGCGGTGAACGATTGCGCGGGCATGCTCTTGCGCCACTGCACTTTGCCGTCTCGCAAAGCAACCAATTCATTGGTGCGGGTGACCACAGCCAACTGCTGACCATCGCTGCCCACGCCTGCTGAAATGGCTTGGTCCAATTTCAAACGCCAAATGTCTTTGCCAGTGGTGGCATCCAACACGGCCACCACGCCCTGGCTATTGGCCAAGGCAATGCGGTCTTCGCGGGCTGACACGACCAAGGGGAAATCCACCTTGCCCACATTGGCGGTCCAACTGGTGCGCATATCTTGCAAGACTTGCACACCTTGAATTTCGGTGGGCTTGGGGCGAGATGGACCAGAGCATGCCGCCAAGGCCAAGCAAACGCCAACCAGCGCAAGGCGCGTCAGAGATAACCAGCGAGACGTTGTTGTGTTCACTTTTTGCTCTCCACAGCAGGCGCGTCTTCGGGGTCAGCACCCAAAGCCGACAATTTAACGGCCACCAAACGGCGGTACTCGGCGTTAGGCTCAAAGCCCTTCCACGCATTTTTGTAGTGTTGAACGGCTTCAACAGGTTGTGCTTGCAGCATGGCCAAGTCGCCCAAACGGTCGGCCATCAGAGGCGCGAAGGCTTCGGGTGTTTTGGCCGTGAGCTGTTTGCGAGCTTCGTCAAAGGCTTTGTCTTCCACCAACAAGGCGGCCAAGCGCAAACGCGCCAAGGCTTGGTAGCCCTCGTCGCTGGCTTTGTCGATGACCCAAGTCAGCTGCGATTTGGCATCGGCTTTGCGGTCTTTGTCGTTGTAAACACGCGCGGCCAGCAAGGCGGCCTGTTGCGCGTAAGTGGTGCTGGCAAATTTGTCTTTGATGTCGCTGACCGAGCGGTCAAGCAAAGCCATGTCGCCACCGATGGCGGAACGCTCTACCGTGTCATACAAAGCAGCAGCTTGGACCGCTTGTTTGACTGAATACGACTGCCAACCCATCCAAGCGGCGTAACCACCCAAAACAGCGATCAGCACCCAAGTGATGAGGTCGCCCCAGCGCTTCCAAAAGTGCTTGAGTTCGTCCAGTTGTTCTTGTTCTTCGAGGTCGAGAGGTGATGCCATGGTGATTAAGGATTGACTAAAAATTTAGCGAATTGTAGGGCGCGGCTTGGTTAAGCCACGGTTTGAGGCTGGGCCACGGCCTGCGCAAGTTTGGCCGCCACGCGGGCGGTCACATCGCCCAAGGGCACAGCCTCTTGGGCACCTGCGCCATCACGCAAAGCTTTGAGCGTGACTTCGCCACGCGCCAACTCGTCGCCGCCAAAAATGAGGGCAAACTGAGCGCCGCTACCATCGGCTTTTTTGAACTGCGATTTCATGCTGCCCATGCCCTCGCCTGACCCAGCATGCATTTGCACCGACATGCCTTGCGCACGCAAGATTTGAATGGTTTTAAAGACCACAGGCAAAGCTGCCGCGTCAGGCACGATGGCGTACACATCAGGCCCCACAGCCTCTGGCAAGGTGTCCTGCTCTTTGAGCAATTCGAGCACGCGCTCGACGCCCAAAGCCCAGCCC
Source organism: Limnohabitans sp. (assembly GCF_031539105.1). GTDB lineage: Bacteria > Pseudomonadota > Gammaproteobacteria > Burkholderiales > Burkholderiaceae_C > Limnohabitans. The sequence goes on from NZ_JAVKLM010000008.1 coordinate 85,420, forward strand.
ACGGCCGGTGCAGGCTTACCGCCCACTTGCTCGATCAGATAGTCGTAACGGCCACCGCCGCAAATGGTGCCTTGCGAGCCCAAGCGGTCGGTCACAAACTCAAACACGGTGAGGTTGTAGTAGTCCATGCCACGCACCAAGCGTGGGTTGATGCGGTAACTCACGCCACTGGCATCCAAAATGGCTTTGACCGCATTGAAGTGAGACAACGAAGCTTCGCCCAAGAAATCAATCAACTTTGGCGCAGCTTCGACCACGGCTTGCATGGCTGGGTTTTTGGTGTCCAAGATGCGCAAGGGGTTGGTGTGCAAGCGGCGCTTGGCTTCTTCGTCCAACACATCGACGTGGGCTTCGAGGTGGGCAATCAAGGCTGTGCGATGCGCCGCACGTTCGTTGGGTTGGCCCAAGCTGTTGAGCTCCAAGCGCACGTCTTGCAAACCCAACTCTTGCCAGAGCGTGGCGGCCAACAAAATGAGTTCGGCATCCACTTCAGCGCCCGGAAAGCCCAAAGCCTCCGCGCCGATTTGGTGGAACTGGCGGTAGCGGCCACGCTGTGGGCGCTCGTGGCGAAACATCGGGCCCATGTAATACAGGCGCTGACCACCGTTGTAGAGCATGTTGTGTTCAACCACCGCGCGCACCACACCGGCTGTGGCCTCAGGGCGTAAGGTGAGTTGCTCGCCATTCAAACGGTCTTCAAAGGAGTACATCTCCTTTTCCACAATGTCGGTCACCTCGCCCAAGCCACGCACAAACAAGGCGGTGGGTTCAACGATTGGCGTGCGTAGGTTGCGGTAAGCGTGGCGAGCCATCAGACCGCGCACCTTGTCTTCCAGCCATTCCCATTGGGCTGAGGCTGGAGGCAACAAATCGTTCATGCCTTTGACCGCGGTCAAGGCTTGGGCTTTGGCAGGTTTTGTTGTTTTGTTTTCTGTCGTCACGATAGGCAGGCGCTCGGATTAACCGAAGCGTTTTTCAATATAGGTTTCAACAATTTGGTGGAACTCTTGCGCGATGTTCTCGCCACGCAAAGTCATGGTTTTTTCACCATCAATGAAAACGGGCGCTGCAGGCGCTTCGCCGCTGCCGGGCAGGCTGATACCTATGTCGGCGTGCTTGCTCTCGCCAGGGCCATTCACGATACAGCCCATCACCGCCACTTTGAGGTTTTCAACCCCCGGGTATTGGGTGCGCCACACCGGCATTTGGGCGCGTAAAAAGTCGTCAATCGACTTGGCCATTTCTTGAAAGGTTGTGCTGGTGGTGCGACCACAGCCGGGACATGCCGTGACGCTAGGCACAAAGGTGCGCAGACCCAAGGCTTGCAAAATTTCAGAGGCAATCACCACCTCTTGCGTACGGGCTTCGCCAGGCTGAGGTGTGAGCGAGACGCGGATGGTGTCGCCAATACCCTCTTGCAAAAGAATAGACAAAGCCGTGGCCGAAGCCACGGTGCCCTTGGTGCCCATGCCCGCTTCGGTAAGACCCAGATGCAGGGGATAGTTGCAACGCTGAGCCAGCTCGCGATACACGGCAATGAGGTCTTGCACGCCGCTGACTTTACAGCTGAGCAAAATTTGGTTGGCCGACATGCCCATGCTCTGCGCCAACTTGGCCGAGTCGATGGCCGAGGTGATGAGCGCTTCGTACATCACTTGCTTGGCTTCAAACGGGTTGGTACGCAAAGCGTTTTCGTCCATCAACTTAGCCAGCAACTCTTGGTCTAGGCTGCCCCAGTTCACGCCAATTCGCACGGCTTTGTTGTAGCGCATCGCGGCTTCAATCATCTGGCCGAACTGCTTGTCGTGTTTGTCACCCTTGCCCACGTTGCCGGGGTTGATGCGGTACTTAGACAGCGCTTGCGCACAGTCGGGAAAATCGGTCAGCAAACGGTGGCCGTTGTAATGGAAGTCGCCAATCAACGGCACGTTGATGCCCATCTTGTCGAGCTGCTCACGCACGTACGGCACAGCAGCAGCGGCTTCGGGTGTGTTGACGGTGATGCGTACCAACTCAGAGCCGGCCAAGGCCAACTCTTTGATTTGAATGGCCGTGCCAATCGCATCCACCGTGTCGGTGTTGGTCATGGACTGCACGCGCACGGGGGCATCGCCGCCGACGGTCACCACATGATCACCCCACGTCACGCGCGCTTGCAAACTGCGGCGTGCTTTGGGTTGTGACAAGGCAATGCCTTGGGGCTGATCGTTATTTGACATTGAGCACTCCCGTTGGGCTGGCAGGTAGGGCCGCGCTGGCAGCTTGGGCTGCAACGGCCGTGGAATGAACCGTGGTCACCACCATGTTGCTGGACTTGATTTCAACCACGGGCGGCGTCTCTTCTGTTGAAGGCAACGCGATGGCAGGGGAAGTCACAGGCGCCACGACCGTGGCACCAGCGGGGTCGTCTTTGAACACCAGCAGGCCATGAATTTCTGGCCACAAGCCAATCACCAAAGCCAGCGCCAAGACAGCCAAAGCCGCCCAACGCAGAGGTGTGAATAATTTAACCACCGCCACAAAGCTGGACTGGGGCAAGAACGATGGGCGATCTAAAGGAAAGTCCAAACCACGTTCGTTTTTAGCGGCTAAACGTGACACATCTTGACCAGGCAACAGCGCCAACACAGGTGCGGCATCCACCTTGAGTTGACGGCACACCGCCAAGGTCAACGCGCGGGCAAACATGGCGTCGGGCAACTCGTCCAAGCGGTCAGCCTCTAAGGCCTCTAGCTTGGCTGGCGAGACACGCAGCGCCTGGGCCAACACATCCAGCTTGAAGCCTTGGGCTTCGCGGTATTGACGCAGCAATGCGCCCGCTGATGCACGAGGGGTCGTTGATGGGATTGTTTCTTCGGTCATCTGTCTTCAGTTTTCTTGGCTCAAGCTTGACGCTTGAACCGCATTGGAATGAGGTAGGTCAATTATTGCGCTGACGTTGATCGGTGGCCAGCGATGCACGCGCTTTGCAAAGCGTCATGGCTTGGCGTGTTTTGTCTGCTTGACGATAGCTGGGCTGGGCCAAGGCAAGGTCGAACTGCATTTGCGCTTCAACAAATTGATTCTGTTCACACAAAAACCAACCGTAGTTGTGTTGAATGGCCGCCAGCTCTGCGCTGCGCATGGGTGGCTTTGAGGCCAGCGCAATCGCTTGCTCAAAACTTGACTGCGCCAACACAGGCGCCTCGTCGCGCTGATGAATCAGCCCAAGCAAGCTGTAGGCCTCGGCATAGTTCGGATCAATTTGCAAGGCTGCGCGCACTTCTTGCTGGGCCACTGCATTTTGGTTTTGTTCGTAATACGCACTGGCTAAGCTCAAACGACGCATGGCGCGTTGGCGTGTGCTGTCGGGTTCGGCTTGGATGAGTGTGTCGAGCTTTGAGGCGGTTGAGCTGCAAGCGCCCAAGCCACATCCCGCTGCAAGCATCACACCCATGAAGACCACGACACGCCACACACTCATGAAGGCACCTGTGTGAGCGGAATCACGCGTTGCTTGGCCATGCGTGCATCAACCTTGGTGCGGTCTTTCACGTCGCCGGCCAGCTGCCCACAGGCTGCGTCAATATCGTCGCCGCGCGTCTTGCGCACGGTGGTGATGATGCCCGCCTCGCTGAGCTGCGCAGCAAAGGCTTTGACCGTCGCTGCGCTCGAGCGGGTCAGGCCTGAGGCGGGAAACGGGTTGAATGGAATCAAATTGAACTTGCATGGCACAGGCTCGCCCGAGCCACGCTTGGGCTTGACCAAATCGATCAAGGCTTGTGCATGTTCGGGCTGGTCGTTGACACCATCCAACATGCAATATTCAAAGGTGATGAAATCGCGTGGTGCGTGCGCCAAATAACGACGGCACGCATCCATCAACTCGTGCAAGGGGTATTTGCGGTTGAGTGGCACCAAGTTGTCACGCAAGGCATCGGTGGGCGCATGCAGCGACACGGCCAAGGCCACAGGTGCATCTAACCCTAAGCGGTCCATCATGGGCACCACGCCCGAGGTGGATACCGTCACGCGGCGGCGCGACAGGCCATAGCCGTGGTCATCCAACATCGAACGCAGCGCGGGTACCAAGGCGCTGTAGTTTTGCAGCGGCTCGCCCATGCCCATCATCACCACGTTGGAGATGACCCGCTCGGTCGTATTGAACTGCTTGCGCAGCGTGTGCTCAGCAAACCAAAGCTGCGACAAAATTTCGCCGGTGGTGAGGTTGCGGCTAAAGCCTTGGTGGCCCGTTGAGCAAAAGCGACAGCCAACAGCGCAACCAGCTTGCGACGAAATGCACAAAGTGCCTCGGTCGTCTTCTGGAATGAACACAGTTTCAACGGCGTTGCCGTCGCCCACGTCGAACAACCACTTGATGGTGCCATCGGCGGAATCGTGCCTGGAAATAGGAGTGAGTGGCTGAACCTGTGCGCAGGTTTTCAGCTTTTCGCGCAGTGACTTGGCGAGATCAGACATCTGATCAAAGTCTTGTGCGCCTTTTTGGTGGATCCACCGGAACAGCTGTGTGGCGCGGAAGCGTTTTTCGCCCAAGCGCTCACAAAAAACGGCCAAACCGTCGAGATCAAAATCAAGCAGGTTGGCCGTCATTTTTATTCGCCAACGCAGTGGTTGCCCACCGCGTCGATTGGCTTTTAGTGACCGTAAACGTTCATGCCGGCGAAGAAGAAGCCGATTTCAACTGCGGCAGTCTCAGCAGCGTCAGAACCGTGCACAGCGTTGGCATCGATGCTGTCAGCGAAGTCAGCGCGGATAGTGCCAGGAGCAGCGTCTTTAGGGTTGGTAGCACCCATCAAGTCACGGTTTTTCAAGATAGCGCCTTCGCCTTCGAGCACTTGGATCATGACAGGGCCGGAGACCATGAAATCGACCAAATCTTTGAAGAAAGGACGTGCTTTGTGCACAGCGTAGAACTGTTCGGCTTCGCCGCGTGACAGGTGAGCCATGCGAGCAGCGACAACTTTCAAACCAGCAGCTTCGAAGCGTGCATAGATTTGGCCGATGACGTTCTTAGCAACTGCGTCTGGCTTGATGATGGAGAGAGTACGTTCGGTCATTTGGATTTTCCCTGTATTGACTGTGATTGAAACTTTTATACGCGATGTGCGGAGCCGGCTATTTTAACCGTTTCAAGGGATTTCCCTCGAACCTGCAAGCGTTTTTGGTGCATCTGACGTGTGATTTAGCGGCCGCCTCGGCCGCCTTGACCACGATTACCACCAGAACCGCCGGCGTTGCCACCACCGGAGCGGCCGCCACCAAAACTGCCACCGGCCGAGCCACCCCGGCGCGGGGCTGCGCTAGAGGGACGTGGGCCACCGACCAAGCCGGCTTTGAAGGCTTTTTGACCATCTTTTTTACGCTGACGTTCATCGGCGTAGCTGTCTGCACCGATGTAGCCCACCGAGGTTTGCATTGGGTCAGGTTGCGGCGCACGTTCTGGCAACTTGCCGCCACGGCGACGCTCGGTGCGCACCAAGCGCTCTGGGCCACTGCTGCGCTCTTCGGGGGCGCGCGGTGTGGATGGACGCGGACCAATGCTGTTGCCGCGGCGACGGCTGCTGGCGCGTTCGGTGCGGTTGTTGTGTGAGGGGCCGCTTTGCACGGGTGCTTCAGCGCCCGCAGCTTCCATCAGAGCGCGAATGTCACGCTCGCCAAGTTCCACAAATGCGCCACGCTTCAAACCGCGTGGCAACACCATGGCGCCGTAGCGAATGCGAATCAAGCGGCTAACGGCGTGACCAACGGCCTCGAACATGCGGCGCACTTCGCGGTTGCGACCTTCAGAAATGGTGACGCGATACCAGCAGTTAGAACCTTCACCACCGCCCTCTTCGATGGAGCCAAATTGGGCCGGGCCATCGTCGAGTTGAATGCCGGTGATGAGCTGTTCTTTTTGGTCTTTGCTGAGCTTACCCAATGAGCGCACCGCGTATTCGCGTTGCAAACCAAAGCGTGGGTGCATCAGTTGGTTGGCCAATTCGCCAGAGCTGGTGAACAGCAACAAGCCTTCGGTGTTCAAGTCCAAGCGGCCTACGGATTGCCACTTGCCTTGGTACAGGCGTGGCAAGCGGCGGAACACGGTGGGACGGTTTTGAGGGTCGTCAGTGGTCACCACTTCGCCCGCAGGCTTGTGGTACGCAATCACGCGCGGAGGCGGTGGCGCAATGCGCACCTTAATTTGACGGCCATTGACCTTGATTTGGTCACCAAACTGCACACGTTGGCCAGTGTGGGCCACTTCGTTGTTGACAGCCACATGGCCTTCGGCAATCAGGCGCTCCATCTCGATGCGTGAACCCATGCCCGACTGGGCCAAGACTTTGTGCAATTTGGGCGATTCGGGTTGTGGCAAGAGCACGCGCTTTTCGGGCGCAGCTTCGGCACGGATGAGTTCGGCATCGAACTCGCCAGACACCACGTCATCAAAGTCAAAAGCGGTGTCGTCGTCCAAGAATTCGTCGTGGGGCTCTTGTTGTTCTAGTGGTTCGTTTGGCTGGCCACCCAGGTCGTGGTTGTTAGTGTTCATTCGGTGCATCGCCGTTTGGGGCGGGGTCTCTGGGTGAGGAAAGTTCAAAAATAGGGGAAGGCGTTGTGGCTTCGGCTACCTCAGCCGATTCAAGGGCCATGTCCATTTGCAAGGATGGGTCGTCTTCTCCCAAGCGGGCAAAGGCATTGGCTTGCGCTTGGGCGCTGTCATACACAGGCAATTGGTCGAGCGAGGCCAGTCCTAAATCGTCCAAAAACTGACGGGTCGTGGCGTACAAAGAAGGACGGCCCACGGTTTCGCGATGACCAATGACTTCCACCCAACCACGGTCTTCGAGCTGCTTGAGCACCAGCGAGTTGATGGTCACACCGCGCACATCTTCCATGTCGCCACGCGTCACAGGCTGGCGATAGGCAATGATGGCCAAGGTCTCCATCACGGCGCGTGAATATTTAGGGGGTTTTTCGGGGTTCAAACGGTCCAAAAACTCGCGCATGTCTGGGCGGCTTTGAAAGCGCCAACCGGTGGCCACTTGGACCAACTCTACGCCACGCTGCGCCCAGTCGAGCTGCAGCTCTTCGAGCAAGGTGCGAATGGTGTCAGCGCCCAAGGCGTCAGAGAACAGCACGCGCAAATCGCGAATCTGGATCGGTTGGTGCGAACAAATCAGGGCGGTCTCAACTACGCGCTTGGCATCCACGGTGTTCATCGTGAGAGTTCCGGGTCAAGGGTCTAGAAAATGGCCTACGAAATTTGATCTCGAGGCTGGTAAAGGCCATGCGGGGCATGGCACGAATCAGAGCCAAAGGGCTCACCGCTTTCACAAGCGTGAGCCCATATTGTAACGGAGACGGCTAAAAAGACCTATTCGGGGCGCTTGAGGCCCAAACCGGCCAGCAAGTTGACCATGTCGTCCGGCAACGGCGCTTCAAACTTGAGCGGCTCACCGGTGATGGGATGGTCAAAGCTCAGACGAAACGCATGCAAGGCTTGACGATCAATGCCCAAGGTCATGGGGCCGGCATACAGCGAATCGCCCACCAACGGATGACCAAAGTGGGCCATGTGCACGCGAATTTGATGCGTACGGCCCGTGTGCAAAGTGCACTGCACAAGACAAGCTTCTTCTTGGCTACTCAGACACTCAAACGTGGTGTGGGCTTCTTTGCCTGGTAAACGCTCGAGGTCAACCACGGCCATGCGCAGGCGGTTGCGGTAATCGCGACCAATGGCGGCCACGATGTCACGCACGGGCGTGCCGCTCCATTTGCGGTAGGCCACAGCCAAATATTCGCGGTGCACTTCGCGCTCTGCAATCATGGCCACCAGCGCGTCCATGGCACGGCGCGTGCGCGCCACGATCATCAAGCCGCTGGTATCTTTATCTAAGCGGTGCACGATGCCCGCGCGAGGCAGCATGACCGCTTGGGGATCTAAAGCCAGCAAGCCGTTGAGCAGCGTGCCGCTCCAGTTACCAGGTGCGGGATGCACCACCAAGCCTGCAGGTTTGAACAGAACGCGCAAGTCTTCGTCCTCGTAAATCACATCAAGCTTTATATCTTCTGGTTTGAAGGCTTGGCTTTGTGGCGTGGGCCGCAATATCAGCTGGTAGCGCTCGCCCATGCGTACCTTGGCCGATGCTTTGCCCATCACACGTTGCGTGGGCAGCACACAGCTCACACAGCCTTCGCTGAGCAGCTGCTGAGAGAAGCTGCGCGAGAACTCGGGCAGCAAGACGGCCAAAGCGCGGTCCAGACGCTCGCCGTGCAAGTCATTGGGAATGGAGAGTTCGCGGGTTTCCACTTCTGGCCCGTCGATGAGGTCGACATGCTCATCAAGCAAAACATCCTCCGCAATGGGTGCTGGGGATGGTGGCTGAGCCGATAGAATGGATTTACTTTGCTTCAAGAGGTTAACCTGTGGTGTTACGACTCAAATTATCGACTGTGTGGATGGCCATTGGCCTAACGACTGCTATTCTTTTCACAGGATGTGCTGACAGCAACTACGACGCCACCAAAGACTGGAGCAACGACAAGCTCTACAACGAAGCCAAAGACGAAATGGCTGCCGGTGGCTACGACAAAGCCATTGGCATGTACGAAAAACTCGAAGGCCGCGCAGCTGGCACAGCATTGGCACAACAAGCGCAGCTCGACAAAGCTTGGGCCCAATACAAAACCAACGAACCTGTGCAAGCAGTCGCCACACTCGACCGGTTCATCAAACTGCACCCCGCCAGCCCTGCACTCGACTATGCGTTGTACCTCAAAGGCTTGGTGAACTTCAACGACAACTTAGGTCTCTTCTCCAATTTTGCCGAGCAAGATTTGGCAGAGCGAGATCCCAAGCAAGCCAAAGAATCGTTTGAAGCCTTCCGCGAATTGGTTGTGCGTTTTCCCAGCTCCAAGTATTCCGAAGATGCCCGCTTACGCATGGCCTTCATCAAGAACTCGTTGGCTCGCTCAGACGTACATGTGGCACGTTTTTACTACCAACGTGGCGCTTATGTGGCAGCCATCAACCGTGCGCAAACCACGGTGCAGGAATATCGCGATGTGCCCGCTGTAGAAGAAGCTTTGCTCATCATGGTTCAGTCTTACGACAAACTAGGCCTTGTACAACTGCGTGATGACACCCAACGCGTGCTGGAGAAAAGCTACCCCAACAGCACGCTGTTGTATCCAGAGCGCGCCGCGACTAAAAAGTCGTGGTGGAAGCTCTGGAAATAAAGTCTTGGCTCAGCGCGTCCAGCGACTGAGCCAATGCCTCTGACGTTTGCAACTGACGCATAGGCGGCAAGGCAGCAATCAGGCGGCGTCCATAGCCGGTGGTGACCAATCGGTTGTCACACAGCACCAACACACCTTGGTCAGATTCCGTACGAATCAGTCGCCCTGCCCCTTGCTTCAAAGCCACCACGGCCTCTGGCACAAAGTAGTCGTTGAAGGGGCTTCGACCCTGCGCCTCTAAGCGTTTGCTGCGAGCTTCAACCAAGGGGTCGTTCGGCGGCGGGAACGGCAGTTTGTCGATGATGACCAACTGCAGCGCATCTCCTGGCACATCGAAGCCTTCCCAAAATGTGGCAGAGGCCACCAACACACAGCCCCCCTCACCCGCTTTGCTACCCTCGCGGAAACGCTCCATCAAATGGCGCTTGGGCCACTCACCTTGCACCAACACCTCAATGCCTGAGCCTTCGAGTTGTTGCTTCATCGCATCGCCAATCGCACGCAAAGCACGCAGCGTGGTGGTGAGCACCAAAGTGCGACCGCCTAGGCGACGCACCGCATCGCTAGCAAGCACGGCCACTTGTGCACTGTGCGCTGGATCGTTGGGGCGCACGATGTCACGTGGCACAAACAGAGAGGCTTGTGCGGGGTAATCAAAGGGGCTGCTCACGCGCAAAACAGTGGCGGACTCTAGGCCGCAGGGCTCGGTGAACCAACGCAAACGCGGATCGTCGCCCAAGGTGGCCGAGGTAAAAATCCAACTACGCGGCCGTGTGTCTTCGACGGGCCGCAGTGGGAAGGCGGCATCAAAGGATGATGCATCGTGCGAGGCAGGCGCCTCTTCAAAAGAAGGCTCATCTTGCCAAGGTGGTGGCTCTTGATCTTCCTCTTCGCTGGCAACCATAGCCGGCTGCTTCATCAAACGTTCGCGCACGGTTTCAGCAATGTCTAAAGGCGCTTCCATCAAGCGCATTTGCGAGGCACTGATGTCCACCCATCGCACCGCATCGGGCGCACAAGGGTTCAAGAAGGCATCTACACGTTTGGCCACTTCGGCCACGCGGTCGTGCAAGCGCATGAAGTCAGGCGCAATTTCACTCACCGTGTCTAGCGCTTGCAGCGCCTGCACACATGCAGCACCGACATCTTGAAGGGATTGCTCCCATGCCCCTTGATGAATGCCCTCTGGGACTTCTTCGGTCCAGCGGAGCTTCACCGCACTGTGCCGTTTGCCGCCCATCAGTCGCAACTCACGGGCTGCGCGTTCTAAGCCCGAACACACCCCCTGCCAGTCGGCCAAACCGCGAGCCAGTTGCAAGCCAGTGGCCAACATGTCGCGGGTGACGTCTAACAGCTGTGCAGTACCAAGTTGATGGCCTAAGAAATTCACACCCACTTCGTTGAGCTGATGGGCCTCGTCAAAAATCACCACGCGCACACTGGGCAGCAACTCGGCCATACCTGTTTCGCGCACCGCCATGTCGGCAAAAAACAGATGGTGGTTGATGACTACCACGTCTGCGCCCAGCGCTTCACGACGTGCAGCGTTGACGTGGCAGGTTTTGAACTTCGGACACTGCGAGCCCAAACAATTTTCACGGTTAGACGTGATGAGCGGAATTAAAGGCGAGCGTTCATCTAAACCGGGCAACTCAGCCAAGTCACCCGTGCGAGTACTGAGGGACCACGTCTCCACACGCGACAACAAATGCACAGTGTGTCGATCGGGAATTTGAGTGTCACGACGAGCCATTTCCATGCGGTGCGTACACAAGTAACTGGAGCGGCCTTTGAGCAAGGCCAAACGAACAGGCAAATTGAGTGCTTGCACCAAACGCGGCAAATCGCGCGCATACAACTGGTCTTGCAAAGCCTTGGTGGCAGTGGACAACAGCACACGCTCACCGCTGAGCAACGCAGGGACCAAATAGGCAAAGGTCTTGCCCACGCCTGTGCCCGCTTCGACCACCAAACTGCCGCCGTGCGCCACCACGTCGGCTACGGCAAGCGCCATGTCGGTTTGACCTTGACGCGGACTGAAGTGATCGGTGGCGCGGGCCAACACACCTAAAGGTGCAAAGGCCTCTTGCACCAAGTCACGCAAGGGATGGTTCATTTACCGGGTGCTGGCAATGGCGCTGCCGCATCTTTGCTGCGCTCACGCAATTTCTTTTCGATGTCGGCGCGGTGCTGCGCGGCTTCGCGTTGCTTTTGGTCATATTCGCCACGCTTGGTACCTTGCAAGGCGTGGTCGATTTGCTTTTGCGCATTGGCGTCAGCGCGATCTTTCGCTGCCGCAATGGTTGCCGCACGCTCAGCTTCAGCTTTCTTTTGCTCGGCTTCGCTGTTGCGCTCAGCCAAATTGCGGCGCGCATCCAGCGCATGAATTTGACGCTCCTGTGCATTGAATCGCAACTCGTCTTTGCGCAGCAAGGCATTGGCTTCAATGCGTCGTTCACGCGCTTTCAAACGGCAACTGGTGACATCGAATTTCTGATAACACTGGGTCATGTCTGATTTGTATTGATCTTCCAGCGCCTGACGCTCGCTGCTCAAACGCAATCGCTCTTCGCTGCGCTCAGCCTCAGATGGAAAGCTTGGCGTTGCTTGACTCGCTGTCACAACCGTCATTTGCGCCTGAGCATTTGACACAGGTTCAACAGCACATGCAGCAGAGCATACGAACGTCAAGAGACAAATCACTACCTTGTTCATGTCAACCCCGTATCCACAGTGCGACGCTCCAATGCCAAAAACTCCGCCGATTGCATCTCATTCAAGCGCGACACCGTGCGCGGAAATTCGTGCGCCATGGGACCTTCGGTATAGAGCTCTTCAGGCGACACTGCCGCAGACAGCATCAGCTTGACGCGGCGGTCGTACAACACATCAATGAGCCATGTGAAGCGACGCGCTTCAGCAGCTTTGTTGACAGGCATCAGCGGCACATCGCTGAGCAAAACGGTGTGAAATTGGCTGGCGATTTCAAGGTAATCGTTTTGCGAACGTGGACCGCCGCACAGGTCTTTGAAGTCAAACCACACTACGCCCCCCGCACGTCGACGTGCTTTGATTTCTCGAGCTTCGATGTGCAACACCGGGTCTTCGTCTTGACATTCGGCCAACCGGTTGAAAGCATCGGTCATTGCGGCATCTGCCTTCTCGCCACAGGGACGCAGGTAGAGCTCAACTTGCTCCAACATGCGTCGGCGGTAGTCGGTGCCATTGTCCACATTGACAATTTCCAACTCTTTGTTGAGCAACGCAATCGCGGGCAAGATGCGATCGCGATGCATGCCGCCCGGGTACAAATCGTCAGGCTTGAAGTTGGAGGTGGTAACAAAACCCACACCATTGTCGAACAAAGCGTCAAGCAAGCGGTGCAGAATCATCGCATCGGTGATATCGGCGACATGGAATTCATCAAAGCAAATCAACTTATAGCGTTTGGACATTTGCTTGCCCAACACATCTAAGGGATTCACTGTGCCTTGCAGCTCGCGCAACTCACGGTGCACCTCACGCATGAACTCATGAAAATGCAAACGGGTTTTGCGTTTGATGGGCACGGCCTCAAAAAAGCAATCCATCAAAAAGCTTTTACCTCGTCCCACCCCGCCAAACATGTACACGCCGCGCGGAATGGCTGGACGGTTAACCAACTTTTTGAGTGAGTTCGAACGCTTCTCTTTGTAAGCAGCCCACTCGCTGGCGCAACGCTCTAGCGCATCAATGGCTCGCAGCTGGGCGGGGTCGCTTTTGAAGCCTCGAATTTCGAGTTCTTTGAGGTAGTTTTGGTGAACGGGTTGTTTGGCTGACATAAGGGCTCTATTGTGCCTTGCCCATGAAAAAAGCCCGCTGCTGCCAGCGGGCTTTGACACGCAAAGCGGTGCAACTCGATTAGAAGTTCAACGTGCGTTTGTCCACCGCCAAAGCAGCTTCTTTTGTGGCTTCTGATAGCGAAGGGTGTGCATGGCAAATGCGAGCGATGTCTTCCGCAGAGGCCTTGAACTCCATAGCCACCACAGCTTCGGCGATCAACTCAGACACCTGTGGGCCCACCATGTGCACGCCCAAGATTTCGTCGGTCGTGGCATCGGCCAAGAACTTCACCATACCTGTGGTGTCGCCCAACGCGCGCGCACGACCGTTCGCGAGGAACGGGAAGGTCCCGGCTTTGTAAGCCACGCCATCGGCCTTGAGCTGCTGCTCAGTACGGCCCACCCAAGCGATTTCGGGGCTGGTGTAGATGACCCAAGGAATGGTGTTGAAGTTGACGTGACCGTGTTGGCCAGCGATACGCTCGGCCACGGCCACGCCTTCTTCTTCGGCTTTGTGCGCGAGCATGGGGCCACGCACCACGTCACCCACAGCCCACACGCCAGGCACGTTGGTTTTGCAATCGCCGTCCACCACGATGGCGCCACGCTCGTCGAGCTGCAGGCCAATGGCTTCGGGGTTCAAACCAATCGTGTTGGCCACGCGACCAATCGAGATGATGAGCTTGTCAGCATCCAACACAACAGCTTCGCCTTTGGCGTTGGTGTAATTGACGGTGACGCCCTTCTTGCCGTTGACGATCTCGCCGACTTTCACGCCGAGTTCGATCTTCAAGCCTTGCTTGTCAAACGCCTTCTTGGCTTCTTTGGCGATTTGCTCGTCCACAGCGCCGAGGAAAGTGGGCAGACCTTCGAGGATGGTCACGTCAGCGCCCAGACGACGCCACACAGAACCCATCTCCAAACCGATCACGCCCGAGCCGATCAAAGCCAGCTTCTTAGGCACTGCACCAACACGCAAAGCACCATCGTTCGACAACACATTGACTTCGTCAAACGGTGTACCTGGCAACGCGCGGGCGTTGGAGCCAGTGGCGATGATGATGTGCTTGCCGGTGATGACTTCTTCGGCCTTGCCTGCCACATTGATTTCGTGACCTGCTTCGGTGCTTTTGACAAACGAGCCGCGACCGTGGAAGAAGGTGACCTTGTTTTTCTTCAACAAGTACAAGATGCCATCGTTGTTTTGCTTCACAACGTTGTCCTTGCGGGCCAGCATCTTGGCCACGTCCATCTTCACATCTTTGGCGGTGATGCCGTGTTCTGCAAAGTGGTGGTTGGCATGATCAAAATGTTCGCTGGACTGCAGCAAAGCCTTGGATGGGATGCAACCCACGTTGGTACAAGTGCCGCCAGGCGCTGGGCCACCGGCTGCGTTTTTCCATTCGTCGATACAGGCGACTTGAAAACCGAGTTGTGCAGCGCGGATGGCTGCGATGTAGCCACCGGGGCCACCACCAATGACGACGACGTCGAATTGTTTAGACATGTGAATCTTTCAATTAGATATCGAACAAGAGGCGAGCTGGATCTTCCAGCGCTTCTTTCATCGCCACCAAGCCCAAGACAGCTTCACGGCCGTCAATGATGCGGTGGTCATACGACATCGCGAAGTAGTTCATCGGACGAACCACGACTTGGCCGTTTTCCACCATGGCACGGTCTTTGGTCGCGTGCACGCCAAGAATCGCAGACTGTGGTGGGTTGATGATGGGGGTGGACATCATGGAGCCGAAGGTGCCGCCGTTGGAGATCGAGAACGTGCCGCCGGTCATTTCTTCGAGGCCCAACTTACCGTCACGGGCTTTCACGCCGAACTCTGCAATTTTCTTCTCGATGTCTGCAAAGCTCATTTGGTCCGCGTTGCGCAAAATGGGCACCACCAAACCGCGTGGTGAGCCCACTGCGATACCGATGTCGAAGTAGCCGTGGTAGACGATGTCGTTGCCATCGACCGAAGCGTTCAACACAGGGAATTTCTTCAGAGCGTGCACCGCTGCTTTGACGAAGAAGCTCATGAAGCCCAACTTGCAACCGTGTTCTTTTTCGAAACGCTCTTGCATGCGCTTGCGCATGTCCATGACGGGTGCCATGTTGATTTCGTTGAAGGTGGTCAGGATGGCGTTGGTCGATTGCGATTGCAACAAACGCTCAGCCACCCGAGCACGCAGACGTGTCATGGGCACGCGTTGCTCAGGACGATCGCCCAAGTTCACCGAAGGCGCTGCCACTTGTGGCAGTGACTTGGTAGGAGCACCTGTCGGAATCACGGCGGCAGTGGACTGCACGCCACCGGCCACGGCACCGAGCACATCACCTTTGGTGACGCGGCCGTCTTTGCCTGTACCAGCCACAGAGCCAGCGGCCAAGTGGTTGTCAGCCATCAACTTGGCAGCAGCGGGCATCGCCACGCCAGCTTTGCTGGCAGACACGGCAGCGGCAGCAGGAGCCGCAGCGGCTGGTGCTGCCGCTGGAGCCATAGCGGCGGGAGCAGCGGCCCCCACTTTGCCGTCGGTGTCGATACGTGCGATGAGCTGTTCAGCAGCTACGGTGCCGCCGTCGGCGACCAAGATTTCGCACAACACGCCAGCAGCGGGTGCGGGCACTTCGAGCACGACTTTGTCGGTCTCGATGTCGATCAAGATTTCGTCAGCGGCAACAGACTCGCCGACTTTCTTTTTCCATTGCAGCATGGTGGCTTCGGCCACAGATTCGGACAACTGCGGAACTTTGACTTCAATGATTGCCATGTGTATTCTTTCGGTATTGGTGTGTTCGATTCAACGATTTATTTGGTCAGCACGAAGCCCTTGAGCTTGCCGAATGCACCTTCGACCAGCGACTTTTGCTGCTCTTGATGCAAGTGTGAGTAACCCACGGCAGGCGAAGCAGACGCTGCGCGGCCAGAGTAGCCAAGCTTTTGGCCGGGCAACATGTTTTCGTGGATGTAGTGCTGCACGAAGAACCATGCGCCTTGGTTTTGTGGCTCGTCTTGGGTCCACACCAATTCAGTGGCGTTGGGGTACTTCTTGAGTTCAGCCGCAAAAGCTTTGTGTGGGAATGGGTAGAGCTGTTCGGCGCGCAAAATTGCCACGTCGTCGGCACCCAACTCTTCACGCTTCTTGACCAAGTCGTAGTACACCTTGCCTGAGCACACCAACACGCGTTTGACTTTGTCGGCCTTGAGCGCTTTGTTCTCAGGAATGATGGTTTGGAACGAACCCTTGGTGAATTCAGACACAGGCGAAGTCGCGTCTTTGTTACGCAACAAGGACTTCGGTGTGAAGATGATCAATGGCTTGCGCAAGTCACGCACCATTTGACGACGCAACACGTGGAAGATCTGGCTGGCTGTGGTGGGCTGCACGATCTGCATGTTGGTGTCTGCGGCCAATTGCATGAAACGCTCTAGGCGTGCAGAGCTGTGCTCTGGGCCTTGGCCTTCGTAGCCGTGTGGCAGCATCAAAGTCAAACCGTTCACACGGCCCCACTTCACTTCGCCAGAGGCGATAAACTGGTCGATCACCACTTGGGCACCGTTGGCAAAGTCGCCGAACTGGGCTTCCCAAATCACCAAGGTGTTGGGGTCGTTCGAAGCGTAACCGTATTCAAAACCGAGCACAGCTTCTTCTGACAAGATCGAGTCGATCACGGTGAAGGACGCTTGGTTTTCGGTCACGTTTTGCAATGCAACGTAAGTGCCGATATCCCACTTTTCACGCTTTTGGTCGTGAATCACAGCATGGCGGTGTGTGAACGTGCCACGGCCGCAATCTTCACCCGACAAACGCACGGGGTAGCCGCTGGCCACCAACGAGGCGAACGCCATGTGCTCGCCCATGCCCCAATCCACTGGCGTGTCGCCACGGCCCATGGCTGCGCGGTCGTCGTACACCTTTTTCACCAACTGGTGAGGCGTAACGGATGCGGGAATGGTGGTGATCTTTTCAGCCAAGCGTTTCCACTCGGACATTGGGATGGCGGTGTCACCCGCGTCGGTCCACTTCTTGCCCATGAAGGGTGACCAGTCCACGGTGAACTTGGTTTTGAAGTTGGTCAACACAGGATCATCGGTGTGCTTGCCTGCATCCAAAGCGGAGCGGTAAGCCTTGACCATGTCGTCGCCTAATGTCTCGCCCAAGCCTTGCGTCGCCAACTTGTCGGCAAACAATTTGCGAGTGCCTGGATGCGCAGCGATTTTTTTGTACATCAGCGGCTGGGTCAGGGCTGGTGTGTCTTGCTCGTTGTGGCCGAGTTTACGGAAACACACGATGTCCAGCACCACGTCTTTGCGGAACGTCAAGCGGTACTCGAGCGCCAACTGGGTGGCCAACACGACGGCTTCTGGGTCATCACCATTGACGTGCAACACGGGCGCCTCGACCATCTTGACGATATCGGTACAGAACACGCTAGAGCGCATGTCGCGTGGGTCAGAGGTGGTGAAACCGATTTGGTTGTTCACGATGATGTGCACTGTGCCGCCGGTGGTGTAACCACGGGTTTGGGCCAAAGCCAAAGTTTCTTGGTTCACGCCTTGGCCGCCGAAAGCGGCGTCACCGTGCACCAACACGGGCAACACTTGGCTGCCTGTTGGGTCAGCGCGGCGGTCCATGCGGGCGCGTACAGAGCCTTCGACCACGGGGTTCACGATTTCTAAGTGTGAGGGGTTGAAAGCCAAAGACAAGTGAACGGGGCCACCTGCAGTCGACACATCAGAGCTGAAACCTTGGTGATACTTGACGTCGCCCGATGGTAAATCTTCAGGGGCTGTGTGGTCGAACTCAGCGAACAAGTCAGCTGGCAACTTGCGCATGGTGTTGACCAACACGTTCAAACGGCCACGGTGAGCCATACCGATCACAACTTCTTGCACGCCCTTCAGACCTGCTTGTTGAATCAGTTCGTCCATCGCGGCGATGAAGCTTTCGCCACCTTCAAGCGAGAAGCGCTTTTGGCCCACATATTTGGTGTGGAGGTAACGCTCCAAACCTTCAGCTGCGGTCAAGCGCTCAAGGATGGCTTTCTTTTTGTCGGAGTTGAAGTTGGGCTTGCTGCGGATGCCTTCCAACTTTTCTTGCCACCAACGCTTTTCGCCCATTTCGGACGTGTACATGAACTCGGCACCCAAGGTACCGCAGTAGGTTTCACGCAAAGCGTTGAGCAATTCGCGCAAGGACATGTTGTTCTTGCCGAAAAATGTGTTGCTGGTGTCGAACACGGTTTCTTGATCGGCATCGGTGAAGCCGTAGAAAGCGGGATCGAGGTCAGGAATATTGGGGCGCTCAGTGCGCTTGAGTGGATCGAGGTCTGCCCAGCGTTGACCCACATTGCGGTAAGCGGCGATGAGCTGCTGCACTGCTGTGCGCTTGCGACCCATCTCAACGTTTTCGCTGGCCATGACGACTTTGGTGCCGCCGGCTTTGGCGCGTTCAGCAAAGGCGTTGATGACGGGCAAGTGGGGCACGTCTTTGGCGTTTGAGCCATCGACTGCGGGGACGTGCTGAAGTGCATCGAAGTACTCGCGCCACGAATCGGGCACGCTACCTGGGTTGGCTAGATAGTTTTCATACATCTCTTCGACGTAAGGGGTGTTGCCCCCGAAGAGATGGGTATTGCCTGAATAGGCTTGATAGACTGTTGTCTCACTCATTTGCGCTGACCTCCGTTTCCCTTCGGGAAACATTAGTTGGTTGGAAAAAAACCTCCGCGACACGGCTGGACCGGTTAGCGGATGCGACTTTGGTCAGGATTGACCTAAGCAACACCCAAGATTGTGCCACCGAAACAGCCGTACGCACCTTAGTTAGCCGATTTGGTCCTTGATCTGCTGCAATGCAGCTGGGTCGTCCATGGTCGTCAAGTCGCCAGGGTCACGGCCTTCTGCGACCGCCTGAATGGCACGACGCAGCAATTTGCCACTGCGTGTTTTAGGCAAAGCAGACACAAAAATCACACGCGACGGGCGAGCCACAGCGCCCAATTGACTGTCCACCACTTTCATAACTTCCGCTTCCAAAGCCTTGCGCGTGGCATCGTCAGTCAAGCCTGACGTGTCTTTGGCGATGGCAAACGCCATGGCCACTTGACCTTTGAGCTGATCGGCCACGCCCACCACAGCCACTTCGGCAATGTTGGGGTGGCTAGAGATGCTCTCTTCGATTTCACGGGTGCCCAAGCGGTGACCGGCCACGTTGATCACGTCGTCGGTACGGCCCAAGATGAAGTAGTAACCATCCTCATCCCGCACAGCCCAATCAAAGGTGCTGTAGACGAGTTTGTTTGGCACCGTATTCCAATAGGTGCTGACAAAACGCTTGTCGTCACCCCAGATGGTTTGGAGGTTGCCGGGCGGCAAAGGGCCTTCGATGGTGAGCACGCCCTTTTGGTTGGCACCGGTCAGCTCTTCGCCCGTTTGGTCGTCGACCAGCTTGACGTTGTAGCCGTAAATGGCTTTACCGGGCGAGCCGAACTTGCTAGACGCTTTTTCTACGCCGTTGCAAATGCTCAGAATCGGCCAACCGGTTTCGGTCTGCCAGTAGTTGTCGATGATGGGCTTGCCGTTCAGACCTTCGGAAATCCACTTGGCGGTCGGCTCGTCCAGCGGCTCACCGGCCAGGAACAGGGCTTGCAGGCTGGACAGGTCGTACTTGGTGAGCAGTGCGGGGTCCTGCTTTTTCAACACACGAATGGCCGTGGGCGCGCTGAACATGACGTTGACCTTGTATTTCTCAACCAAGCTCCACCAAATACCACCGTCGGGGCGAATCGGTAGACCTTCGTACAGGATGGTGGCCATGCCACCGATCAGCGGGCCATAGATGATGTAACTGTGGCCGACGACCCAGCCGATGTCGCTGGTGCAAAAGAAGGTGCCGCCAGGTTTGCCTTCAAAAATATTGGGGAGGCTGGCGGCCAGCGCCACGGTGTAGCCACCGGTGTCACGTTGCACACCTTTTGGCTTGCCCGTTGTGCCCGATGTGTACAAGGTGTAGCTGGGGTGAGTGGACTCAACCCACTCGCAAGGCACCACCGTGTCCATGTGCCTGGCGCGCTCGGTGGCGTAGTCTACGTCGCGGCCGCCCACGGGTGTGAATGCGGCCAGCTTGCGGTCGACCATGATCACGTTGGTGGGCTTATGCGCCGACAACTTGATGGCTTCGTCCAGCAATGGCTTGTAAGGCACGCCCTTGCCGCCGCGTGAACCCGCGTCAGCGCTGATGATGACCTTGGGCGACGCATCTTCAATGCGGCTGGCCAACGAGTGAGAGGCAAAGCCGCCGAACACCACCGAGTGAATCGCCCCCAAACGTGCGCAAGCCAACATGGCAAATGCCGCTTCGGCAATCATGGGCATGTAGATCAAGACACGATCGCCTTTGACCACGCCGAGGTCTTTCAAGATTGCTGCCATGCGCTGCACTTCGGCGTGCAGGTCACGAAAGCTATAGATATGTTCTAGGTTAGTTTCGGTTGATACAAAGATCAACGCCGCTTGGTCAGCGCGGTCTTTGAGGTGACGGTCCACCGCGTTGTGGCACAGGTTGGTCTTGCCGCCCACGAACCACTTGGCAAAAGGCGGGTTGCTGTAATCGCAGATCTGTTGTGGCGGGGTCTCCCAGTCCACCAGTTTGGCCTGCTCCGACCAAAAAGCGTCACGGTCCTCAATGGAACGGCGGTGAAAATCTGCGAAAGCAACCATCAACTTCTCCTAAAAACAAATCTGTACTGAATTCATAATTATGAGAAGGACGGACTTGCAAGAAGCTGACTTTTCGGCTGAGTAAATACCCTCATCCCAAAAAAGTGACCGTTTACTTGATAAGCGCCTGAATTTCTTTGAACGGATCGGCTTCAGCCGTGCGCAGCCACTCAAACAACACCATCTCGGTCGTCACCAACTCGGCACCCGCGCCAGCCAAGCGGTCAAACGCGGCATCGCGGTTGCGCTCGGTGCGCGAACCGCAAGCATCGGTGACCACCCAAACGGCGTATTCTTCTTCCAACAAGTCCAAAGCCGTTTGCAGCAAACACACATGGGCTTCACAACCGGCGATGACGATGCTTTGGCGCGTGGGCTCTTGCGGCACGGCCTTTTGCAAATGCTTGGGCAAGCTGCGTGCGTTGCCAGATGGGGCGCGGGCGGCTGGACGCAGCACTTCGCTCAGTCCATCAGGGCACGCACTGAAACTCATTTTGGGGATGGTGCGGCGGCACAAGGCGCGCAACTCTGCTGGGTTTTGCCCCAACTTGTCTGGGTTTTGCTCGGTGCCGTAGGTTGGCACCTCCATCCAGTGCGCGGCTTGAGCCAAACGCATGGCATTGGCCAGCACCAAATCGGCCTCAAAAATAGCGGGCATCAGTCGGGCTTGGTAATCCACCAGCACGAGTTGTGATTCTTGGTCGTCGAGCAACATAGGCAATACAAATAGGTTTTTAGAAAAGGCCAAGTATCGACGATCACGAATCTGAGCCCAATTAAGACGACTTGATTCAGGATTAACCCTAGTCAAATCAACCACTTAGCCCTTGCATTTGATAAGTTTTCGCAGATAAAACAGTTACAATCCTCCGGCTATGTTGAAACGCTCCCTCCTCCTACTCATCTTCTGCGGCGTCGCCAGTGCACATGCTGCGCCGTCGAACAATGCAGCAGACGACATTGAGCGCTATTTGGCTGAACGCGGCATCGTCGCGCAAATGGACCAAATGCGAGAAACGGTGGGCGACACAGCATCCGACTTGGTGGTCAACGCCATGACATTCTTAGGCGTGCCTTACCGTCGCGGCGGAACCAACGCCAGCACGGGTTTTGATTGCAGCGGGTTTGTGCGCTCGATGTTCGAGCAAACCGTGGGCAAAGTGTTGCCGCGCCGCGCCAGCGAGCAAGCCGCAGCCACAGAAAAAATCGACAAGCAAGATTTGAAACCGGGCGACTTGGTATTTTTCAACACCATGCGCCAAACCTTCAGCCATGTGGGCATTTATGTGGGAGACAACAAGTTCATCCACTCACCCAAGCCGGGCCAACAGGTGCGGGTCGACGATATGCGCCAAGCCTATTGGGATCGACGGTTCACTGGTGCTCGTCGCGTAGAACCTAAGTCGGAATCTACAAAAAACTAAATCACCCCTATTTATCTTTAGGGGTTTCTTTTTTCTTATTGACGATATCGGGCGTCACAGCATCGATCACATTGACGGTCGTTTTCACGCCATAAACGACGGTGGAAGCTGCGACATCAGCAACTGCAAGCACGGTACAAGCCTGCAACATTGCACAAGCCAAAACGACACATAGAATTTTCATTGCGGCATTCACTTTTATTAAAACCTTTCACCTTCGGCCAAGTAGCGCCAAGCGCCCTCTTCCAAATCCCCCAAGCTCACGCGTCCTAATCGGATGCGACGCATCGCCAAAATTTCCAAGCCAGCCAGCTCGCACAAATAAGGCGTTAAGCCCAAGTGCGCGCCTTTCACTGCCAAGCGCAACTTGCTGCGCTCTGGGTTGGCACTGCCCACGCTGATTTTAAAATCAGGCAAGCGCAGACGTTCGTCACGCATGGCACGTTCTATGGGACGCAGGCCATCGGGCAACACCTCACCACGCACATCCACGATCAGCTCTTGCTCGATAAAGGCCATGTCTTCCATCAGCTTGCGCTGCACGCGGAAGTCTTGCGTGAAAGCCACCAAGCCGCTGGCTTCGTATTCCAATGGCACGCTGGCGTCGAGTTTGGCCAAGTGGCTCTTCATCAAACGCACGCCACTGTGGTCGTGCTTGCTGTGGTGCTCAGCTGTGAGCAAGCTGCGCACGTTTTGCGGACCTCGCGGCGCGCGAGGTGGTGCACCTCGGCCGGCAGCGACTGGTCGCGTCACTGGCTTTTGCGTTGGCAAAGGTTCCAAACCATCGGTCCAGCCAACGGGCTTGTTCAATATCAAAGTGACCGACAACAAATGAAGCAAACTGGCATGCGCATCTACCGCCACGTTTTGCGTGGTCACACGAAACTGAGGCTCTTGGACCACCACGCCGTCGACGCGCACAAACCCCGCCTCGATGTATTGCTCGGCCTCACGGCGGGAACAATCGCGCAATTGCATGATGCGTTTGGAAAGGCGTTCGCCTTCTGAGGGGCGTTCACCCACGGAGTTGCTGAAATTCATAAGGCCTGAATCCTCCCACAGTTAATCGTTGTATCGTTCACCCATTGGCTTCTTTGTGGAGAGATTTCGTTGAACCTTGCCCATTTGCTATTGCGCATGGCGCGTCAGTACCCGACGCGCCCCGCACTCTTTCATGGCACGCAAGCCGTGGCCAGCTACGCACGATGGGCACAACGCAGCGCTCACCTCGCGCAACAATTTGCAGCAGCGGGCCTGAAACCGGGCGACCGCATCGCCCTGTTCATGCACAACCACCCACGCTACCTTGAAGTCATGTTTGGCGCTTGGTGGGCCGGGCTCGCCGTGGTGCCCATCAACGCCAAACTACATGTGCGCGAGGCGCAATGGATTGTCGACAACGCCCAAGCCAGCTGGGCCTTTGTCACAACGGACGTCACCGTCGACATTGGCGAACAGTTACAAGACCTAGAGCGCGTGATCGATGTGGACAGCAAAGAAGCCAATGCCTTGTGGGCCATGCCAGACAGCGAAGACCTTGCCCCAACCAAACCAATCACTGAGAGGCATGCAAATGACCTCGCTTGGCTCTTTTATACCAGCGGCACCACTGGCCGTCCAAAAGGCGTGATGATCACCCACCGCAATTTGATGACCATGGGTCTCGCCTACTTCACCGATGTGGATGCCATCTCTGACCAAGACGCCATCGCCTACGCTGCACCCATGTCGCATGGCGCAGGCTTGTATGCCATTCCTCATTTGATGGCCGGTGCAAGGCATGTGGTTCCAGCTTCAGGCGGCTTTGACGCCGCAGAGCTGTTTGAGCTTGGCACATCGCTTGGACCACTGTCGCTGTTTGCAGCCCCCACCATCGTCAAGCGTTTGGTTGACCATGCAGAACAACAAGAACTCAACCCAGCAGACTGCGCACGCTCCTTCAAAACCATCGTCTATGGCGGCGCACCCATGTATGCAGCAGACATCCAACGTGCCCTGCGCATCATGGGGCCGCGCTTTGTGCAAATTTATGGACAAGGCGAAAGCCCCATGGTGGGCACTGCGCTGTCGCGCTTTCATTTGAGCGACACCACCCACCCGGAACACACACAACGTTTGGCCTCCATCGGTGTGGCCCAAACGCCCGTGCAAATTCGCATCACCGATGAACAGGGCCACGACTTGGCCTTAGGCGAAGTGGGTGAAGTGCTCATCAAAAGTGACAGCGTCATGGCGGGCTACTGGCGTAACCAAGAAGCGACGAAAGCCGCGATTCGCGATGGCTGGTTGTTCACGGGCGACATGGGTTGCTTAGACGCCCATGGTTTTTTGACCCTCAAAGACCGAAGCAAAGACCTCATCATCAGCGGCGGCTCAAACGTGTACCCACGCGAAGTAGAAGAAGTTCTGTTGCAAGCACCCGGCGTGAGCGAAGTGGCCGTGGTGGGTGCGCCTGACCCCGAGTGGGGCGAAATCATTGTGGCTTTTGTAGTGCCGCAAACAGGCGTCACACTCACCACGCAAGCACTGGACGCGTTTTGCTTAGCCGAGATCGCACGCTTTAAACGCCCCAAACGCTACGAGCTGGTCAGTCACTTGCCCAAAAACAACTACGGCAAAGTGCTGAAAACTGAACTGCGTCAAAGACTCAACGAAGCCTAGTGGTATGGTGCTGCTCCATGCACACACAAATAGACCACCTCGTCATCGTTGCCAAAAGCCTAGAACAAGGCGTGCAATGGTGTGAAGACACACTGGGCATCACGCCAGGCCCCGGCGGCGAACACACGCTGTACGGCACGCACAACCGCCTTTTTAAAATTGCGTCCCCCGCCAATCCCATGGCATATCTGGAAATCATCGCGATTGACCCCAGCGCCGTGCGCCCCAAACGCGCCTGCCCCACGCGCTGGTTCGACATGGACCAGCCTGAACTGCAAAAAGCTGTGGCCAAAGAACCTCGCTTGGTGCACTTTGTGGTGAACACCCCTGACCTCAAGGCTGCACGCATGGCCGTTCGCATGCAAGGCATTGACCGCGGCCCCGCCATCTCAGCCAGCCGCCGGACAAATCGCGGCACACTCAATTGGCAAATCTCGGTGCGCGCCGATGGCCAACGTCTGTTTGACGGATGCATGCCCACCCTCATCCAATGGGGCAAGCCAGAAGCAACCGACCCGCTCAAACTCCACCCTCGCAACACCCTCACACGATCGGGTGTGACGCTCCAAAGCCTAGAAGTCACGCACCCCAGTGCTGCCAAACTGCAAGCTGCCTATGACGCGATTGAGCTAAGTCGCGTCAGCGTGACCGAGGGCGCAGCCAACCTCAAAGCCACACTGCAAACGCCCAAAGGCGTGGTGGTGCTGGAGAGTTTGGGGATCTAAAACTTCAGGGTCTGCACCTTCTCGTAGGCAGCCCACAGCTTGTGTTGCATCTCGCAGCCCTCCATCATCAAACCTGGCGCTGAGATGCCCATGAAACGGTCGGTTTGCATGATGAGGGCGTGGGCTTGTTCAAACACACCCGCCCCAAACAGCTGGCGAATCGCGCCCACATAGGGCGCTGTGTCGCCACGGTCCGTGAGCAACACCAAGGTTTCGATACACGCATACACCGCGCGGCGTTGCTGTGAAATTTGGTCAAAGTGGCGAATCCATTCACAGCCCTCGACCGTGGCCGCTTCATCACCGCAGGCCAAGGCCAGCATGGTTTTGAGTTCGCCCACACGCAAGTCAGCCCAAAAACTGCCTGCGTCTGCGGCCATGCCAATCAAGCCCGCCACTGGGCGCTCATCAGCCAAGTTGGACTCGTTCAACGACGCCAACAAGTCTGAGCACTCTTCGTTGTCAAGGTCAGTCAAATTCAGGATAGCTTCGCGCATTTCGTTGGCGATGCTGTTGTTCTCGAAGTCGAGGTCGTCGACGGGGTAAATCTCGGACATGCCAGGCACCAAAATGCGACAGGCGTACACGCCCAAGTGCTCGAAGTCGGCAACGTAAATATCAAAGCCATCGTCGTGGATGCGCTTCACACAATACGCATAGTCTTCGGCCGTGGTGTTGGCAAAGTTCCAGTCCACAAACACGTGGTCTGGAATTTCGCCCAAGAACTCCCAGTGAATCACACCGCTCGAATCCACGAAATGAATTTCAATGTTGGGTGCGCTGGCTGCCTCGTCTAAATCAAACGTAGGCGCAGGGAAGCCCACCAAAGTGTCCAGCGCTCGGCCTTGCAGCAACTCGGTCAAGGCACGCTCTAGCGCCACCTCAAAACGTGGATGTGCACCAAAGCTGGCAAAGCAGCCTTGGTCTTCGGGGTGCAACAAGGTCACGTTCATCACGGGGTACTTGCCGCCGAGTGATGCGTCTTTCACCAAAATGCCAAAGCCTGCCGCACGCAAGGCCACAATGCCTGCTGCGATGCGAGGGTAGCGGTTAATCACGGCTTCAGGCACATCGGGCAAGCAAATGCCTTGGCTGATGATTTTGGCTTTCACATGGCGCTCGAAAATCTCCGACAAAGCTTGTGTGCGGGCCTCTAGCGCGGTGTTACCTGCAGACATGCCGTTGCTCACATACAAGTTGCCAATGATGTTGACAGGAATGTAGGCCGTCGAAGCGTCGCGTTGGCGCACATAGGGGATGGCGCAAATGCCGCGCTCCATATTGCCCGAGTTGAAGTCCACCAAGTTGGCGCAATCAATGTTGCCTTCTGGGTTGTAAAACTTGTGCAGTTCAGGATTGAGCAAGCCCTTGGGCCAAGAGCCGTCGTCGGTCAAATCAAACCAACGTTCTTGCGGGTAATGCACAAACGAGGCATCGGCTGTGAGGGGCCCGAGATAGAAATGCGTCCAAAAATAATTGGTGGCTAAGCGCTCAAAAAACTCCCCCAGTGCACTGGCCAAACAAGCCATGCGAGTCGCGCCTTTGCCATTGGCAAACAACGCAGGGCAATCGCGGTCGCGGATGTGGACCGACCAAATGCCTTCCACGGGATTGAGCCAACTTTTCTCTTGAATATGAAACCCCATCGCTTGCAACTTGGCTTGTAGGGTGTTGATGGTGGATTCGAGCGGCGCGTCTTTGCCGGGAATAAAACTGTGTGTAGGCACTGTCGGTATCGCTTATAAAAATTGCGGAATGTGCCAAGAAGCAGGCCCCTATTGTCGTGCCTGCGCTGCAATGTCAGCGATCGGGGTTTTCGCTGTCTTTGGGCAAGGTCGCTAGCAAAGCCATGCCAACAGCCATCACCCCAGCGGTCAGCCACAACGCACCTTTGAACGTGCCCGTGGTCTGCGCCATGTAGCCCGCTACCACGGGGGCCAACATTTGCGCCGCGCCGTAGCTGAGCGTGAGTTTGGCCATCGCCTTGCCCGGATTGCTAGGCGCTCTGCGTCCCACCAACGCCAAGGTCATGCTCACAATGCCGATGAACGTGGCGCCATAACCCACCGCGCCCGCCAACGCGGCCCAAAGCTCGCCCGACATCGCAGGCAACATGACAGAGAGCGTTTGCAAACCAAACGCCAACAGCAACGCCTGTTTATCGCCCACGCGCCGCGCCACCAAATCCCAAACAAACACAGCAGGCATCGCTGCCATGCCGACCATCGCCCAAGCCAGTGGACCTTGGCCCGCCAGCGCAGGTTCGCGTTCCACAATCGCCACGGTGAAGGTGGCGCTGATCACAAAGCCCCAGCCAGCCGCGAAGTAGCTGCTCAACATGGTCCAAGTCCAACGGCGCGATCCCAAAACAGCGACCACGGCGTCATGCGACACCACAACTTTCGGCGGCACGGGAGGGCGCCACTTCCAAGCGGGCACAAAAAACACCAAGCCCAAGACAGCAAACGCCAACCATTGATCAGACCATGTAGGCCAAAGCTGCGCCAAAGCCCAGGCTCCCAGAGCAGACACCACGATGCCCAGCCCCAAGCCAATGAAATACAAACCCAGCTCAGGCCTGCGCCCCTGACGTATCAACCAACCCAACACCAAACCCGAACCCAGCAACATGCCAGTGGCGCCGCACAAACCACCGATGTAGCGAATCAAAGCCCAAGCGGGCATCCATGTCGTGAGGGCCATCGCAGCCACCGTCAACAACGCCATCCACAAGCCAGCGCTGTAAAGCCAATGCCGCCAACGCACATCGTCAATCCATGTGGCTGCCAATGCGCCGCTCATGTAGCCCGCGTAATTGACAGCGGCCAAGCCACCTGCGGCGGCATCGGTCAATCCGGTTTGAATTTGCAAACTGGGCAGCAGTGGCGTGTAGGCAAAGCGCGCCAAGCCAATGGTCAACACCAAACCGCAAATGCCGCCTGTGATGACTTGCCAAGGATGAAGGTGTTTGTGCGACACCTTGCCTTAATCCCGTGCACCATTGGGCTTCTCAAAGCCCGCATCCACCCATGCCTGCGCGGTAGTGCGGTTGAGCTTGAAGCCCGCCTCCACATGCACCTCAGCCAGCGTGTCGCCACCCTCGTCTTGGGCGCACAGTGTGGCGTAGGGGTTGTCGTCGTCTGGCACGATGTCTAGCAGCACGGTGACGCGACCAGTTTTGCCATTGACCGTGACCGACTGGTGCAGCGTAGCGTGTAACTGCTGCTCGCTACGACGCACAAACTCTGAGGCGGTTTTCACCAAGGTGATAAACGCCGTGCCATCCAGCGGCTTGGGGTTCTTTTTGTCGCGGCCCATGGTCCACGGGCCAATCAAGGCAGCTTCAGATTCGCCGTCTTTGAACATGGCGACCGCCCAGCCGTCGTCATCGTCGTTTTTGATGACCTTGGCCGTCCAGGTTTCGTTTTGCCACAGGCGGGGCTCTTGCGCAAAGCCGTTTGCTTGGGAATTGTCTGGGCTGTTGTTGTCGGTCATACGTGTTCAGAGTTGGCTCGGGTGGCGTCAAACCAAGCGTTGATATCTTTGGGGCTGGTCAAGGTGCGCACATGTTGATAGGCAGCCTCGGCCTCGGGGTAGTACTTGCGCAAAAAATTGAGCCATTGTTTCAGACGCCCTGCTTGGTGACGCTCACTCACATGGCCCGACACAATTTGCCAAAACGTTTGGAGGTGCGGCGGCAAGTCTTGCCAGCGCAGCTCGGGTGCGGGGGCAGGCAAACCCTTTGCAGCGGCGTCGTGCGCTTGGATAGACCAGCCAAGTCCGGGGTTGGTGACGATGCCTCGGCCCAGCATCAAGTCAAAACAGCCCGACTCGGCACGGGCGTTGACTGCATCTTGCACATTCCAAATTTCGCCGTTCGCCACCAACGGCGTTTTGACCTTGGCTTTGATGTCGGCAATGCGGTGCCAATACGCGGGGGGCCGATAGGCATCAGCCTTGGTGCGGGCGTGCACCACAATTTCGCTGGCTCCGCCCGCCTCGAGTGCCAAGGCGCATTCTTCGGCGGTGCTGTCGTCGTTAAACCCCAAGCGCATCTTGGCAGACACCACTTGATGAGCGGGCACAGCGGCACGGACGGCTCGCACAATTTGGTACAGCACCTCAGGGTCTTGCAGCAACACCGAGCCGCCGCCGTGACGGTTGACTTGCTTGGCGGGGCAGCCAAAGTTCAGGTCCACCCCATCGCAGCCCATGCCCGCCACTCGCGCGGCGTTGTCGGCCAAACATTGCGGGTCAGACCCCAATAACTGTGGCCGCACCGGCACGCCCGCAAAGGTGCGCCCACCGTTCGTCAGCTCGGGCACGATGCGCAAAAACGTGCGCTCGGGCAGCAAGGTGTTGGTGACGCGGATGAACTCGGACACGCAGCGGTCCACCCCGCCAATGCGGGTCAGCACGTCGCGCAGCACAAAATCGAGCAAGCCCTCCATCGGGGCAAGAATGAGCATGGGGTGGGGAGTTTGAAAAAGAAGGCTGCAAGCAGCGAAGGCACTACTCTACCCAAGTCTCAGCAGGGGTCGGTTTTGCTGGGACAATAGTGGTCTTTACCGATTACGAAATTCTCTCCCTCCATGTCCGACCTGACACACGTTGAAGTCCGTCCCGCCACGATGCGCGACGCCGCCAAAATTGCCGAGCTCTACACAGCAACAGCCAAAGAAGCTTTCAAAACTATGCAAACCGGCGCCAAAGTGCTGCCGGTGCCCGAAGAGAAAAACACCGTTTACTGGCGCGAAGCCATTGAATACGCCGAACCTCAAGTGCAAGTGGCCGTCGACGGCAGCACCCTCATTGGCTTTGTGGGCTATGACCGCTCACGCGACGCAGGCACACCCAACACCTTAGGCGAAATTTGGGACATCTACGTGGATGCGGCTTACTGGGGCAAAGGCGTCGGCCTGGCTTTGTGGGACGCTGCCCGTGAAGGCCTGCAGGAAGAAGGCTGCACCCATGTGTCCATCTGGGTGCCGATTGCCAACGACCGCGCCATGCGTTTTCATGAGTTGGCTGGCTTCAAGCGCGAAATGTCCAGCGCCAAGACCGTGCCCATGGGCCCCGTCAAGGTGGAAGAGATTCGCCTCAAGCAAGCGCTTTAATTCCGTGTCTGAACACTACGCCTCCCTTGGACTCAAAAGCGATGCCACGCTGGCGGACATCAAACGCGCGTTCCGCCAAAAAGCCTCGCAGTTTCACCCTGACCGCAACGCTGCCGAAGACGCGCCCGCACGTTTTCGTGAAGTGCAAGAAGCCTATGACGTGCTGTCAGACGACGACAAACGCAAAGCCTACGACGACAACCGCCGCCGCAACCTGCTGGACGACCCCGCACAAACGGCACGCGACATTTGGCAAGGTTACTTTCAACAAGTTTTGAAAAAAGCACCATGAGCATTTCCCCATTCTTCCAAGAGCTGCGCTCGGCCTACCAAGCCGAGTTGGACGACCTCAACTCGGACTCCGAAGGCCACTACATCCTCGACAAGCGCTTGACCGAAAAGCGCAAAGAGCTGGGCTTTTTGTTGCAGATGATGGACCTCAACCCAGAGATGGTGGCCGTGGTGCTGCACCAAGCGTTTGAGTTTCACGAGCCCGAGTTGATGGCCCACTTCATCACGCGCGATGCAGATGATTTGCTGAGCTGGGATGCGTTGTCTGAAGGCGTGCGCATTGCGCCTTGGGCACAACCCATGGTCGAGCAAATCTTGGCAGAGCCCGTGGGCGCATGGTTCATGACGGTGGCCGCTGCGCTGGAGTACATGCACGGCACGCCAATGCGCGGCGGCGCACAGTCAAACGCGGCAGATGCCGACGAAGATTTGCAAAACGTCGAACGCGGCGACCAGGCCGGGCAGGACGATGACAGCGAAGAGCGCGAAGCCCGTGAACGCGAAGAAGCCGGCAACGCGTGGATGGTTGAGCAAGGCTTCGACAGCAAAGAATAAGGAACCGTCATGACCGACCAGCGCAACACAAATGCCAATGCCCTCACCCTCATTGCCAAAACGCAAAGCCTCATTGCCGCAGGCGACATCACGGGTGCAGAAGCTGCATTGGTTGAACTGGCCGATGCCGAGGGCGACCAAGCTCTGATGGTGGTGCTGGAGCAGCTGCCGCCCAAAGACATCTTGGCCGTGATTCGCGAGTACGACACCTCCAAAGAATCGGTCATCAACCTGTTGGTCACGCCCGAGCAATTTGCGCGCGCCGTGGTGATTGAAAAACAATACAAAGACCTGACTCGCACCCACCTGCGCGGCATGATGAACTCCATCATTTTTCGCGAAGACGCAGACACGGTTGAGTTCCTCACCGCCATTGGCGATTTAGAGGGCGGTGCAGAAGCGCTGGCCGATTACTTCAGCGAAAAGTGGAGCCGCATCGAAGCCTTCGCCCGCACCGGTACGTTTGACACCATGGAAGACGACGGCGACATGCTGTCTGAAAGCGCCCTGCTCGGCTCCGCCTATGTGAAGCCCCGCGTCGAAGAAGACGAAGTGGCCGACCAAGACTGGATGCAACTCGCTTGGATTTTGCGCCACAAAATTCCAGACCTCTTCATTGAGATGCTGCTGGTGCTGCGCGCCAAAGCGCGCGCCTACGATGCAGGGCTGTCTGAAGAAGACGAGGAAGAAGACGATGACCGCGTAGAAACCAGCGCCACCGACCGCGGCCAAGCCACGCCAGCCGCACGTGACTCTGACGAAGAATCTGCCATCTAAGCCAACCAACAAACATGACGCAATCTGTTGCCCTTTTTGATGACCGCCCTTTCTTTGAAAAGGTGTTGGCCTACGGCGTGCAACACGGCGTGTTGGACCCAGCGAAGCTAGAGGCTATTCAAACTGACGCACCTAAGGGCATGGTGCAAATTGCACGTTACTTTGGCAGTGAGTTTTTGCGTCCTGAGCTAGAAAAAGCCAAGGACCGCATCGTCAACATGGTCAGCCTCACGCTGCAAATTCAAAGCGGGGGCGATTTGCGCAAAGCCGCTGAGCATCTGCGCGAGCACTCATTCATGTCACGCTCTAAAGCGGCATCTGACATGCTCAAAGCCCTCATCGTCATGCCGCAAAACACGCACTTTGGCATGAACGAGCATGGCGGCTTCAGCGACAAACATATTCCGCAATTGGCCAAGTGGTCGCTGTGCAACTTAGCCGACTACCAAGCCGAGCTGGCCAAGCGCCAACAAGTGGCCCACGTCATCGACGCTGCCATTTGGTTCGCCGACCAACTCGGGCTGCACGCTGACGATTTAGAAGAAGCAGGCTGCGACGCCGAGGCTGTCATCCGCACCGCACTTTTAGCTGCAGCCACCAAACACAAAGACATGCCAGATTGGGTGGCGTTTCAAAAAATCATCGCAACCCTGCGCAAACCCAGCCCGACCAAAACCATCCATTTGGCCGTACCCAAAAACTTACCCGCTGAATTTAAGGCGGCGGTAGAGCAAGTGCGACTCAGCGTTGAAGCTGATCTGCCCAAAATTTTGGGCAGTGCCATCACATGCCAAAAACTGTTCAACCAAACACCTGCTTTTGTCGGCCGCTACTTTTGGGTGGAAGACGGTTTGTCCGAGGTCGACCACTTTGACCGCCAAACCTCTGCCGCGTGGACCAAAGCCACGGGCGGCCACAGCGACGACAGCTCGTTGCTCACGCTCTTCCTTTGCATTGCCGCAGGTAGCAACGGCAAAACACTTTTGTCTGAGAAAACAGCAACCAGCTTGATTCGCAAAATCCGCAAGTCTGGCATGCAGCCAGAGCTGGCTACCGCGTTCATCCAAGCCAACGCTCCCGTCGAGCACCAGGAAGGCTATATCGAGATGTGGACTTCATTCCTTGACGAAGCCTTAGACACACTAGAGAGCGACCACGACTACAAACTGCACGACGCGCTGTCACTCTTGCGCCGCGAATGCAACGTCGCTGAGTAAGCCGTGCCTCACGCCGTTGCTCGCCTACGCGCAGCCCGCCTCGCCCGCAGCGTCAAACCCTTTCTTGCGCGTGGCGGCCCCAAAGGTGAACGCTGCAGCGGCTGCCGCTTGGTTCCCACACATTGCATTTGTGCCCTGCGCCCCAAGGTGGCCACGCGCACAGGCATGTGTTTGCTCATGGCCGACATCGAGCCACTCAAACCCAGCAACACCGGTTGGCTGATTGCCGATGTGGTGGCCGACACATTTGCCTTTGGCTGGGCACGCACCGAAGTCGTGCCCGAGTTACTCACGCTCTTAAGCGACCCACAATGGCAACCTTATGTGGTGTTCCCTGCAGAGTTCGCTGACCCCGAACGTGTGGTGCATGAAGTGCAAAGCACGATGGACAAGCGCCCACTGTTCATCCTGTTAGACGGCACATGGGACGAAGCCCGCAAAATGTTTCGCAAAAGCCCTTACCTGCAAAACTTCCCCGTGCTCAGCCTGCACCCCGAACAACTGTCCCGCTACACGCTGCGCCGCGCCCAAAGCGAAGCACACTTTTGCACCGCAGAAGTGGGTTCCATGTGCCTAGAGCTAGCGAATGACACGCTGGCCGCACAAGCCCTGAATGCCTACTTTGATGTGTTCACGGCGCACTACCTCAAAGCCAAGCATCAGCAAGCTGTCGATTTGACGGATGACGTGCATGTGCGGTTGCATGTACTGACCCACCATTCGTGACCGACAATCACACCCTTTCATCCTCAGGTCAGTAGCGGCTCTTTTATGGCGATTCAATGGTTCCCCGGACACATGCACCTCACGCGCAAGGCGATTGGGGAGCGCATCAAAGAGATTGACGTCGTCATCGAAATGCTCGATGCCCGCTTGCCCGGCTCCAGCGCCAACCCCATGTTGGCCGAGCTCATCAAAACCAAGCCCGCACTCAAGGTGCTTAGCAAACAAGACTTGGCTGATCCCGCCCGCACAGCCATGTGGTTGGCCCACTACAACGCCATGCCCGGCGTACGCGCCATTGGCCTAGATACCAGCATGACTTCGCCCGCCAAAGCGCTGATTGACGCCTGCCAACAACTCGCGCCCAACCGTGGCGGCATGGTCAAGCCCATGCGCGTGCTCATTTGCGGCATTCCCAACGTGGGCAAATCCACCCTCATCAACACCCTCAAAGGCAAACGCGCCGCCAAAACGGGTGACGAAGCTGGCGTGACCAAGATAGAGCAACGCATTGCCTTGGCCGATGACTTTTATTTGTACGACACCCCCGGTGTGCTGTGGCCGCGCATCATCGTCGAGCAAAGCGGCTTCAACTTAGCTGCCAGCGGTGCGATTGGCGTGAACGCGTTTGACGAAGAAACTGTGGCGCTGGAGCTGCTCAACTACCTCATTCCCCATTACCCCGAGGTGCTGCACCAGCGCTACAACATCGACGACGTGGCCAGCCACACCGATGAAGAGATGTTGGACGCCATTGGCCACAAGCGCGGCGCGGTGCAAAGCGGTGGACGCATCAACACCACCAAAACCGCGCACATCGTCATCCACGATTTCCGCACTTCTGCGCTGGGGCGCGTGACGCTAGAAACACCCGAGCAATTTGCCGCTTGGCTGGCCGAAGGAAAAATTGCCGACGCCGAACGTGCCGTGCGCAAAGAGGCGATTGAGAAAAACAAGAAAACGGCGCACAAATCTAAGAAGCGTTGACCTCCCTTCAGCCACACATGACACAGCGCCTAGATACCCCCGACAAAGAAGCCATCGCACTGCTCCCTGCATTTGAGCGCGTAGGGCTAGACCGCATCACCTTGGTCAATACGGCCAAGCAAGCTCAGCTCGCACACGATGCCTTGATCGCCTCACGCGCGTGGGGCTTTGACACCGAATCTAAACCCACGTTCCGTGTGGGCGAAGCGTCTGATGGACCCCATGTTTTGCAGCTCTCCACTGGCGAGCGCGCGTGGGTGTTCCAGCTGCAAGACCCGGATTGCAAAGCCGTGGCCGCCGACTTGTTGGCCCGCCCTGGCATCGTCAAAGCGGGCTTTGGATTGGGCGACGACCGCAAACGCATCATCCAAAAATTTGGCGTGGAACCTGCGGGGATCTTGGAGCTGAACAGCATTTTTAGGGCTCAGGGCTATCGCAAAGAAATGGGCGTCAAAGGCGCAGTGGCGGTGCTGTTTAAGCAGCGTTTTCAAAAGTCTAAAAAAGCAGCCACTAGCAACTGGGCTAATCTACATTTGAGCGAATCGCAGCTCATTTATGCCGCCAACGATGCGTATGCGGCGTATCGGGTTTGGGAAGCTTTAGAGCTTTAAGCTACGACAGCCGTTGTCTCTTGCGTGTCTTGCTTGAAGAAAGACACTCCCTATGATGATTTAATTGGTCCAAGACAAACCAATGATTCATTTCAGGAGAATATTTTGCGCATCGCTACTTTCAAGCTCAACGGCCAACGTCATGTGGGTCAAGTTTCTGCAGACGGCCACCACATCACGGCCTTCGCACTCACCGAAGAACAAGCCCATCATGGTGCTCAGCCCATCATTGATGCGCTCGTCGCAGGCCATGCACTACCAGCGTTAGTGGGTACACCTCACGACATCACACATGTTCACCTCGAAGCACCCTTGCCTGTGCCACGCCGCAACGTCTGGTGCGTCGGCCGCAACTACCACGCGCACGCCAAAGAGCTGCAAGCCTCGGTCTTCAAAGACAGCAACACCGACACCAAAGCTTGGCCCATCGTGTTCACCAAAGTGCCCGAGTGCGTGGTCGGCCCAACTGCCGATGTGCACCTGCCAGGCGCTGCCATCTCTGACCAAATCGACTACGAAGCCGAACTGGCGGTGATCATTGGCAAGGGCGGCAAAAACATCAGCCAAGCCGATGCCATGAGCCATGTCTTTGGCTACACCGTGGTCAACGACGTGACCGCACGCGACGTGCAAATGCGCCACCAACAATGGGACATGGGCAAGTCGTTTGACACCTTCTGCCCCATGGGTCCATGGATCGTCACAGCGGACGAAATGGATGGCCGCAACACCCGCGTGCGTTGCTGGGTCAACGGCGAGTTGCGCCAAGACGGCCCGACAGAGAACATGATTTTCGACATCCCCACACTGATCGAAACCATCTCACGCGGCATCACGCTGTACCCCGGCGACATCATCGCCACGGGCACACCGGCTGGCGTAGGCATGGGCTTGACCCCACCGCGCTACATCGCCAAAGGCGATGTGATCAAGGTCGAAATCGACGGCCTGGGCAGCATCGAAAACCGCTTCGTTTGAAACTACAAAAGCAGGCAGGCATTTCCCTGACCTGCTGGTCAAATCCTTGAAGGAGACAAACATGAAACGACGTCAATGGATACGTGGTGCGCTGAGTATGGTCATCGCCATCCCTGCTGCCTTCAGCGGCCTCACGGCAATGGCACAGACCTACCCCATGAAGCCCGTCACCATGGTGGTGCCCTTCCCACCCGGCGGCGTCGCTGATACGGTTGGTCGTCCAGTGGCAGAGGCCATGTCGCGCTATTTGAAGCAACCCATCGTGGTGGAAAACAAAGGCGGCGCAGGCGGTGGCATTGGCATGGCGCAAGTCGCCAAGTCAAAAGGCGATGGCTACACCGTGCTCATGTCTCTGTCTTCTTTGGTGGTGCTGCCTGAAGCCGACAAAATTTTGCAACGCGCACCCATGTTTCAGGTGAACCAGCTCAAGCCCATCGCACGGTTTACCGCCGACCCTACCGTGCTAGTGGTGCGCAGCGACAGCCCATGGAAAACCTATGCTGAGTTCATCGCTTACGCCAAGGCTAACCCCGGCAAAATTTCGTTTGGCTCTTCCGGCAACTACGGCACCATGCATGTGCCGATGGAGCAACTCAAAGTTGCGACCTCCACCTTCATGCTGCATGTTCCCTACACAGGCGCAGCACCTGCGGTGATGTCGTTGCTCAGCGGCCAAATTGATGCGGTCTCCACCGGACCTGCCAGTGTCAAACAACAAATTTCATCAGGACGCTTGCGTGCCTTGGCGCATTGGGGTGATGGCCGCTTGGCCAGCATGCCCGATGTGCCTAGCTTCAAAGAGTTGGGCGTGCCGATTCATTACTCTCAATGGTCTGGCATGTTTGTGCCCGCCGACACACCTGCCGCCGTGGTGGACAGCTTGCGCCAAGCTGCCAAGTTTGCTGCACAAGATGCACGTGCTATGGGCGCGTTAACGGCCTCAGGTACCGCCTTCATGTACCAAGATGCCCCTGACTTTGAGCGCTTCGTGCAAGCGGATGCCAAAGACATGAGTGCCCTCGTGGCACGCATTGGCAAAGTTGACTGACCCTTCCACAACGGAGACGAAAATGATTCACTTTCCCCGCACTCTCAAACTCATCGCTGTCGCTTTGGCCCTCGGTTCTGGCCTTGCGCATGCACAAAGCTACCCCAACCGCCCCGTGAAAATCGTGGTGCCATTTGCTGCCGGCGGCCCTGCCGATAACTATGCGCGCTTCATGGCGCAGCGCTTGACCGATGAACTCAAGCAACCTTTTGTGATTGACAACAAGCCAGGCGCAGGCTCCATCATCGGTACTGATTTCGCGGCCAAATCCCCCGCAGACGGCTATACCTTGTTGATGATGTCCAACACCCAAACGGTGAATGAATCACTCATTCCCAAAAAGCCGTTTGCTTTGATGAAAGATTTCGTGGGCATCGCGCCTGTGAACTATTCCAACCTGCTGTTGGTGGTGCACCCGTCTGTCCCAGTGAAGAACGTGGCTGAGTTGGTGGCCTTGGCCAAATCCAAACCAGGCAAGATTAACTTCGCCTCGTCAGGCAACGGCACGCCTTACCACATGGCCGGTGAGTTGTTTAAATACATGGCGGGCGTGGACATGACACATGTGCCCTACAAAGGCAGCTCGGGCGCGCGCACCGACATCGTAGGTGGCCAAGTGGATGTGATGTTTGATGCCGAAACCACCATGGCTGAATTTGCTCGCAATGGCCAAGTCCGCATGCTTGGTGCCACAGGCTTGACTCGCTCAACCAACTTACCCGACGTGCCCACCGTGGCCGAAACCGTGCCCAAATACGAAGCCACCATTTGGCTGGGCTTCATGGCGCCCAAAGGCACACCGGCTGATATTGTGACCAAACTCAACGCCGCAATGCGCAAGATTGTGAACAACCCTGAAGTCAAAAGCACATGGGCCAAACAAGGTGCGGTTCCCTTGTCGATGAGCGTGGCAGAGTTTGAACAATATTTAAACGCCGACATTGCCAAGTGGGCCAATATCGTGAAGGTGTCTGGCGCGAAAGCAGACTAAACCATGAGCAACTCGGAGGTGGCGTTTCACGTCAACGGGCGCGAGGTGTCGGTGCAAGACCAGACAGGACAAACCTTGCTCGATGTGTTGCGTAACACCCTGAATCTCAAAGCCACGCGCATGGGTTGCGGTCAAGGGGAGTGTGGCGCCTGTCGCGTCATGCTTGATGGCCATGCCGTGGCGGCGTGTGAAACCCCGTTGTGGTCGGTGCAAGGCAAACAAATCACCACGGTGGAAGGCCTAGGAACACGTGAAGCTCCGCATGCCTTGCAATCCGCGTTCATTGAAGAACAAGCCATGCAATGCGGTTTTTGCACCAGCGGCATTTTGATGTCCGCGGCCGCCCTGCTCAAACGTCAGGCACACCCCACACGGCAAGAGATTGTGCAAGCGCTCGATGGCCACTTGTGCCGCTGCGGTGCGCACAACCGCGTGATTCGTGCCATCGAAAAAGTAGCCACTCAGTCTGCGGCGTTGTGATGTCGGAATCGCTCAAAGCACACCCTTTTTTGCATCAATGGCTGGGCTTGAGCGCATCGGGCCAGGTGCAAGCGTTCTCAGGCAAAGTCGATTTGGGGCAAGGCATTTCACACGCACTGCGGCTCATCGTGGCGCAAGAGTTGCGTCTCTCGCCAGCACATATCGACATGGTGCCAGCCAGCACCCACACGAGCCCAGATGAAGCGGTGACGTCTGGCAGCTTGTCGGTCCAGCACTCAGGCGCCGCCTTGCGATGCGCCGCTGCGCATTGGCGAGAAATGTGCCGTTTGACAATGTCACAACGTTGCGGTGTGGACGTGGCTGCTGTTGCATGCACAAATGGCGAGTTCTCTGTGCATGTGACAAA
This sequence comes from Limnohabitans sp., assembly GCF_031539105.1. Taxonomy (GTDB): domain Bacteria; phylum Pseudomonadota; class Gammaproteobacteria; order Burkholderiales; family Burkholderiaceae_C; genus Limnohabitans. Next base: position 125,135 of record NZ_JAVKLM010000008.1, read on the forward strand.
TCAAACCGCCAGCTATGCCGAACTCACGTCTGCTGAGATGTGGCAGAGCACCATCGACACCACACAGGTGCAGTCACCTCATGCGAGGCAAGACTTCGAGGCATCGCAGACACAAGCTTCAATGTTTCGGCCCGATGTCGCAAGCAAAGTGTTTGGTGAGTTTGAATACATCCACGACCGTGTGTTGCCAGGAATGTGCCACGGCATGGTGTTCAGGCCTGGCACGCTCGCCGCTGAAGTCATTGCGCACGACATGCAAGCCTTGGTCAGTTATTTGCAATCACAACCTAGTGTGCTGGCGGCGCATCACGAAGGATTGCTGCTCGGTGTTCTGACCGACACGGAATATGCTCTGTCCAGAATCGTGCGACACATCGAAGACGGTGTGGCACAAGGCAAATATTGGCGCTGCAATGCGCAAGTGCCCGACGCCAATGATTTGCCAACTTGGCTCAAAGCACAAACGCTAGACACCACGGTGGTGTTCGACAACACAACCAGCGCGCAGACAACAAGCGCACAGCATGTGCGTGTCGAATTTCATCGTCCCTATTTGCAGCATGCCTCCATTGGCCTGTGCTGTGCTTTGGCGCAATGGACAGATGACGAAAAAAAATTAGAAGTGTGGAGCCACAGCCAAGGCATTTACAACTTGCGTCGCGATGTGGCTTTGGCGTTTGACATGCCAACTGAGCAGGTGCAGGTCTCCCACGTGGAGGGCGCGGGCTGCTATGGCCACAACGGTGCAGACGATGTGGCTTTCGATGCCGCGTGGCTGGCCAAACTATTGCCAGGTCGCCCCGTGCGTGTGCAGTGGACACGACAAGCAGAGTTGGGCCATGCGCCCTTGGCGCCCGCCATGGCGGTGGAAATTCAAGCTGGATTGAGTGCTGAAGGTCATATTGAAGAATGGACCCAAACCGTTTGGAGCCAAGGCCACGGCACGCGTCCTGGTCGTGGCAAAACTCCAGCCTTACTTGGCACATGGCAATGCGCTGATCCACAACCCGTGACGATGGCAGTCAATGCAGCCATGGCCGTTGGCGGAGGCTCTGAGCGCAATGCGCAACCACCTTATGACATCGGCTCGGTCAAGGTGCTGAACCACCGCGTGCTCAACATGCCCTTTCGCGTCTCAGCCATGCGCGCCTTGGGTGCACCTGCGAATGTATTTGCAGCTGAATCATTCATGGACGAATTGGCTTTGCGATGCTCGCAAGACCCACTTGCCTTTCGTTTGGCACACCTGCGCAGTGCAGGACAAGCGCGTGCAGTGGCTGTGCTGCAAACAGCGGCCAAGATGTCGGGCTGGACAACTCATTCGGCTGATAGACCAGAAGGCTGGGGACGCGGCTTGGCCTATGCGCGCTACAAAAACACGGGGGCGTATTGCGCAGTCGTCGTTGAATTGGTGGTGGCAGAAAAAGTAAAACTGCACAAGCTTTGGATTGCCACAGATCTGGGGTGTGTGGTGGATGCCAATGGGGCAGTCAACCAAATCGAAGGCGGTGCACTTCAGGCAGCCAGTTGGGCCTTGAACGAGGCCACACAACTCAGCGCCCAAGGCATCACCTCTAACAGCTGGGCAAGCTACCCCATTTTGAAATTCAGCGACATGCCGGCTGTTGAAGTCTCACTGATGTCGCATCCCCACGAGCCCTCACTAGGAGCTGGCGAGTGCAGTTCAGGCCCCACCTGCGCGGCCATTGCCAACGCCATTTTTGATGCCATCGGTGTGCGCATGCGCGCCATGCCATTCACGCCCGACAACTTATTAAAAGCTATCGAGGCCGACCAGGAACCGGCCCATTCTTAAACCTCACCAGAAAGAGAACAACATGCAAGTATTGAGTGGCGGCGCAGCCGCAGCCGTGGTCAAAGCGGTGCAAGCAGAATTTGAAAAATCCACAGGCGCATCCATTCACGGTACGTTCAGCGCCGTGGGCATGATGCGCGACAAACTGATCGCCGGTGAACCCTGTGATGTGATCATCCTCACGAAACCGCTGATTGAGCAACTGATTGCATCAGGTCATGTCGTAGCGGGTTCAGCACGCTCATTGGGACGCGTCAAAACGGGTGTAGCAGTTCGATCAGGCGATGCACACCCTCCCGTCAAAACACGGGCCGAACTCCACGCAGCCATGAGCGCAGCACAAGGCATTTATTTCCCAGATCCCGAAAAGGCCACAGCTGGCATTCATGTGATGAACGTCCTCAAAGCACTGGGGCTAGACCAATCCCTGAGTCATAAATTTCGGGTCTATCCCAACGGTGCAACGGCCATGAGTGAAATGGCCAAAAGCACAGATGCCAACCTGATTGGGTCGACACAAGTGACCGAAATCAACTACACCGAGGGAGTGGACTTGGTCGATGTCCTTCCCCTAGAGTTTGAACTCAACACCGATTACACCCTAGGCATTTGCACCCAATCGAAACACCCGGAGCAAGCGCAATTGCTGGCGAATCTGCTGACTGGCTCGGCCTCAGAGGGTGTGCGCAAACAAGGCGGATTTGAGTTTTAACTCCAGAGCGATTGCATATAGCGATTGGCATGGCAGCTCGCGCTGTGAGTCAGTGATGTGCCCCTGTTGCTGAGGTGACAGTTTTAGGGCGTTTCAAGGAGTTCACAAGGGTTTACGCGCGTGTGATGCGTAGTTTGAATTCGTAGCATGCAAGCTGTTCATTTTGGAACCCTCATGCAAAAAGTCATCATCACTTGCGCCGTCACAGGCGCAATTCACACCCCCTCCATGTCACCCAACCTGCCAGTGACACCCGAAGAAATCATCGAGGCGTCATTGGGAGCTGCCGAAGCTGGGGCTGCCATCATTCACCTGCACGCGCGTGACCCGATCACAGGTAAGCCAGACCAAAGCCCAGAAGCATTTGCCAAGTTTTTACCGCAAATCAAAGCGGGCACCAACGCCGTCATCAACCTCACGAGCGGCGGCTCACCATTCATGAAGATCGACGAGCGCATTCAGCCTTCGATGCGTTTTTCACCTGAAGTGGCATCGCTCAACATGGGCTCGTTCAACTTCGCACTTTTCCCGATGCTGGAGCGTTTCACCGATTTGAAGCACGACTGGGAGCGTGAACACTTAGAAAACAGCCGTGACCTGATTTTCCGCAACACCTTCAAAGACATCGAGTTCGCATTGAAGGCCTGCAACGCCAACCAAACCCGCTTTGAGTTTGAGTGCTATGACATCGGCCACCTCTACAACTTGGCGCACTTCGTCGACAAGGGTTTGATCAAAGCGCCCTTCTTTGTGCAATCGGTGTTCGGTATTTTGGGTGGCATTGGTACGCACCCCGAAGACGTGATGCACATGAAACGCACAGCTGACCGATTATTTGGCAAAGATTACCAATGGTCGGTTCTGGGCGCTGGACGCCACCAAATGCGTATTGCTGCCATGGGCGCTAGCTTAGGTGGCAACGTGCGCGTCGGCCTAGAAGACAGCTTGTGGATTGGCAAAGGCAAACTCGCTGAGAGCAATGCGCAACAAGTGCGCCAAGCACGCGCCATCATCGAAGGGCTGGGGCTTGAAGTGGCCACACCCGATGAAGCACGCGCCATGCTGCAGCTCAAGGGCGCAGAAAACACAAAAATTTAACAACACTAACGGAGACAAATTTCATGCAACGCAGACACCTATTAACAGCCGCATCCGCAGCTCTCGCATCCATCGCCATGCCGTCTGCTGGGGCACAAAACGCTGGCTATCCAAGCAGACCGATCAAAATGGTCGTGCCATTTGCTGCTGGCATTTCTCCCGACGTGATTGCACGCCTGGTGGGCGACAAACTCAGCCAAGCACTGGGACAACCGGTGGTCATCGACAACCGCCCAGGTGCGGGCGGCATGATCGGTGCAGAAGCAGCAAGCACCAGCGCGGCAGACGGTTACACCTTGTTTTTCAGCGTCAAGGCCGTGCACGCCATTGCGCCCAATGTGTATCAAAAACCTCAGTTCAACCCTGTGCGCGATTTCAAAGCGGTGAGCCAGTTGCTGTTGGTGCCGCATGTGTTGACCGCATCGCCCAATGCGCCCTACAACAGCATGAAAGAGCTTGTCGAGTACGCCAAGCGCAACCCCGGCAAGATCGATTACGCCTCCTTGGGCGTTGGGTCTCAACCGCACGTGGCCATGGAAGCATGGGCACAACGCCTAGGTATCAAGCTCAACCACGTCCCCTACAAAACCAACCCATCGCCTGATGTGATGAGTGGCGTGGTGAGCCTGTCGATTGAAGCCTCCACCACGGCCATCCCGTTAATCAAGGGCGGTAAGGTCAAAGGCTTGGCCATTTCGGGCGCGGAGCGCATTGCCAGCTTGCCAGATGTGCCCACCATGACCGAATTCGGCTCAACGCTGGATGTGAACGGTCAAATTGGCAGCTCTTGGCATGGCATTTTTGCCCCCAAAGGCACACCCGATGACATCGTCGCGAAGCTCAACACCGAGATTGTCAAGATTGTGAAAATGCCCGAAATCCAATCACGCATGCGCGATTTAGGCCTCACGCCCACCGGCACGTCTGCCGAAGCGCTGACCACGGTAGCGGCTTCGGACTACGCGTTCTGGGGCAAGATCGTGAAAGACTTTGACATCAAGGTTGAGTGACGACCCAATCTAACGGTCATACACACACCGAAAGCCGATGTACACCGCATAAAAATCTGCAGGCTTGAATGCCTGCACATCGGCTTTCATGTTGAATGCACCGTACCACCACGAGCCGCCGACGGTGCGTCGCTCACGGACCTTGCTGTCTTGGCTGTCGGTGGTCCACTCCCACACATTCGCGCCCATGTCGTACAAGCCATTCACACCTTGTTTGGTTGCGCCCGCGGGTGCTGCGCGCGGCCATGGATCGGCGTCACTCGTATTGGCACCTTGAGGGCTGTCGCCTGTTGACCACGCGTAGGTTATTCCTTTGACCCACGGCGCAGGCGGTGCATCGCGCAGCTCGGTAAAGCCTGCCAGCTGCCACTCGGCCCCTGTAGGCAAACGCCCACCCGCCCAACGGCAATAGGCTTGGGCTTCTGAGAAATCTAAATGAACGGCAGGCATGTCGGCATGGGTGGCCTGCCCGTCAGGCTTGCGCCAGACCCAACCGGGGCGACGCTCCCACCCTGCGCCGTATTCAAAACCACCGCCCTCTTTCTCAGCCCGTGTGACTGTGCCTGTGGCTCGCACATAGCGATCAAACTGCCCGATGGTGACTTCGGTTCGGTCAATCGCAAAGTTGGGCAACACCACTTTGTCACCCACTTGGGCGTGTGCGATGCTGATGAAAAGCCAAAGGCCTAGCCATGTGTATTTCATGATGGGGCATCTTATCGAGCCACGCGCACGCACACGGGCCAACACGGCAAAGCCCTAAAATTGGTGCAGTCTTCAGCTCGGTATTCGAGCCTACCCTCTACCCAATACGCTCCATGTTCGAAGCCACGGCACACACACATTCTGAAACCACCTCGGTGTTGAACTTTGCCAACGCCTTGTGGCGCGTGCGCAAGCCACGTCCGTTCGTGTTGGTCATTGAAGGCGAAGTCGGTCACGAAGGTACAGAGCCCACCGATTACTTGCACGACAAACTTCTGTTGCCCGAATGGCGCGAGGCCTTTTACAAGCTGGTCGACGCCACGGGTTTGGTGGTGTGTCTGAACGTACACACCCAACACCCCACTTACCGCGATGTGCGCGGGCGCTCTAGCAAAGGGCGGCTGAGCCAAGGCGAGTACTACCACCACGACGGCTGCACGGGCCCCGTCAAACCGCGCTTTGTGGAAATTCGCTGCCCCATTCAACCGCAAACACGAGGCGTGGCCACCGCTGTGGCACCGCACCGAGACGTGGTGAAAGCCATGGTGCAAGTGCTGCCTGCCGAGCTCGCCGCCACGTCAGCATTGGCCACGCAAGACATGAGCCCAGAAACTCTGAGCCAAATGGACGACGAAGCGCTTGACCACTTGCAAGGCCTCATCACGCGCACCGTGCGCAAGAAGCTCAACGCCGAAGGCGCACGCAGCTACTTTCGCCAAGTCGATGCCGCCGCCAACGCCTACTTTGAACCTTGGGCCTTGGGCGAAAGCCGCTTCATTGCCAACGCCAACAGCCGGCTAACCATGCAACACCGCCGCGCCTACCAAGCCCCACACACGGGCGGCGTGGCCAATGGCCACTTGGTCAAGCGCTGGACCAATGAAGAGCTGCTGCTACCCGGCCAAGTGGCCGACCTTGCCTTGATTGCCGCGCTGTGTAGCGAGGAAGGTGATGAAGTGGATGGGGAGCGGGCTGAGGGGTGTTACCTCGGGGCGCATTGAGAAGCGGTGAATACATCGCTTAATCACCGCATGACATACGGCGATTAGCAGACCTTCGCAGAATAAAAAAACCCAGACAGGCAACTGTCTGGGTTTTTTTAGCAGCGCGAAGCGTTTACTTCTTGCTAGGCGGCAAGTCCGTGCAGCTACCGTGCGCCACTTCTGCCGCCATGCCGATGCTTTCGCCCAGCGTGGGGTGTGGGTGGATGGTTTTGCCGATGTCCACAGCGTCTGCGCCCATCTCGATGGCCAGCGCAATCTCGCCAATCATGTCCCCCGCGTGCGTGCCCACCATGCCGCCGCCCAGGATCTTGCCGTGGCCGTGGGCCTCGGGTGAATCGTCAAACAGCAGTTTGGTCACGCCTTCGTCGCGGCCGTTGGCAATGGCGCGGCCCGAAGCGGTCCAAGGGAACAAGCCCTTTTTCACCTTGATGCCTTGCGCTTTGGCTTGGTCTTCGGTCAAGCCGACCCATGCCACTTCGGGGTCGGTGTAGGCCACGCTTGGGATGACGCGTGCGTTGAACGCAGCGGCTGCCAACTCTTTATTGCCTTGCAGCTCGCCCGCGATCACTTCGGCCGCCACGTGTGCTTCGTGCACCGCTTTGTGCGCCAACATGGGCTGGCCCACGATGTCGCCAATGGCAAAGATGTGCGGCACGTTGGTGCGCATTTGAATGTCGACGTTGATGAAGCCACGGTCGGTCACAGCCACGCCTGCTTTTTCAGCGGCGAGTTTTTTGCCGTTGGGCGTGCGGCCCACAGCTTGCAACACGAGGTCGTACACCTGCGGCGCGGGGGCTGTGCCGCCCTCTTCTGCCGGTGCAAACGTGACTTCAATGCCTTCGGGCAAGGCGCGTGCGGACACGGTCTTGGTCTTGAGCATGATGTTGTCAAAGCGCTTGGCGTTCATCTTTTGCCAGACTTTGACCAAGTCGCGGTCAGCCCCTTGCATGAGGCCGTCCATCATTTCCACCACGTCCAGGCGTGCGCCCAGCGTGCTGTAAACGGTGCCCATTTCCAGGCCGATGATGCCGCCGCCCAAGATGAGCATGCGCTTGGGCACTTCTTTGAGTTCCAAAGCGCCCGTGCTGTCCACAACCCGAGGATCGTTGGGCATGAACGGCAAACGCACCGCTTGCGAGCCTGCAGCGATGATGGCCTTCTTGAAGGCGATCACTTTTTTGCTGCCGTTTTGTTCTTGCGCGGTGCCGGTAGTCTCGGACACTTCGAGGTGGTTGGCGCCGATGAACTGGCCCAAGCCGCGCACGGTGGTGACCTTGCGCATCTTGGCCATGGCAGCCAAACCGCCTGTGAGTTTGCCAATGACTTTTTCTTTGTGGCCGCGCAGCTTATCGATGTTGACCACCGGCTTGCCGAAGTCCACACCGAGGTCAGCCATGTGAGCCACTTCATCCATCACCGCTGCGACGTGCAGCAAGGCTTTGGATGGAATGCAACCCACGTTCAAACACACGCCACCCAAGGTGGCGTAGCGCTCAACGATGACCACATTCAAGCCGAGGTCAGCCGCACGGAATGCAGCTGAGTAACCGCCAGGGCCACCGCCCAACACGAGCACATCGCACTCGATGTCGGCTGAGCCGCCAAAGGATGAGGCTGTGGGTGCTGGGGCTGCTGCAACTGAGGCAGCGGGTGCTGCTGGAGCCGCAGCGGGTGAAGGTGTAGCTGGAGCAGCAGGCGGGGAAGCCGCACCCTCTGCATCCAACACCAACACAACAGAGCCTTCTTTGACCTTGTCGCCCAGCTTGACTTTCAACTCTTTCACCACGCCCGCGTGTGAGGATGGAATTTCCATCGACGCTTTGTCGGACTCCACGGTGATGAGTGACTGTTCAGCTTTGACGGTGTCGCCCACTTTGACCAGCAACTCGATCACGGCCACTTCGTCGAAGTCGCCGATGTCTGGAACTTGGATATCAATCATTGACATGAATATGCCTCCTGCCGAGCCGCCTCAAAGGAGGCATGCACCCCCTCGGGGGGCAACGAACGAATGTGAGTGTGGGGGCTCATAAGTTCCATCCTTAGAGCAACACGCGACGGAAGTCGCCGAGGATTTGACCGAGGTACGCATTGAAGCGTGCCGCTGCTGCGCCGTCGATGACGCGGTGGTCCCACGTCAAGCTCAGAGGCAACATCAAGCGTGGCACAAATTCTTTGCCGTTCCACACGGGTTCCATGGTGCTCTTGCACACACCAAGGATGGCCACTTCGGGCGCGTTGATGATGGGCGTGAAGTACTTGCCACCAATGCCGCCGAGGCTAGAGATGGTGAAGGTTGCACCCGTCATTTCGGCGGGGCCGAGTTTGCCGTCGCGGGCTTTCTTGGCCAGCTCTGACATTTCAGCGCTGATTTGCAGCACGCCTTTTTTGTCGCAATCGCGGATGACGGGAACCATCAAACCATTGGGCGTGTCAGCGGCAAAGCCGATGTGCCAGTAGTTTTTGTAGACGATGGCATCGCCGTCCAGCGAGCTGTTGAACTCTGGGTATTTCTTGAGCGCAGCCACGCAAGCCTTGATCAAGAAAGCAAGCATGGTCACTTTGATACCAGACTTCTCGTTCTCTTTGTTGGTCGAGACGCGGAAGGCTTCGAGGTCGGTGATATCGCAATCGTCATGGTTGGTGACGGCTGGAATCATGATGGCATTGCGGAGCAAGTTGGCACCACTGATCTTCTTGATGCGGCCCATTTCTTTGCGCTCGATCGGGCCGAACTTCGCAAAGTCGACCTTCGGCCATGGGATGAGACCCAAAGCTGCACCATCGCCACCCGCAGATGCGCCACCCTTGGCTGCTTGCGCCTTAGTTTGTGTCGCGCCTGACATGACAGACTTGGTAAACGTTTGCACGTCGTCTTGTGTGATGCGCCCCTTGTGGCCAGAGCCTTTGAGCTCTTCCAACGGCACACCGAGTTCGCGTGCGAACTTGCGCACGGAGGGTGATGCGTGCGGCAAGCCCAATGTGGGTGCGCCTGGTGCATGTGCAGGAGCTGCCACGGCGGCAAAAGCTGAAGCGACCGCAGTAGTTCCAGTAACTGCAGCTGGCACAGCAACGGCAACTGCAGATGCGGCAGCAGCCACGGGTGCAGCTGCAGCAGATACCGTGCCTTCCAAAATAGCCAGCAAGTCACCGATGTTGACGGTGTCACCCACTTTGACCTTCAGCTCTTTGAGCACGCCTGCGTGTGAGGATGGAATTTCCATCGACGCTTTGTCAGACTCAACGGTGATGAGCGATTGCTCCACCTTGATGGTGTCGCCAGGCTTCACAAACACTTCGATGACGGCCACATTTTTGAAGTCACCAATGTCAGGCACGTGAATTTCGATGGAGCCTGTCGCTGCAGCAGCTACGGGGGCTGCAGCGACAGGGGCAGGCGCAGCGGCGGCTACAGGAGCAGCTGCTGCAGGTGCGGCGGCCGCAGGGGCTGCTGATGCATTTGAGGCCGCAGTGCCTGCGGGTGCACCAGCGGCTTCCACCACCAACACCACTGAGCCTTCTTTGACCTTGTCGCCCAAGTTCACGCGCAGCTCTTTCACCACGCCTGCTGTGCTCGATGGAATTTCCATCGAGGCTTTGTCTGATTCGACGGTGATCAGGGACTGGTCCGCTTTCACGGTGTCACCCACTTTGACCATCAACTCAATGACGGTGACTTCATCGAAATCCCCGATGTCCGGGACTTTTACTTCTAGCAATGCCATGTTGTGTCTCCCAGATTAAGCGTACAGCGGGTTGATCTTGTCGACTTTGATGCCGTACTTTTTGATGGCTTCAGCCACTTGTGCAACTGGCACAGTGCCCTCTTCGCTGAGGGCCTTAAGTGCAGCCACCACGATGTAGTGGCGGTTGACTTCAAAGTGCTCACGCAGCTTGCTGCGGAAGTCTGAACGACCGAAGCCGTCAGTGCCCAACACTTTGTAGGTGCGGCCTTTGGGAATGAACGAACGAATCTGTTCGGCGTACGCCTTCATGTAGTCGGTCGATGCAACGACTGGGCCGACATAAGGGTCCAACTGTGCAGTGACAAACGGAACTTTTGCCTCATTGGTGGGGTGCAACAAGTTGTAACGCTCAGCGTCTTGGCCGTCGCGTGTGAGTTCGTTAAAGCTTGGGCAACTCCACACGTTGGCAGCCACACCCCAATCAGCAGCGAGCAAGTCGCGTGCAGCCATGGATTCGCGCAAGATGGTGCCCGAGCCCAACAAGTTCACACGTGGTGCGGTCTTCTTGCCTTCGCCTTGTTGCAGCAAATACATGCCCTTGATGATCTGTTCTTCGGTGCCAGCTTTGAGGCCGGGCATCGCGTAGTTTTCATTCAGCAAAGTGATGTAGTAGAAAACGTTGTCTTGCTTCTCGACCATGCGCTTCAAACCGTGGTGCAGGATGACGCCCACTTCATGTGCGAAGGTGGGGTCATAAGACACGCAGTTCGGGATGGTGTTGGCCATGATGTGGCTGTGACCGTCTTCGTGCTGCAAGCCTTCGCCGTTCAAGGTGGTACGGCCCGAGGTGCCGCCCAACAAGAAGCCGCGTGCCTGCATGTCGCCAGCTGCCCAAGCCAAGTCGCCAATGCGTTGGAAACCAAACATCGAGTAGTACACGTAGAACGGCACCATGATGCGGTTGCTGGTGGAGTAGCTAGTCGCTGCTGCAATCCAGCTCGACATACCGCCGGCTTCGTTGATGCCTTCTTGCAAGATTTGACCAGCGACGTCTTCTTTGTAGTACATCACTTGGTCTTTGTCGACCGGTGTGTATTGCTGACCTGCTGGGTTGTAAATACCGATTTGACGGAACAAACCTTCCATACCAAAGGTACGGGCTTCGTCCACCAAAATTGGCACGACGCGTGGGCCCAAAGCTTGGTCACGCAAGAGCTGCGTGAGGAAGCGCACGTAGGCTTGCGTGGTCGAAATTTCACGGCCTTCGGCGGTGGGCTCCATCACCGATTTGAAGATGTCCAACGACGGCACGGTAAAGCTTTCTTCAGCTTTGGTGCGGCGGTGTGGCAAGTAGCCGCCCAAGGCCTTGCGGCGCTCGTGCAGGTATTGCATTTCTGGGGTGTCATCCGCAGGCTTGTAGAAAGGCACATTGGCCAATTCACTGTCTGGCACAGGAATGTTGAAGCGGTCGCGCATGTAGCGGATGTCGTCGTCCGTGAGCTTCTTGGTTTGATGAACGTTGTTCTTGCCCTCGCCCGCTTTACCCATGCCAAAACCTTTGACGGTTTTGATCAACAACACTGTGGGTTGGTCTTTGTGGTTGACGGCTTCGTGGTAAGCCGCGTAAACCTTTTGTGGGTCGTGGCCACCGCGCTTCAAGTTCCAAATTTCGTCGTCGCTCATGTGCGACACCATCTCAAGGGTGCGCGGGTCGCGGCCAAAGAAGTGTTTGCGCACATAGGCACCGTCGTTGGCTTTGAAGGCTTGGTAGTCGCCGTCTAAAGTGTCCATCATGATCTTGCGCAAGGCGCCGTCTTTGTCGCGGGCCAAGAGCTTGTCCCACTCGTTGCCCCACAAGAGCTTGATGACGTTCCAGCCGGAACCACGGAATTCGCCTTCGAGCTCTTGCACGATCTTGCCGTTGCCGCGCACTGGGCCGTCCAAGCGTTGCAAGTTGCAGTTGACGACAAAGATCAAGTTGTCGAGTTTTTCGCGAGCGGCCAGACCGATGGCGCCCAATGATTCGACTTCGTCCATCTCGCCGTCGCCGCAGAACACCCAGACTTTGCGGTTTTCAGTGTTGGCAATGCCGCGTGCATGCAAGTACTTCAAGAAACGCGCTTGGTAAATGGCCATCAAGGGGCCAAGGCCCATCGACACCGTAGGGAACTGCCAGAACTCAGGCATGAGTTTGGGGTGTGGGTAACTGGATAAACCTTTGCCATCGACTTCTTGACGGAAGTTGAGCAACTGCTCTTCGGTCAAGCGGCCTTCCAAGTAAGCACGGGCATAAACGCCAGGTGACACGTGACCTTGGATATAGAGACAGTCGCCACCGTGGTTTTCGTTTTCAGCGTGCCAGAAGTGGTTAAAGCCCGCACCAAACATGTGTGCCAGTGAAGCGAAGGAGCCGATATGGCCGCCGAGGTCGCCGCCATCGACGGGGTGGTGACGGTTGGCTTTGACCACCATCGCCATCGCGTTCCAACGCATGTAAGCGCGTAGGCGCTCTTCAATTTCGATGTTGCCAGGACAGTGCGCTTCCTTGTCGGGCTCAATCGTGTTGACGTAGCCGGTGGTGGCAGAGAAAGGCATGTCGATGCTGCTCTCGCGCGCATGTTCAAGCAATTGCTCTAACAAGAAGTGCGCACGTTCGGGGCCTTCTGCATTGATGACGGCGGACAACGCGTCCATCCATTCACGCGTTTCTTGGCTGTCCACGTCGGTGCGCAGATCGTTCGGTTGTGCTGACATGTTTGTCTCCTCTTGTTGCACTGTTATGACTCGAATGTACGAAGTTTCGCACAAATTCCCGATATTTCAAATAGCGGTCATTGATTTCTTATTATGAAATCTAGTAATTATTCAAAGACCGTATTTACCCTCCCGCATAAACTCGCAGCACATGTACAAAACATCCATCGTCCCGTTTCTTCAACCACTGATCAGCCTATGGCGTACTTGGTGGCGCAAGCAAACACCCAACCGCCAAGACCGCTTCGCCTTCATGGCACCGCTGGCAGCTGTGGTGCTGTTCATGGCCGCGATCACCACCGCATTTTGGTATTTGCGCTACGAAGAACTGGACCGCGAACAAGAGGTCGTGCATCGCGATGTGGAGTACGCGCAGCAGCGCATGCGTCTGCGTCTGCTGGACAAACAAGAACAAGTCATGAGATTGGCACGTGACATCACCGATGGCGGTACCAATCAAAAAACTTTCAATACAGAGGCTAAAGCAGTCCTGATTCAAAGTTTGGAAATGGCCAGGCTGACATGGGTAGACCCCGCGCTGCGAATCCAAGCCACTTACACAACACCCAGCAGCAACAGCACGCAGACACTGCTGACAGGCCAAGTCATTGCAAACTCAGAAACCATGCACGCGTTTCAGTTGGCACGTGAATTACACCAGCCGGTTTACTCGCATCCCGTCTTGGAAAAAAATCCGACGAAAACCGCCTATGCGTATTTGCAACTGCATGTGCCCATGTACAACAGAGGCAAATTTGAGGGGGTGATCATTGCTGAATACAGCATGGAAGGCATGTTGCGTTTTGCCGTGCCCAGCGAAGTTGCCGAACGGTATGCCGTATCTTTGCGCGATGCCAGCAACAAGGTGCTAGCGGGTCAAGCCAATTCGTCCAAGCCTAAAGTGACGGAGGTACTGCCTTGGTTATTCAGAACCAATGAATACGAAGTGCCCATCACGCCAGTGGGTTACGAGTTGACCTTGCACGCGCAGGCCTATCGCACGTCCAATGGCTTAGTGGGCAACGGCGTCTTTTGGCTGGTCGCGGTGCTCAGCGCCATGACCGCATGGATGCTCATTGGCACTTGGCGTCACACGCGACGCCGTGTGCAGGTGCAGCAAGCTTTGGTGGCAGAAACCAATTTTCGCCGCGCCATGGAAAACTCCATACTCACCGGCATGCGCGCGATGGACCTCAAAGGCCGCATCACTTATGTCAACGCCGCCTTCTGTCAGATGACCGGCTGGACCGAAGAAGAACTGGTGGGGCGTGTACCCCCCTTTCCCTATTGGCCGGACGAGGACCGAGAAACTCTAGAAGAAAAACTTGCCCAAGAGCTGCAAGGCGAAACCACCAGCAGCGGCTTTCAAGTGCGTGTCAAACGGCGAAGTGGCGAAGTGTTTGATGCCCGCTTGTATGTGTCACCCCTCATCGACGCCCGTGGGCAACAAACGGGTTGGATGACGTCCATGACCGACATCACCGAACCCAACCGCGTGCGTGAACAGCTGTCTGCAGCGCATGACCGCTTCACCACCGTGCTAGAAGGCTTGGACGCCTCTGTCTCCGTGGCACCGCTGGGCAGCAAAGAACTGCTGTTTGCCAACAAGCTGTATCGCCAATGGTTTGCCAGCACCACCCAAGGCCACCTGAACTTGGTCTCGCAAGCTGGCCAACCCCGCACTATGAGCGCTTCAGAGGCGGCTGACGATGACGGCCAAGACCAAGACGATGGCTTGATGGGCCTACCCACTGAGGGCATGACAGAAACCAAATCAGAGAACGCCGAAATTTACTTACCCGAGTTGGGCAAATGGCTCGAAGTGCGTTCGCGCTACCTCAATTGGGTGGATGGCCGTTTGGCACAAATGGTGATTGCATCAGACATCACGGCACGCCGCCAAGCGGAAGAGCAAGCACAGGTGCAAGCCGAACGTGCGCAGTCAGCCAGCCGCCTGATCACCATGGGTGAAATGGCATCCAGCGTGGCCCACGAGCTGAACCAACCGCTGACCGCCATCAACAACTACTGCAGCGGCATGGTTTCGCGCATCAAGGCCAACAACTTGAGTGAAGAAGACTTACTCAAAGCCCTAGAGAAAACTGCGCACCAAGCGCAGCGCGCAGGTCAAATCATTCAACGCATCCGTAGTTTTGTGAAACGCAGCGAACCCAACCGCACACCTTCCGATGTGGCCGCCATGGTGATCGAAGCCGTTGAACTGGCGGGGATTGAGATGCGTCGGCGACAGGTGCGCCTGAGCCAAGTGGTGGCAGCACGCCTACCCGCCGTCAACGTAGACCCGATTCTGATTGAGCAAGTGTTGGTAAATTTGATGCGCAATGCAGCCGAGTCGATTGACCTTGCACAGCGCCCACTCACCCAACGCGATGTGGAACTCAAGGTGTTGCCACGCCAAGAAGAAGGTCATCCGGTGATTGAGTTTTCGGTCACCGACACGGGGCGTGGCTTAGCGCCTGAAGTGATGGAGCGTTTATTTGAAGCCTTCTTCTCCACCAAGTCAGAAGGCATGGGAATTGGCCTGAATTTGTGCCGCTCCATCGTGGAATCCCACCAAGGCCGGATGAAGGCTGAGAACCTCTACAATGCTGATGAAATAACGGGCTGCCGCTTTTCCTTCTGGATACCGGTCCGCTAGGTTGGAGTAATTAGATGAGTTTGATTCCCAAAAAAGGTACGGTCTACGTTGTTGACGACGACGAGGCCGTTCGCGATTCATTGCAATGGTTGTTAGAGGGCAAAGACTACCGTGTTCGCTGCTTCGACTCCGCCGAAACTTTCCTGAGTCGCTACGACCCACGCGAAGTGGCGTGTTTGATTGTGGACATCCGCATGGGTGGCATGACCGGCCTAGAGTTGCAAGACCGTTTGGTTGAACGCAAGTCGCCCCTACCAATCGTGTTCATCACCGGCCACGGCGATGTCCCCATGGCGGTGGACACCATGAAAAAAGGCGCAATGGACTTCATCCAAAAGCCTTTTGACGAAACTGCTTTGGTGACCTTGGTTGAGCGCATGTTGGCCCAAGCCACCACCGCGTTTGCTGAATCCCTGCAAGCCGCCAGCCGCGATGCGCTGATGGCCAAGCTGACCACCCGCGAAGCCCAAGTGCTCGAACGCATCGTGGCCGGTCGCTTGAACAAGCAAATTGCAGACGATTTGGGCATCAGCATTAAAACCGTGGAAGCGCACCGTGCCAACATCATGGAAAAGCTCAACGCCAACACGGTGGCTGATCTGTTGAAAACAGCCCTCGGACAAAACGCCCCCAAGGCTTAAAGGCCCACACGTTTCGCGCTCAGTCTTTTTGCGCGCAACCGCCTCCATAACGCCCGTTTAAAGCGGGCGTTTTCAATTCCACATTTCATCTGTATACACAAGACCATGACTGCACAACTCATTGACGGCAATGCCCTCTCCAAACAACTGCGCGCCCAAGTCGCCGTCGACACGGCGGCCCTCAAGGCCAAGGGATTAACACCGGGCTTGGCCGTTGTGCTGGTCGGCGACAACCAAGCCAGCCAGGTGTATGTGCGCAACAAGGTCAAGGCCTGCGAAGACGCTGGCTTGCATTCGGTCCTCGAAAAATACGAAGCCACCATGACTGAAGCCGATTTATTGGCTCGCGTGGAGGCACTCAACCACGATGACAGCATTCACGGCATCTTGGTGCAACTGCCCTTGCCTGCGCATATTGACGCGCAAAAAGTGATCGAAGCCATCAGCCCCGCCAAAGACGTGGATGGTTTTCACATCGCCAGCGCCGGTGCGTTGATGACAGGTATGCCCGGTTTCTGGCCTTGCACGCCTTATGGCTGCATGAAGATGCTCGAGAGCATTGGCTTCGACCTGAAAGGCAAACACGCCGTGGTGATTGGCCGCAGCAACATTGTGGGCAAGCCCATGGCACTCATGCTGCTGCAAAAAGATGCCACCGTGACGGTGGCCCATTCGCGCACCCAAAACCTCAAAGCACTCACCTTGCAAGCCGACGTCATCGTGGCTGCGGTAGGCAAACGCAATGTGTTGACCGCCGATATGGTCAAGCCTGGCGCTGTGGTGTTAGACGTAGGCATGAACCGCAACGATGAAGGCAAGCTTTGCGGCGATGTGGACTTTGAAGGCGTGAAAGAAGTGGCCAGCTACATCACCCCTGTGCCTGGCGGCGTGGGCCCCATGACCATCACCATGCTATTGGTCAACACCTTGGAATCAGCGCAACGAGCCTTATCTGAGCAGCATTGAAAGTTTCTTATGACACACGCCACCAACCCGCTTCTCAATTTTTCAAACCACCCGCTGTTTGACGCCATCAAGCCAGAGCACATCGCGCCTGCACTGGACCAGCTGTTGCCTGCGGCCGATGCAGCCTTAGAGCAAGTCACTGCTGCTGACTTCCCTGCCGAATGGAAAGCGATTGCATCGGTGCTGGATGTCGCCACCGAGAAGCTCAGCCGCGCTTGGGGGGCTGTGAGCCATTTGCACTCTGTGGCCGACACGCCTGAGTTGCGTGCTGCGTACACCGAAGCACTGCCACGCGTGACCGAGTTCTACACACGCTTGGGCGCAGACGAGCGTTTGTATGCCAAGTACAAAGCCATCGACGTAGCCAGCCTGAATACTGAGCAAAAACACGCCCACACCTTGGCCATGCGTAACTTTGTGTTGTCGGGTGCTGAGTTGGTGGGTGCTGCCAAAGAACGCTTTGCTGCCATCCAAGAGCGGCAAGCCGAGGTGAGCCAAAAGTTCAGCGAGAACGTGCTCGACGCGACTGACCAATGGTCGGCCATCGTGACCGCCGAAGAGTTGGCGGGTGTGCCAGACGATGTGTTGCAAGCCACACGCGCCGCTGCAGAAAAGGACGGCGTGGCTGGCCACAAATTGAATTTGAAAATGCCGTGCTACCTGCCCATCATGCAGTTTGCCCACAGCTCGGCCCTGCGTGAAAAGATGTACCGCGCATACGCCACACGCGCATCAGACCAATCTGAAGCAGTTCAGAACAGCAAAACTGAACAAGACAACACACCGTGGGTGAAAGAAATTTTGGCCCTGCGCCAAGAAGAAGCGCAGCTATTGGGCTACGCCAACTACGCCCAAGTGTCGTTGGCGGCCAAGATGGCGCAGTCGCCCGCCGAGGTGATGGCGTTCTTGCGCGACCTCGCCAAGCGCGCCCGCCCCTACGCCGAAAAGGACGTTGCCGAAATGCGCGCCTTCGCCGCCGAACACTTGAACTTGCAAGACCCACAACCATGGGACTGGCCTTACATCGGCGAGAAGCTCAAAGAAGCCCGCTACGCCTTCAGCGAGCAAGAGGTCAAACCGTACTTCACTGCACCAAAGGTCTTGGCTGGTTTGTTCAAGATTGTGGAAACTTTATTTGAGGTCAGCATTCGTCGCGACGAAGCACCTGTGTGGCATCCAGCCGTTGAATTCTATCGCATTGAGCGCTCGGGACAACTGGTGGGCCAGTTTTACCTCGACCCAGGTGCGCGCTCAGGTAAGCGCGGCGGGGCGTGGATGGACGATGTGCGCGCGCGCTGGGTGCGCCCCGACACAGGCGCTTTACAAACACCCGTGGCTCACCTGGTGTGTAACTTCTCCGAAGCCGTAGGCGGCAAGCCACCCCTATTGACGCACGACGACGTGATCACCCTCTTCCACGAATGCGGCCACGGCTTGCACCACATGCTCACGCAAGTGAACGAGCGCGACGTGTCAGGCATCAGCGGCGTGGAGTGGGACGCGGTTGAACTGCCTAGCCAGTTCATGGAAAACTTCTGCTGGGAGTGGAGCGTGTTGCGCCACATGACCGCGCACGTCGACACTGGCGAGCCTTTGCCACGCGCCTTGTTTGACAAAATGCTGGCTGCCAAAAACTTCCAAAGCGGTTTGCAAACCCTGCGTCAAATTGAGTTTTCACTCGTGGACATGCTGCTGCACACAGACGGGGAAAAAGCGCAAGACTTCATGCAAGTGCTGCGCGATGTGCGCGCCGAAGTGGCCGTGCTGCAAAGCCCTGCATGGGGTCGCACGCTACACACCTTCAGCCACATCTTTGCAGGCGGCTATGCAGCCGGCTACTACAGCTACAAGTGGGCCGAAGTGCTGAGCGCCGATGCGTATGCCGCGTTTGAAGAAACCGCTGGCGCGGATGGAGAGCCCAGCATCGACACCGGCCGCCGCTACCGCGAAACGATTTTGGAAGTTGGCGGTAGTCGCCCTGCGATGGAATCGTTCAAAGCCTTCCGTGGACGTGAGCCACAGCTCGATGCGCTGCTGCGCCACCAAGGCATGTCACAGGTTTAACGCACACTGCGCCATGAAAAAAGCCCTGACAACAACGTCAGGGCTTTTTGCTTTTTGGGCGAGTCGAATCAGAACGTCAAAGTCTTCACGCCGGTCGATGTACCCAGCAAACACACCTGTGCTTTTTGATGCGCAAACACACCCACGGTCACCACGCCAGGCCATTGGCTGACGTCGGTTTCAAACTGCAGGGGGTCGCTGATTTTCAAGCCAGTCACATCGACAATATGTTGGCCGTTGTCTGTCACCAGCGGCTGGCCATCTTTCAAACGCACTTTGGCGCTGCCGCCCATCGCGGCGAACTGGCGCATGACACGTGCAGTGGCCATGGGAATCACCTCGACTGGCAAGGGGAAAGCGCCCAGTGCATCGACCAGTTTGCTTTCATCGGCAATGCACACAAACATCTTGGACTGTGCGGCCACAATTTTTTCGCGGGTCAACGCAGCGCCGCCGCCTTTGACCATGTGGCCTTGGTGATCGATTTCGTCGGCACCGTCGATGTAGACCGACAGGCTTTCCACGTCGGCCGCTTCAAACACGGGGATGCCCAAGGCTTGCAAGCGTTCGGTGGAAGCCACCGAGCTCGACACCGCGCCTTTGATTTGGTCTTTCATCGTCGCCAGCGCGTCGATGAATTTGTTCACCGTGGAGCCCGTGCCCACGCCCACCACCTCGCCGGGCACCACGTATTGCAAGGCGGCTTGGCCCACCAAAGTTTTCAATTCATCTTGTGTCAGGGGGGCTGCGTTTTGTGGGGTACTCATGGGCGAAAATCCGAGGTTGATTGACCAAAGCTTGAGATTATCCATGTCGCTGTTGCCTTATTCCCTCGCCCGCCCATTTCTGTTCGCCATGGATGCGGAGACCGCCCATGAGCACACGCTGGCCATGCTGGCCCGCACACAAAACACACTGCTGGCTTGGGCTTACTGCCAAACCCGCGTGCA
Organism: Limnohabitans sp.; assembly: GCF_031539105.1. Taxonomy (GTDB): domain Bacteria; phylum Pseudomonadota; class Gammaproteobacteria; order Burkholderiales; family Burkholderiaceae_C; genus Limnohabitans. Next base: position 145,200 of record NZ_JAVKLM010000008.1, read on the forward strand.
AGACCCGGTGCAGTTGGCAGGCTTGACCTTCCCCAACCGTGTGGGCTTGGCCGCAGGCTTGGACAAAAACGCGCAATGCATCGATGGCTTGGCCGCGATGGGTTTTGGCTTTGTTGAAGTGGGCACGGTGACGCCAAAGGGCCAGCCAGGCAATCCCAAGCCGCGCATGTTCCGTTTGCCCGAAGCCAATGCGCTGATCAACCGCTTGGGCTTTAACAACGACGGCTTGGATGCCTTCTTGGCCAACGTGAAGCTGGCGAAGTTCCGCACGAATTCAGCCAAGCAAGGCGGCACCCCCATGCTCTTGGGCCTGAACATCGGAAAGAACGCCGCCACGCCCATTGAGAACGCAGCCGACGACTACCTCATTTGCTTAGACGGCGTGTACCCACACGCCGACTACGTGACGGTGAACATCTCCAGCCCCAACACCAAGAACCTGCGCGAGTTGCAAAGCGACGAAGCGCTGGATGCGCTCATTGGGACACTCGCCAAACGCCGCGCTGAGTTAGCCAAACAGCACAACAAGCAAGTGCCTGTGTTCATCAAAATTGCGCCCGATTTGGACAGCGACCAAATCGCGGTGATTGCGGCCACCTTGAAGCGCCACTGTGTGCATGAAGGCACGCCATCATGGGGCGTGATCGCCACCAACACCACCATCGCCCGCGACGCGGTCAAAGGCATGGCGCACGCTGACGAAACCGGTGGTCTGTCTGGCGCGCCAGTGTTCGAAAAAAGCAATCAAGTCATTCGCCAGCTACGCACGGCGATGGGCCCCAACTTCCCCATCATCGGCGTGGGCGGCATTTTGAGCGGCGACGATGCCGTAGCCAAGATCAAAGCCGGTGCGGACGTGGTGCAAATTTACACCGGTCTCATTTACAAAGGCCCAGCGCTGGTGAAAGAAGCCGCATTGGCCATTCGCGACCACGCCTAGAACACAGAAACAAACGAAGCGCCAGACCTTAGGCAAAGAAGGTGCGATAACCTTCAAAGCGCTTAGACCAATAGCCATTGCTCAAGCGCTCGGTTTTCACACCCGTTCGCTCATTGGCGGCATGCACAAATTTGCCGTCTCCTATGAAGATGCCCACGTGCGAAAACGATGGACCTAGTGTGTTGAAAAACACCAGGTCACCAGGATGGGCTTGAGGCGCATCAATCGACCGCGTGGCCTCCGCCATTTGCGCAGCACTGCCCTTGAGCGCAAGACCCGCCGACTGTTTGTAAACAAACGTGACAAGTCCGGAGCAATCAAACCCCGTGTGCAGTTTTTTACCACCGTAGGTATAGCTGCGGTCAAGCATAGCGATGGCTTGCATGACGATGTCTTGGCGTTGGGTGGCGTGGTTGGGATAGCTTTGCGAGGGGGATGCGTTGGATAAAGGTTTGCGCGACAGCGACGAACACGCGACCAATAAGGGCGTGATGCAAACACTTAAAAACAATCGCTTATCCATGGGCTGAATCTTATTGCAGAAGAGTCTCTTGCCATTAGGCAGCGCTTTGCCGATGAGCCCAAAAAAAACGGCTCCCGAAGGAGCCGTCTCAAAGGTTTGGAGAACCTTAAAAATTAACGCTTCTTAGCAGCTGGCTTGGCTGACTTCAAAGCTGTTTCGGTCAGATTTTTGTAGTTAGCTTCGGCCACATCTGTGGCTTGCTTGACAGCTTTTTGCACAGATTCCAATGCGTTGTTACCAGCGGCAACCGCAGTTTTGAAAGCGGCAACAGCTGACTCAGAACCAGCGGGTGCGTTTTTAGCAGCGTTGTCCACCATGTCGTGGAAAGCTTTTTGGGCTTCAGCCACTTTGGATTCGACGTGGCCTTGGAAGTGTGAACCTGTACCTGTGGTGATTTCCACCAAGTGACGGTTGTAGGCAGCGGCCTTTTCAGCCAAAGGCTGGAACAGGCTGGCTTGCAAAGCCAACAATTCTTGTGCGTCTTTCACGCTCAAGGCCGCGTGGGTTTGTTTTTGTGAATCAGCTAAGGTGCTTTTGGCAGCGGCCAAGTTCAACTCGATGAGTTGCTCCACGCCAGAGAAGGCCTTGGTGGTCAAGCCAACCAAAGTCTCGAGGTTAGCTTTGTTAGCGGCGATTACTTGTTCAGGTGTCAAAGTCATTTCAAATCTCCAAAATTAAAAAGGATGGTCAAACTGCTCTGAATCCTGCCTAAGCTGAATTTATGTTGCAGTGCAGCATGGTTTGTATTTTAGAGAAGAGTTGCATGCTGACAAGGTTTTTGCGCCTAAATGGTGCGTTTTAGAGCTGGCAGACTAAATCTGCGCATTCAAACCCTTATTCCACGCCATGCGCCCAGTGGTTTTGCCACTGCAGTCGGTAGGTTTCGGCCAAGTCGGTTGACTTTAAGATCAATACATTCTCGGCATTGCGCGTCTCGGCAGAGTTGGTGAAGTTAAAACTACCCGTGATCACGATGGCACCATCGATCACCATCAGCTTGTTGTGCGCAATGGCATGATTGCCGTCTTGGCGCACCGCCATATCGGCATCGGTCAGCACACCAATGACGTAACGATTGGTCGTTTGGCTCTTTTGGTCTAACAGCACACGCACCTTCACACCACGCTGGTGCGCCCGCACCAAAGCTTGCGCCATGGCGTTGTGGGTAAAGCCATAGGCCTGCACCAGCACCTCACGTTCGCTGGCATCGATGGCTTTCACAATCGCCGCGGCAGCGTTCGCAGACGGAGTGAAGTACACACCCAAGACGTCGACAGTGATGCCCTCGGTTTTTGATTGCGCTTGAATGGGTACGACCACTAAACCCAACCCGAAAATTAACAAAGACGCAAAAAACTTCATAGCGCCGATGCTAAACCGCAAAACACAAATTTCTCGACTTTGACTTACATGGGACAGTGTTCGCCATCGGCCAGCAGTTAAAGTGGTCCCGCTTTGAAAACCAATACCAACCACTCCCAAACGGCCACGCACGCGCTATCGCCCACCACCCGTCGGGCGATTTTTTTGTTGTCACTCGCCACGTTTTGCAGCATGGCTGTGCAGCGCATTTGCGACCCCATGCTGCCCGAGCTGTCGCGCATTTTTGGCACACCCATCAGTGAGGCCTCGCGGGCCATTTCATTTTTCGCCATTGCTTACGGCTTGATGCAACTGTTCTACGGCCCCGTAGGCGACCGCTTCGGTAAGTACCGCGTGGTCATGCTGGCCACCATTGGGTGCAGCGTGGGCAGCTTGCTGTCGGCACTCAGTGCCGACCTCACGTTTCTCATTGCTGCACGCATTGGCACTGCGCTGGCGGCGGCCGCCATCATTCCGCTATCGCTGGCATGGGTGGGTGATGCCGTGCATTACGAACAACGCCAAGAAACACTGGCACGTGTGGGCTTGGGCACCATGCTGGGCATCACAGCCGGTCAGCTGTTTGGTGGCTTGCTGACCGACACCTTGGGCTGGCGTTGGGCGTTTGTGCTGATGAGCGCTGCGTTTGCCACCGTGAGTTTTTTGCTGTGGCAACAACTCAAACATTTGAAGCAAGCGACCCCGCACGCACATGCGCCGATAGGTTTTTTTCAACAACTCAAAGAGGTGGCACACAACCCTTGGGCGCGCACTTTTTTAAGCTTGGCCTTGATTGAGGGTGCGACCGTGTTTGGGGTGTTGGCGGTGACCGCCGCGCACTTGCATCAGGTGCACCACATTTCCCTCACCTTGGCAGGCGGCACAACTGCTTTATTTGGACTAGGTGGTATGGCTTATATGGCCACTGCAAAAATCACCATCCGACGGTTTGGCGAGGTCGGCTTGGCCCGCAATGGCGGCATCAGCTTTGGTGCGGCATTTGTTGTGATCGCGTTTTCGCCTTGGTGGCAACTGGCATTGCCATCTTGCTTTGTGGCGGGTTTTGGATTTGCGATGTTTCACAACACCATGCAAGCCAAAGCCACCCAACTATTACCCAAAGCGAGGGGCACAGGCGTCACGCTGTTTGCTGGTTTTATGTTTTTAGGTCAATCGCTGGGCGTCTTGGTCTTGGCAGAACTCTTCAACCATTACAACTCGCAATCTATTTTGGGTGCGGACGCCATGGTGGTTTGTGCCTTGGGTTTATTTTTATCGCGTGCCATCGCCAAACGCAACGCCACACAGGCCGACCAGGCTTAACATTGCCTCTATGACTCAAGACATCGAACAACTCGCACAACAACTCGAACAACACCCAGACTACCGGGTGCTTCGCCGCCTCATTCCTGGCCGTGTGTTCAACACGCCTGCCCCCGGTCAAAAACTCAGCAAAGGTGTCGTGCTTGACACTGAAACCACCGGCTTTGACGTCGCCCAAGACCGTGTGATTGAGCTAGGCATGCTGGCCTTTGAATTCGACCCCGTCACAGGCACGGTCTACCGCGTGAGCGATGTGTTTGACGAGCTGGAAGATCCTGGCTTTGCAATTCCCCCTGCCACCACAGCCGTGCACCACATCACCGACGAGATGGTGCAAGGCCACCGCATTGACGACGCACGCGTGGCTGAGTTTTTGAAAAACGTGGACGTGGTCATTGCCCACAACGCCGCATTTGACCGCCCGTTTGTCGAAGCCCGCTGGCCCCTGTTTGAACAACTCAACTGGGCGTGCAGCATCAAAGACATTGATTGGCGCGAAGAAGGTTTTGGCTCGGCCAAGCTGGAGTATCTGCTCAGCACCCAAGGCTACTTTTACGAAGCCCACCGTGCCGAAGCCGATTGCTGGGCGCTGCTAGAACTCTTGAACCAAGTGTTGCCGCAAAGCCAACAAACCGCCCTGCTGGCTGTGCTGCTGACTTTGAACAAGCCACAGCAAAAGGTGTATGCCATCAACTCACCGTTTGAAACCAAAGACAAGCTCAAGGCACGCAACTACCGCTGGTCAGCCGAACTGCGCTGTTGGAGCCGCGTGGTGGCAGGTGAGCCTGAGATGAAGCAAGAACTGGAATGGCTCAAACACCACGTGTACGCAGGCCGCAGCGCTCGCCTGGAGCTAGAAACCACGGGCGGCAAAGTGCGCTACTCCAACCGTCTGGGTCACAAAGAAGTGGTCACACTTTGAAGACGTGACCCAGCTACTTCATGCACATGCAGTGCACAACAAAAAGCCGGGCTAGCCCGGCTTTGTTGTTTTAGTAGTTGGTCAGCTGCCAAGGCACTTGGCAAGTCGGCACATTGGGGTAAAACTGCTGCGAAGTAGGGCAAAAATACGCCACACGACTAGGCGGTGCGTATTGCTGTTGCACCACCACTTGCTGAGGCATGGCATAGCTGGGTGTGCTGGCTGCATAAATCACACTCCCAACCAAAGCAGCACCCAACACGGGTGCCAACCAATGGTTGCTAGAGCCGCGGTAGTGATGGCCGTATCCGTAACCACCGTAACCACCGTAGTTTTGGCTAAAACCGTGATCACCTTGTCGACCACCGCCGCCGTGTCCACGTCCGTCCGCGTGCGCAGGCACGATCACGGCAAAGGCCAACAAACAGGCTAAAAGGGCGGAAACGCGTTTCATAGCAGACTCGCTTTGTAAAAAAGGTAGCTCTACAACGCCGTAGCTCGGCAATCGGATGACAGCTTTACAAACCCAAAGCTGCCGCATACAAACCGACCACGCTCAACAAGCCAACCAACCAGCACAATGAACGCAGGCTGGCCTTGTCAGCCACATAGCAGATGATGAAGCCCACGCGCGCCGCGACAAACGTAAAGGCATACAAATCAATACGCGCTGCATCTACCTGCGCCAAGGTGGCGATGATCACACCCGCTGCAAAGAATGGAAACGCTTCAAAACTGTTGGCTTGTGCGGCATTGCCACGCGCACGAAAACCGGTTTGCTGCGCCAACCATTGGCGAGGGTTGTGGTTGTCAAATTTTTGGAAACCCCACTTCGCAACCATCGCGCACACATAGGGCAGCAAGCCCGCAATCAACACACATAGAAAAGCTTTGTTCATCGCAACACCACCATCCAAGGACTGACACAGGTTTGCACCATCGGGAAATACTGCCCAGTTTCGCGGCAGTAATACGCTTCAACAGGCGCTTGCACCTGTTGACCATTGACCCATGTACCGGGTTGCATGGGTGTAGAGACCACCACTGCTGGTGGGCTGGTGATGATGACGGTCGAGGGCTGCACGGGGCGCGACAAATAAATGGATGTGCCCACAATCGCGCCGCCCACCAATGCAGGCCCCCAAAAATAGTCACCCCCGCCACGGTAATAACCACCGCCATGCCCGCGATAACCACCGTACGGGCCATGCGCCATGGCCGCGCCGGCCATGGCAGCCAATACAACACCCATGGCCAGTGTGCGAAATTTAATCGTCATAACTCGCTCCCTTTCTCTCAATGCTGCCATTGTGATCTAAGCATGTAAAGACTCGATTAAGTTTTCCAAAGCCAGGGCTACCCTCGCCAAATGCGCGTCTTGCCCCGCTAGGCCTGAGACCATCAAACCCACAGGCAATTCGCCCGCTGCGTGGATCGGCAAGCTCCAAGCGCAGCCATCCATGTAGTTGATGGCTGAAGGGTTGCGCAGCAACAAACGGTTGACTTTGAAAAACGCATCATCGTCTTTGAGCAGTGGCTCAATCAACGGGGCGACCCTCGGAACAGTCGGACACAACATGGCATCAAAGCCGTGCAGCGTTTGTTGGGCTGCCGCTATCCAAGCGTTACGGCGGTTGTGCAGCTCTAGGTAGTCTTGGGCGCTGATGCCCTTGCCCAACGTCATGCGGGCCACCACGCGATGGTCAATTTGGTGTGCACCGCGTTCTAGGCGGGCATGGTGTGCGGCATAACTCTCGATGGGCGAAAACCCACCGGGCATGCTGAGTGCAGCAATGTCACCCAAGGCTTGAAAAGGTATCTCCACCACTTGTGCGCCCGCCTCACTGATACGTCGCAAGGTGCGCGCAAAAGCTTGGGCCACTGTGGCATCCACATCGTCCATCATCAAGGTTTGCGGCACGGCAAAACGTAAGCCGCGCAACTCTATGCCGTCAGTGGGCAAGGACTGCTGCGAAAGCACTGCATCCACAGCCAAACATGCCCGCACCGAGCGGGTGATGCTGCCCACGGTGTCCAGCGTGCGTGACAGCTCCATCACGCCCGTGCACGGAATGCGCGACTGTGTGCTCTTGTAGCCCACCAAGCCACACAGCGCAGCGGGTATGCGAATAGAGCCACCCGTGTCTGTGCCAATGCCCACCTCGGCCAGCCCCAAAGCCACCGACACAGCCGCGCCGGATGACGAGCCACCAGGCACGCGGGCATGCGTTGGGTCAGCGGGGTTGGCAGGCGTGCCGTGGTGAGGATTGATGCCCACGCCAGAGAAAGCAAACTCACTCATATTGGTTTTACCCAACACCACTGCACCTGCATCGCGCAAACGTTGCACCACCGTTGCGTTGTGCTGTGCAGGCGCTTCGCCTGCGCACACGACGCCGCCGGCCATGGTGGTCTCGCCAGCCACATCAATGTTGTCTTTGAGCGTGATGCAAACACCGTGCAACGCACCTAGTTTGCTGCCCGCTTGCACCTGCGCATCACAATGCTGGGCCGCAGCCCTTGCGGCATTGGCGTACAGCTGCGTGAACACGTGTTGCGCGGCAGGACTGGCGGCACCTTCAAGCGCATGAATCACGCGTTGTGTGGCTGTGGTGGCAGTATCAAAGCAGGTTTGTGTCATACGGTGAATTCTGCCCGATTACCCCTTGTACAGCCCTGCGCTTTGTGGGCGTGCTAGCCTACATAACCATGCAAAACACCACGATCACCGCCACGCCCGAACTCACGCTGTACTACGACGGCCAGTGCCCACTGTGTGTGGTTGAGATAGATTTCTTGCAGAGCCGCAACGCGCAGGGCCAGTTGGCCTTTGTCGATGTCACCCAAACTGGGTTTGAAGCCGCAGGTCACAACATCTCGTGCGAGGCCGCCATGGCGCAGATTCATGGCCGTACAGCCGATGGACAAGTGCTGGTGGGCGTCCCTGTGTTTGCCAACGCCTACCGGCTGGCCAAACTGCCAGTTTTGGCATGGCTGCTGTCGCGCAGCTGGCTCATGCCTGTGCTGCAACCCGCCTATGTGCTGTTTGCCAAACACCGCCAAGCCATCTCTAAACGCATTGGACCCAGCGTTTTAAAGCTTTCCAAGCGCTTTTTGAGGTGAATTTTGAGGTTTTTAAAGGCCGGTTGTCAGAACGGTTGATAAATTTGCGAAAATACCGTCTTTGCCTCGAGAACTAAAACGAATGTCACGCCCAGAAAAAACAGAAATCTCCAACGACGGTTTGCGCTACAAATCGAAAAAAGGCGGTTCACCCTTCGAAGGCCTAGGCCGCACCGGCGACACCATGAGCTGCATCAAGTGCGGCGTTCACAAGCCCCGCAACAACGGTTCATTCAAACGCATCTTGGGTTCATCCATGTTTGTGTGCTTCGATTGCAGTCCTCCCAAGAAAGAGGCTGATCCAGCAGCCGCAGCTTCCCCAGTGGCAGAAACCAAAGAAAAAGCCAAAGCTTAAATCTTGGCACACACAAAAAAAGCGGCTCAATGAGCCGCTTTTTTATTCCACCCGCACCACAGCATTCGGCTTAAAGCCCAAATCAGCCACTTTGCCCTTCTTGGCGCGTGCCGCTTTGGCGTTGTTCAAGCTGCGAATTTCTAAGGTTTCTTCGCGCACTTTGCCGCCACGGCCAATGCCTTCGATGCGCACGCTGCGTGTGTACGCAGCCGCACCGGCCAGAGTGTCTTTGGCTTCTAGATCAATCAGCATCAAACCACGACCGCCCTTTTCCATCGCTTTGAGTTCAGACAACTCAAAGGTCAAGAAGCGGCCTCCCGTGGATGCACAAGCTACATGCGTGGCGGGTGCCACAGGCTGTGCGCCCGAGCCACCGCTGGCAGGTGATGGGCGGCACACGGTTTCGCCCTCGCCCACGGTGATGAAGGCTTTTCCGCCTTTGTTGCGCGAAATCATGTGCTCGATGTTGGCCATGAAGCCATAGCCGCCGGAGCTGCTAAGCAAGTAAGTGGCGCCTGCAGGGCCTGCCACGTAGTGCAACAGTTGGGTGCCAGCTTCTAAATCAACCAGTGTGGTCACAGGTTGGCCGTCGCCACGCGCGCCGGGCAAGACCGACACAGGTACCGAGTAGATGCGGCCGTTCGAGCCAAACGCGATAAAGGTGTCCACCGTGCGGCACTCAAACGTGCCGTACAAGCCGTCGCCCGACTTGAAGGCAAAGGCGCTGGCTTCGTGGCCGTGGCCGGTACGTGCACGGACCCATCCTTTTTCAGATACGACCACGGTCACTGGCTCGTCAATGACCTTGACTTCGGCGACAGCTTTTTTCTCTTCTTGAATGAGCGTGCGGCGTGGGTCGGCAAAGGTTTTGGCGTCGGCTTCAATTTCTTTGACCATCAAGCGGCGCAGCGCTGACGGGTTACCCACGATGTCTTCGAGCTTGGCTTGTTCGTCGCGCAGTTCTTTGAGCTCTTGCTCAATTTTGATGGCTTCCAAACGCGCCAGCTGACGCAGACGAATTTCTAAGATGTCTTCAGCTTGTCGCTCGCTGAGTTTGAAGCGCTCCATCAGCGCCTGCTTAGGCTCGTCGCTCTGACGGATGATGGCAATCACCTCGTCGATGTTGAGCAACACCAACTGGCGACCTTCCAAGATATGGATGCGGTCCAGCACTTTGTTCAAGCGGTGCTGCGAGCGACGCAGGATGGTGGCCGAGCGGAATTCAATCCACTCAGTCAGCATGTCGCGCAGCGACTTGGGCACAGGGCGTCCATCGATACCCACCATGGTGAGGTTGATGGACGACGAAGTTTCTAAGCTCGTGTGCGCCAGCAAGGTGGTGATGAGTTCTTGTTGCTCAATGGTGCGGGTTTTGGGCTCGAACACCAAACGCACAGCCGCATCTTTGCTGGACTCATCGCGCACCACATCCAACACGGCCAGCACGGTGGCTTTGAGTTGGGTTTGGTCGGCACTCAGGGCCTTCTTGCCTGTTTTGACCTTGGGGTTGGTGAGCTCTTCAATCTCTTCCAACACGCGTTGGCTGCTCACGCCGGGTGGTAACTCTTTGACCACCAGTTGCCATTGGCCACGGGCCAACTCTTCAATGGTCCAGCGGGCGCGCACTTTGAGTGAACCACGGCCTGTGCGGTAGGCTTCGGCAATGTCAGACGCGCTGCTGATGATTTGGCCGCCACCTGGGTAATCGGGCGCGGGCAAGATTTGCAGCAACTCGGCGTCGCTCATCTTGGGAGTCTTGATGAGTGCCACGCACGCATCGGCCACTTCACGCAAGTTGTGGCTTGGAATTTCAGTGGCCATGCCCACCGCGATGCCGCTTGCGCCGTTGAGCAAGGCAAATGGCAAACGGGCGGGCAACTGCTTGGGCTCTTCGGTGGAGCCGTCGTAGTTGGGCTGGAAGTCAACCGTGCCTTCGTCAATCTCATCTAACAGCAGCGTGGTGATTTTGGCCAAGCGCGCTTCGGTGTATCGCATGGCCGCAGCGCCGTCGCCGTCGCGTGAGCCAAAGTTGCCTTGGCCGTCGATCAGTGGGTAGCGTTGGGCAAAGTCTTGCGCCATGCGCACGAGTGCCTCATAGGCGGCGCTGTCACCGTGGGGGTGATAGCGGCCCAGCACGTCACCGACCACGCGGGCGCACTTAACAGGCTTGGCGCCTGAGTTTCCGCTGAAGCCCAGGCCCATACGGGACATCGAATACAGAATGCGGCGCTGCACCGGCTTTTGGCCGTCGCACACGTCGGGCAAGGCGCGGCCTTTGACCACGCTGAGCGCGTATTCAAGGTAGGCGCGTTGGGCGTAGTGGCCCAGCGCGATGTCGCCGTCGTTGTCGGCAGTGGGCAAGTCAGGGGTGAGCAAATCGGTCATACGTCAATCTCAATCGAATCGCCATGCAGTTCCATCAGCTCACGGCGTGCGGCGGCTTCGCCTTTGCCCATGAGTTGTGTGATCAAACCTTCGGTGGTTGCAAAGTCCAGCAAGCCCAGTTGCACGGGCATGAGGCGGCGGGTGTCGGGGTTGAGGGTGGTGTCCCACAGTTGTTCGGCGCTCATTTCACCCAAGCCTTTGAAGCGGCTGATGCTCCACTTGCCCTCGGCCACGCCGTCTTTGCGCAGTTTGTCGAGGATGGACGTGAGTTCACCCTCGTCCAAGGCATACACCTTGGTGGCTGGCTTTTTGCCACGCGCCGGTGCGTCCACACGGAACAGCGGTGGACGCGCCACAAACACATGTCCCGCTTCGATGAGCTTGGGGAAGTGACGGAAAAACAAGGTGAGCAACAACACTTGGATGTGCGAGCCGTCCACGTCCGCATCACTCAGGATGCACACCTTGCCGTAACGCAGGCCGCTCATGTCGGGGCTGTCGTTTGGACCGTGAGGGTCAACACCCACGGCCACCGAAATATCGTGAATTTCGTTGTTGGCAAACAAGCGGTCGCGCTCGACTTCCCAGGTGTTGAGCACCTTACCGCGCAGCGGCAGAATGGCTTGGTTTTCTTTGTTGCGGCCCATCTTGGCGCTGCCGCCGGCTGAGTCGCCCTCGACCAAAAACACTTCGTTGTGCGCCGTGTCTTTGCTTTCGCAATCGGTCAGCTTGCCTGGCAACACCGCCACGCCTGAGCCTTTGCGCTTCTCAACTTTTTGACCAGCTTTTTGGCGTGTTTGTGCAGCTTTGATGGCCAGCTCAGCCAGCTTTTTGCCGTACTCCACATGCTGATTGAGCCACAGCTCCATCGTGGGGCGCACATAGCTCGACACCAAACGCACAGCATCGCGCGAGTTGAGGCGCTCTTTGATCTGGCCTTGGAACTGCGGGTCCAGCACCTTGGCGCTCAGCACGTAGCTGGCACGAGCAAACACGTCTTCTGGCATGAGCTTGACGCCCTTGGGCAGCAAAGCATGCAGCTCGATGAAGCTTTTCACCGCTGTGAACAAACCATCACGCAAGCCGCTGTCGTGCGTGCCACCCGCGCTGGTGGGAATCAGGTTGACATAGCTCTCGCGCACCGGTGCACCGTCTTCGGTGAAGGCCACAGCCCATGCTGCGCCCTCGCCTTCGGCAAAGCTGTCGTGGTTGCTGTCAGCGTAGCCGTCGCCTTCAAACAAAGGAATGACGGGCTCGCCGTGCAGCGTCTGCATCAAGTAGTCACGCAGGCCGCCTTTGTAGAGCCAGTTTTGCGTGTCTTTGGTTTTTTCATTTGTGAGCGTCACGCTCACGCCAGGCATGAGCACGGCTTTGCTGCGCAGCAAGTGCACCAGCTCGTTCATCGGCAAGGCAGAGGATTCAAAGTATTTGGCGTCGGGCCACACGCGCACGGTGGTGCCTTGTTTGCGGTCACCTGATTCTTGTTTGCGGGTGGTGAGTTTTTCCACCACATCGCCACCTGAAAACACCAAGCGGGCCACTTGGCCTTCACGATACGAGGTGGCCTCCATGCGTTTGGCCAGCGCGTTGGTCACGCTCACGCCCACGCCGTGCAGGCCGCCAGAGAAGCTGTATGCGCCGCCCGAGCCTTTGTCGAACTTGCCACCTGCATGCAAGCGGGTGAACACCAGTTCAATGACGGGGGCTTTTTCTTCGGGGTGCATGCCAAACGGAATACCACGGCCGTCGTCGTCGATGCTGACAGAGCCGTCGCTGTGCAACGTGACGCCAATTTTTTTGCCGTGTCCAGCGAGCGCCTCGTCAGCCGCGTTGTCCAATACCTCTTGGATGATGTGCAGCGGGTTGTCAGTGCGGGTGTACATGCCAGGACGCTGCTTGACGGGTTCGAGCCCCTTCAAGACGCGAATCGAGCCTTCCGAGTACTGGGGCGGTGTGGTGGGTTGCTTTGTAGCCATGGGGCGGAATTGTAGTTAAACCCCCGCGACACCCGCTGTGCGGCACATTGGGTAAAGTTGGCGCTATGACCAACCAACACAAAACACTGCCCATGTGGCAAGTGCTGGCCTGCGGGGCAGCTATCGTCACCCTATCTATGGGTGTGCGCCACGGCTTTGGCCTGTGGCTGCAACCCATCACCCAAGCGCAAGACTGGACCCGAGAAAACTTCGCCATGGCGATTGCCATTCAAAACCTCACCTGGGGTTTTGCCGGTATCTTCTCGGGCATGTTGGCTGACCGCTTTGGCGCGTTTCGCGTCATCGTAACTTGCGCGGTGCTTTACTCACTGGGCTTGGTCGGCATGGCATATTCAGACACGCCTGCCCTGTTCACCGCCACGGCGGGTGTGCTGATTGGCATTGCCCAAGCGGGCACGACCTACGCCGTGATTTACGGCGTGATTGGTCGCAATGTGAGCGCGGCCAAGCGATCTTGGGCCATGGGCGTGGCCGCAGCGGCGGGCTCGTTTGGCCAGTTTTTGATGGTACCCACAGAGGGATACCTGATCAGTACCTTTGGTTGGCAAGAAGCTTTGGTGTGGTTGGCGCTGTCGGCCATGCTCATCATTCCCCTCGCCTTCGGTTTGCGTGAACCTGGCTTTGCAGGTGGGGCTACGCCGCACCGCGACCAATCCATCTTGCATGCGCTGCGTGAGGCCATGGGCTACCGCAGCTTTCAGCTGTTGATGGCGGGCTACTTTGTGTGCGGCTTTCAAGTGGTGTTCATCGGCGTTCACATGCCCAGCTATTTGAAAGACCATGGACTATCGCCCGAAGTGGCCAGCATTGCTTTGGCGCTGATTGGCTTGTTCAACGTGTTTGGCACCTACATTGCAGGCAGCTTGGGCCAACGCATGGCCAAGCGCAAAATTTTGTCGTTCATCTATTTCTCACGCTCCATCGCCATCGTGCTGTTCTTGCTCGCGCCACTGACACCCATGAGCGTGTACCTCTTCTCTAGCGTGATGGGTTTGCTGTGGCTCTCCACCGTGCCCCCCACCAATGCGGTGGTGGCACAGATATTCGGCGTGGCACATTTGTCCATGCTCGGGGGTTTTGTGTTTTTCAGCCACCAAATTGGCAGCTTTATGGGCGTATGGCTGGGCGGCTATTTGTATGACAAGTCCGGCAGCTATGACATTGTTTGGTACATCTCGATTGCGCTGGGCTTATTTGCCGCGCTGGTGAACTTGCCGGTGAAAGAAAACGCCATTGAGCGCTCCCCTGCTGCAGCAGTGGCAGTTTGAGGAACAAATGCAAACCGCAACGCCAGACAGCACGATGAACCACCTACTCAGCCAACCCTTCATTCGACAAGCTTTGGTTGGCTTGGTGTGCGTGGCTGTTCTGCTGGCTGTCTTGTGGATGTATTTGCAGCCAGATTTTTTGCTGACGCTGGCCAACCAAGTGTGGGGATGCTTCTAATATGAGCACCGTTCTTCACGGGCAAGAGCCCACATCAAACTGGGTCGCACGTTGGTCACACCTTTTGCCTGTGGGCTGCAACGTGCTGGATTTGGCCTGCGGGCACGGTCGCCACATGCGCCACTTTGCAAGCTTAGGTTACAAGGTCACGGGCGTGGACCGCAATGCTGATGCAATTGCAGCCGCCAGCCCCTCGGGAGAAACCATCTGTGCCGACATCGAAAACGGCCCTTGGCCCCTGCAAAACCGCACCTTTGGCGGTGTGGTCGTGACCAATTACCTATGGCGCCCCTTGTGGCCGAGCATCTTGGGCAGCCTTGCGCTTAATGGTGTGCTGATTTACGAAACCTTCTCAGCTGGCAACGAAAGCGTAGGAAAACCCTCGCGCCCGGACTTTTTGCTGAACCCAGCAGAATTGCTGAATATTTGCCAAGGTCTGCGCGTGGTGGCGTTTGAAGAAGGCTTTTTGGGCCAGCCCGAACGCTTCGTTCAGCGCATCGTGGCCGTGCGCGAGACGAGCGGCACACAAACGCCTGCGCGTTACCCACTGAATCGCTAAAAATTGCATTCGCACTCGCTAGAATGATTGTTTTTCCTTGACCGAACTCGCGGACATGACACCCATCACCGGCAGTATCGTGGCTTTGACCACCCCCATGCACACAGACGGCAGCGTCGACTACCCCACCCTGCGCAAACTGATTGATTGGCACATTGCCGAAGGCACCGATTGCATCGGCGTCGTGGGCACGACCGGCGAGTCACCAACCGTCAACGTGGAAGAACACTGCGAAATCATCCGCGTGTCGGTCGAACAAGCTGCCAAACACACCGAACGTCATGTGCCCATCATGGCCGGCTGCGGCGCTAACTCCACCGCTGAAGCCATTGAGCTGGCCAAGTTCGCCAAAAAAGTCGGCGCACATTGCCAACTGCAAGTGGTGCCCTACTACAACAAGCCCACGCAAGAAGGCCAATACCTGCACTTCAAAGCCATCGCCGAAGCGGTGGACTTGCCCGTGATTTTGTACAACGTGCCCGGCCGCTCAGTGGCCGATATGGCGCACGACACCGTGCTGCGATTGGCCCAAGTGCCAGGCATCGTGGGTATGAAAGAAGCCACAGGCAACATCGAACGCGCCCAATGGCTGATTCGCGACGTGCCCAAAGGCTTTGCTGTGTATTCAGGTGACGATCCCACTGCAGTGGCTTTGATGCTGTGTGGCGGCCAAGGCAACATCAGCGTGACCGCCAACGTGGCCCCCCGCTTGATGCACGAGCTGTGTGTGGCTGCGATGGCCGGCGACGTGAAACGCGCCATGGACATCCAATTCAAATTGATGCCTGTTCACAAACACCTGTTTGTGGAAGCCAACCCCATTCCCGTGAAGTGGGCCATGCACCGCATGGGCCTTGCAGGCCCAACCCTGCGCTTGCCCATGACAGAACTCACCCAGGCGAATGAGCCTGTGGTGGAGGGTGCCTTGCGCGCCGCTGGTTTGATCTGATTGTTAAAAAGGCCTTGGCTGTGAAAATTTCTATTGCACTGAACCGCACAGCAGTTACGCTGACTTCACTTGTGTTGCTCAGCGGCTGCTCCTCCATCATGGATGGTGACAAGGTCAACTACAAAACCGAAGGCGGCACCAAGGTTATAGCCTTGGACATCCCACCAGACCTGACCCAACTTAACCGCGACACACGCTATGCGGTGCCTGGAGGCCCAGTCACAGCCAGTGGCATGGCGGTGCGTCCCGTGCCAACTGTTGCTGCAACCGCTGCCAAACAAGTCAACGATGTACGCATCGAACGCGATGGCAAGCAACGTTGGCTAGTGATCAATCGTTCCGCCGATGCCGTTTGGCCCATCGTGCAAGAATTTTGGAAAGAAAACGGGTTCACCTTCGTGATCGAACAGCAACAGCTGGGCTTGCTTGAAACCGAATGGGCCGAAAACCGAGCCAAGATCCCACAAGATTTCATTCGCCGCTCGTTGGGCAAAGTGCTTGATGGTTTGTACTCGTCTGGCGAGCGTGACAAATTTCGCACGCGCATTGAGCGCAACAATACGGGCGGCGTTGATGTCTTCGTGACCCACCGCGGCATGAGCGAAGAATACAAAGACCAGTCCAAAACCAGCACAATTTGGGCCCCACGCCCCAACGACCCTGAGTTGGAAGCCGAGTTTTTGAGCCGCTTGATGGTCAAACTCGGCGTCTCTGTTGAGCAAGCCAAAGTTGGCATCACGCCACAAGAAATAGCGGCCAATAAAACTACCTTGGTGACCAAGGGTGACACTACGCTGTTGAATATCCCTGACTCATTCGACGTGGCCTGGCGCCGCGTGGGCTTGGCCTTGGACCGCACGGGCTTCACTGTGGAAGACCGAGACCGTGCACAAGGCGTGTACTTTGTGCGCTACGTGGACACGGCCAGCAAAGAGGAAAAAGGGTTCTTCAGCAAGATGTTCAGCAGTTCCAAGTCTGACGCAGGTCCTGTCAAATATCGCATCGCTGTGCGTAAAACAGACAAAGCCACAGAAGTCACTGTGCAAAACGCAGCGGGCGCTACTGAAAACAGCCCCGTTTCTCAACGCATCTTGAAGTTACTGGCCGAAGACCTGCGCTGATTGGCGTAATTTTGAGCTTGCGCAATGCTCCGCTTTAAGAGCCTGGGCAGCGGCAGCTCAGGCAACGCCACTTTGGTTGAAGCCCAAAGTGGCTTTCACACCACCCGTTTGCTGATTGACTGCGGCCTTCGCCTGCGCGATCTTGAAGCACGCCTGATAGAAGCCGGCACCTCAGCCGAAGATTTGGACGCTATTTTCATCACCCACGAACATGGCGACCACATTGGCTGTGCACGCAGCTTTGTCAAACGCTACGCAACGCCGCTGTGGATGAGTCAAGGCACTTGGCTAGCCCTGAGTGACGCTTCTTGGGCACCCCACCAACATTTGCTGAATGTGGCACGTGATGGCTGCAAAATTGAGATCGGCCCTTTACAAGCCTTGCCCTTCACGGTGCCGCACGACGCCCGCGAGCCCTTGCAGCTGCGTTGCACGGATGGGCAGCGACATTTGGGTATCGCCACAGATCTAGGCCACCCCTCCTCACATGTGGTGCAAGCTTTGCAAGGCTGTCATGCCTTGCTGCTGGAGGCCAACCACGACCCCGACTTGTTGCAAGCCTCGGCTTATCCCAGCTTTTTAAAACAACGGGTCGCAGGACCTTGGGGGCATTTGGCTAACCATGCAGCAGCCGACTTGCTGACTCGGGTCAAACATAAGCAACTGAGTTACGTGCTGGCAGCGCACTTGAGTGAGCGCAACAACACACCAGAGCTGGCCCGTGCTAGCCTCAGCGAAGCCTTAGGCTGCGCCCCATCAGACATTGACGTGGCAGACCCGATGACTGGTTCGATCTGGATGCAAGTCTGACAACAACGATTTCAAACGCCCATGAAAAAAGCCACCCGAGGGTGGCTTTTGCATTCAGTTCGAAAACTGATTACTTGCTGGCAGCGTCAGAAGCTGGTGCAGCGGCTTCAGAAGCCACAGAAGCGGCTTCAACAGCAGCAGAAGCGGCAACAGGAGCGGCTTCAACAGCAGGAGCTTCTTTTTTGCCGCAAGCGACGAGAGCGGCAGCAGCCAACAAAGATGCCAACAGGATTGACTTGTTCATGTGAATATTCCTTAAGGGGGATGAAAACAATTTCCGGAAATTGCTGTGGCTTTCACCACAACCAAATCAAGGAGCTCGAGCTTCTCAATTCAGAGGCTAATTATAGGGTAATTCCTATAAATATTCAGAATCAGTTGTCAGCCTGGCGTCAAAATTGACAATTTATGCACCTGCATGGAGCCAACCATCGTCACACCACTCCATCAGTAAGCTGATAGCTTCTGGACTGGCTTTAAGAAGATCATCTTCAGACAACTCACGCGCGTCTGCCAGCTGACGCATCAAAGCTGCGTCTTTGCCTGCGGCCCGCCAACTTTCACCGTTCAAGAAGACATGGTGCGCGTCGTACATCATCTTGCTTCGTCGGTCTAAACGCACGGATTTGAGCCGATTGGGCGTGTCGCCAATCTCAAACCACACATTGGCTTTGGGCTCGGTGAGGTATTCACCCAAAGCACGTTGCAGCGCTTTAGGGTCTTTTAATGCTTTTTGCAAGGCGGATCTTGCAAAGTCTGCCAAGCCCTCTGGCATAGCAGCTGGCTTAGAGACAGCGGGCTGCGTGGCGTCTTTGTACAAATCACAACCAGCAGCTTCTTCAGCGCCTTCACTCAAACGCACCAACAACTCACGGGCCAAGTCACCTGTTTGGGGCACACGAAAGCCTACCGAGTACGTCATGCACTCGCCTTGTGCAATGCCATCGTGAGCGTAGCGCGGGGGCAAATACAGCATGTCACCAGGGTTGAGCACCCAGTCATATTCGGGCTTGAAGTTGGCCAAAATTTTCAGTGGCATGTCGGGTACCAGCGACAAGTCTTTTTGACGGCCAATGCGCCAGCGACGTTGACCGTGGGCTTGCAGCAAAAACACGTCGTAACTGTCAAAGTGCGGACCCACGCCGCCGCCCTCGGTGGCGTAGCTGATCATCACATCGTCTATGCGGGCGTCTGGGATGAACCGAAATTGCTGCATCAACGCGGCGACACGCTCATCGTGCAAATCCACGCCTTGCACCAGCAAGGTCCAATCGCGCTCGGTCAGCTTGGGGATGGCGCGGCGTTTGAACGGGCCGCGCTGCATTTGCCAGTTGCGTTGGCCGCCATTTGAGCCCATCACCAAGCGGGACTCAACCTCATTTTGTTCGGCCAAGTCAAACAGCTCAGGGCGGCTGAGCAAAGCTTTGAATTCAGGAATGGCTTGACGCACCAACAAGGGCTTGCGCTGCCAATAGGTGGTCATAAATTCGGCGGGACTGATGCCGCCGAGCAGAGTCAGGGGTTTGTTCACATGCATCGTGCGACAATTTTGCCTTATGGAAATTACACAACACTGCGTGGTCGGCTTAACTTGGACCTTGAAAGACACTTTGGGCGAGGTGCTGGACGAATTGGACAGCCCCGTCGAATTTTTGGTGGGCGGTGATGACTTGCTGGCCAAGATCGAAGAATCTCTGCAAGGCCACAGCGTGGGCGACCACCTCGACTTGCAACTTGAACCCGAAGAAGCCTTTGGCGACTATGACGAAAACTTGGTGTTTTTAGAGGCTCGCTCGCTTTTTCCCAAGGAGTTGGAAGAGGGCCACACCGTTGAAGGACACGCCCTGCCCGCTGGCTGCAACCCCGACGCGCCGCAAGACCTGCTCTACACCGTGACAGAGCTCTACCCTGAGCATGTGGTGCTTGATGGCAACCACCCATTGGCTGGCATTGCGATTCGCATTCACCTCGATGTGCAATCGGTGCGCGAAGCCACGCAAGACGAACAAGAGCGTGGCACGCTAGGCACTGGCTTTTTCAAAATTGAAGCGCAAGCGCCGGGCAACGACTTGTTGCACTGATTTATTTCTTCCCCGTCGAACCGTAACCGCCCTCGCCTCGCGCGGTGGGCGCAGCAAATTCGTTCACCACATTGAACTGCGCTTGCACCACGGGCACGATGACCAGTTGAGCCAAGCGCTCCATGGGCTCGAGCGTGAAGGCCACATCGCTGCGGTTCCAAGCGCTGACCATCAACTGGCCTTGGTAGTCGCTGTCGATCAAACCCACAAGATTGCCCAACACGATGCCGTGTTTGTGACCCAAACCAGAACGCGGCAAGATGAGCGCCGCGTAAGCGGGATCAGCCAAATGAATGGCAATGCCGGTCGGTATCAGTTGCCAAGCGTTGGGCTCCAACGTGACAGGCGCATCCAAGCAAGCGCGCAAGTCAAGGCCAGCGCTGCCGGGCGTGGCGTATTGCGGCAATTGGTCTGCCATGCGGGGATCGAGAATTTTGACGTCGAGTTTCATTTTTTAATCAGGCGGATTCAAGGACGAAGTGCAACAAAGATGAACTGGTTATAGGTGGCTGAGGATGCGAGAGCATCATGGCCGCTTTAACCGCCAAGTCGAAGTTGCCCAATGTACAAGCACCTCAGCCGAGAAGAACGA